>CALUPU010000001.1 GCA_944322725.1 Candidatus Gastranaerophilales bacterium
TCGAACCTGTTTCCGTTTCTACCTCTCGTAAAACCTGACATTTAGTCAGCTTTTACTCGGCAGAGTGGCCAACGGCACCATTTAAAAGACTTCGTAAGAGGTCTTTTTTTGTCCGGAGTCGAACCTGTTCCCGTTTCTACCTCTCGTAAAACCTGACATTTAGTCAGCTTTTACTCGGCAGAGTGGCCAACGGCATTTTTTTTAACTCTCTTCGGAGAATTTTTTTCTTATAATAGTCATTTCTATGAATTTTTGTAAAAACGAAAATAAAGTTATTTCTTTTTGAAAATGTAGTTGTAATCGAGATTTCAAGAATTTAACGATTTTATTCTTTTGTTCTGCTATTTACCCAATCTCCTGATTGGTTCTGAATTTAAAATATAGCGATTTTTATTGCTATATCGATGATTTAGCACCATAGCAAAACGAAAGGAGAAAAATTATGGTAAACTTCAAAACCGCTGTTGGTACAAACATTAAAATTTTCAGAAAACTTGCAAATCTTACTCAAGAACAACTTGCAGAAATGATTGAAATCGATTCAAGGCAATTATCAAAAATCGAGAACGGTATTCATTTTCCTTCTTGTAAAACTCTTGAAAAGATTTGTATTGCACTGAATCTCAAACCCGCAGAGTTATTTGATTTTGAGTTCAATGCAAATGACGAAATATCTTTAACTCAAAATGTCAAGGTAAGCAAGCATTCTGTGGATAAAGAAACAGAAAAGAATCTTTTATTCATATTAGATGAATTTAAGAAAATATCTCACAATCCATATTGTATAGAGTTTATAAAATGTTCTTTTGCTGCAATCAAAAATAAGAAAGAACTGCAAAAACTTGAAAATATGATAACAGGATTAAAACTTTCAGGAAAATAGCTAACAGTTAATTAATGGAATATGGAGGCATAGGTTATTTTACTCTATGCCTCAAACCATTCTATCAATGGTTTCATCTGTCCGAACTTCAAGTTGAATTGTGCTTCAAAAGCCGAACCTGTTAAAAATTCATAACTTATGTTGAAGCCCAGAGGTTCTTCTTTGACATTTAACTTTTTGAATTTTCTTATTGAAATGGTTTTTTGTCTCAGGTTTAATACATTGGAATAATTTAAACCCTTATGCGCACAGAACGGAGATTTAATTGTTCCGTTTTCATACTGTGTAATAAGTCCGAATGTACGGCAGATAACACCTCTGTATTTATATACAGCGCATTCATCATTAATCAAAAACGGACAATCATATAAGAATTTTTTACCTTTGAATTTTTGTTTTCTTGTTAGTATGTTTGCAAGGTTCTGTTCAATTTTATTCAGCGTTTTTTTGTCCAAATTATGCAGACCTGCAAGCACATACTGCATTTCTAAAAGAGAATAAGGAAACTGCGCATGCCGGCAGCATTTTGTGCAGCCCTTTTTACAAAATATATAAGGCTCTTGTGATTTAAAAAATTTTTCCAACCTTGAATCTAAAAAACTCAGGTAATTTTCATATGCAATCAGCATTTCTTGTATCTCCAATACAATGTCATATCAATAATCAAAAACAGCATATTCAAAAGATACAGCCATATAACCCAGTCCATATAAAAGAAAAGTTTGTGTATAATACCGCAAATATATCCTGTTAAAATCAGACATGAAAAAGCAAAACTTTTTCCCTGAACACATTTTGCCTTGTATGTTTTGTATGCTGCAATCGGCCAGCTGACACCGAAGCAAACCATCATCCCTGCTTCAAAAATACTCATGTGACTCTCCTTTAGTATATTACTTTAGTATAATTTTAACTCTAAAATTATCTTTATATTAAAATTAAAAATAAAAATATTCTTATTATTTTGAGGGCTAAAACTAATGAACAATGAAGATTTTTCAACAAAAGTTACCTTGCTTAAAGCTTTAGCTATTCTGCTTGTTGTGTCGGGACATCTGGAGTTTTCTCTTATGGGTATGTTTACTCCGTATTCTTTTCAACTTGCATTGTTTTTCTTTATTTCAGGATATTTGTTCAAAGAAAAATACCTTGATGAGGCGGCAACATTTATAGAGAGACGTTTTAAGAGCCTTCTTGTTCCTTACTTCTGGTATAATCTGTTTTATCTGGGGGTAACTGTTTTGATTTTTCATCTTACGGGTAAATTCTGGGGTGAACCGGTTTCTTTAAAAAACTTTTTTATAACACCGTTTTTAAACGGTCATCAATTTAATCTTGCTTGTCCTTTGTGGTTTGTTACACAACTTTTTATGACAATGATTACTTTTTTATTTTTATTCAGGATGCTAAGAACTATAAAAGACAACAGATATTTTCACCTTGCAGTGTTTGGTATACTGGGAATCCTTGCTATTCCTGTTTCTAAAGTGGTAAAAGTTGATCCCTTTATGCTTATTGTAATAAGAACTATGTTTTCGGTGTTTTTTGTTTATCTTGGATATTATTACAGACATTTTATTGAAGACAGGATAAATATATTTACGGCAAAATGGCTGGGTTGTATTATCGTAATTCAGTCGATTTTGTGGCTTTTTAACAGAGATTTTGACCCTGTACACGGAATAGGCTTGAGTTATGTGCTTGTGTGGGCAAGGTTCGACCAGCAGTTGATTGTGCCTGTATTAACGGCACTAACGGGTATATGGGCATCATTGTTCGTTGTTAAAATAACATACCCTTATCTTAAAGATGTGAAGTTTGTACGTTTGATGGGTGAAAATACCTACCATATTATGGCAAATCATTTGCTTGTAATGTTTATTATTACTGCTGTACTACTTCATATTCATAACATACCGATAACAGAAAGAGCAAATCATAACATCTACTGGATTTACAACCCTGTTCAGACAACGTATCTTTATTTTGTCCTTACAATGGTAATTTCTACCTATATAGGCGTTGGTTTAAAATATTTAAAGAAAAGATTCTTTACTTTCGGTGAAAATAAAAAACTATCTAAAGCTTAAGCCACATTGCATCATACGGGTTGAGTCGTACTGTAAGTTTTTTATTTTGAACCCTTGTTCTGACCATTTTATCAGTTAAGAGGTCTTTCATATATACATCTTTGCTTTTTTTACCAAAGTTGTCATTGGTAAATAATACAGTTGCTTTGATTTTGTCATTGGAAAGATTGTTTATTACAACAATCCTGTCATTTTTGTATTCTCTGACATAAGCAAAGACCTCCGGGGATTCTGTTTTTATTTCAGTAAATGTACCGCGTGTCATTACAGGGTATTGCTTTCTGATTTTAATAAGTTTTTGAACCCTTGCAAATACCTTGTGATTATATGTATCTGTATTTTTTATTGCATCATAAAATACTTTTTGTTTAATTGGTCCTCTGTTAATATCTCTGCTGTCAAAGTAGCTAAGCATTTTTGTTTTGTTTTTCTTATCAGCTTTCTGTTTTGCTTCGCGTTTCTTTGCTGATTGTTTTGCATTTGCAAAATTGTTTGGCATACCTATTTCATCGCCGTAGTAGATTATTGGTACACCGGGTAAAGAAAGCAGTATTGAAAAAGCCATACCTATTCTGTCAGGATCCTTGTCAAGGAAACTTGCAAGTCTGCCCGAGACTCCATAGCCTTTTCTAAATGCTGCACCTTTAGGGGAAAGTCCGTCGTAAAGTAATTCTCTTGTTTTTTCATTGACCATTTCAAGAGTTAATTCATCATGAACTCTTAAAAACATTGCCCATGCGGAAGAATCCGGAATCTTAGGAGTATTTCTGTATGCCTTCCAGAAATATGAATTGTCTGCAGTTACAAGCGATGCCCAGATTGCAGGCATATACGGGAAGTGATAGCAAAGCTGTACTTCATCAGTTCTTGTTATTTCTTTAAGGCTGCCTTTAATGTTGTGTTCAACTTTTCTTTCCGTACCAAAGTAAGGGAGAATTTTTTTTGGCTGCTGACAGGCTTCTGCCTGTATTACTGAACGGGGAGCTATAGTCTGCAGATATGCACTTATAAGTTGTATTACATAATGTGTTTTAGGCAGGTTTTCTGCACTTGTGCCCTCTTCCTTGCTAAGATACGGTATTGCATCCATCCTGAAAATATCTACACCCATATTTGCCCAGAATGTTACTGCATCAAGCATATAGTATAAAACTTGAGGGTTTTCCCAGTTTACATCCAGCTGGAACGGGTAGAAGGTATGATATACATAGTAGTCTTTACCTTTTATAGTAACTTTTCTGTAGTGGTTATCAGTTATTTCAGGAAAGATTAATCTTCTTTTGGTTGTTGTTCCGTCTGGTTCTTTGTATTCTACCATATAACCGAGTTTTTCATCTTTATACTGCCGGTATTCAGGTAAATCTTCACGTGCAATGAAATAATGGAGTTTGTTAATATCTCCTTTCAATGCCTGCTGGAACCATTCATGCTGATCGGAAAAGTGATTTAATATCAAATCAGCCTTGATTTTAAATCCTTTTTCTCTTGCTGCTGTCATAAACTCACTGAATTCCTGCATTCCTCCAAGGTCCTGACGGACATTCTTTGGGTCTCGCACATCAAAACCAGAATCTCCCATCGGTGAATCTGCAAAAGGCAATATATAAATAGTTGTTACACCGAGTGTTTTCAGATAATCCAGCATTCCAATCAGTGTTTTGAATGTTGCCGGCTTTCCTGACTCATCTACTCCAAACTGGTCAGGATAAAACATATAAACTACTTCATCTTTATACCAGTCAGAGTCTCTTTTTAAATCGTCCTCATATAAGTCCGGACGTCTTTCAAACTTGGCTTGTTTTATCATTAATTCTATATGGCTGTATATTCTTTCGACATTTTCTTTACCGTATATGTGAGCAATGGCATCTTTCATGGATGTCTCGAGTTTATTTGGAACAAGTGATTCATAGCCGTTGTTTGTTTGTGTTTGTACCGGTGCTGCAATGACAGTACCGGTGCTGCTAAGAATCATTGAGCATATCAAAAATACGGAAATAATGTGTTTATACATAATGTTTGTCTTTCTTAACTTTTATAATTTGTATTCAATTTTAATTATCTTTTTTAAGTATTTCTAAGTCAATAACTGTTAAGACAATGTTAATATATGCTTTAAAACTAATTACATATAACAAAAAGGAGAACAAGAATTAATCCGTTCTCCTTTTTGTTTATTATATGGATGCAAATTAGAAAATAATTTTCAACTCTTCTCCGGGATTTAGGCTTGAAGCATTAGAGTACTGAGGTACGATTAAATATCTCACTTCGTCTGTTACTTCATAAAGAACGCCGAATGTACCGCTCACTGCGAGTTTGCAAATATCAAAAATTCCTTTACCTACAGTAACTACTGCATTACCGACATTTTTAATACCTGCAACTGGTTTGAGTGACAATGTGTCAACAAATACATTAGAAAGATTGTCACCGAATTGTTCAAGACCGTTTCCTACAACATTAACACCTGATGATGCAGTTCTTCCTGCT
This sequence comes from Candidatus Gastranaerophilales bacterium, assembly GCA_944322725.1. Taxonomy (GTDB): domain Bacteria; phylum Cyanobacteriota; class Vampirovibrionia; order Gastranaerophilales; family Gastranaerophilaceae; genus Limenecus. The sequence continues at coordinate 5,467 of CALUPU010000001.1, forward strand.
ACACCCACTATTCTTGCTGCGCCGCTGAACGGGAAGCCGAAGAGTCTTGCAATGAAGTTTGGATTTTTCATCATATCAGCCTGTGCTTCTGATATGTTTTTAGGGAAGCATACACAGTTGTCGCCGTCTTTAATTTTTATAAATTTAACTTTTATATAGCCCGGGTTGTTTACACCAGGTCTTACAACTTCAACCACTTCACCTTTTACTAATGAACCTGCTTTGAAGCATTTGCCAGCAATAGTAACATCCTTGGTTGTTTTGGCACTGAATTTATCACCGACATTTGATTGTCTTGCTGATAATCTGTCTTCGAGTTTAATGTTAATCACAGTCGGTGTGTAGTTTTTAATGCAGTCAGAAGCTGCACAGTCTCTGCCGATAGTGTTTTTACCTGCCCAGTTTACTCTTAAAGCACCTACCAGATATGCAACCTGTTCTTTTGAGAGGTATTCATCGTTGTTAACTTTGTCAGGATTTGGTACTTCATTTAGGAGTTTTGATGCAACAACTTCTTTTGTAGGAGTGATTGCCCATCTCGGGATATATTTCAGTTCTTTACCGTTAAAATCAGGAACAATGAGGCTTCTGTCAATCGGTACTTCTATTAATTGAGCGATTGTTGCAAAAACTTCCGCTTTTGTAACCGGCTGGTCAGGTCTGAATTTGTTATCAGGATAACCAATCATTACACCTGAATTTAGTGCACCGTAAATCCAATTTTTTGCCCAGTAGTCTGATGCAATATCAGAGTATGTTTTTGATGTGTTTGTATCTTTTAAATTAAAACCTTCTGAAAGTATTACAGCAAGTTCTGAACGAAGAACGGGCATTTTTTCGTTGAAGCCGCTGTTGTTTTGATTATTTTTGATTAAAGACATTACATCTTTCACCCATGAATCAACAAGAACTTTGTCTTTGCCCTTTAATGTAATTTGATTGCAGGGCTTAAGAATTTTTCCCCCTGTAATATAAACTGCATCAGCTGCTACAGTTTCCTGCGCCTGAGAACCGAACATTGTCGGATGCGCATATGCTTCTGCTTTGGGTGTTTGTGCTTTATCCGCAGCAAATGCTGATGCTGCAACAGCAAAAACTACCAACACTGAAGCAAAAAGTGTTTTTACGTTTTTCATACTTTTCTCCTAATTCCATTTTTCTAATTTTCATTTCAGAAAACTTTTATATCTTATTATGCATTTGAATATGCAGTATCGTCAAGAGTTTTTTACCTCAATATTACTTTTTTTATAAAACATGGGCTAAATTGTTGTCAGAAATATTGGAGGTTTTTTTATGTTGACTGTTGAAGATTGCATTAATGATTTAAATAAAGCGGACTGGTATGAAAAAGAAGTGTCGAAAACAGGTATTTTGCAAAGTTTTCAAACAGTAAAGAAGTATGAAAGTTTGTTTTATCAAACGCATTCCTGCTACAGCAGGCATGAAAATCATGAGATAATTTCTGAATTGAGAAACAGAATTAAAAGCATACGGTTGAAAACACCTGATAATAATTATATTGATATATGGGATATAAATCCGTATAAAGAAAAAAGATACATAATTTTCTGTCAGGGTATAAGCAGTGAAAAGAGCAATTTATACCAGCAAAAAGCGTATTTTTCATTTGTAGAAAACGGGTGGGGGGTAATAGCATTTGATTACAGAGGAAGAGGACGAAGCGAGGGCGAATTTTCTCAAGACGGAGCGCTTGATGATGTTAAGACAGTGTATAACTATTTAATATCAAAAGGGATAAAACCTGCAGATATAGGAATAATAGGACATTCAATGGGAACAGGTGTTGCTGTTGATTTTTCTTGCAGGATTAACACTGCTTTTACAATACTTATCAACCCTTTTTCTAAAGCCTCGGATATGGCTAAAAATATAGCCAGGAAGGTAAAAATGCCTGCGTTGATTAAAAAAGTTCTTATGTTAATGCCGTCATTTTTGTTTCCTCTAAAAAATAAATTTGATAATGTTTCAGCACTTGCAAAAATAAAATCACCTGTGCTTATCCTCCATACCAGAAGAGACAGAACAATACCTGTTCAGCTTGCAAGAAAATTGTATAACAGTAACCAGAACTTTAATATTACATATCTTGAGATAGATGGAGACGACCATGAAATCAATCCCGAAAAAATTGATATATGTCTTGATTTTCTTCATCATGTTTATACAAGAATAAGCAAGTTTGTATTTTCGAATGTCTTATTGGGCACACAGCGAAAATGTCGAACAAGGCATTTTTTCTCTTTTTAAAATTTTTTATTTTCATTTCGTATATGTTTTTGCTATAATTTTCCATTGATAAATTTATATAGCGAAGCATTGGGTTTTTATGAGTTTAAATATAAAAAAGAATAATATTGATGAACTTTTTCTGAATCTTACGGAAAATCCTGCAGGGATGGAAAATAAAGATTTTCGTCTGCAGTTAAGTACTATTTATCAGTTGTTTGAAGACGAATTTGAAGATGCTTTTGTAGGCAAAAATACCCCTTTAAGGAATACAAATTTTTATCTTCTTGATAACGGTGATTTTTTTGTAACACCTACCAATAACTTTGATTTTTATGCTAAGTCAAAAGGTTCTCTTTTTAGATTTCGTTCAGAAATAAAAGAAATTGACGTAAATGGCGTAAAGCAGGATATGATAGGCTATGTAATCAAACAGGATATTATTTTTGATTATTTTACAAGTTTTAATGAAATACTTAATTTTGAAGACGGTTCTGAAACCTTTAATTATTTAAACAGATTTTCTTACACAATAATGAAGATAGTTGAAAAACTTCATTTTATACCGGTTGTGAAACAAACGGAAAACCTGTTTCAAATAAAATATGAAATATACAAAAACAGCAAAGACGTAACTCTTGCCATAAATTCTATTAAAAATGAAATCCCCGAGGATTTTATTACAAATCCGGAAAAATACGATTTTGCAAAGCTGCTTGATTCCTGCCTGAACTATGTAATCTTTAAATTTTTGCATATTAAATCAACTAAATTTAAAGACGCTAAATCAGCTGTCTATTTTATTAAAGATGCCTTTAACAAAAGATTTTTCAGAGGCAATGACCTTGCTCTGGCTATTTCCGAATGGCTTGATGAAATATATATCGGTAAATACAATATTCTTCCCGAGTTTGAAATATTGAAGCTTACGGATGAGGACTATCAATTAAAAATTAATGTAAAAAACATTCACACTGATGAAAAATACCGTATTGAAGATGTTTATGCCGAAACAGTTCATTTTGTCAATTATACCAATCAGGAAATAGTTGACCTGATTGAAAAACAATTGACTTATGTGGCCAGATATTATCCCGAACTTGAAGAATTTTTTGAAGAAGAAAATCAGTTTGCACTCAATATGAATCTAAATGAAGTGTATAAAATTATCGCACAGATTTCATATTATCTTCAAAAGGCATCTATTGACGTAATTCTTCCTGAAGGTATTGATAATATTGTAACTCCACGAGCTTCTATTAATGCAAGGGTTAAAGCCTCCAGAATGGCTGAATTGCGAGACATTATTACGTCTAACGGTGCATCAGCAACCGCGTTAAATGATTTATTTGAATTTTCATACACTATCGCAATAGGTGATGATAAACTTTCTGTTGAAGAGTACGAGGCTCTTACAAAAGATGCTCAGGGCTTGATTAAATACAAGGATCATTATGTATTAATAGACAAAGAAGAAAATGCAAAGCTTATAGATAAAGTTAAAAATCCTAAAATTACAGAGAAAAATAAAATGGAGATTCTCCATGCTGCTCTTTCTTCACAGATGGATGACTATGATTTTGACTATGACGAAGCTTTTGCAAACATATTGAAAGATTTGACAAAAACAGAAGATGTTCCTCCTCCGGAAAGCCTCAAAGGGGTATTAAGACCTTATCAGGAAAGAGGTTTTAAATGGCTTCATACCAACATAAAAAAAGGCTTTGGCTGCTGTATGGCCGATGATATGGGGCTTGGTAAAACTATTCAGGTTATAAGCTTTATCCTTAAACAAAAAGAAACAGGATGCCTTAAACAGCCGGCTCTGGTTGTTTGTCCGACAACACTTCTGGGTAACTGGGTAAAAGAAATTAAAAACTTTGCTCCTGCGTTAAAAACTTCTATCTATCATGGCATAGACAGAGAACTTGATACAAAGGCTGATGTAATAATTACAACATATGCAATTTTAAGAATTGATATAGAAAAAGTAAAAAAACAAAAATGGTCGATGCTGATTATTGATGAAGCCCAAAATATCAAAAATCCGGATACGTCTCAGACTCAGGCTGTTAAGCAGATTAAAGCTGATACAAAAATAGCAATGACAGGTACTCCTGTTGAAAATAAACTTACAGAACTCTGGAGTATATTTGATTTTATAAACCGCGGCTATCTCGGCTCTATCAGAGATTTTCAAAAAGGTTATGCAATTCCTATTGAGAAATTTAAGCAGACAAACAGAGCGGAAAAATTGCGCCTTGCTATTTCTCCATTTATATTGAGACGTTTGAAAACAGACAAATCTATTATTTCAGATTTACCGGATAAGGTTGTGCTCAACGAATACTGCTATTTGACAAAGACACAGGCTGCGTTGTATCAGAGTGTGCTTGATAACCTGATGTCTGATATCTCTAAGCTTAACGGTATAAACAGACGCGGTATGATATTTAAGCTTATTACCGCACTAAAACAAATTTGCAACCATCCTTATCAGTACCTGAAAACAGGTGATATTTCAAAGGATGTTTCCGGCAAAGCAGACAAACTTGTTTCTATTACAAAACAGATTCTTGAAAATGATGAAAAGACCCTGATTTTTACCCAGTATAAAGAGATGGGCAATATATTGACAACTATTCTGAATGAAGAACTCGGTGTTAATCCTCTGTTCTTCCACGGGTCGTTGAACAGAACCCAACGTGAAGATTTGATAAAGGATTTTCAGGATAACAAGGACTCAAACGTAATGATTCTTTCTCTGAAAGCCGGCGGTACAGGGCTGAACCTTACTGCTGCAACAAACGTAATACACTACGACCTGTGGTGGAATCCTGCTGTTGAAGATCAGGCAACCGACAGAACTTATCGTATTGGTCAGGACAAAAATGTTATGGTGCATCGTTTTATTACTCTCGGAACATTTGAAGAAAAGATTGATGAGATGATTAATAACAAAAAAGACCTTGCCAATGTTGCAGTATTTGAAGGTGAAAAAATAATTACAGAACTGTCTGACGAAGAAATCTACAAAATTTTCTCGCTTGGTATTTAAATTTTTGTATTTGCGAATTATTTAGAATTGTTGTTTTGCTGTATTGGCTTCAACTTCTTTTAAAACATCTTCCGGATTATCGATTTTTATAGTGCCTGTCTGTGTTTTTGTTTCTTGCGTTTGTGCAGGTGCAGGCATGTTTTGTTCCTTTCCAGATTTGGCAGCCGGTGTTTGTTGATTTACCGGTGTAACATTGTTTGGTGCCGGTTCATCAAGGTCTTCATGCTTTGATGATTTAAATTTCAGAATGAACATTGTATTTTCTTTTATTTCAATGTCTTTACCTTCTTCTATGTACGAAAGAGGTGAATCTTTATAAAGCTGTAATCCTGCAGATTTTATACGATTGTTTTCAGTGTTTTTCCAAGCTCCTTTTACTAGAGACACTCCTTGTGAAAGAAGCGGTATATGGAAAATCATGCTGCCTGCGGTTGTTGCTGCGGATGTCGCCAGTCCTGCTTTATCGAGTTCTTTGTATTCAGCATATTTTGCAATGAATTCTTCATCCTCTATTTTTGTTGTTTTTCCGTTGTATGTGTATGATGTAGGCTGAAATTTAAATGATGCATTCAATTTACCTCTTTTGGGCTGTTTTACATCAATAATGTTACCGCTTATTACAGTACCGTCTTCAAATATCATACCGTTTTTAAATTCTGTTTTTTCAAGAGTAACAACTTTCATTGTTTTTGCTGGGCGGAGAGAATTAAACTCAGTGAGAGCGGAAACTTTTACACTCTGTGCTGCATAAGCGGGAGTAGTAACCAAAAGAATCAACAAAACTGTATAAATTTTTAAAATATTTTTCATAATATCCTCATTTTAATGTGTTTTATAAGATTATAGCTATGCTTTTATGAATTGACAATAAAAAAAATTTTTATTTTAATAAAAATTGTTGAAAATAAAAAATCAGCATATTATAATTTCTTTACGGACATGGAAATGTCGTTTGAAAACTAAATAATAATTGGGATCGTAGCTCAGTTTGGTTAGAGTGCCTGCCTGTCACGCAGGAGGTCGCGAGTTCGAGCCTCGTCGGTCCCGCCATTAAAAGAAGCCACCTTGTGTGGCTTTTTTGTTTAATAAGAGGAAAGTGAATGTATTTTAACAGGTAGTTTAGGAATAATAGAAACGAGGAATAAAATCTTCCTCGTTTCTATTATTTAATTTAAAGAATGGATAAATGCAAATGGATCAGGTTACTTTTGTTAAAAATTTTGCTTTATGTAAAGAAGTTGGCATCGCGGGCAAATTTATTTATGACGGAATGCGAGATTTAAACATAATACGCAATTATGTAGATACCGATAACATTTTTGGATTTTTATATAAAATATCAGTTGGAATTGAAAGATTACAGAAAATAGCATATATTTTATTAAAAAATCCTACCGAAGAAGAATTTGCAAATATTGAAAAGGAAATAATTACACATTCTCATACAGGGCTGCAAGACAAAATAAACTCTTTAACAAAAGTGAAACTTAATAAACATCAAATTTCGTTTTTGCATCTTTTAACCAGATTTTATAACTCTAGTCGCTATGACAGATTTAACCTTTCCACAAGTTTGTACAATGAACAAGATTTACTTATTGAATATATACAAGAACGTTTAAATATAGAAATTGAAATTCATAGTTTTTTTGTTCCACATATTGATAATAATGTTAAAAAGTTTTTAGGTAAGGTTATAATTGGATTAACTGGTTTGTTGTATGACATAATTTCTAAAGAAGCGCGTAAAATAGGAATTTATACGCACGAATTAAATTCTGATTCCAAAAGTCTAAAAGTTTTTTTAGCCTCTGACGGCAAAAATAGTTTGCAAGAACAAATAATAGATGAGCAGATTGCATTTAAAGAATTTTTAATATTTCTTATGAATACAAAAGAAACTTCTGGAATTTTTAATTTTATAAAAGAAATTCCACCTTTAGACATTGATATTGCAATGATTCAGGAATATCTTTCAGAAATTATAAAAGCTGAAATACCGCAACAATTAATTGATGAAATTGAATATTTATATGAAGATGTGGATATTAAAGAAAGATTAAATATGCTTGAATGCGTTGGCAATCCTTATTTTTATATTTCAGAAGATGACGATTTTGAAGAATTTGAACCTTTTGATTAAAATGCATCATCTTAATTGAAAAATTAATTAATTTTTTAACAATATTTTTATTAATTTAATATCAGATTAATGTCGTTTTATTAAATATATTTTGCATAAAATAATCAAACTACCTGTCCTAAATAATCATTGTATGTGTCCATTTACAGCCTCGTTGACCTCAGCCCTAGACGAAGAATGAGCCTTCGGGCTGTCCCGCCATTAAAAAAAGAGTCAATTATGGACTCTTTTTTGTTATGCTGTAATCATGATAAAAAATAACGATATAAAAAAACAGAGCATAAAATATTTGATAACCGGATGCTGGAATACCATTTTCGGTATATTTCTTTATACCTGCCTTATTAAATTGTTCGGAGAAAAATATTATCTCCCGCTTGTTGTTCTGTCTAACATAATATCCATAACAAATGCATATATCTGTTACAAAATCTTTGTATTTAAAACAAAAGGCAATATTTTTAAAGAATATGTTAAATGCTATACGGTTTATGGCGTTTCAATGTTATGCTCAATAGTGCTTATGTATATTTTTGTTGATTTGTTTAAAATTAATGCGATTGCAAGCAATATTGTAATTACATTGCTACTTACAATCATAAGTTTTTTCGGACATAAATATTTTTCATTTAATAAAAGATTTTAGATTTTATTTAATGAATTTTTCTCATCAACAGCTTTTATTAATTCAAGAAACATATCGTTATAGGGTGTAGCTATACCGAGTTTTTTGCCGTATTTGCTTATGTAGCCGGCAAAAATGTCAACTTCAGTTTGCCTTTTGGCATCTACGTCCTGCAGCATTGATGTTCTGGTATCGGGAAGCATTGTCTTAATAACCTCCAGAACTTGAGGAATAAGATTGTCTGTGTTCCTCACGCCCTGTGCTTTAGCTATTTGTGCAGCTTCTTGCATCAATTTTATTGCGAAAGCATTAACTTTTTTACATCTCTGAAAATCACCGTATGAAGCATTGAGCACGGCAGATGCCTGATTGTATCCTACGTTTACAAGAAATTTCCACCATCTGGAATAATCCATATCTTCCGGGATTTCATATGGTATACCTGTTAAGTCAAAAAACTTCTTTACTTTTTTTACATTCTCAGACAAAGCAGTGTTTAGTTTTTCCCCGAAAACTGTTGTAAATATGCCGTCATGAGTGATATTTCTGCCTTTGCGTGTGCTTGTATGTCCGATATAATAAGAATATAAAACCCTTGATTCACCGTAAACAGATGCAATCCTTTCCTCGCTTTCTATGCCGTTAAGCAACGAAAGGATAATTGTATCTTCTTTAACGAAGTTTTTTATTGAAGCAATCGCTTCATCAAGGTTATTGCTTTTTGTTGCAATAATAATTAAATCAGCACTAAAGTCTTTTGTGTCAGGTGTTATATAGTCAAATTTATATTCTTTACCGTTAAAAACAGTCGGATCTTTTTCGTATCGTTTAATACGTTGTTCATCAGTAAGTATTCTGAGCGAAATACTGTGATTTTGTGATATTTTTACTGCATAAACAGAGCCTATTGCGCCAAGTCCGCATATTAATACATTTTTTATCTCAACCATATTATTATTTTATTGTAAAAGTAGCATTAACTACAGCATTAATTTTTTTGTCTTTTGCATTAGTGTTGTATATACCGTAGTCTGAAACATCTGTGGAATCTTTAGCAACAATTTGGAATACACCCATTTTTGCGGAACTCATTGCTCCAATATGACCGCCTGTACTTTTTGCCATACTCTGTGCTCTTTGTTTTGCATCTTTCGTAGCAGCAGCAAGCATTTGGATTTTTAATTCATCAAGATTGGATACAAAGTACTCTACTGTGTTTGATGTTACTTCGACATTTTTGTCTACCAGTTTTACTACGTCCTGTGATATTTTTGTTACGGTTTCCACATCTTTTGAAGATACTTCTACATTTTGAGAAAGTCTGTAACCGTCAACATCATTGGAATCATAGCCGTTAGACAATTTTTTGTATACAGGATAAGATGATACGGGAGTAAATCTGATATCTTCTTCTTTCATTCCGTTTGTTGTGAGAAATTCTTTTACTGCAATTTTGTCAGCATTAATTTTGTCATATCCTGATTTTAAATCTTTGCTTCTGACTTCATAGTAGGCTTTCCATACTGCAATATCAGATTTTATCTTCTGAGAGGCAGAGCCTGTTACAGTAAGGGTTTGATTTTGCAGTTTCTGATAGGATACAACTGCATGTGAAAGTATAAATGTGGATAAAACTGCACCAAGTGCAATTATTATTCCCAGTAATACAATCTGATAATCCTTTATTTCTCTTATGTCTTTCATATTCACTCCTTATTAACACAATTTTAAACATAGTATAAATCATTTATCTATTTTTTGCTATCATAAAATTATGTTAAACAAATTTGCTCCGATAATACTTTTAACAATATCAAATATTTTTATGACTTTTGCCTGGTACGGTCATTTAAAATATAAGAACACAGCTTTATGGGCGGTTATTCTGATTAGCTGGGGCATTGCATTTTTTGAATATTGTTTTCAGGTACCGGCAAATCGTATCGGGCATGGATATTATGATGCTGCTCATTTAAAAACTATTCAGGAAGTAATAACACTTGTCGTATTTTGTTTCTTTTCCGTTTTTTATCTTAAAGAAGATTTGAAATGGAATTATATTGTCGGTTTTTTATTTATAATTCTTGCTGTATTTTTTATATTTAAAAAATGGTAACTCCGTTATATCTGAGTTACCATTTTTGTTATTAAAGAGTAATATTTTTATTTTTTAACGGGCTGCTTGTGGCAGGGGCATTTGCAATCAGCTGGCTCTGCATTTTTTGTATCGTGGCACTTGCATTTGCAGTCAGGAGGACACATCGGTTTAGGACCGAATTTCGGATTAGGGAATGTATGCGGTGTCATCTTTTCCATTTCCTCTTTTACTTCTGATTTTATTTTTTCGAGTTCTTCCTTCTGCTTGGCTGTCAATGTAGCCTCGAATTGCTTCATGCTTTGTTCTCTGATTTCTCTTTCTTTTGCAAACAAAGAATTTAATTTTTCCTGTTCTTTATTGATTTTTTCCCTGTATGGTTCAAGTGCCTTTTTCTCATCTGCTTTAATTTTTTCCAGCTTTGCTTTTTGAGATTCTGTCAGCTGCAGTCTTGCCTCAAATTCTGCTTTCTTTGCTTCTCTAAATTTAATATGTTCTTCAGGTGTCATCGGCTTTTTCCAATCCATAGGCGGAGCCGGTCTGTCACAAGCAGGTTTTTCTGTATTTAAAGGACAATTTGCAAGTGCTGGTATACAGAATACTGCACTAATCGTAAACGCCATTGCCCCTGCAATTAATGCTGAAAATAGAGTTTTTTTCATTGTTTTTGCCTCCTTTTGTTATTTTGACATTAAAACTGTCTCATAATATTAAGTTTTTTAACACCTATAAGTATATTAATTAATATTTGGTTTGGGATAATACATTTAAGTATAATAGAGGTTTTGTTCCTGTCAATGGCTCCAAGATAATGCACTTACATACATGTAATTCTGCTAAACGGAAAATATGATAATTAAATGATAAAAATCACTGGTATTATTAAAAATAATATACCCAGTTGGGGTATATGCAATAAAAACAGCTACTAATATATTTAGGTAATAAACCTGAATACACAAAAAGAATCAATGAGGATACACGGTGAAAGTTCAAATTAATTTAAAAACCATATTGTTTTACTGTATTTTGTCTGTAGTTATATTTTGTGTTGTGAAAATTACACATATTCCTTTTAGCTTGAAAGACAGTTTTCTAATACTTTTATTTGTAATTTTAATGCATTCGCTTGTTGATAAAAGAGCACTGCTAAAAAAACTTTCTTTAAAATATATGAATCAGAATAAACTTATTGATAATTTATTCAGCAACTGTCCGAGTTTGATATATATAAAAGATGAAAATCTTGACTATATTGATTGTAATCTTCAGATGAAAAAGCTTTTAAATATCGATGAAAATACAAGTGTCTCAGGAAAGAACGACTTTGATTTATTTCCTTCAGAAACAGCTAAAATACTAACATCATATGACAAAATAGTTATTCAAAAAGGGCAGGTAGTATCTTATAAACTTGAGAAAAAGCTTATCACCGGTGAGACAAAAATATATGATACTATTCTTGCTCCTACAGTTCAAAATAATAAAATATCGGGTGTTCTGGGTATAATGACTGATATCACACAGACAGAATTTCTAAAAGAGAAAATACTTGTAAAAAATGCTCAGCTTAACAGTATTCTGGATAATATTCCATTTATAATTTATCTAAAAGATATCGAAGGAAGATTGATAACCTGTAATAAAATACTGGAGAAAAAGCTTGACGCACCTGTTGATTCACTTATAGGCACAAATCTTACTGAAACATACTTTAATGAGTTTTTGGAGGAAATAAAAGCAGAAGATGCGAGAGTTATTAATGAAAAAAGAACAATAACCTTTGAGCGTAGTATTACATTCGGTTCAGATATAAAATCCTGGTATTTCATTACAAAATCACCCATTTTTAATCTGGATAACGATGTAATCGGTATAATTGTGCATTTTGAAAATATTGATGCGGACAAAAAGCTTCAATCACAAAAAGAAACTCTTGTTGCTACACTTACTCATGACCTCAAGACTCCAACTACTGCACAGATGAATTCAATGAAACTGCTGTTAAACGGAACAATGGGGCTGTTAAATGATGATCAGAAAGAAATGGTCAAGCTTACGCTGGATTCTAATATTTATATGTCCAATATGATATCAACAATTCTTGCTACATATAAATCAGAAGACGGCAAAACTGTTTTAAAGCCGGAGAGTTTTGATTTTGCAGAACTTGTTAATGCAACATGTAAAGAGGTTGCTAATCTGGCGACTACTAAAGGTCAGAATATTATTATGAGTTCCAATGCGGAATCTCCTTTAATTTCTGCGGATAAACTTCAAATAAAAAGAGCTGTTGTAAATCTTGTTTCAAATGCGATTACATACGGGTTCGAAAAGACGGATATTGAGGTGTCGATTTCAGATACTGATAAGGAAATTATTATGGAGGTTAAAAATTCTGGTCGTTATATTCCACCCAAAATTCTTGATGAAATTTTTGAAAAATATAAGTCAAGTGAAAATGCAAAATTCAATAAAGCCAGTACAGGTCTCGGTTTATATCTATCAAAACAAATTATAAAGGAACATTTTGGCGAAATATATGCAAGCAGTACAAAAGACGAAGTCTGTGTTTTCGGATTTCGTATTCCCAAAATATTTAAACCTTCCGCAAAACAGTCAAAGGTTAATTAATAAGTTCTGTAATCTTTTCAAGATAAGGATTATGTTTGTGTAAAGTCTGCAAAGTTTTTTTTACATCAGCCAGAATATCATTTTTTTCAGGCAATTTCCCCTGGAAGGATAAAAAGTATAAATCCATTGGAAATCCGCCTGAGCGGGCAGGGTAGATATAATTTATCGGACATAATTTCGCACCGTTATTTTTATAGAATTTGATTCTTCTGAATGTGTTATGGTTATTTTTATCAGGTTTTTCAACTTCAAGGTAAATTCCTTCATGTGTAGGAAACTCGTTTTTTAACAGGTCTAAAATTTTACGTCCGTAACCTTGAGAATGAAACTCTCTATATACTGCAAAATAATCAAGCCAGAGTTTGTTTTGTGTTTTATTGTTATAAATCAGTACATACCCGATATCAGTATCGGCGTCTATGATTTTATATGCTTGATAATAACCGGTCTCTAAAAGATTCATAAAATATTCGTAACTTTTTAATTCATGCTCGGGAAACTGTAATTTCATATCAGCATAAATTAAATTGAATCCAGATAGTTCTGTTATTTTGAGTGTAAGCATATTTAAAATACCTTATTATATATAATTATAGTATATCATTTCCAAAGTAACTTTATTAACGTTACAAACTGGTTAATAAACTTTGTTTATAGTAAAATATTGTAGTGAATAGAATTTAAGACTAATTGGGGAAAAAATAAGCATGGCAGCAGAAACACATTATGATGCGAGTAATATTAGAGTTTTAGAGGGGTTGGAAGCAGTTAGAATGAGACCCGGTATGTATATCGGATCTACTTCTCAAAGGGGGTTGCACCACTGTATATATGAAATCGTTGATAACTCTATTGACGAATCTCTTGCAGGCTATTGTACACAAATTACCGTTACAATTAACCCGGATGAGAGTGTTACGGTAGAAGATAACGGCCGCGGTATTCCTGTAGATATAAAGCCTGATTCCGGTAAATCTGCACTGGAAATTGTACATACTGTTCTTCACGCAGGCGGTAAGTTCGGTGACGGCGGTTATAAGGTGTCAGGGGGGCTTCACGGCGTAGGTGCTTCTGTTGTAAATGCATTATCCGAAAAATATGTTGTAGAAGTTTCAAGACAGGGCTATGTCTGGAGACAGGAATATTTAAGAGGCGAACCCAATACTCCTGTTGAAAAAATCAGAGAAACTGATAAAACAGGTACAAAAACAACTTTTTGGCCGGATCCTGAAATATTTACAGAAACTACGCACATTGACAGAGATGTTATTGCAAACCGTTTAAGGGAAATGGCGTTCTTAAATAAAGGTCTTAAAATCAGATATATTGATGCAGAAACCAAAGAGGAACAGGATTTTCACTTTGAAGGCGGTATCGGCAGCTATGTGGAGTTCTTGAATAAAAATAAAACGGTTCTTTTTGAACAGCCTATTTATATTGACAAAGCCGTTGATAATATGCAGGTGGAAATTGCTATGCAATACACTGATGCATACAATGAATCCGTATTGAGTTTTGCAAATAATATCAATACTCACGGAGGCGGTACGCACCTTACAGGTTTCAGAAACGGTATTACTCGTGTATTAAATGATTATGCAAGAAAAAATAAATTGTTAAAGGATTCTGAAGCAAACCTCTCCGGTGATGATGTAAGAGAAGGTTTGACAGCTATTGTATCTGTTAAATTACCAAACCCCGAGTTTGAAGGTCAGACAAAAGATAAACTCGGCAGTTCTGAGGCTACAGCAGCAGTGCAGGATACAATTAGAGACAAGTTGCAGGAGTGGCTGGAATTTAATCCTAAATATGCAAAAATTATTATTGAAAAAACATTGCAGGCACAAAGAGCAAGAGAAGCTGCAAGAAAAGCAAGAGAACTTACGAGAAGAAAATCTGCTCTTGAAACTTCGACTTTGCCGGGTAAACTTGCTGACTGCTCAAACAGAGAACCTGAAAAATGCGAACTATACATAGTAGAGGGTGATTCTGCGGGTGGTTCTGCAAAACAGGGCAGAAATAGAATGTTTCAGGCAATTTTGCCTCTTAGAGGTAAAATCTTGAATGTAGAGCGTGCTCGACTGGACAAGATGTATGCCAATAATGAAATCAAATCCATGGTTCAGGCTCTAGGTATTAATATAAGCAAAAATGAAGATGATGTAGATATTGAAAAACTTCGTTATCACAAAATTATCATCATGACAGATGCCGATGTTGACGGTGCTCATATCAGGACTCTTCTTTTGACATTCTTCTTCAGATATGCAAAACCGCTTCTTGATAAGGGGCATGTTTATATTGCACAGCCTCCTTTGTATAAGATTACAATGGGCAAACAAAATGAATATCTATACGATGACAGAGCACTGGATAAAATGCTTAGAGAGCGCGGTATTAAAGATTTGACTCTTTATAATAAAGACAAGTCAAAATCAGCAACAGGAACAGAGTTGATTGAACTGCTTACTAATATGTCAACTTTCTACCATTCATTTAATAACCCTCTGATTAATGCTATCCCTTCTGTTGTGATGAGAGCATTAATCCGTTCCAATATCTTACCCGAAGATTTTGATAATCAGGAAGTTATGCAAAAACACTGCGAATACATCAATCATTATTTGATTGACCACGCAGAAAACTACGGTATAGAAGAAGCTAAAAACTATAGAGTGGAACTTAAATTCAATACTGAAACTCAAAAATATAATCTGAATCTTCATCTTGAAAGAGAAACAGAACAGGTATTACTGACTTCCATACTTATTAAGTCAAATGAATTCCAGAGAGTTAAAAATGCATACCCTGCAATCAGAAGTTACCTTATTGAGGAAGAAAAGGTTCTTGTACTGGATACAGGTTCAGAAGAACTGCAAATTACTGCTTTTGCGGAACTTCAAAGAATTGTGGAAGAACGCGGTAAAAAAGGATTGACTTTACAGCGCTTCAAAGGTCTTGGTGAAATGATGCCGCAGCAGTTGTGGGAAACAACAATGGACCCGTCAACAAGAACATTGCTCAAGGTAAATGTTGAAGATGCAATGCTTTGTGATCAATTGTTTGATATATTGATGGGAGACAAAGTAGAGCCGAGACGAGACTTTATCGAGACCAATGCGGTATTCGCACAGAATATTGATACTTAATAACAAAACCGGTTTTAGACCGGTTTTGTTCTATGTCGATATTACTTAATACAGAAGTACAAGAATAATTTGATTAAACAAATTTATATGAAAAAGGCAAATCAGTAGCAGGTTTTATATAATTATCGTCCAAATAGTTAACTTTTGTATCATACACAAAAATATGTAGCAAAAAATATTTTTAGAAGTTTTAAAGCTATTGGACAGTTTTTTCTGTTTACATGCCCTTTTAAAAATTTTTTTAGCAGGGTAAAATAAGATTTTCAAAGGTACTGGATTAAAAGTGATAATAACCGGACACAGTGGCACAAAACATCAATACGGTTTGAAGCGAAAAGATTTCCGCCATCGAGATTATGCGGCAGTTGGTTCGCTCCACTCGGACAAACAGTATAATAGTATACAAAATAATATTTCTACAAAACCCTTGCAGGGAAGCGCATACGCGCAGGTTTCCTTCAAGGGTTTTAACTTAGGCAATATAAATAAGGCGCTAAAGCCGGTTGTAAAAACAGTACCTGACAACTTAAAACAAAAAGTTTTCAATTCTCTTAAGCACATTAGTGTAGAACAGTACAACAAGTATCTTGAGATAAAAGACCGCTTTATCAATTATATTATTGACCCTAAAAATTCTGCTTTCAGCAGGAAGAATGGCATTTCGGAAGCACTGTTGAATGAACTCCGCGAAGCAAATGGTGAAAAATTGATTTATCTGCCTAAAAAAACTGTTGCAAGCAAGTTTGTCAATCAACTGCTTTCTCCATTTAAGGCGTTGTACAGATGGGGAGAGAAGCTGGTACTGCCGTCAGATTCCGAGATACTTATAAAAAGAAAAGAAAGACAGCAGATTTTTAAAGATTATGCTGCACTTGAAGGATTGATAAAATCTCATGAAATCTGGGAAAACGGATACCGAAAGATGGCAGGTCTTCCCAAATTAACAGATAAAAATAATTTTATTATTCCTGATGATGTTCTGTACAGCAAAATTAACAGAAGAAGAAATAAAGTTGTTGACCCTAACAAGGGGAAATATTCATCAAATTCATTGATGATAGGCAACAGACTTATTTCAGGGATAGTTTATTCATATTTTCTCGGGACAGATGCGTATAACACCACCATGAGATACTCTAATGACAGGCATGAAGCGTCTAATCAAAGAACATCTCGTATTGCACAGGAGTTTTCCCGTATCGGTTTGAATATGTATATCCAGAATCTTCTTTTTGGTACATTTGAAACTGCTGTCAACAGAAGTCTGCCGACAGCTATGTTTGTATCCGCTTCAACTGTTGCGTTTTCTGAAATACTCGGAAGAAAACTTGTAGGTAAGCCTATTATGCCTTCTGATAAAGAAAAACTGGATAAACTTGAAAAAGAAATGTATGAGAAAAAAGGCATTTTGCCGGCTATTGGCAGACTTCTTACGACAGTAAAAAAGAAAGAAGTAAAACTGCAGGCTCATTCTCCGTCAAAAAACAATACCTACACTACCGGCTTTAATAAAACTAAGGCAAATAATGTTTTGTTCAGTGCTTTTGCACAGCAAAAAACACCTGCATCCGATACTTCTCTAAGGTCGGAAGCACATATTTCATTTAAAGGAATACCTTTTGTAAACGGCAGCGGATTTAAGAAATTTTTTGTTGTAGATAAATTAATAGATAAAGAAAAAATTTCGAAGGTATACAAAATTATAAATGAGGCCGATGCTCGAACAGCAGAAAATATAAAAGATACTGTTATGAAGTCAGTAAGAAAATCAGAATATTTTGATAAAATCAATGCTCAAAGACCTTCAACTTTTGAAGAACTTCTTGAATCAAAATTTGAACAAATCCCTGTTGGTAAAAAAGAAACTATCTGGGGCAAGCTTGTAACAAGTATACTTGTACCTGTAAGATTTGCTGTAAATCTTTCTAAATCTACAGGCAAAATGTTTAAAAAAGCTTTCTTTGCGATAACAGGTAAAAAAAATAACGAACTTTTGAATGAATTTAATAGACTTAAAGAAAGTGAAAATCCTGCTGATATAAAAAAACTTGCAAAATTTAATGACTTTTATAAAAACAGATTAAAACTGGAAGCCTGGGCAAAATCTCCGTATTCCGACGATAAAAAATTATTGAAAATATTTGCTGAGTTTAAAAGTATTAAGGGCAAAGACAAAGAAGACATTGCAGGTGTAAAAAACATTCTTCTCTGGCTCGATAAACAGCTTTCAAAAGAAGGCATTCAAATAAGAGAAGACGGCACATTAAACGAATATGACAAAAAAAGAGTTAAAGAAATCCTCATGGAATCAGTTAAAAGAGCGGACGGTGAGAAACAGCTGGAATATGACGGTAATACCCTTGCTCAGACGAATATAAATCTCTCAAGAGCCATTACTACATTGTTCCTTGTAACTGATGCTTACAACCTGACAATGCAGTACAGCAACGACAATAGAAAAGATGCCAATAAAAGTGCTAAAAACAGGGCTGCTCAGGAAATTTCCAGAATAAGTGTTTCTGCTTATATTATGGCATTTGTACACAATCTGTTGTCCAAGCTTTGCAATTCAAGCCTTGCAGGTGCGTTCACTCTTACCGCATTGACATCATCTATCAATGATTCAATATCAAGAGAAGTCGTTGGTGTGCCTTTGACTGCTAAATCACAGGAGGAACTTGAAGAAATAGATAAAAAGAATGCTGATTCTAAAAATCCTATAAAAAAAGCTCTGGCATATTCTATCGGTAAAAAAAGTGTTGCAAATGCAATGAAAGTTTCTGATTCTGATAAAAAATCATCTGCTTTATCTGCGGACATTAATTATTTCTCCAATGATTTTTTTATCACTCCTGAAATATCATAATTTAAGCAAATTTATATTTGATATAGAATATGACAATGGATAATAAATCTAATAATTTTAATAAAGCAGAATTTCAGCACTACACTGTTATGGCGAACGAAGCGGTAGATGCACTTGATTGCAAACCCGGCAAGATTTATGTGGATGCAACACTTGGCGGCGGAGGTCACAGTGAACTTATCCTCAAAAAAATTCAGCCTGACGGCAGGTTAATATCTTTTGACATCGACAGCGATGCAATTGATTTTGCATCAAACAGATTAAAAGATTACAAAAATTTAACAATAATTAAGGAGTCTTACTCCAATATTAAAAAAGTGTTACAAGATTTGGGCATAAAAGAAATCACAGGAGGAATTGTTTTTGACCTTGGTGCATCATATCATCAACTGACAAAGCAGGAACGGGGATTCAGCTTTATGAAAGATGCCCCCTTAGATATGCGTTTTAACAGGGATTCGGACTTTAGTGCTTATGATGTTGTTAATGGCTACAGTGAAGAAGACTTGATTCGCATAATAAGTGAATACGGCGAAGAAAGATTCACGAAAAGAATTGTAAAAAATATTGTAAATTATCGTAAACTTCAAAACATAGAAACCACGGGCGAATTGGCAGAAATCATAATAAATGCTGTTCCGAAAACAAAAGAAAAAATACACCCTGCAACCCGCACCTTCCAGGCGATTCGGATAGAAGTTAACAACGAATTACAAAATATTAAAAATACATTAAACGAAGTGCTTACTTTATTATCTGTTGGTGCTATAATTAGTGTAATAAGTTTTCACTCGTTAGAGGACAGACTTGTTAAACAGTGTTTCAAGTATTATGCGTCAAAATGTCGCTGCAAGCCGAATGAGCCGGTTTGTCACTGCAAGCCTCCAATGCTTGAGTTAATTAACAAAAAACCAATATTGGCTACAGAATTAGAAATTAAGGAGAACCCTCCGTCCAGATCGGCGAAGTTGAGGGCAGCAAAAAAAATAACGTCATGGGAGAAATAAATTGACAAGACCTGTAATTGATCCGAAGAATAATCACTATAATTATTACAATTCACATTACAAAAATGTTCAGAACCCTATAAATCCCGTTATTGACGGTTACTTCCCCACTCATAAAACTTATAAAGAAATGGCTATTGCACGCGTGAATAAAACATTATGCTCCATACTTATTATGTTTATTTTAATTTCTGCAGTAAGCTACTATTTTGTTACGGCAAGTGAAATTACTCTTAATAAATACAGAAAACAGGCTTTGTCATTAAATGATGAAAATGTTGAACTTCAAAACAAGCTTGACTATTTAAAATCTTATTACAATGTGGACAAAGCAATGCAAAAACAGCACCTTTTGCAAAAAGCAAAAAATGTTATTGAAGTTAAAGATGCGCCTGCATCAGCACCTGTTAACACAAAGGCTGTTACAAAAACAGCAGATGCTTCTCAAAAAGCTATACAATGGTCACTCGGCTTTTAATTTAAAGATTTTTTATTATTACTTTGGTAAATTCTTCAGTTGTTGCATTGCCGCCGAGGTCACACGTTAAGACACTGCCTTGTTCAATTACTGTATATAATGCTTTTTCAATTTTTTGTGCAGCTTCTTCTTCTCCTATATATTTGAGCATATTAACCGCACAAATCAATAAAGCCGTAGGATTTGCCTTATTTTGTCCTTTTATGTCAGGTGCAGAACCGTGAACCGGCTCAAATACCGCACAATCCGTGCCAATGTTTGCTCCCTGTGCTACACCTAATCCGCCTATAAGACCTGCAGTAAGGTCTGAGACTATATCACCATATAAATTAGGTAAAACAAGTACATCAAACTTTTGAGGGTTTTGTACAAGCTGCATGCAAAGATTGTCTACAAGTATTTCCTTGTAGTCGATTTGAGGATAATTTTTGGCTGTTTCTCTCGTACATTCGAGGAATAAACCGTCAGAAAGTTTGCAAATATTTGCTTTTGTGACAGCATGTACTGTTTTTCTTCCATGTTTTAGCGCATATTCGAATGCATATTTTGCTATACGCATTGATGCTTTGCGTGTAATTATCTTTATAGATTCTGCAGAATCTTTATCTATTTGGCGCTCAATACCCGCGTATAAATCCTCTGTATTTTCTCTAACAACTACTAAGTCTACACCGTCAAAAGGTGTTTTTATTCCATTTATATTCTTGCAGGGGCGTATATTTGCATAAAGATCCAGTTCTTTTCTTAATGCTACATTTACACTTCGAAACCCTTTGCCTATAGGTGTTGTAACTGGTGCTTTCAGTGCAACTTTATTTTTCTTTATTGATTCTATTACTCTTTGCGGCAGTGGAGAACCTTCTTTTTCTGCGACTTGTGCTCCTGCTGTTTGAATGTCCCAGTCTATATCCGCTCCTGCGGCTTTAATTATCTCTTTTACAGACTCAGAAATCTCAGGTCCTATACCGTCTCCGGGAATTAATGTTACTTTTTTCATTTTATCTGTCCTTTTAAAAATTCAACAAGCATTCTGACTGCCTGTTTTGCAAACATATATTTTATAAGCAATCTGGGATATTTAGGATTTACATTATATTTTTGAACTATTTTATTTTCTTTGCTGCCTATGCCGATATAAACAAGCCCAACCGGTTTTTCTTCCGTACCTCCGGTAGGACCTGCAATTCCGGTTGTTGCTATAGCTATATCTGAGCCGGTTTTCGACAGCAATCCGTCGACCATTTCTTCTGCTGTTTGTATACTTACTGCACCGTGCTGCAAGAGTGTTTCTTCTTTGACATCAAGATATTGCATTTTGGCTTCATTTGCATAGGTTACAAAATTTGCTTTTATGTAAGCAGAACTGCCGGAAACATCAGTTAACAAAGAACTTAGCAGTCCTCCTGTACACGATTCAGCAACAGATAATGTCAAATTGTTGTCAATAAGTATTGTACCTGCTGTATTTTCATTGCGGGTATTAACTATTAGTCTGAAAAGTTTTATGTAATCTAATATAAACATTTTAGTGTAAAGGTATATCAAGAGGCTGTGTGAGCATAATTTCAAATTCTTTGCCCTGAGTCCAGTTTACATCATTACCTTTTTTGAATAAATCAGCTACAGCCATACCGGCATAGTATGCTCCGCCGCCAAATACTCCGCCTACTGCGCCGATAGGAACACAAAGATATTGCATATTGTCGCCTGTACCTTTGCCCCATTGAATTGTGTTATTAAATATCTTTTTGGTTTTTTTCCAATTTTGTTTGATTGCATAACCGTAGTTGCCGCCCTGGTATACTCCTCCGTCAAGCGTCAGTTCTCTGTAGTCAAAAAGACCTGCGCTTAGGGGGATTTGTCTGCCTGTGGGGGTTACAACGTGATCAAAATTGAAGTATACAACCGCACTTCTTGAAAGTCTTTTGCTCGGATTAATTTTGTTAATTGTTCCTCTTATAATTGAACCTGCAGGAAGTGCAATCTGTCCGTTTACTATTTTGTCTGCTTTCAGCATTGCCGAAAACTGGTCACCCACACTTCCTGTACGTGTAGACAAAGGCTCTATTAACTCCAGCTTCATTGTTGAACCGGCAGGTATTCTTATTGCCTGTACATCTGCTTTCATTGTTTTGTTAACTGCTGCATCTGCAGAGATATTCATACCAAAAGCAAGACCGGCAACCAGTAAGCCCAATGTAATATATTTTTTCATAAAAATCTCCTCTAATATGTTCTGTTACATATTATTTTAAATATTGGCGTAATAAAATGCAATATTATTTTATTTCTTCATATAATGATGCAGCTTCCTGAACGGAAATATTACCGGAAGGTATACGAAGAATTTTTACGCTAACGGATTTGTTAAAATGTTCTATACGTATGATATCTCCTTCTTTTAGCTGTTTAGAAGGCTTTGCCGGACTGTTGTTGACAAATACTCGTCCTTGGTCTGAAACATCATTGGCAACTGTGCGTCTTTTTATTAATCTCGATACTTTTAAAAATTTATCCAATCTCATAATGTTTATTTTACTAAAAATACTTAATAATTTAAACACTATGTTTGTAATATAATAGTTATAGAGAAAGACTGTTAAAATATTTAACAATAAATTAAACTATACGGCAAAAATTTTTTTTAGATGTTTTAAATAATTGTATAGAATTTGAGATTACAATGGCACCGTTAATTAATACAATAAATTATAATCCGTCACATAGTAGTGTAAATCTTGCGGGAACATATAAAAAACACGAAGAACATTCTCATAAACATGTGAAAAAAAATGTGGATGCCCGTGTAAAGTTTGCTGCAATTGGAGGTAGTGTATTGTTTACGGCAGCTTATCTTTTTGCTCTTGCAAAGTATGCTAAAAAAGGCAGTTTTAAGATTTTTGACATGTTTAATATAGATTTTGAAAACATGTTTAAAGTAATGGGACTTGCTACATCTGCAGTTGCGGGCGGTTTGTTTGGCGGTCTGGCTGCGGACAAAAAAGAAAACAGACATCCTAAATTAAAAGAAGCTGTGCATCAGTTTCTCGGCAATGTTGTTACTCCTATTTCAATAGTAGGTGTTGCAGGACAGCAGATTAAAAAGCGTAATTTGTCACGTGCCAATGAAATAATAATGAGCGGACTTGCAGCGATTGCCGGTGTTGGAGCAGGTGTTACTGGAGGAAACTGGCTTGCATCAAAAGTCAATAAATTTATTTTTAAAGAAAATGATGACAGACGATTATCAGTAAAAGATTTTGGTATACATGTTGATGATCTTTTGACTGTTGCTGCGCTTACCCCAATCGGTGACAGTATAAAGGGCTTTATTTCAAAGGCTCTTCCTGCAATATTCCTTATCTGCGGATATGAAGCAGGTACAAAATCCGCTTCGGATAAAAGAAAAGATTAGTATTTCGTCTATGTTTTGATATACTTATTTATAGGATTTATAACAGCGGAGTCGGATATATGAATTTTATAAAAGGTATTTGTTATACTTTATTGCTGGTCAGCGCAATATTTTTTTCAAACGGCAGAATATATGCAAAGACTTTGAACTTTGCGGTTGCATCAGATGTGCATTATTCGCCGGCTGTGAATGCGGAAAATGCAAAATCCGATATTTCGGCAAAGGCATTGCGCGGATTTGTAGACAGGGTAAATGAAAATGACTATGATTTTGTCATTTTCCTCGGGGATAATATTGATAAATCAAAACCTCAAAATCTTAAACGCTTTTTTAATGTTATAAAAAATATGAAAACACCTTATTATCTTGTTCTCGGAAACAGTGATGCTCATAAGATTTCAGGGATGTCAAAACCCGATTATCTCAAAATTGTTTCACAAAATAATAAATCACAGAAAAAAGCACAGTCTTCTTATTATTTCTGTCCGACTTCAGACGTTATTGTGATAGTGCTCGATAACGTATCCTCGGGAATGCCCAGCAGCCACGGTATGTTTACAGAAAAAACTCTTAAATGGCTGGATGAAGTTTTAACTAAAAATAAAAACAAAAAAGCCGTTATTTTTCAGCATGTTCCATACATTGAACCTTATGAAAAAGATTCTTATAACATACTGGAACGCCATGAATACGGGGCTGTCATAAGAAGACATAAAAATATTGTTATGATTTGTTCCGGTCACTATCATAAATATGCGCTGACACAGGATGACAGAGGAATCTACCATTTGTCGGCACCGGCTCTGTATGAACATCCTTATAAATATCTTGACATAAAATTGGATTACAATAAAAAACCATTAACAAAGGCAAAAAATTTCAAACTTGATGTAATACAAAAACCTGCTATTTAGTAAGATATTTTTGTAATTTGTCCATTTCTCGGGCAAGCGTTTCTACAGTTTGTTTAAGATCTTCTATCTTGCGTTTTTGAATACAGTTATTTATCCACAAATATGTCACAGCCGCACCAATCGCAAAGAGTTTTAAAATAAGATTTTGAGCGTTTTTTATGCTCTGTGATTTGTTTTTTGGGTCTGTAGAATCTGTGTTTGCAAAAGAGTCTGTCCGATTTGTACTTTTCGGCATTGGAATATTTTTAACCATTGAAGACATAGGAAAAATTTTGTCTGATTCTCCGTAAAAAGACAAAAATCTGTTGCTGTATAATGCTTTAAAATCGGCTGAGTGCAATTTGGAATCTTCCTCCTTATAAATTGTATATACATTATAACTCACTTCGACTACACTTGTAATACTTTTGCGTTTTTATATTACAAAAACGGCATGGTGTTGTAATAAATTGTAAGACTATTCAATCCACCTGAAGTTTTTAACGTATTTATCTTCGTCGATTTTTCCGTCAATTTTTACTGTAAATACGCGATATTGCATGTCATTGAATTCTACACCGGGGATTTTGTTCAAATCTTGAATGAGTTTTGCCTTGTCGTCTTTGTCAAGTCTGAATCCGGGAATTTGTGAAATGAGAGAGTTGAATGAAAGATTGCCTATTTTTCCCAGAATATTTTTAGCACGTTTTGTCAGTCTGCCGTACACTCTCATGTTTGCATACTGCTGCAGAACATCGTATTCACCGTTAATGTATATGTTCAGGTTGTCTCCTTTTGAATATACTTCAATATTTTGTGCAACTCCGTTTTTGAGAGCAAAGTTTCCTTTAATAGATTCAAAATGACCTGTTTTTATAGGTGTAATAAGGTCTAAGAAATTACTTATACTTGCTCCAGTAATTCCGCTTTTTATAAAATTGCCTGCTCTTAAAAGATATTCCACTGAACCGAGTTTAGGCATTTTTCCGTCTGCAATCTCAAAATAGACATACCCTGTCATATTTTTCAAACGTTCTGTTTCGGAGTTGCCTCGTGTAGTTATGACAATACTTCCGTTTGCATTACCGAAAATTTGGTCCTTGAATTCAAATAACGATGTTGCGACTTTATTTGAATCTACGTTGAAGGCAGACACATTAGCTTTGATTTTGCCGGTTTGAAATTCATAAGATGCACTGCCTGACATTTCTCCTGTTGTCACATCAAAGCCAAGCTTGTCTATTTTTAGTATCATATCGTTTCCGAGTTGGAAAGATGATTCATAATTATTTGCGTTGAGATTACGAATAGCTATATCATCAGCTGTCATTGAGCCTTTTTTTATCCGGAAATCGGATATGTTTAAAGGCAGTTTTGCATTATTATCAGGTGCACCTACCAGTCTCAGGGTACTGTTAGGCATAGGAATCAACGTTAGGGAGTCAATCAATGAGTCTATATTCAATTTTTTCGATTTGATATCCAGTCTGTCTATTATAATAGGAGGTTTCAATCTGTTTTCAATTACCGAGTTGAGATTGAAATCCGAGTTTAATATTTCTCCTGCGGCAGCAAGGTCGATTGTTTTTTCTTTAAATTTTAATGAGGCATTTTTTATAACTGTGTTATACAAAGGCATATCAAGATTTTCCATTGATAATACGCCGAGTATTACAGGACTGTTAATATTGCCTTTTATGTTCAATTTGCAGTTAAACATTCCGTTTTTTAGGACTGATTTTTTAAATATCACATTGAATATTTTTACGTTTGCATTGTTTAACGTTTCGACATTTATATTTCTGATAAAAATATTTTTTTTGCCTGCCTGTACTATTCCGTTTAAATGGAGAACAGGCAGAGGATATGACCTGTCATTCTGGGATATCATATACCTTATGTAGTCGAGTTTTTTTATATGGTAGACATTGTTATCCGTAATATTTATGTCTGCTGAAATTTCTCTCTCTTCATTTTCATCGCCAAGATTTGCGCCCATATAATAAATGTCAGCATTTTGTGCAAGTTTAATTTTGGGACGAAGTCTCAGATTGTACGCATTTCCGCTTATATCTGTTGTTACGGTAATATCGCCTCGGGGCTTAACCGGATATGTAAGACGGCTGTTAATATATTTGTTTACAAATGATTCGTTGAGTTTTGTTGTAAAATAGCCGTTTATTTTGGCTGTTTTATCCAAATCCCATATAGAAATGTTTAAAAAGACGGGAGTGTTATCAATTTGGGCTATAAAGGAGTTTAAAGTTGCTTTTTCTCCGTCAAGAACAACTTTGCCAGTATCAATAGATACCGGAGTCTTGAAATAACCGTGATTAAATTTGATATCTTTAAAGTCAATAGAACCCTTAAGCCGGTTATTTTTACATGTTACATTTACATTTGCTCTGCCTTGATAATTTTCATATGCATTCAGCAGTTTTGATATGTAATCAGGAAGTACGTTGAGATTTTTGAGTTTATTCAGAAGGCTTACATCAAATTCTGATACATGTATATGTCCGTCTGCTTTGTAATTTTTTGAGAAAACATCACTTATTTTTCCGTCCATATATATGTCAGAATTCATCAGTGTTGATTTGAAATTATGAACAGACAGTATTCCGTTTTGCAGATTAAAATTACCTGAATATATTTTAAATTCAGTATTCTCTTGAGTATTGGCTTCTGGCAAAAAATATCCTTTTGCACTTAATTTATTAAGGTCAAAATTGTCGTTATTTGATTTATATTCTGCATTTATCGTTATAAGAGAATGAGTTTTAGGCAGTTTTGATATTTGCGGCAGTTTTGTTTTTTCATTTTCCGCAATCAGCAATAAAAGTTCATCTGTTTTGAGGGTATTGCCGGAGATTTTTATATCTGTTCTTTGCTCTTTGCAGCCTCCTTTTACTGTTATGGGCGAAGAGCCTGCCAATCCTTTTAAATCTGCTTTCCAATCTTTATCATTAAATTCTATTTTGCCTTTAAGATTTTTTGCTGAGACAGGCAGTCCTTTTATTTTAGCATTGCTGTTTTTTAGGTCAATTTTGCCTGAAATCAGCAGGGTTTGGTTTTTCAAAACTTCCCCGAAATCCTTTGCAAACCCTTTTATTTTTATTGCAGTGCTGACTTTTCCTGAAATTGCTTCAACCGGAGCAACCATGGATTTTTTGTTGTCCAGCATCGGGCTTGTTTTTAAGATTTCAAACAGGTCTGCTATATCAATGGATGGTGAAGTTACATCAAAATCTATATTACCTGATAAATCTGCTTTTCCGTCAACTTTTACAGGCTGCTTTTTAATATAAGCATTTGTTGTATAAAAATGCATGTCTCTGTGGTCAAATACAAGAGCTCCGTTAGCATTGTGAAGCTGTGTATTTAGACCTTGAAGAGATGCAGTAGTGTTCTTAAAGTTAAATTGACCGGTTACTTCACCGTCCAGAACAGTACCGATTGTATGTATATCAATGTTGCCTTTACCTTTTATTTTCATATAAGGAACAGGACCTATGTCAAATCCGACTACTTCATGAATAGGAACAAGCATATATTCTGCTGTTGCTAGGTCTACATTCGGCGAGGATTTTACTTTGAAATCACCTGCTCCGTAGACTTTCATTTCGGCAATGCCTTCTACATCTACATACTCTCCGTATCCTGCAAATACACGTGTTTTTACCTTTACTTTATCTTTTAGAAACTCTGCAAAGATTTTGCAATGAGGAACCAGCGGGTTATCCTTGACTATGTATACATCTTGCGCCTGTAGGCTTCCGTATATCTCAGGTAAGTCTGCCCGTCCTTTTATTTCCAGTTTTCCGTTAGCAATACCCCAGGCACCGTACTTTTTGAATTTTTGCATTACATTTAAAGGGTCGCCCTGTATTGAAGGTATAAGGTGATACAAAGAATGTATACTTGAATCTTTTACTTCTGCTTTTAAATCCAATAAAGGATTCTTTGTGTCAAATTTTTTTATCAGACCAGTGATTAAGATATTCCAGTTGTCTGCCTGAATTTGCGTGTGTCTTGTATTTATATTGCTGTTATCAAATGACAGTACAGAGTTAAATTTTATTTCGCTGTCGGATTTGACTGAATCCAGCGGGTTTTTCATATTAACGGCAAAGTTTTTAACAGATGCCTTTAATTCTATTTCACTTTTTTGTGTGCATGAAGTTTGCGCATTTATTATACCGGATGCAGAGACAATTTCTTTGTCAAGCAAATATGACAGATATTTCGAATAGTCAGAAAGATTCAGGTTTTTGATATTGAGAGCACATTTTGCTGAAGAACTGCTCAAACCTTTTGATAAAGGCATTTTTGAGTAAAAATCCGCATCAATTTGGGATTTTTCTATGTTGTTGATATTTATTGCCGCATCAAGCACAAGCTTTATAAATTTATTCTTTTTGTATGAAATATCTGAATTGTTTACATAAAATACGGATTTTTGATTTATATATTTGTCATCAAAAATAATCCTTGAATTTAATATATTAATCTTTTTTATATCTAAATCAATGTCTTGTTTAGGGTCAAATTTAATGTTTAACGGGTAATTGCCCAGATACATTTTTTTATCTGCGTGACGTGATACTGTGAGGTTAAAACCTTTTGCCTCCAATGCTTTTATTTTAATTTTTTTTAAAAGCAATGAGGGCAGGCCTACGGCTGCATTAAAGTTTTCTGCCGAGGCAATTGCAGAGTTGCCGGAGTCTGTTAATTCAAAATTATTTACAAATATTTTTATTGCAAAAGCAGGATATGTCTTTATATATGCGCTTTTGTAGTTTAAGTTCAGACCTGTTTTGTTTTTTAAGGCAAAGGTTAATTTTTCAGATTTAAGCGCATTGTTAATCAATGCCGGAAATGCCCATAAATATAAAGCCTCTACTCCCGCAAATATTATGACTGCTGTTATTAAAAATATTTTTAATATCTTTATTTTCATTAGAAATATTATTTTCTTTATTTATTAATTATATATCAATTAGAAATTTTTTCACTTGTCTTTACATTTAATTATTGCTAAAATTATTAAATTAGAGGCTTAAATCGGATGAGGAGAGTATAAATTATGAAGAATCTAAAAGGTTTGTTTGTTGCAGCAGCAGCTTTATTCGTTTTAGGAACTGTAAATGTACAGGCTGATGCCCAAACAATAGGTTATGTAAATTACAAGACAGTTGAGTCAAATTATGAATTCGCCAAACAGGCATATAAAGAGATTGATACTAAATATCTTGAACTGCAGCAGTATTTGATGGATAAAGAGAAACAGTATAAAAATATCGAATCTCCCATAAATAAAAAGAATTTTGAAGATCAAGTTCAAAAAGATTTTAAACTCAAAAATGACGAATTTGACAAACTTAAATTAAAAAGAGCACAGGAAGTAGAAAACAATATACTTCAAGCAACAAAAGCAGTTGCTGCTGATAAAAAAATTGATATAGTTCTTGACTATAGAGTAATATTTACTGGCGGTGTTGATATTTCTCAGGATGTAATCAACTATCTCAATTCTTCAAAGTTTAAACCTGCAAAAAAATAAAAGTGATAAAAAAACGTCATATGACGTTTTTTTTATTAAATTATACAATATATCATTGATGACCTGTTAGGTTCATAGTGTTCTATTGTAATGGCTTCTTTCAAGTATTCGCAAGCAGAGTCGATTTTTTCCTGATTATTGGCATATAGTGTTGCAACAACCTCGCCCGTATGAACATATTCTCCAAATATTTTATTTAGATATATGCCTGCTGAATAATCGATATCATCGGATTTTCTTTCTCTGCCTGCGCCTAGCAGTTTGCAGGCATAAGCTGTTTTATATGCATCTATATTTTGAATAAATCCTTCTTTTTCCGCTTTAATCTGAAATGCATAAGAAGGTTGTGTAAAAAGTCTGTAATTATCAACAACAAAAGGATTTCCTCCCTGTGATTGAATGAGACGTTTAAAGTATTCAAGTGCTCTGCCCGAAGTAATTGCTTCATTAATTTTTGAATATGCTTCTTCCTGATTTTGAGCAAGACCTACCTCACACAGAGTCAGCGCAGACATCTGATATGTTAACTCTTTTATGTCTGCAGTCATATTTCCTTTTAAGAATTCAATGGATTCAATAACTTCAATAGCGTTACCGACTGCTCTTCCAAGCGGCTGCTCCATTGATGTTATTACTGCATGGAATTTTTTGCCGAGTTTTGCTGCAATATTTACCATCCATTGAGCAAGTTCACAGGCTTCTTCAGGTGTTTTCAAAAATGCACCCGATCCGTATTTTACATCAAGTACCACATAATCAGCGCCTGAGGCAATTTTTTTTGAAACAACAGAAGAAGCTATTAGAGGTATTGCGTCAACGGTTGCTGTTACATCACGCAATGCATACAATTTGCCGTCTGCAGGGGTAAGGCGTTTTGTCTGGGCTCCTATTGCTAGCCCTGTGTCTTTGACTTTTTTTATTAGTTCTTCTATATCCAAATCTGTTTTAAATCCAGGTATGGATTCAAGCTTATCAATTGTTCCTCCTGTGTGACCGAGCCCTCTGCCCGAGAGTTTTGCAATAGGAACACCGCATGAAGCAAGAAGCGGTATCAATATCAGTGTTATTTTGTCGCCTACTCCGCCTGTTGAATGTTTGTCTGCGATATGACCGCAGCCGTTGTTCATATTTCTGATAGGGGAAAGGTCAATAACTTCGCCTGAATTTATAATGGCTTGTGTGAGATTGGCTGTCTCGTCCAGTGTCATACCTTGAAAATAAACAGCCATAAGCCACGCAGAAACCTGATAATCTTCTGCGCTGTTGTTCATTATGCTGTCAATTATAAATTGTATTTCTTCTTTAGTATGTTCAAGACCTTTTTTCTTTTTTTCTATTAAATCTACAAATCTCACTCTGACTGCCTTTATTTGTACTGCATAACAAATATTAAAATAACATAAATTAAAAAAAGAGGCATCCTGTAAACAGGATACCTCTTTTTAAGAGTTTATTTGGCTTACTTAAGCAATTCGCCCACTGCCTTGAATACAGCCATTCTCTTAGCAGCATCTTCTTCAGCTTTTTCGTAAAGGAGTTCTGCAGCTTCAGGGTTAGTTTTTTGAAGCTGTTTGTAACGTCCTTCACTTCTGATGAATTCTTGATAGCTGCCTTTAGGATCTTTAGCATCCCAGCTGAACGGTTGTTCATTTGCAGGATTGTATCTGTAAAGCGGGAAGTATCCGGCTTCAACAGCACGTTTTTGTTCTGTTTGAGTTTTACTCATGTCGATACCGTGAGCGATACAAGGTGCATAAGCAAAGATGATAGATGGTCCATCGTATGCTTCAGCTTCTTGGAATGCTTTCAGAGTTTGTGCTCTGTCAGCACCGAGAGCAACTGATGCAACATATACGTAACCGTATGACATACTCATCAAGCCCATGTTTTTCTTGTAAGTTTTCTTACCGCCTGTAGCAAACTTCGCAACAGCACCTGTAGGTGTTGATTTTGAAGCTTGACCGCCTGTGTTGGAGTAAACTTCTGTATCGAGTACGAGGATGTTTACGTTTTTGTTTTGAGCAAGAACGTGGTCAATACCGCCGTACCCGATATCGTTAGCCCAGCCGTCACCGCCGATAATCCATATGGATTTGTCAGTGAAGTAGTCTTGAAGTTCTCTTACTTTAGCGAGGTCAGGGCAGTCAACGTCAGCATATTTTGCAAGAACTTCTTTAGCTTTGTTCTGTGCAGCAACTGCTTCGTCTGTTTTTGAGTTATCAAAGTGAGACAATGCTTCTGTTAATGCTTCTTTTAAGTCAGAAGGAGTTTTGTCATTTTCAATAACTTTTTGTGCATATGTTTGCAATGTATCTCTATTCTGATCTACAGCAAGTCTCATACCAAAGCCAAACTCAGCATTGTCTTCGAACAATGAGTTAGCCCATGCCGGACCTCTTCCTTCTTTTGTTTTTGTGTAAGGAATTGTCGGGAATGTACCTGAGTAGATTGAAGAACAGCCTGTTGCGTTAGCAACAATAGCGTTTTCACCGAATAATTGAGAAACAAGCTTAACGTAAGGTGTTTCACCGCAGCCTGCGCATGCGCCTGAGAACTCGAATAACGGTTTTCTGAGCATTGCGCCTTTGATTGTTTTTGTAGTGTTTTTACCCATTACGTTGTCAGGCAGTTCGTCAAAGAATTTTTCGTTTACGCATTCGCACATTTCTTCTTCTTTTTCAACTGTTGACCATGTAAGAGCCTGTTTTTCAGGATTTTTGTTTGCAGGACACTGGTCTACGCAAACACCGCAGCCTGTACAATCTTTGCAATATATCTGAACTTTGAACTGTTCATCAGCCAGAGCCGGTTTTGCAGGGATTGTGTTGAAGGATTCAGGTGCATCTTTAAGGTCTTTAGCTTCAATCAATTTTGTTCTGATTGCAGCGTGAGGACAAGCAGAAGCACAGATACCGCATTGAATACAAGCTTCTGAATTCCAGTGAGGAACACGGGGTGCGATTGCACGTTTTTCAAGGCAGGATGTACCTGTGGGGATAACACCGTCTACAGACATTGCTGATACAGGGATATCGTCACCTTTTTGTCTCATTGAAGGTTCAATGATTTTCTTAGCAAAGTCTGATGCATCATCAGAGATGAATTTAACGGGGTCTGCTGCGCAAACACCGTCTAATGAAGCAGGTACAACAACTTCTTCACAAGCATCTACTGCTGCGTCAATCAAGGCTAAGTTCATGTTAACAACATCATCGCCTTTTTTCTTAAAGGTTTTCTTAGTCATTTCTCTCATACCTTCAAGAGCCTGTTCAAACGGAATGATGCCTGAAACTTTGAAGTAAGCAACCATCATTACAGTGTTAGCACCTTTACCGCGTAAGCCGGGTTGTTTTTCAATAAGAGATTCTGCATCGATGTTGTAGAATTTGATTTTCTTATTGATGATAGTTTCCTGCATATCTCTTGTTAAATGAGAGAAAGCTTCTTCTTTTGACCACGGGCTGTTAAGAAGGAATACACCGCCTTCTTTGATACCTTTTAACAGGTCGTATCTGCCTATGTATGAGTGAGCAGAGCAAGAAACAAAGTCCGGTGCTGTGATTAAGTATGTAGATTTAATCGGTTTGTCGCCGAATCTAAGGTGAGAAACAGTTACACCGAAAGATTTTTTAGAGTCATAAGCAAAGTAAGCTTGTGCATCTTTGTTTGTGTACTGACCGATGATTTTGATTGAGTTTTTGTTAGCACCTACAGTACCGTCAGAACCTAAGCCCCAGAACATGCAGTTTGTTGTTCCTTCGGGTTCTGTAACGATGTGTTCTGTTACTTTCAATGATTTATTTGTAACGTCATCTTCGATACCTACTGTGAAACCGTGGAATCCGTTACTTTCAGAGTGTTTGTATACAGCGTAAATCATTGAAGGAGTGAATTCTTTAGAAGACAAACCGTAACGTCCGCCGATTACTCTGATGTCTTTGTTTTCAAGAGCGGCTACAACGTCCATAAACAAAGGTTCACCGATAGAGCCGGGTTCTTTTGTTCTGTCAAGAACAACTATACGTTTTGTTGATGAAGGAAGTGCTGCATTGAAGCGTTTTGTATCAAACGGTCTGTATAGTCTTACTTTTACTAAGCCGTATTTTTTACCTTCTTTAGCATTGAGGTATTCTATAGTTTCTTCAATAGCTTCACAGCCTGAACCCATAGCAACAATAACATCTGTAGCATCAGGAGCACCAACATAATCAAACGGGTGATACTGTCTGCCTGTTACTGCTGCAACTTTGTCCATGTATTCCTGAACAATGTCAGGTACTGCATCATAGTATTTGTTAACAGTTTCACGACCCTGAAAGTAAACGTCTGTGTTTTGTGCGCCGACTTTACAAACAGGTGCTTCAGGTCTCATTGCTCTTTTTCTGAACTCTTCAATATATTTAGGTTCAACTAATTTAGCAATATCTTCGTAAGAGATTTCTTCGATTTTGTGGATTTCGTGAGAAGTTCTGAAACCGTCAAAGAACTGTAAGAAAGGAACTTTTGCTTTGTATGTTGAAAGGTGAGCAACGAGTGCTAAATCCATTTCTTCCTGAACAGAGTTAGCTGCTAACATTGCGTAACCAGTGTTGCGGCAGCCCATAACGTCTGTATGGTCGCCAAAAATAGCAAGTGACTGTGCAGCCAGTGCACGAGCAGATACGTGGATTACGTGAGGAAGCATTTCCCCTGCTACTTTGTGCATTACAGGAATCATCAAGAGCAAACCTTGCGATGCTGTATATGTAGAAGTCAAAGCACCTGCTGCAAGTGAGCCGTGTACAGCACCTGCTGCACCTGCTTCTGATTGCATTTCTGCAACTCTTACTTCTTTGCCCCAGATGTTTTTCTTGTGTTGTGAAGCCCATTCATCAACCCATTCACCCATTGTAGATGAAGGAGTGATAGGATAAATTGCTGATACTTCGCTTAATGCATACGCAACGTGCGCTGCAGCGTAGTTACCATCAACAGTTATTGTTTTAGCTGGCATAGTTAAAATATCCTCCTTTTCAATACCATAACTCTATTCTAATTATGCCAACATGGTAATACAAACAGATATTTAATACAAATCAATTTATTATAAATTTAAACCGTTATTTTGTACGAGAAGCAAGGTTGTTTAATATATCCTGCGGGGTTACATTATGCATTGCCATAAATGTAAGCATAAAATATGTTAAATCAGCAGCTTCCCATTCAAGTCCGTCACCGTTTTCAAAGTTTACGGATTCAAAAGCTTCTTCCATTATTTTTCTTTTTAAGTAAAACTCGTCTTTAAAAAGCTTTGTTGTAAAAGAATTGTCCGGCAGCAGCCTCTTTCTGTCTATTAAAAGATTGTACAATTCGTTTATTGTAAAGTCTTTATCCCCGAAGCAGGAATAACGTCCGAGATGGCAGGCATTGCCTTTTTGTTTGACGATAAACAAAAGTGCATCCATATCACAGTCAAAACGCGCTGTTACAAGTTCCTGAGTGTTGCCGGAAGTTTCGCCTTTTACCCAGATTTGTTTTCTTGAACGGCTAAAATAAGTTCCTTTGCCTGTTTTTAAAGCCTGAAAGACTGATTCAGGTGTTGAGTAAGCAAGTGTTAAAACCTGTTTTGTATCGTAATCCTGCACGATTGTAGGTAAATACCCGAATCTTTTTTCAAAATCCAGACACTTAACAAATGCCTCCTCGAGGGCAACTTTGCCTGTATAAATGCACATTCCGAGTTGTGTCGATACATTCATTTTTTGAAGTTCAACAATTTCTTCAACAGTAGAAATCCCGCCTGCTGCTACTAGTTCTTTTGTTGTTGCGCTTCTAATTTGCTTGATGGCTTCAATATCTGTGCCTGCCATCATTCCTTCTTTTTCAACAATTGTGTACAAAAATCCCGAGCAGTAATTGTTGAATCTTCTGACAAATTCCATAGGTGTCGCAGAAACGGTCTTTGTCCAGCCGTGTGTTGCCACAAGACCGTCTTTTGCGTCTATTGCTACAATGACTCTGTCTTTAGGAAGTTTTGATAAGAACTCTTCGTTTGCTGCTGTTCCGATGATTATTTTTTTTGCACCGAGCGCCAGCATTTTTTTAGCTTTGTCTACATCTCTTATACCGCCTCCTACGCGGCAGGAAGCTATTTTACAGATTTTTGCAATCAGTTCTTCGTTATTTCCGTTGCCTACTGCGGCATCTAAATCTATAACCGCAATTTCGCCGAACCTTCCGTAATATCTGGCAAGTTCAAGAACGTCTTCTCTTTCAAGAACTTTTTCCATACCCTGGCGTAATTGTACGGCTTTGCCGTTCATCAAATCTATACTTGGAATTATCATATTATTAAATCCTTATTCTGCTGTTTTTTCTAATAACTCATTGTAGACATCTATTGTTATATGGCATATTGCCAGATGTCTGTCTACAAGGCTTTTTATGGTGGCTTCAAAGCACTTGAACAATGCTTTGTTCAGACCGTTATTTTCTTTTAACAATTCCAAGCATTGATGTCGAAATTCAGCGTCACGTGTTCTTGCTTCTATTTTATCGGCAAGAAAAATTATTTTTTCAAAATCTGTCATACTGCAGCGCCCCAGAGTGTGCCACCTGATTGCATTCAGAATTTCGGTATCCGTGATACCAAAATTTTTTCTTGCAAGATATGCGCTTACGGGAGCGTGAAGTGTTTTGTAGTTCAATAGTTCACAGTCCTGCACTTCGGGAATATTTTTGTGGATAATATCAAGCAGTTTTTCATTGGAAAAACACTTTGCCGCATCATGCAAAAGACCTGTTATTCTTGCTTTTTCAATATCCATTTTAAACATCTGAGCAAGTTCGACAGACGATTCCATTACTCCGAGTGAGTGAATATATCTTTCCTCGTTTAAGTTGTCTTTAAGCCAGGTTTGTATTTCTTCTATTCTATTTTTTGTATAAGCCATATTTATTAATGTATTTTTCCACTTCAACAGGCACAAGTGATTTAATGGGCACGCTGTTGTGTATGTTAGTTCTAATCTGTGTTGAAGAAATGTCTACAAAAGGCATTTTCATCATTTTGTAATTATATCCTTTTTCTTTAAGTTTTTGCAAATATGTTTCATCTTCTTTCAGGCTTTGTTCATCTTCTCTGACAAAAAGGATAAAATCCAGCATATTTTTTAATTTTTCTGATTCATACCAGCTTTCAATATTTTTGAAGGCATCTGTACCGATAATGAAATTTATCATTCCGTCAACAGGATATTTTTCATAGATTTCCTCAACAGTGGGTACGGTATAGGAAAGACCGCTTCTCCTGTATTCAATATCGCTGACTTCGATATAGTCAATATCCTGTGCGGCAAGTTCTGCCATTTTTAGTCTATGGACAGAAGCTGATTCATCAAAGTCCTTATGGGGAGGACGTGCTGCCGGAATCAGAATAATTCTGTCAAAATCGAATTTATTTTTTGCGTATTCACAGATTTTTAAGTGAGCATTATGTATAGGGTTAAATGTCCCTTGAAATAAGCATAATTTCATATATCAGACCTTGTTTAAAGATTCTTAGAATGGATTTCTTCAGTGAGTGCAATGAGTTTATTAATAAATCTTTTATAAGCTGCCCTGTCTGCTTCGCCTGAAAGCACAATATCTGCTATCATTGCTGTTGGATGAATGTGTATTTTTGCTTTTGAAGAGGCATTTTCATATACTTCGTCCGCAGAATCTCCGAGACCTCTTGCCTGTGCTCTTTCGTAGAATCTGTCTTTTTGCACCTTGTGTGATACATCAACATAGATTTTAAAATCGAAAGCATCTGCAATTTTTTCTGTAAGTGTGAACAGCCCTTCCGAAATAATAATTTTTGAGGGAACTGCTTTTGTAGCATTATCGCGTCGGATAGCAGTGCCTGACATATCGTATTTGGGGAGATACACAGTATCTCCGAAAAGCAGTTGTTTGATATGCTTTTTCATAAGTTCCAGTTCAAGCGCTTCCGGTACATCAAGGTCATAATGCTTTGCAAATTCTGCAAAACTTCCCGCTGCTTTTACCATTTCTGAACGGTCATAATAGTAATCGTCGGTATTTATTCTTGTGATTACATTTTCCAGACAGTATTCCCGTGCAAAGGCTTCGATAGTATTAATAATATCGTATGCAATAGTTGATTTACCGCTTGCTGTTTCGCCGGCAATACCTATTGAGCAGGATCTTGTAATATGTCCCGATAAAAACAACGCCATCTTATAGACGGCATTATTACTCACTTTTTTAAAAATAGAATCAGATGAATTAATTTCATCAAAGAAAATTTTATTAAGTCTTTTTTCAACATATTGAAGAAGAATTTTATCCGGGGATTTTGTATAGCCCTGCTTGGGTTGTGTTATGAATTCCTGTGTTATTGTGTTTTGCACGTTTTGAATCCTTTTACTTTGTTTTAGTAAATTAAAAACCGGACAAAATATTTTTTGCCGGTTTTTTTATTAAGTTCAAATTTTCTTAACAATATTATTTTTGTCGTCAACCATAACAACCGTGGGGTTAAATTGAGCCTTTTCTTCGAGTGTCATCATTGCATAAGAAACGATGATAACTTTGTCGCCTGCTGCAACTTTGCGTGCTGCGGCACCGTTGAGACATATATCTTTGTTTCCTCGTTTGCCTTTGATTACATAAGTCTGAAAACGTTCGCCGTTATTTACATCGAGGATTTCAACTTTCATACCTTCAAGAAGGTTTGCTGCTTCCATCAATTCTTCATCAATGGTTATTGATCCTACGTACTCTAAATTTGCGTCCGTAACAGTGGCTCTGTGTATTTTTGAGTATAAAAATTCTATTTGCATACTTTCCTCATTTGTTATTCTATCAAAAAAAATCTGCTGTGGTATAAAATTTTTATAAAGATGTTAACATTGTTAAATTTAATTAATGTTCTTTTCCTCTCTAAAGGTCTAAATATGTTATAATCAGGATAGAAAAGGAGGGCTTATGATAAATAAAATTTCAATGGCTACACCGCTAAAAATGAATTTTAAAGCACAGACTAAGATTACTGCTCCTGAAGAATTTTTGAGCAAAGAAGAAAAAGAATATTTTGAAGAACTAGGTTCAAAAATAGGTACTGACAAAGACATCATAGAAATCACAATAAGTGATTTACATGATAGTAAATTTAACCCTGATGTAAAACTGTATACTGCAGAGAAAAAATATATTATCCAAAAAGAAAACGGTGTTTCTAAAATTGACACAAAAATGGATATACCTTATATAAAAGACGGAGAAGTTATAGAAAAAAATTCTCCGCTTAAATACATAAACAAAATTTTTGAAAGATTGACAGACTGATTGTCAAATTGAATAACTTTAAATGTTGTGGAATAATGTCTTTGTAATTGATTTACAAGGACATTATTTT
Source organism: Candidatus Gastranaerophilales bacterium (assembly GCA_944322725.1). GTDB lineage: Bacteria > Cyanobacteriota > Vampirovibrionia > Gastranaerophilales > Gastranaerophilaceae > Limenecus. Next base: position 45,046 of record CALUPU010000001.1, read on the forward strand.
GATATTATGAACGATAAAATTATTATAAAAGGTGCAAATCAGCATAATTTAAGAAACATAGATTTAGAACTGCCAAAAAACGAATTGATAGTTTTTACGGGTGTGTCAGGTTCAGGTAAAAGTTCACTTGCATTTGACACTATTTTTGCCGAAGGTCAAAGACGCTATGTAGAGAGTCTTTCGACTTATGCAAGACAATTCCTGGGGCAGATGGATAAGCCTGATGTTGAGTATATTGAAGGGCTGTCTCCGGCGATTTCCATTGACCAGAAATCAACTTCTAATAATCCCCGTTCTACTGTAGGTACAGTTACGGAAATATATGATTATTTGAGACTTTTGTTTGCTCGTATAGGTACTCCGCATTGTCCCGAATGCGGTGATGAGATAAAACCCCAGTCTATTGATGAAATTGTAGATAAAATTATGAAATTGCCTGAAGGAACGAAAATTCAAATTATTGCTCCTGTTGTAAGAGGCAAAAAAGGCGAGTATGCTTCGTTGCTGAATGAATTGAAGCAGGATGGTTTTATCAGAGTAAAGGTTGACGGCGAAACATACAATCTTGATGAAGATGATATTGCTGATATTAAACTTGAAAAAAATAAAAAACATAATATTGATGTTGTTGTAGATAGAATTGTCGTCAAAGAAAGTGCAAAATCAAGGCTTGCGGACAGTGCCCAGATTGCTCTGAAAAAAGCAGGCGGCTTAATGACAGTAGATGTTATAGGAGGAAAAGAACTTATTTTTTCTGAAAAGCTTGCCTGCCCTAAATGCGGTTTGAGTTTTGAAGAACTGGCTCCGAGAAGTTTCAGTTTTAACAGTCCTTACGGCGCCTGTCCGACCTGTTCCGGTCTTGGGTATGACTTTGTTATTGACCCTGATTTAGTTGTTCCGGACAGAAAAAAATCTATAAAAGAGGGCGCAATTTATCCCTGGAGCAAAACTACAACATCCTATTACGATGATGTTCTCAATTCTGTTTCTGCTCATTACAACATTGATTTGAACAAGCCTTTTGAAGAACTCTCCAAAGACGAACAGGACTTGATTCTCTATGGCGGAAAAGAAATTATCAACATACGGGTAAAACACTTTGGTACAAATCGTTATGAAAATCATAAGATGAAGTTCTGGGGGGTAATTCCTTTCCTTGAAAAACGCTATAATGAAGCAGGCGGTGAATACTGGAGAGAAGAAATTCAAAAGTATATGAAGCTTACGCCGTGTAAAGACTGCCATGGCGCAAGGCTTAAGCCGTATATTCTTGCTGTTACCATAAACGGTAAAAATATTTACGAAGTCTGTGAAATGCCCGTAACGGAAAGCTTTAAGTTTTTCTCTGATTTGTTTTTGGAACTTTCTGACTACCAGATGAAGATTGCAAAACAGGTTCTGGAAGAAGTTCGAGCACGTTTGAAGTTTCTGCTGGAGGTTGGTCTTGGTTATTTAAACCTCAGCAGAATGTCTTTGACATTATCAGGCGGCGAAGCCCAGAGAATAAGGCTTGCTACGCAGATAGGGAGCGGACTCACAGGTGTTCTGTATGTTCTTGATGAACCTTCAATCGGTCTGCACCAGCGAGATAATGATATGCTGATAAAAACTCTGCTTCGTCTGAGAAATCTCGGCAACACCTTGATTGTTGTTGAACATGATGAAGATACAATGAAAAATGCTGATTATATCGTTGATATAGGCCCGAGAGCAGGTGTTCACGGAGGCAAAATTGTTGCCAAAGGTACTCTCGATGAAATAAAGCAGGTAAAAGAGTCCATAACAGGTCAATATCTCAGCGGAAGCAAAAAAATTCCAGTGCCTTCCAAAAGAAGAGAAGGCAACGGTGAATTTTTAAAAGTCAGAAACGCTCATTTAAACAACCTGAAAAATATCAATGTTGATATTCCTTTAGGTAAAATAGTTGCTTTGACAGGTGTTTCCGGTTCCGGTAAATCAACGCTCATGCAGGATTTAATACACGAATATGCTATTCATAAGCTAAGGGGCAACAAGCCAAAACCTCAAGGGGTAGACGAAATTCTGGGCTTTGAAAATATTGATAAAATCATTGATATTGACCAGTCGCCTATTGGTCGAACTCCCCGTTCAAATCCTGCGACTTACACAGATGTATTTACTTACATTAGAGAACTATACTCAATGACAAATGAGGCAAAAGTCAGAGGGTATAAGCCCGGCAGGTTCAGTTTTAACGTAAAAGGCGGACGCTGTGAGGCGTGCAAGGGTGATGGTCTGTTAAAGATAGAGATGAACTTTCTGTCTGATGTGTACGTAAAATGTGATGTGTGCAAAGGTCAGCGCTACAATAGAGAGACACTTGAAGTTAAATACAAAGGTGCAACAATAGCAGATGTTTTAAATATGACTGTTGCAGAGGCTTATGTTTTCTTTGAAAATATTCCCAAAATTAAAAGTCGTCTGAAAACATTGTATGATGTAGGCCTTGGCTATATAAAACTCGGTCAAAGTGCAACAACACTTTCAGGCGGTGAGGCGCAGAGAATAAAACTTGCTTCCGAACTTAACAAAAAGGCTACCGGAAAAACGCTTTATCTTCTTGATGAGCCGTCAGTAGGTCTTCACTGGTATGATTTGGATAAACTTATTAAGATTATCAACAAACTCGCTGATGCAGGCAACACAATACTTATTATTGAACATAATATGGATTTGATAAAGATAGCAGACCATATAATAGACCTTGGACCCGAAGGCGGAGATGCCGGCGGTAATGTGGTATTTGAAGGTACACCGGAAGATATTATCAAGTGCAAGACTTCATATACAGGTCTGTATTTAAAAAATATTATTTATAATAAGTAATAAAATAATTAAAAGCAATGCCACTGTTGTAATTATGAAGGCTATGCATACTCTTTTGAATCTTTTTTTCAGTTTTCGTAATGCAATTTTATTATTCAGATAAAAAGAGTGCTTTTCTTTAAAATATGCTTCATTTTTGTAAAAAAGTTCTTTGCCTTGTTCAGTTGAAATAAGTTTACCTGAGGTTTGCGAATGATTGTGGAAGATAAAAATATTTTTGGCAATTGCCGGTTTGTATCCCTGATATAATAATCGCAGGGTATAATCATCATCTTCAAACCATGCGAGGCCGAAATTTTCATCTAATAAACCTGTTTTTTCGAAAACTTCTCTTCTTATACCCCAACAGAAAAATATGATTTTATCAACAAACTCGAGTTTGTTATCTAGATTTGCATTAACATACAAATCTAGATAACAAACTCGAGTTTGTTATCTAGATTTGCATTAACATACAAATCTAGATAATTAAAAACTGTATAAAGGTTGCTGTCTTTTATTTTCTGACGCGGTTGTCCGCACATATTTGTCATAGTGGACAGAATACCTACTTCTTTATTGTTTTCCAAAATTTCTATCATATTTTCGAGCCAGCCCGGGGTAAACAATAAATCATTATTGAGTATAAACAGAAAGTCATTATTAGCAAGCTTTAGGCCCTGATTGCAACCCTTTGCATATCCTAAATTTTCGGTGTTGTTTACAACTTGTATATTATCGTATATTTTTTGAATTTTATTTAAATAATGGTCTGTTCCGTCGGAAGAATTATTATTTATTATAATCAGTTCAAATAACTCTTTATTTGTATGTTTGTAGAGACTTTCAATAAAAGGCTTTGTGGCATTTTCTAACTGGTTATAACAAAGAACTATCAATGATGCTTTTTTCATATAATAACTTATCCTTTTTTATATAATACTTTTTGATTTTTTATAGATAATCTTCCCTAAAAGACTATAAATATAAGTTTTGTGCTTTAAATACATATAAACATCTCTTTTGAATAAATTTAAAATGTTAAGCTTCTTATAACAGCTGCCTTTTTCACAAAACTCTTTTACCTCGGGGCGCATAGTTGATAAGTCGGAGTTCTCTAAAATATGATTTTCATAAATGCGTGTAAGGTTAATATAATTACCGATTCTATCTTTTTGTTTAATAGTATTAGTGTTGTGCCATCTGTATAAAAACAGTGTTTCATCAAGATATTTCATTTTTGCATATTTTGAAATTTGCAACATAAGATAATAATCTTCAAGAGGTGCTTCTTTTTTCAAAAGACCTGTTTTTTCAAATATTGATTTTCTGATTAAATATCCGTTAGGGATGTAGTTCCTGGGGTAAATCGTATTGTAAGTGCCAAAATAATCTGCATTAAAATCAAGATTTTGAGTTTTTTGAAGGTATTCGCCGAAAGTTTTGTAAGCAGCTTTAGCCTTATTGTATACAATATTTCTTTTTTTATCCCAGTAACAAATCTTTGATTCGGAATCCATAATTGCATTGTCACCTACACATAAAGCATAGTCGGGCTTCTGCGACAAAAATGCATGTAACTTTTCTATTGCCTGCGGTTCGGCTTTATCATCAGATGCAATAATGTATATAAATTCACCGTTTGATTTTTCTATGAGTTCGTTATTTGTCTCGCATAGCCCCTTATTTTGTCTGCTTATCAAAATTGTGTTTGAGAAGCGATTTTCGCAAATCTCTTTCATTTCATTGATTTTATTCCAGGTGTCATCCTTTGAGCCGTCATCAATTACAATAAGTTCAATATTTTGATAGGTTTGATTAATTATGGATTTTATGGTTTCCTGAACATAATTTTCATGATTGTATGCAGGAATTAATACAGATATAAGAGGTTTGTTCATTATTTTCTATCCTTTTAATGAGTTTTGCCGGGTTCCCTCCTATAACCGAATCCTCGGGAAAAGATTTTGTCACAACAGAACCTGCTCCTATTATAGAACCGCAGCCTATTTTTACATTTTTTAAAATAGTTACATTATTACCTATAAATACATTATCTCCGATTTCAATATCTTGTGAAATAATTTTTTCCGGGTCGTTTCGTTCGCTGATTTTCACTCCGTGAAAATCACTGTTAAACAGTGATAAATTTGTTCCGATTACGCAATTCTTTCCGATAGTGATTTTACCTGAATTTGCTATTATGGAACAATTATTGTTTATATGTGTATTATCTCCTATTGAGATATACGCATCATTCATTCTTGCTTCGATATGGTTATAACCATTGTAGAAATAAGGTGAAGGAAAGTATCCGAAATGAACCCTATTACCCAACTTTATCTGACCTTTACCTAGAAAAAGGGTAGGGATTTTGATTTTTACTTTTCCTTTTATTTTTATATTAGATAATATAAACCTGAACCATAAGATTTTTATTATTTGTATTAATTTCATTTTATACCCTAATTATTTAAAATTTATTTATTACCTTACATACAGTTGCTGTTTCTTCCATTGTCATAACAGGAGATATAGGCAAGGATAAAATTTCATTGTGTATCTTTTCTGTTATAGGGAAGGACAGATTATTCCATTCTTTGTAACATTCCTGTTTATGAGGAGGAATAGGATAGTGGATAAGCGTCTGAATACCGTTGTCTTTTAAATATTCCTGTAGCCTGTTTCTGTCTTTTGTCCTTATTGCAAATATATGCCAAACATGTGCGTCTTTATCATATGTTTCAGGCAATATAATTTCCGGATTTTTGATGTTATCAATATAATATTTCGCAATTTTTCTTCTGTGATTGTTGTCATTATCCAATTCTTTTAGCTTCACATCAAGCACGGCTGCTTGTATTTCGTCAAGTCTTGAGTTTATGCCTTTATAGATATTGTGATATTTAATATGAGAGCCGTAATTTCGGATTGCTCTTATTTTTTGTGCAAGTTCAGCATCATTTGTTGTTACGCAGCCGCCATCACCCAGACATCCCAGGTTTTTGCCCGGATAGAAGGAAAATCCGCTTGCATCTGAGAGATTTCCTGTTCTTTTACCTTGATAAATTGCACCGTGTGCCTGTGCTGAGTCTTCAATAACTTTCAAGTTGTATTTTTCTGCAAGATTCCAAATCTTTTCCATTTCAACAGCCTGTCCGTACAAATGCACAACCATAATCGCCTTTGTTTTAGGTGTGATTTTTTCTTCTATCAAATCAGGGTCTATATTGTATGTTTTTATATCTGGCTCAACAAGCACAGGAGTACAACCATTTTCACTAATAGCAAGTATTGATGCAATATAAGTGTTCGCTGGAACAATTATCTCATCACCCTTGTTAAATCCCATTGCTCGGATAATTAACGTAAGTGCTTCTAATCCGTTTGCACAGCCAATACAGTGCTTTGTTCCGCAATATGCCGCAAAATTTTTCTCGAAATTTTCGTCTTCTTTTCCCAGAAGATACCATCCTGAGTCAAGCACTTGCTTGATTCTTGTATCTATTTCTTTTCTGTGTCTTTCGTTGATTTTATATAAGTCTAAAAATTTAATCATTATCTTATTCCTACTTTGTCTTTTATTAAATTTGTTAGTTTGACTGCTCCATTATAGTTTAGGTGGTCGTAGTCTCCAAAATCTTCATCTGAAAAACTATTATTTTCTATAAAAAATAAAATTTCAGGTGTGTTTTTTAGCTTATATAAGTCATCAAATAATAAGCTTAAATCAGGCAATAATTTATAGTAATCTTTTCTAACTGGTGGGATAATTATTGTAAAACTTATATTGTTGTCATTACATTCATCTATAATTTTCTGTAAATAATCCATTTGGTCATTTTTACGACTATTTTCTCTCAAATGAGTGTAAACTCTTTTTTCAACTGGATAGCTATTATCTAAAAAGTTTTTTTGTTCTATATAACCATTAGTTGAAATAGTTGAAGAAAAATTTTTATAGTACTTAGAGGCTTGCTTGTAGTATTTTTTGAGTTCATTATCAGGCTCATATTTGTATGGAATATCAAATAAATATTTATAAAATGCACATCTTTGTTTTTCTTTCGTTTTTTGTAGCTCAAATCCAGGAGAAAATATTGAAAAGAATAAATATATTTTCTTTAAGTTTTTTATCTCTTTTCTGCAGTATTTATATATCTGATATGAATAATATAAATCTTGAGAAGCACAAGCTAAATTAAAACAACTTTCTGAATAGTTACGTGAAACAAACCCACCTGCTCCATGTGAACTGCCTATGACGATTGTTTGGATATTGTCTTTTTGGATTTGTAATTCTTTGTATTTTAATATAATCTCGTTAAAAAATTCTTTATTGATGTTTTGATAAATATCTAAAAGTTTGTTTCTTAACTGCTTTCTAATAGACTTAAGCGGTATCCAAAAAGTTATTATTTTTATAATTATTTTATATGCTTTTCCCATTTTTATAGTTTACCTTTTCATGATTATATCTAAATTGTTTAGTGTAATTTCATTACAATTTTTCTTGTTATTCATAAGGAACTACTATTTTACTTTTTAGCTTGAGTTTAAATGGTTTTATAATCAATCTGGCTCGAAGAATTTAACAACTTGTCTATTTGTCATAGCAGTACCGTTCTTGTATTCATTATAATCTTTGATTGCGTGTCCGAGATCGAGAACTCTGTAACCTGACAAGTATAAGTCGTATGCTAAGGCTTTGCCGCAAGGACCAAGCGCAAATATTAAAATATTGTCTTTATCAACCTTCTCAATGCTTTTCTTTAGTTCGTCAAAATTTTTGTATGCGTGCATTGTTGGTCCATAAATGTAATTTATTTTCTTTGCATTATCAAGGATGTTATGTTCGATGTTGTTAAGTACTCTATCTCCGGTAACAACAGTTACAGGCTTATTATTCCATATTTCTCGCATAAGGCTGAAATGTTTGTCAAAATCATAATTTTTGTATAATGCATAGACTTGTGATATGGTTGCGGAATAATAAATCTTTTGCGGTTCTATCATTTTAGAAATAATTTTGTATAAGTTAGGTATGCTTGTATACATTGCTCGTTTGGAGAAATCTCTTGTGTTATCTACACTATGATAATACTCCCAAGAAAGACCTATAAGTAAACTATTATAGTTGTTTTTCAATATTTCTAGTAATTTTAGTTTTAATCTTTCATCATAATATTGAAATGGGATATCTCTTCCTTCTATAATTGTGAATTCTCCATCACCAAATCTTATAAAACTTTTGTTTGTATCTTTAAGTTCGTAAAGTGTGGAAAAACTATCTTTTATTTTGGGTACTATTATCTCATCCCATTCGGCTTTTGTTTCATGCTTAATGCGTTTACTAATATTATCTAAGTTAGAAATATATGTATTAAAATCTTTTAAGTTGTATTTGCATAGGTATCTAAGGTTTTTAAAAAACAGGCTAAATGGCTTTATTGACATAATATTTTCCTTTTTTATTTATAAATTATATTTGCAGGGACATCTTTTGTAACAATAGCACCAGCTGCAACTAAAGCATTCTCTCCAATTGTAACTCCTGGCAATAAAGTTGCATTTGCACCTACTGATGCGCCCTTTTTAATAATAACTTTTTCCAATTTAAAATTATTATTTTTTGACTTTGGATATCTATCATTGCAGAAAGTAACATTAGGGCCTATAAAAACGTTATCTTCCAGCTCAACACCATCCCACAACTGTACGCCACATTTTACCGTAACGTTGTTACCTATTTTTACATCATTTTCTATAAAGCAGTGTGAGCATATGTTGCAATTATCTCCAATCTGAGCATTCGGTAATACAACACAAAATTGCCAAATATTTGTATCTTTGCCAATATTTTTACTCTGTACATCTGAAAGTGGATGTATCATTATTCAACCCCTTTCAAAAAATCGTCATAATTTCTGATATATTCTTTCTCATCATAATATTGGCTTGCAAGGACCATTAGTTTACATCCGTATGAGAAATGATGCATTTCTCTCCACATGTTTTTTCCAATATAAAGTCCTATGTCTGGCCTATTTAGCCAAACAGTTTCTCTTGTTTTTCCATCATCAAGAATAAATTGACACGCACCATCCATTGCTACGATAATTTGCTCCATGTTTTTATGCGCGTGCATTCCTCTATTTTGATCAGGTAATGTATCGTAAATGTAATAAACTCTTTTAATATCAAATGGGACGTTTTTGTTACCTTCAAGCGAGATTAGCTTACCTCTTTCGTCCCCGAATACTTTCATATTTATTAGTTTGTAATTCATTATTTACTCCTGAACAATATTTATACTTAGTTTATATCAAAAGTTTGTTAAATGCGAAGTATCTCTTTAAATTTAACATAATTTAATATATGCCATATAATCTCGTTATTCAGATTTAATTTGTTTAGAGTCGCGGCAAAAAGGAATACAAATAATAAAAAATGCGTCACCCGGCTTCTCTTGAGTCGTAGGCGAGATACAGAAGCCGTACGAATCAGGATACCCGAGAGGGTAGAACGCGGATTGTTCGACCAACGGGAGAACAATTGCGGAGAATCGCGGCAAAAAGGAATACAAATAATAAAAAAATGCGTCACCCGCGATTCGAACGCGGGACCTATCCCTTAAAAGGGGAGTGCTCTACCTGCTGAGCTAGTGACGCATTTTTTTATTAAATTTTCAATATGTTTCGGTTTTTATTCTTACGATAGAAACTGTCATTTCCGAACCGCTTATTTAATGTAACAGGAACAAAAATTTCAGTCAACAGTTTTTTAAAAAATTCAATTACTCTACTATCTAAAAATTGTCTGTTGTCTGTCTGGACCTACACTTATGATGGAAATTTTGACTCCCATTAATTCTTCCAGTCGAGCAAGATATTTCTTTGCATTATCAGGAAGTTCGTCATAATTTTTTATGCCGGTTATATCAGTGAGCCATCCGGCATGGGTTTCATATACAGGCTCAAGATATTCATGAATATTAACATTGGTAGGGTAATATTCAAAAGTTTCTCCTGAGCGTTTGTCTTTGTAAGCTGTACAGACTTTTATTTCTTCAAATGTATCAAATACATCAAGTTTTGTAACCGCCATTGATGTTAAACCGCTCACAAGCACTCCATACTTTGCAACAACAGCATCAAACCAGCCTGTTCGTCTTGGGCGTCCTGTTGTTGTACCGAACTCATGACCTATGTTTCTGATTTTTTCACCTGTTTCATCATTTAATTCTGTTGCAAAAGGACCTTCTCCTACTCTTGTTATATAAGCTTTTGAAACACCTATAACCTCTTTAATTGCATTCGGACCGAAACCGCTGCCTGTGCAGGCACCTCCCGCAACCGGATTTGAGCTTGTAACATAAGGATATGTCCCCCAGTCCACATCGAGCATTACGCCCTGTGCACCTTCAAACAGTATTTGCTTTTTGTTTTTTAGTGCTTCGTGAAAAATTTCTTGCCAGTCATTGCAGACATATGGCTTTAAAATTTCCGCATATTTTTTGCACAGGTCTGTTATTACTTCTTTAGAGTATGGCTTTAGACCATAAACCTGTGTTAATTCTTTGTTCTTTAAAGCAAGAATTGTATCAAGTTTTTTTGATAATCCTTCTTCATCATATAAATCCTGCACTTTTATGCCGTGACGTGATATTTTATCCGTATAAGTAGGTCCGATGCCTTTTTTTGTTGTACCTATTTTTGCTGAACCTTTTGCCGTGTCTTCGCTGTAACCGTCAATATCAATATGATAAGGCATTGTAACAGATGCAAGCGGAGAAATTTTAAGACCTGATAAGTCAATCCCTTCTTTTTTTAGATTTTCTATTTCTTCATTCAAAACATCAGGATAAATTACTGTTCCTGCACCTATAAAACATAATTTGTTTTTATATAAAATTCCTGAAGGAATTAAATGGAATTTAAATGTTTTACCGTTATTTACAACAGTATGTCCTGCGTTGCAGCCCCCCTGATATCTGATGATTATATCTGCATTTTCTGCAAGAATATCAGTAATTTTTGCTTTGCCTTCATCTCCCCATTGTGCACCAATAACAACAGTATTTTCCATTTTATATCCCTTTATGAACCTTTTACCTAAAGATTATAAAACAAAAACAAAATTTTATGCAGAGTATATACTCATCTAAAAAAATGAAAAGCTTAATATAATTGAATTATAGCGATTTATAAATTGAATTGTAACGAAATGTTAAGCAAAGTATATACTAAAAAGGCAATTTTTATATACTATTTTACTTTATATATATACAAGAGGTAAATGATAAAAGAGGACAAAAAAATGGGCTTAGCAATTTCACAATTAACATCACAAAATTTAATGAATGTTCAATCTGATTGCGAATATCAATTAACATTAATTATGAATACATTACAGAGATTGGCTAATGAACAAGCTGCAATCACTACAGAACAAATGACAGCAAGCCAAACTTATCTGGCTCAGTTTGATAAAGATAGTGAAGAATATGATGTTGCAATTGAATGGGTTAACAGCGAAGCATTTAACGCAAGATTTAACGCAAAACTTGCTGAAATTCAAGCAAAAGAACAGCAGCTTGATATTCAGAAACAACAGGTAGAAACCAGACAGAAAATGGCATCCAACCAGAGAGACGGCTGGGAAAAGAACACAACTTCCTGCATCGAAAAAATGTTCAAATACGGTAACTAAATAAAAAAATTATTGCATAAGCCTAAATAATAAATAGCCTGTTTGATATTCAAACAGGTTATTCTATTACTATATGATCTTTTGAATCAATGTAATCAGATATTAATTTAAAAATATATAAAAGCCGCTCTCTGTCATTAAGGTGCAGATAGCCTATGAGAACCTCAAATCCTGTTGCAATGCGATGAAGTGATTGATTATGTTTTCTTGATGAGTTTTGCGGAAGGTTTCTTCCGCGTCTTATAAGATCTTTTTCTGTTTCTGTTAAATATGAACCTATGACATTTAATAATTCACATTGAAAAGATGCTCTTACAAGAGATGTATTAATTTTATGCATACGAGCCATATTGGTCGTTAAAAGAATAATTTTTTCTCTTACAAAAAGTTCGTATACCGCATCACCAAGGTGTGCATAGCATTTTAAGTTCAAGTCTTCCATATACAAAATTATAATATTTGTTTTAAGTTTTGTAAACATAATATGTATTTACGTTTGATTTTTTGACTAATAAAAATAAATCCTTATACAGGAAGTATGAGCAATACAAATATGATAAATCCCGCAAACTATTACAATCCGTTTGCCAAATACAATTATGTAAGCAAGACAAGAGGCGTGTATATTCCCAGAGACACCAAACCCTTGCTTAGCAATACCGATGCTTCATTAAAATCAGCCAGCATCTATTCGGAAAATTATGATGCTGAAACTGATATTATGCAGAGCATGGACTCTTTTGAAAAAAGTTCTGTTACTCGTAACGGCTTGATTGGTTTTATACACAAATTTTTTGATTCTCCGCAAAGTTAACAAAATTTGCACCGCTCCTTGTTTATGCTAAAATCTTGTTATGGATATATTAAAGTAGGGGTGGAGAATTGAGCCAGCAAAATTTATTTGAAGACGGTAAAATTGTACCGGTTAATATAAGAGATGAGATGAAACGTTCTTACATAGACTATGCCATGTCCGTAATTGTCGGTCGTGCGCTGCCTGATGTAAGAGATGGTCTGAAACCCGTTCACAGACGTATTCTATTTGCGATGAACGAACTTGGTATGACACCGGACAAACCTTTTAAGAAAAGTGCCAGAATTGTCGGTGAAGTACTCGGTAAGTATCACCCGCACGGTGACTCTGCTGTTTATGAATCTTTGGTTCGTATGGCTCAGGATTTTTCTACCCGTTATCAGACAATTGACGGGCATGGCAACTTTGGTTCAGTTGACGGTGACTCTGCAGCTGCTATGCGTTATACAGAAGCAAGAATGCATAAAATTACGCAATCTATGCTTGCAGATATTGATTGTGAAACAGTGGATTTTACACCGAACTTTGACGGTTCATTGCAAGAACCCGCTGTTTTGCCGGTAAGATTACCTATGCTTTTGTTAAACGGTGTTTCCGGTATTGCTGTAGGTATGGCAACAAATATTCCTCCGCATAACCTGGCTGAAGTTGTAGACGGTACTATTGCATTAATTGATAATCCTGATATTACTGTTGAAGGATTAATGGAACATATCAAAGGTCCTGATTTTCCGACAGCGGCTACTATTGTTGGTTTAAGCGATATAAAACAGGCTTACATGACAGGCAGAGGCTCTATCAAAATGAGAGCGGTCGCACAGTTTGAAGAAATCCCGGGCGGCGGCGGTCGTCAGGCAAGAACTGCTATTATTGTTACCGAAATTCCTTATCAGGTTAACAAAGCAATGCTTATTGAAAAGATTGCAGAACTTGTACGTGACAAGAAAATTGACGGTATTTCCGACCTTAGAGATGAATCTGACCGTGACGGCATGAGAATTGTTATTGAACTCAAACGTGATGCAAAGCCCGAAGTTGTTAAAAATAATCTGTTTAAATATACACAGCTTGCAACAACATTCGGCGTAAATATGGTTGCACTTGTCGGCAAGCAGCCCAGATTGATGAATTTGTACGAAGTACTTAATGAATTTGTTGAGCACAGGGTTGAGGTTGTTACAAGAAGAACAATATTCTTTTTGAAAAAAGCTAAAATCAGAGCGCATATCTTGGCAGGTTTGATGATTGCACTGGGCAGCCTTGATGAAGTAATCGAACTTATCAAAAAATCTAAAACTACAGATGAAGCAAGAGTCGGGTTGATGAGCAGATTCGGTCTTGATGTTGATCAGGCAAATGCTATCCTTGAAATGCAATTGAGACGTTTAACGGGATTGGAACAGGATAAAATTAAATCCGAATACGAAGAACTCAAAAAGAAAATTGCTGAATATGAAGCTATCCTTGCTGACAGACAAAAAGTTCTTAATATTATTAAAGAAGAATTAACAGAAGATAAAGAAAAATATGGCGATGACAGAAGAACACAGATTGTTCCCGAAGCTGATGAAATGACTATCGAGGATTTGACTCCTAATGTTCCGATGGCTGTATTTATCACACGGCAGGGCTACTTAAAGAGAATCTCTCTTGATACATTTGAACGCCAGAATCGTGCTACAAGAGGCAAAGGCGGTATAAAAACTAAAGAAGATGATGACGTTGACCAGTTCTTTACAGCTATGATGCATGACAAAGTTCTGTTCTTCTCTTCAAAAGGTACTGTTTACAGCCTAAATGTATACGAGTTTCCAGAAGGCGGAAGACAGGCAAAAGGTCTGCCTATTATCAACGTATTGCCTTTAGAACAGGATGAACAGATTACAGCAGTTGTACCTGTAAGCGATTTTAAATCAGCTTCTAACCTGATTATGCTTACACAAAAAGGTTATATTAAGAGAATTTCTCTTGATAACTTTGAAAACATCAGAAAAAGCGGCATAATTGCAATCGGATTGGAAGAAGGCGATACTCTTTGCTGGGTTAAACAGGCTCAGGATAATGATGAGGTAATCATCGGAACTTCCTGCGGTATGGCCATTAGATTCCCGCTCAGTGATATGAGACCTCTGGGAAGAAGTGCGAGAGGCGTTAACTCGATGAAACTGCGTGCAGGCGACAAATTAATCGGCTGTGATATAGTTCCGCGTGATTATGACGCTGATTTGCTTGTTGTAACATCGGACGGATTCGGTAAACGTTCCAAATTATCGGAATTCAGACCTCAAAACAGAGGCGGCATAGGTCTTATTGCAACGAAATTCAAAACAGCTTCATCGAGACTTGTGGCATTGACAATTGTCGAAGAATCTGATGAAATTATGGTTGTAACACAAAACGGTGTTGTCTCCAGAATTAAAGCAGATTGTATCTCCCGTCAGGGCAGACCTGCAACCGGTGTAAAAATTCAGAACCTCATGGAGGGCGATACTGTTTGTACTATCAATAAAATAGTAGATCCGGATTCTGATGAAGAGACAGAATGCAATGTTCCTGCTCCTGCAGAACAGGTTGAAGATAACTCTGTTCAACAGAGCATACTCGGAGATTTGCAGATAGAGTCTTATAACGAAGAAAATAGCGAAGAATAAGAATTAAATAAGAAAGGTTTTTAAGATGAAAAGAATTAATTCATTTAAAAGAGATTTAGACGCTAAAAAAGCCGTAAAAATCATTGCAGGTATTGATAACTTTGATATGGACAAAGTAAGAAGCGTTGTTATTGCTGCTGACAGAGCCGGTGCTTCTGCTGTGGATATCTGTGCTAACGAAGAAATTATTAAAATGGCAAAAGAAACAACTTCACTGCCGGTATTTGTTTCTTCAATTGTTCCGGAAGATTTAGCTATGGCTGTTAAAGCAGGTGCAGACGCTATTGAAATCGGCAACTTTGATGCTCTTTATAAAAAAGGTATGAGAATGTCCGCTATGGAAATTCTGGATATTGTTAAAGAAACAATGGCTTTAATCGGTAAATCAAATGTGTTTGTTTGTGTAACAATTCCGGGGCATATTGAAGTTGCTTCTCAAATTGCACTTGCTAAAGAATTGGAAGCTTTGAATATTGACCTGATTCAAACAGAAGGTGCTGCTACTGTTGATGCTCAATCAGAAGGTGCAAGAGGTCTTTTGGAAACAGCACAGGTTTCTATTGCAAACACAATTGAACTTGCAAGAAATGTTGAAATACCTGTTATGACAGCATCAGGATTGACAACAACAACTGTTCCTATGGCGTTTGCTGCTGGTGCATCTGCTGTTGGCGTAGGTTCTTGTGTAAACAAACTTCACTCTGAAATAGAAATGATTGCAACAGCAACAGCTATTGTTGAATCTGTTAAGGGGTCAAGAGTTGAAGAATCAGTTAAAGCTTAATTGTAATAATAATTATGAAAAGAAAAAGTTCTTAATTTAAGGACTTTTTTCTTTTTTAATAACAAAAAAACTCCCGTTTTAATAATGGGAGTTTTTTGTTATTAAGCGGATTTTTGAAATTTTACAGCTTTAATGTCTTTTATATTAGTAGAACTTTGAAGCACTTCTGGTTTAAAAACTTTCATCTTTACAAATACTTCTGCATATTTGTCCATAGCACCATCAGGTACAAGCCAGCTATGTTCTGCTGCTTGAGACTCTTTTAGACCTTTAGCAAATGATTCTTTATCTGCCATCCATTCGCAAGCTCTGTTTAATCCTTTAGCAAATGATTTTGCATTGAAATCTAATGCTTTTTCATATCCGTTGTATTTTGGCATAAATTCAAGCACAATTGCATTTACATTGTCTTTTAATCCTGATTTTAGTCCCCCTACATCAAATACAATAGGAATAGCACCCGAATATTTTGCTATTTCTTTGTGTGAAAGCCCACAAGGCTCAAACCAGCTGGGCATTGCAGCAAAATCAGACATCAATTTGCAACCGTTAAATCTTCCAGCTTCGGAGAATAATTCGGCAAATACAATCCTGTTCGCTGCAGTTGGATTTGTCGCAGCAAGTTCTCTTTTGATATCCATAAGTGCTTTTTTGATTTTTGGCGCGTCTGTTCCGACTCCTTGTACGTAGAATACAGGATAATTTGTACCTTTAAATTCTCTATAGAATTCTTTTATACTTTCTGCAAATATGTCCAGACCTTTTTGATCTACAATTCTTCCTGCGCTGGATATTATTGGGGTATCAGCATTTACACCTGTCAAATCTGTTAATTCGGGCAGTGCAATTTTCATTGGGTTCTTTTCACCTTTAGTATTTCTTGCCAGATTTATATCTTCTATTGCTTTTTTCAAATATGCAGACTTATTTTTGCGATGCCATTCTAATACATCAACATTAGCTGTAAATTTTTGGAATGAGCCGCTTGGCAGATTGAGGTCAATTTCCAATTGTTTTGCTTCTGCTGCGCTGAATGTATTGTTCATTGCGTCACATCCGTTAGTGATACCTTTTAAAGTCGGCTCTTTTGTTATCAGTTCAGGATTGACCATATTTTGTTTAGCAATTTCTTTAATAGTAGATTCATCAGCAAATTCAAACATCCTTGCTCTTATTTTAAAGATGTCGTGTGCTGCTTTCCCAAAACCACCATGAGATGCAATTTCCATACCATATTGTTCTGATACTGGAATCAACATATCGGAATAATTTGCTGCCATCAGTTGAGGATGTATATTCTGACCGTCCATCAAAGCGTTCCAAAGATTGCCGGGCAATCCTTGGGCTTTTAATACTTTTGAATCAGTTGCCGCATTGTAGACTTCTAGATGTGTATTAGGCATATGCGCATTTTCTACTATTCTTGCAGCATGTTCCCCAAACATTATATTAAATAATTTTTCATGAGAATGGTCTACGCTTCCGGCAAGTTCTGCATTATGCATTAGTGTTACAATTGGTGTGTTATGCAGTTTATCCGCGAGTTCGGGATTCATTCCGTATGCCTTTTTCACGGTTGTTAGTTGTCTAAGTATTGCGGAAATAGGGCCTGTCTGCCAATCATTACCTATTATCAAGTCTGCTTTTAAAGGTGTTTTTGCAGATTCGTTCATCAAACTTTCTGTAAAGAATTTTGAAAAATATATAAACCTTTCTGTTTCACCTGTTGCTATTGCATCATTTCTGTATATGTTTATATTTCTGTCTTCAACTATTCTTCCGTTCATATTAAATTTGGGTGAATCATAAAATACAGCTTTATATTTTGCTTTTGCAACTATGTCGCCAACTTCTTCTTTGATTACAACTTTTTCAGGATCTTTGCCGTGAGATTTTGCATTATTTCTGGCGTTTGCAAGCATAAGGTCATATTCTTCTTTTGTGATTTTATGAATTTCAATCAAATCACTTTCAAAAGTTTTATTTTCTGCCAGAGTTTTTTCTACTTCCGCCCGAACTTCAGGTGTTAACCTTTTAGAAAGAAGATTGTAATCTATACGGTCTTTAATCACATTGGACATATACATTGTTACTTCTTCATTTTGAACACCTTTATCCGTATAAATAGGAATATGCATTTTTTCAATTTCTTTGATGATTGTGGCAGGACCTGCATCTTTGTATACACCATTATCAAATGTTCTTTTTACATATTTGTATGTTCCGTCAAATACCCCTTTTTCGTTCAGGTTTGCAATTTTGCTGTAAGTTGTATTGTTGGCTGCATTGCCGAGATACAAAGGGGTATCAAGGAACAAGTTTGCTTTTTGTTTTGTGTTAATCATCGCTGCAATGTTTGCAATAAGTTCTTTAGGTACAATAGCCATACCTCCAGTACTTGAGAATGGTTTTACTTCAGAGGTTGGTACTCTTATTGTTATTTTTTCAGGTACAGGCTGTTTTCTTTCTATTGCTCCGAGTATCCTTATGGCTGCTTCTTTTCTTAGAGAGGCATTCAATTTTTCTTCCTTTGCTCCGTAAACTTCGTTATAAACAGAAGCAAGCTTCATTTTCTTTCCATTTACATCAACTATTTTGGTAATGAAGTTATCCGTCTTATTGTTCGCTGCAGCAGCAATAGAAAGAATTTCTCCATGCAGGTCTTTCTTTACACCGTCTATTACTCCATCGTGAAATTTCCCCAAATCTTTTATCTGTGTATCAAGTTTGTTGTTAGTTGCCTTGAGGTTTTCATTAAGTATATTTAATGTGTTTTCAAGCTTATTGATTTGTTTAAAGGATGTCTTACCTCTACGCAAAGCAATACCGGCTACTCCTAAAGATGCCAGTGCTATTGCAGAGGATATGTATATTGCACTTTTAAGTTTTTGAGGTTTTTTTAATTTGGGCTGTTTTTCCAGATTTGCAGTTTGTGCGTTAGTGATTGTCGGAGTGCTTGAAGTATTGTTGTAGAATCCGGTTTTTAATAAACTTTCTCCTGTAAATGAGATTCTTTTAATTGCACACATAACTTTCCCTCTTTTTCTATAAATAAATGCAGAATTTTACACGTACTAAAACGCGTAATTTATTATTTTTGCTGTTTCCCCAAAGAAAATATATAAATATTTACATTAGTGTAATATGCAGTAAAATAATAAATATTAATTCAAGAATAATCCCAAACTATTTATAATTATAATTAGCCATGCAGGCAGTTGTCAATAAACGAAGATAGTAATTCTTTTTTGCTTTACTATTCATCATGTTTTTATGAAAATAGTACTGTACGGATGATAAAAACATGAGGTGTATTATGAAAAAATCAGTTCACGATCTTGGTGACATCAAAGGTAAAAGAGCGCTGGTGCGTGTTGATGTAAATGTCCCTATGGACGAAAACAAAAATGTTACTGATGATACAAGAATCAAAGCAATTCTGCCTACATTACAATTCTTAAAAGATAAAGGTGCAAAAATTATTCTTATGGCACACCTTGGCAGACCTAAAGGAGAATGGAAAGTTGAAGAATTTTCTCTTGAACCTGTTGCAAAATATTTGTCAAAAGTTCTTGGTGAAGAAGTATTGTTTGTAAAATCTCCGGTCGGCGAAGGTGCAGACAAAGAACTTGAAGCACTCAAAGACGGTCAGGTTGCATTGCTTGAAAATATCAGATTCTACAAAGCAGAAGAAGCAAAAGATGATGATATGACTTTTGCTAACGAACTCGCAAAACTTGGTGACTTCTATGTCAACGATGCTTTTGGTGCTGCTCACAGAAACCACACTTCAACAGCTAAACTGGCAAAAGTTTTGAAACCCGCTGTATCAGGTCTTTTGATGGAAAAAGAATTAAGATGTCTTTCTCAAGCACTTGATAATCCTGTAAGACCTTTCACAGCTGTTGTCGGCGGAGCAAAAGTTTCTTCTAAAATCGGTGTTTTAGAAAACTTAATCGACAAAGTCGACAATCTTATTATTGGCGGCGGTATGGCTTATACATTTGTAAAAGCTAACGGCGGTAAAATAGGAAACTCTATCTGTGAAGATGACCAGATGTATGTTGCAAAGGCTATTGAAAAAAAAGCTGCTGATAAAGGCGTAAAAATTGTTATGGCTACAGATGTTCTTGCTGCTGATGATTTCTCTGGCAACGGAACAAATAAATTCGTTAAAATTAACGAAATACCTGACGGATTTGAAGGCGTAGATGCAGGTGAAGAATCAAGAAAAGCTTTTGCTGATGTTCTTAAATCTTCAAAAACAATTCTTATGAACGGTCCTGTCGGTGCTTTTGAAAATCCTAAATTTGCTGAAGGTACAAAAGCTGTATTGGAAGCTATTGTAGAAGCTACTAAAAACGGTGCTGTGTCAGTTATAGGCGGTGGTGATTCTGTTAGCGCAGCTAAAAAATTCTGCAATTCAGATGACTTTACTCACGTTTCTACAGGCGGCGGTGCTTCTCTTGAATTTATTGAAGGTAAAGTTCTTCCGGGCGTAGCAGCTCTTGATGACAAGTAATTAAAATTTACTTAATAATTAAAGAGACCTCTTTGTATAAAGAGGTCCTTTTTATCTGATATTTCTTCTTATACAAGAAGCTGCAGCAGTCTTTCCGTATCTTTGTCGCCTCTTCCGGAGAGATTGACGACAACAATATCATTTTTAGTTGTTTCAGGCATGAGTTTTTCAAGATAAGCAACAGCATGGGCTGATTCTATTGCTGGGATAATACCCTCTAGTCTGGAAAGTCTTGCAAATGCCTGTACTGCTTCATCATCTGTAATTGGTTCATATTTTGCTTTGCCTGTGTCGTGAAGATAGCAGTGTTCCGGTCCGCAGCCGGGATAATCAAGACCTGCTGAGATTGAATATGATTCTCCAACATTTCCGTCTTTGTCGCACAGCACATACTGGCGTTTTCCGTGAAGAATCATTTTTCTGCCTTTTGCCAGACTTGCGGCGGTTTTGCCGGTATCAACACCTTCACCTGCTGCTTCCAGCCCTATAAGCTTTACTTCGGGATTATCCATAAAAGCGTGAAATGCTCCGATTGCATTACTTCCTCCGCCTATACAGGCAAGAACATAATCGGGTAATCTGCCTTCTTTTTCCATACACTGGTGTTTGATTTCATTTCCTATTATTGATTGGAAAAATCTTACAATCTTTGGATACGGATGCGGTCCTACAGCAGAACCCAGTATGTAGAATACCTCATCACTGTGTCTTATCCAGTAGTCAATCGCTGCATCGCAGGCATCTGAGAGTGTTTTGGTTCCTGTGTCTACTGAGTGAACTTTGGCTCCTAGAAGTTTCATTCTTTCGACATTTAAATGCTGTCGAATTATGTCTTTTTCGCCCATAAATACATCGCAATCAAGACCGAGTAAGGTCGCTGCCGTGGCAGAGGCAACACCATGCTGACCTGCGCCTGTTTCTGCAATAACTTTTTTTGCTCCCATTCTTTTGGCAAGCAGAGCCTGACCGATGACGTTGTTGATTTTGTGGGCACCTGTATGGTTAAGGTCTTCTCTTTTTAGATAAATTTTGCCTTTGCCATAGTGATTTGTCAGATTTTTGGCAAAATACAAAGGTGTAGGACGTCCCGAATAGTCCTTGAGCAAGTCATAAACTTGTTTTAAAAAGTTTTGGTCATTGATTGCTTTTTCAAATTCTTCATTCAGCCTGTTTAATACATTTTTAAAATCTTCCGGCACAAATGCTCCGCCAAATTCTCCAAAAAAGCCGTCTTTGTCAGGCAAATTATATTTTAAATCTTTTACAAACATATTTAACTCCGTTTTTGGATATGGATATTGGAGCATTGTAACAAAAAAAGAGCAGATATTACATCTGCTCTTTTTAATTTTATTTCAAAAACTAGTTGTTAACTTCTTCTGTAAGTCTAACTTTTGTTCTTGCACCTTTACCTGATAAATCAGCTTTACCTTCATGTGATAACCAGCCGATACCCATGTTTACAAAGTTTTCGCTTAAATCTAATTCTTTTTGGATTTTAGAAATAGTTGCTTCACTATTTTTTTGATCTGCTAAAAATTCATAAACTTTTCCAGCTGCTTCGCCAATGTAATAATTCATCTCTTAAATCTCCTTCTTCTTGTATCACAAACAGATAAATTTATATTACTATTTATAGTATAATTTTGGATATTTGTAAATGGAGTTTAGTCATGAATACACCACTTGTAGGAAATTGTTTTAAATATAGTGACAATATTGATACTGATGTTATAATACCGGCTCGATATTTGAATACATCCGATGAAAAAGAACTTGCATCACATTGTCTGGAGGATATTGATGCAGAATTTATAAAGGAAGTCAGACAGGGGGATATCATAGTTGCCGGAGAAAACTTCGGCTGTGGAAGTTCCAGAGAACACGCCCCAATAGCTATTAAAGCCAGTGGTATATCTGTAGTAATTGCAAAATCTTTTGCAAGAATATTTTTTAGAAATGCTATTAATATAGGTCTTCCTATTTTGGAAAATTCTCAACTTGCGGATGATTGTGATAAAGGTGATAAAATTTCTGTGGATTTGCAAAACGGTATAGTCAAAAATCTAACCCAAAATAAAGAATACAAATGCGAAAAATTTCCGCCTGAAATTCAAGAATTGATTGCACAGGGCGGGTTGATTAATTACACCAAGAAAAAGTTAGGAGTATAAAGTGAGATATAAAATAGCATTGCTTGGCGGAGATGGTATAGGTCCTGCTGTAATTAATGAAGGTGTAAAAGTTTTAAATGCCGTAGGAAAAAAGTTTGGCATAGATTTTGAATATGAAAAAGCGCTGATTGGCGGATGTGCGTATGATGATTGCGGCACACCTTTGCCGGTTTCTACAATAGCTGCTGCAAAAGAGGCGGATGCTGTTTATCTTGGTGCTGTAGGAGATTGGAAATATGACTCGCTGCCTGCTGATGTACGACCTGAAAAAGCACTGCTCGGTATAAGAAAAGAACTTAACCTTTTTGCCAATTTGAGACCCGCAATTGTTTTTGATGAACTGGTTGCGTCATCTACATTGAAGCCGGAAGTTGTTAAAGGTGTGGATATCATGATGGTAAGAGAACTCACCGGTGATGTTTATTTTGGACAGCCTCGCGGCATAGAGATGAGAGATGGACAACGTGCAGGTTTTAACAATATGATTTATTATGAAAGTGAAATTGAACGAATCGCCAATGTTGCTTTTGAAACAGCAATGAAGCGTAATAAAAAATTGTGCTCCGTTGACAAGGCAAATGTTCTTGATTGTTCTCGTCTATGGAGAGAGGTTGTAACAAAAGTATCTGAACAATATCCGGATGTTGAACTGTCTCATATGTATGTAGACAATGCTGCAATGCAATTAATCAGAAATCCTAAACAATTTGATGTTGTTGTGACAGGCAATATATTCGGTGATATTTTGTCTGATGAAGCTTCTATGCTTTCAGGTTCTTTAGGAATGCTTCCAAGTGCAAGCCTGTCCGATAGCAGAAAAGGTATGTATGAGCCGATACACGGTTCCGCACCTGATTTGAAAGGTAAAAATATTGTAAATCCTATTGCAACAATACTCTCGGCGGCAATGATGTTAAGATACAGTTTTTCCAAAAATGAGGAAGCCTTGACTATTGAAAATGCAGTGAAGTCTGTCTTAAAAAAAGGTTACAGAACACAGGATATTTATACATCCGGCTTAACCCTTGTCTCTACTGATAAAATGGGTGATTTGATTGCATCAGAAATATTAAATTAAAGAATTAGGTAAAAAAGATGTTTAAAAAATATCTCAAACGGGTATTATATAAATAGCGGGTTAGATTACATCCAGGCACTTTTTTCGGGGTTGCGATAAAAAAAAGTTTGCGGGCTTGGTCTAAAAGTTTTCTGACCTGCTTCTTTTTTTGTAAAAAAATGGGCATAAAATTATGCCCAGCTGTTTGTATATATTCTTTTGCCAAATGCTTTGCATTGCAGACATTCTTCCGTTTCAAGGTAGCATTTTTTGCTGAAATCATTTAAAGTTGCTCCGGAACGTCCTCTGTAATCGTTTATTAAAAGCGGGCAATTATATACACCTGATTTTGTTAAAAGTCTTGATGACATACAATCAAGGTTGAATTCATCAGTAATTTCTTTTTCGTTTAAATCTGTATTTTGATTTTCTCTGCCTGCTTTGATATCAGGAATAAAACAAAAATTTATATCTTCTGTTTCAAATTTGAATTTTTTACCGAGTTCTATAAAACCCTCTTTTAATTGTTCAATATTTTTCGAGTTTGATTTAATAACAAGTATTGGGTTGAATCCGTATTTATTCAAGGATGTTACTGCATGGAGCGCTTTTCTGAAAGAACCTCTGCCTGCAATTTCGTCATTTGTTTTTTCATCGTAATGATTAAATTCAATCTTAAAAACAATTTCGTTTGTTCCTTCTTCTTCGACTCTTTTTAAGAATCTTGATTTTTTATCATTGATACAACTCCCGTCCGAAAATATTGTTACGGACGATACAGCCAGGCATAATCTCAGTATATGATTAAATTCAGGATGGGACATTGAGTTTTTACCCGTAAGATATATATATTTTAATTTTGTTTTATCAATCTGTTTTAATGCATCTTTTATTTCATCAAGTTGAAGATATTTTTTATTCTTCTGGTTAAAGCTTCTGCTTCTGTATACGTTAAAATTTTTGTCCTGCGGTTTTGAGTATTCTAAATCTATAAAAAGGTGATTTAATTCCCCAAGGTTTACGCATTCTGCTTGAATAATGGAATTATTCATTCTTACTATTCCTCCTTATGTGCTCAAATCTTTGTTAAGATTCTAGTTTGAATACTAAATTTAATAAATAGCACAGGTGTATATAAAATTTTTAATCCTTTTGCTATGTACAAAATAAATTTTTGTAGTTTTTTGCATTTGAAAAGACTTTTCTAAATATTATCAATGATATTTTTAAAGAAAATTATCTAAAAGCCGACTCTTTAATTATAAAAGGAGGGCTTTTATGGCTGAAATAATAGAAAATATGCATGGAAGAAGATTGATACGGATGTCTACGGATGATGTTATATCTCTTGTAAAAACATATCAGACTTTTGCCTGCGAATCTTTATCATATTCTGAAATAAGAGAAAAATTGGATAAATCCGATATATATATTCCAGAAGATTTTTAACTTGCTAACTCAAATAAATATTGCTATAATCTAGCCAAAGGAAATGGAGGATTGCAATGAAAAAACTTTCTACAATCTTATTGGCAGCAGTATTTATGTTTGGTGCAGGTGCATCATTTGCAGCTACAAATCCGCTTGCAGAATATCAGGCAAAAAGAGATGCTGCTATAAAAAAACAAGATGCTAAAATAAATGAAATTCAGAAAAAACAACTCGAAGCACAAAAGAAAAGAGAAGCTGACAAAGAAGCATACCGAAAAAAACAAGAAGCTTATAAAAAACAGCAGCAGGCTAAAAAAGAAGCATATCAAAAGAAACAACAGCAGAGAAAAGATGCTATAAAAAATTTAAAAGATTCTTTTAAATTTTAATAAATTAAAAGCGGGTAAAAAATTACCCGCTTTTTTTAATAAGTTTATATTTACTATTTTCAATAAATATGCTAATCTTATTAAAAATCAGAATAAAAGAAAAGAGAGAGTTTAATGAAAAAATTATTTGCTTTAATTGCAGTTCTTGCTATGGCTGCACCTGTATTTGCCGCAGACAAGTATGCCTCTGTTGACATTGATAAGGTTTTAAAAGGTTATAAAAAAACTGAAACTATAAACAAAACTTTCCAAAAGCGTGAAGCGGATATCAGAGTATTTATTGTTGATGCCCAGAAAAGTGTTGTAGGCGCTACAACTGATGCGGAAAGAAAAAAACTTGAAGATAAATATGCAAAAGAATTAAAAGCAAAAATGGACAAACTCCAAAAAGATAAAATAGCAGCACTTCAAGGGCTTGAAAAAGATGTAAGAAATGCAATTAATGCTGAAGGTAAAAAAGGTATTTATGCTTTGATTTTAACAAGCAATAACGCTCTTTACGGTGCGGTTGACATTTCTGACAGCATAATAAAGACATTAAATGCTCAATAGAAGAAAAAATCATATAAAAAAGCCTCTGATTTTCAGAGGCTTTTTCTATATTCCCAATTCTTTTAATACTCCGTCCAGTGCTATTTTTACGTGAGCATAATTCAATCCGCCCTGCATATACGCTGCAAATGGCTCTCTCATCGGACCGTCAGCAGAAAGTTCTATAGTAGAACCCTCTATAAAACTTCCTCCTGCCATAATCAGTTTATCATCATAGCCCGGCACTTCATCAGGTATGGGGGTGAGATAAGATTCTATCGGTGAATTGTGCTGTAGTGCCTTACAAAAAGCCAGCAATGGCTCCGGTTTGCCGAACTCTATTGTTTGAATTAAATCGGTTCTTTGTTCAAATGGTTTTGGTGTTGAAATAAACCCAATATCTTCAAAAACCTGAGATGCAAGTATAGAACCTTTTATTGCTTCTGAAACAATGGAAGGCGCCATAAATAATCCCTGAAAGATTAAACGAGTTTGATTCAGCATAGCACCGCCGTCAGGACCTATTCCCGGGGCTGTCAGTCTGTAAGCAGCCTGTTCTACAAATTCCTCTTTGCCTGCAATGTATCCGCCTGTTTCAACTATGCCTCCGCCCGGATTTTTAATCAAAGAGCCTGCAACAATATCTGCACCGATTTCCAGAGGTTCTTTTTCCTCTACAAATTCGCAGTAGCAGTTGTCTACAAAACATATGCAGTCAGGATTTTTTGATTTAACTATATCTATGACTTTTTTCGTTGTCTCAATATTAAGCGATTTTCTTGTTGAATAGCCACGTGAACGTTGAATTGTTACCATGTTTACGGATTTATCAATAACTTTTTCCAGCTTTTCAAAATCTACATCTTGATTGTTAACAAGAGGAATCTCTTCATATAATACACCGTGTCCCATTAAGGAGGCTCTGTAATTCCCTCTTGTTCCTATTACTTCTTCCATTGTGTCATAAGGTGTTCCTACAACTGAAACAAGCTTTTCTCCATGTCTTAAATTACCAAACAGTGCACAGGCAATAGCGTGTGTACCTGAGACAAAATGATTGCGTACAATAGCTGCTTCTGTCTTAAAAACATTGGCAAAAACATTGTCAAGCGCTTCTCTTCCCATATCGTCATGACCGTATCCGCTAACAGTTGAAAAATGCTCCAGTCCTATTTTATATTTTCTGAAAGCAGAAAGAACTTTTTCCTGATTGTATTCTTTTATCTTATCAACACGTTTAAAATACTCTTGAACCTTTTCTTCGGCCTGTTCAATAATCTTATTCATAATATTCCTTCAATCCCTATTGTTACATAATAATAGCAAAAAAATATCTGCAATATACGCTTTTAAGGCAATAATTTAGAGAAATCTGTTTTTATATATATAGCAAAACACGAAAAAATGAGTTAAAATAATACAATGGACAAAGTGGTTGATATAACGAAAGTATTAAAGAAAACAGGCAATGACGTTGAAGAAAAAGCGCCTCAAAAGCCTGTTGTCAATAAAACAACCAATCCGATTTTAAAAAAACTTGCAAAGTTTAAAAATGACAATTTGTCCAAAAAGTTCGATATAAATGACCTTTTAAGATAAAATTTTATGTATTATTTGAAAAATACTCTTTTTTTAGATTTAACAAAAAATCAGAAAGCCTCTCTTTTCAGCTTTCTGAAAAGTTTTGTAAAAAAACATAATGACAAAACAACGGATGAAATTTTGTCACTCTTTATCGAAGATGAGCAATACTATTTTGAACAAAATAACCCGCATTTTGAGTGGATTATTGCTGAATTTGAAAAAGATAAATTCTTGAAAGAACTTAAAACTCTTATAAACGAGAACAAAAAACAGCTGGAAATAAAAGAAGCACAGCGCCCGTTTCTTGAAAAACAAAAAGCTTATGCAAAGGAACAGCGTAAAAAAGCTTCTGAATTTAAGATGTCTAAAGAGCCTCCTACAAAAAAACAGCTTTACTATTATGATAAATTGTGCGAAAAATATAAACTGGAAAAAGTTGATACAAATAATTTGTCCAGACTGGATTTAAAAAATTTGATAGGAAAAATTATAGAAGATGAGCAGCAATCTGAAAAAATCTGATTTAATAAAAAGTTATATTGAGAACGGGTTTTCTCCGGAAGAAGCTGGTGCTGAAATAGATTTTGCTATAGATATTATGTGCGGTCTTACGCCCAAAGACCTTATAATCGGCATTATGCCTTCGCCTAAAGATATACAAAAACTGCAAGACATAATAAAAATCAGACTGAGTACCAGAGCGCCTATTGCACAGATATTGGGATATGCATATTTTATGGGTAAGAAATTTGAAGTCTCAAAAGATACGCTTATACCCCGTCCGGAGACAGAATTGCTTGTAAATAAGGCGGTTGAGATTGTTAGAGAAAAAGATTTTAAACAGATTCTTGATATAGGTACAGGTTCCGGATGTATTGCGTGTATGATTGCCAAAAATACTTCAGCACAGGTGCTGGGTGTGGATATTTCAAACGATGCTCTAAAAATTGCTTTGAATAATGCTATGCATTTTGATTTGATGAACAGAGCTCTATTTAGAAAATCAGACCTGTTCTCAAAAATCAGAGAAGAAGAAAAATTTGATATGATAGTCTCTAATCCGCCGTACATACCGCTGCAAATTAAAGATACTCTGCAAATAGAAGTCAAAGATTATGAACCATACTGTGCGTTGTTTACTCAAGATGACAGGGGGTTAGAGTTCTATAAAAAAATTACACAAATGGCTCCTCTTTATTTGAATAAAAACGGATACCTTCTGTTTGAAATGGGTATTGGACAGTCGGATGATATTTCTGCTGTCATGGCAGAAAACGGATTTTCCAATATAGAAATTTTGGAAGATGTTTCAGGTGTAAAAAGGGTTATTTCAGGCTGTTTGGCGTGAGTTAATCTTAAATTAATAAAATGCTTGCAATTTATAATAATCATGTTTATAATAGTCTTATTAAGAATAGTTCTTAATAAGACTATTTTTAGAGTATGAATTATGGTAGACAAAAGAAACGAGGTAAATTATGGCTAAATTTGTATGCACAGTATGCGGATACGTACATGAAGGAGATACTCCTCCGGCTAAATGCCCTATGTGCGGCGTTCCTGCTGAAAAATTTAATAAAATGGAAGAAGGCGCAGGCGTAATAGGCTGGGCTGATGAACATAGAATTGGTGTTGGTGCTGATGTTGATGCAGAAGTTAAACAGGGCTTAAAAGACCACTTCTTAGGTGAATGCACAGAAGTAGGTATGTACCTTGCAATGAGCAGACAGGCTGACAGAGAAGGCTATCCGGAAGTAGCTGAAGCTTATAAAAGAATCGCATGGGAGGAAGCCGAACACGCTGCAAAATTTGCAGAATTGCTCGGTGAAGTTGTTACTAACTCTACTAAGAAGAACCTTGAAATGCGTGTAGAAGCAGAATCAGGTGCCTGTGCGGCTAAAAAAGCTATTGCATCACGTGCTAAAGAACTCAATCTTGACGCTATTCATGATACAGTTCACGAAATGTGCAAAGACGAAGCACGCCACGGTCAAGCATTCCAGGGCTTGTTAAAAAGATACTTCGGTGCATAAAACAATAAAAAAGAGCCTGTCTTGTTACAGGCTCTTTTTTATGCATACAATTTATAAACAAAAATACCTGAACCGTTTGGCTCAGGTATTTTTTGTTTTAATGAAAAAACTATTTTTTAGCAGCTACTTTGCCGTTAACAGCTTCTTTGAATTTTTTACCGGCAGAGAAAGCGGGAACTGTTTTAGCAGCAATTTTGATTTCTTTACCAGTTTGAGGGTTGCGGCCAGTTCTAGCAGCTCTTTTTCTAGCTTCAAAAGTACCGAAGCCAACTAAAGTAACTTTTTTACCTTTAGCAACTGTTTTTTCAATAGTTTCCATCAAAGCATTGATGATTTCAGCTGTTTCTTTTTGAGTAACTTTAGATTTTTTTGAAACTTCTTGTACTAATTCTTCTTTGTTCATAGTATTTAAACCCCTTTTCTTAAAATGTACATTTCTTATTATATTGAAATACTGAATTATAGCAAGTACTTTTTTCCTTTTTTTTTCATCTGTTTGTTGGTTTTTTTTATTTGATTCTAAGATAAAATCCTTTACTTTAGGGCAAAATGCAAATAAAATAGTTACATGTTCAGTAATATTGTGGAATTTAGATATAAGGAAGAAATAAATGATTAAACCATGGAATGAATACTTTTTAGAAATTGCAAAGACATGCTCATGCCGTTCAAACTGCTTTAGAGCAAAAGTCGGTGCTGTTATAGTCGGTGAAGATAAAAAAATAAAAGCAACAGGCTATAACGGAACACCTTCAAAGGTTACTTCCTGTTATGAAATAGGTAAATGTTACCGTATTGAGAATAATATACCCTCAGGCACAATGTATGAAACCTGCCGCAGCATCCATGCCGAACAAAATGCCATTATTCAGGCAGGGCAGGACAGATGCAAAGATGCAACAATGTATATTTACGGACACAATTTCATTTGTATTCTTTGTAAGAGATTTATTGTTCAGGCAGGTATAAAAGATGTGTATCTTCAAAAAGATGAAAAATCTCCTGTTGAATATGTAACCGTAGAGCAGATTCGTCAGGAGTTGGATGCTCAGCGTCCATAATAAAAGATATTTGTGTGTTATCATCTTTATTAAGATAACATTTAAAGAGGAATATTATGTCTATTAAGAAAATTGTAAAATACGGTTCAGAAACATTGAGAAAACCATCTAAAGAGGTTTCAAAAGTTTCTAAAAAAATACAGACTCTTGTGCATGATTTGCTTGATACAATGTATGCTCAAAACGGTGTAGGTCTTGCTGCTCCGCAGATTGGTGAAAACCTCAGAGTATTTGTAATAGATGTTTCCACCGGCAATGAGCCATTGAATCCGATAGTATTTATCAATCCTAAAATTATTAAAAAATCAGGTGCATGCAGCAGCTACGAAGGGTGTTTGAGTTTTCCCGAGGCTTATACAGATGTCAAAAGATATGCTGATGTGACTGTCAAAGCTCTTAATATCCATGGTAAGCCCTTTGTTATGGAAGGTAAAGGCGGAAGCCTTCTTGCACGTGCGATACAGCATGAGTTTGACCACCTCGACGGTATTTTATTTATAGACCACTGCAGAAATCGCTTTGAAGCAGACAGAATACTTGCCGAAAAAGGTCTGGAACCGGTTGAATCCGAAAGAATCCTTGAAGAGCCCGAACTGGATAAAGCTCTGGAATCTATTCCTGCTAACCCCGGTGAAACAGTTGTTCCGGAGGATAATAAAGTTGATTAATGTTGTTTATATGGCAACACCTGAGATTGCCGTTAATTGTCTGCAAAAATTGCTTAACTTTAACGATATTAATATTCAGGCTGTTGTAACACAGCCTGACAGACCGTGTGGAAGAGGTAAAAAACTCACTGCTCCGCCTGTCAAAGATTTTGCTCTTGCTCATAATATTGAAGTATTTCAGACAGAGTCCATTAAAAATGATGAGAATTTAAAAGAGCAATTAAGAGAATTGAAACCTGATTTCTTTATAACTTTTGCTTTTGGTCAGCTTTTGACACAAGAGGTACTCGATATTCCCAAAATAGCAACAATAAACCTTCATGCTTCATTATTGCCGGAGTACAGAGGTGCAAATCCTATACAGCGTGCTATATATGACGGCAAAACTGAAACCGGAATAACTACAATGCTAACTGTGCTTGCTCTTGATGCGGGGGATATTTGTATACAGGAAAAAATCACAATAACTCCTGATATGACGGATAAAGAATTAATGGACATTATAAGTGATAAAGCTCCTTTTATAATGTATCCGACTATAAAACAGCTTTATAACAAAATTCTGACTCCTCAAAAGCAGGATGAAAGTAAAGTCACTATAGCCAAAAAATTCAAAAAAGAAGATGCGGTTTTAGACTGGACAAAAACTGCACATCAGCTTCACAACCATGTCCGTTCAATGACAACGTGGCCCTGTGCTTGTTCTAATATAAACAATGTTAATGTGAAAATTCTTAAAACTTCAGTTATGGATGAAGCTTTCAGTGCACAATACGGTGAGATTGTAAAAATATCAAAAGAAGGTATTGCGGTAGCAACGGCAGAAGGTTTATTATTAATAAAAGAATTAAAACCGGAAGGTAAGCCTAAAATGGATGCTTATGCCTGGACAAACGGTGCAAAGCTGAAAATAGGTGATAGTTTTAATTAAGGAGTATATATGTTTTCAAGAGGAATCAGAGGCGCAATTACTGTAGATGAAGATTCGCAGGACTTACTTGAAAAAGCGGCTGTCGAACTTTATTCTAAAATGATTGAAGCAAACAGTGTAAACACAGAAGATATCTCTCATATAATTTTTACAATGACAAAAGACCTAAAGAGTGCTTTCCCTGCAAAGTTTATAAGAAGAAATTTTAAAATTCAGTATGTTCCCCTTTTATGTGTGAATGAGATGGATATCGAACCGAGTTTGAAAAAATGCCTGCGTATTCTTATGGTTGTAAATACAGACAAAAAACAGGATGAAATAAAGCATATCTATCTCGGTGCGACAAAGATTCTTCGTTCTGACCTTGTAAACAATTAATTACAAAGTTTTTTTATTTTTTCTTTGTAAAATCCTATAATATCTATCAACGCGTAGAGTGTAAGAGCGGTTATGTTTACTTCTTCTTTCCATTCATTGTACGAACATTTTTCCGGCAGAGCAACAAGCGGGTTGTTAGGAAAATCTCTGCATATTCCGGGTCTGTTTTCATAATCCGTACAAAGTCCGTCCTTGCCTAACTTTGGACAGTAGTAAAAATGTAGTTGTGCCTGGTCTTTAAACTTTTCTTCAAGAAGATTTATATAATCAGGATAAAGCTTTCTGGGTTCTTCAATTGACTTGTACGGTACAAAAACAGATATAAACTCTTTAGAAAATTTATCACCGTTTTTTGCACGTTCTTTTAATTCTTCATATGAATATTCAGAACTTGCCAGCCTGCAGCATGAGGCACATCTTACGCAGGTAAAACATTGTCTTCGTTTTTCTATAAGCTGTATTTTTTCATAAATATCTTTTGATATTTTGTTCTCCAATAAATCAAGAGCAGCTTCCTGCCAGAATTTGTAGCGGCAGCCGTCAGGAAATTTCTGAAAAACATTAATCTTATTAAAATCAATGTCGCAATTTTTTTTGCAGTGATTGCACAGAGATGCTCTTTTAAGGTTATTTATCCGTGTATCTATTGCCTTTTGCGCGTTGCTGAAAAGTTCCCTGTATATTTTAGCAGTGCTAATTATTTCATTTTGTAAGGTATTCATCACAATAATATAGCACATCCATAAGGATTGAGATAGAATAATAAACATGGGGAAAACAGTTAAACAAAATCGTATAAATCAACTGTCTAGACAGCTTATAAACCAGATTGCAGCGGGAGAGGTTATTGAACGTCCTGCTTCTGTTGTAAAAGAACTTGTTGAAAACTCTATTGATGCCGGAGCAAACCGTATAGAAGTTGAAATCAGTAAGGATTGCCTTTCTATCCGTGTTTCTGATAACGGGTGCGGTATTCATCCTGAGGATATAGAACTTGCTTTTTCAAAGCATGCCACAAGCAAAATATCAAATGCTGATGACCTTTTTGATATTCATACTATGGGCTTTCGCGGTGAAGCACTGGCAAGTATCATATCTATTGCAAAAGTTGTCTGTACTACACGCACAAAGGACTTTGAAACAGGTACACGTGTTGAATGTGAAGAATCTAATGTTAAATCATCTCCTGCAGCGTGTTCAGTCGGTACCACTATGGAGGTTAACGACCTTTTTTATAATACACCTGTTCGTCAGAAATTTTTAAAATCAGAAAGAGTAGAACTTTCATATATAGCAGAAATTTTACAAAGTATTGCAATTGCAAATCCGGATGTTTCTATTACTCTTATTAATGACGGAAAAACACCCGTAAAAACCTCGGGCAGCGGTGATTTATTGTGTGTGTTAACAGAGATTTATTCTAACTCTATTGCCGGTGAACTTAAGAAAATAAACAAATCGGATGAACTCTCTCATCTGCATGCTTCAGGATTTTGTTCTACACCGGAATTTACCCGTTCTACCAAAAAATCCATATATGTTTTTGTAAATAACAGAGTAGTAAAATGTCCTGTTATTCTAAAAGCAGTTGATACCGCTTACAAAAACATGCTTCCTGCAGGCAAGTATCCGTTTGTTTGTATCAATCTTTCCATACCGGCAAATGATGTGGATGTTAACGTACACCCCACCAAAAAAGAGGTTCGATACAAAAATCCTAACCAAATATTCAATTTTGTTTATGCCTCAATTATTGATGCACTGTCTTCGTTTAAACTTCCGGATATTCCGAAAAATGATGTAATAATACCTTTTTGGGGCAATTATAACAGCATAAATACTTCTGAATCTGAAATCAGGCAGGATACGGAAGATGATGATACAGTTTATGTGTCAGAACAGAAATTTGAAGAAATTAAGGAAACTAATACCCGTCAGTTTGAATTAAACATAAAGCAGATTGACCTTGATATTCCCGCACCTGTTCAGGTTGAGGAAACCATTAATATTATCGGACAATACAGGAACACTTATATTATTTTTGAAGAGAATACGGAACTCAAAATCGTTGACCAGCATATTGCTGACGAAAGATTTATCTTTGAAAAACTGCAGGAAAACCTGAAAAAAGAAGATATTCCGTCACAGCTGCTCCTTATATCTGATATTTTGTCTCTTGAAGCTGCGGATGTTGAACTTATTATGGAAAACAGCGAAAAACTTAAAAAATTCGGCTACGCGATAGAAAAAATATCAGATACAGAAATAATATTCAAAAAAATTCCTCAGGTTATATCGCATATTAAAGTAAGAGATATTCTTGCGGATATTTTAGAAAATTTGCACGGTGATTTGAACAATCTTGAAGAAAAAATGCTTGTTACAATGTCCTGCAAAGCTGCTGTCAAAGCAGGGGCAGAACTTAACCTGTGGCAGATGGAAGAATTGATAAAAAAATGGAAAACCACAAAAATGCCTTATACCTGCCCGCATGGACGGCCGATTGTTCATTCGTTCAGTGAAAAAGAAATAGCTTCTTTTTTCCACAGAAATGTGTAATATAATTTTTTGCTACAATAGCTTTAGAAACATAGTTAGAGGATATAGATAAATGGAAGAGAAATTTGTATTAAAAGATGAATTTATAAAACAGGCTCAGGAAATATCAAGAGGTGCAGAACTGCTCCCCGGTGGAGTTAAAGAACTTGCAATAAAGCTGCAAAAATCAAAGGAATCCGGAAAACCTATCCGTGTAAAACTGGGTATGGATCCTACGCGTCCTGACCTTCATCTCGGTCATACTGTTGTAATGAAAAAGCTTAAAAAATTTCAGGAACTCGGTCATCAGATTGTACTTCTTGTAGGCGGAGCAACAGCAATGGTCGGTGACCCGTCCGGAAAGTCAGAAACACGCCCTGCTTTAACAAAAGAACAGGTGGAAGAAAACGCAAAAACATACTTTGAGCAAATGTCGAAGGTTCTTGATACAAGCAAAGCCGAAGTTGTAAATAACGCGGACTGGCTTCATCCCATGCAGCTTACAGACCTTTTAAAACTTGCATCTAATGTTACTGTTGCCCAGATGATGACACGTGATGACTTTGCAAAACGTTATGCTGAGGGTAAACCTATTTCTATTCACGAATTTTTCTATCCTTTGATGCAGGCATATGATTCTGTTGCGATAGATGCTGATATAGAGCTGGGAGGCACTGACCAGAGATTTAATGTTCTTCTCGGACGTGAAATACAGACTGCTTACGGTAAGCCTAATCCGCAGATGGTTATGCTTCTTCCTTTGATTGAAGGTACTGACGGACTTGTTAAAATGTCAAAAACTTATCCGGAACACTGTATCTCGCTTACAGACAGTGCTAAAGATATGTACGGCAAATTAATGTCTATTCCTGATACATTGATTATTAAGTATTTTAGCCTTTTGACAGATATTACTGATGACGAACTGAAAAATATCGAAGAACGACTGAAAACAGAAAATCCGCGTAATATAAAAATGGAATTGGCTTATACTATTACAAACGAATACTACAGTGATGAAGAAACTAAAAAAGCTCAGGATGAGTTTGTTAATGTTGTTCAAAATAAGGGAATACCGGAAGATATTCAGACTTTTGAAATTAAAGAAGAAAAAAATATTCTTGATTTGCTTTTGGAATTAGGTTTTGTAGCCAGCAAAGGCGAGGCCAAGAGGCTAATTGCCGGAGGCGGTGTAAAAATAGATAATGAAAAAATCTCAGACACTGCATACGTTGTTAATAAACCGGCACAACCGGTTGTTTTACAGGCAGGAAAAAGAAAGTACATGAGGCTTGTATAATGGCAAATATCCATAACAGTATTCTTGATTTGATAGGCAATACACCTCTTGTACGTCTTAACAAAATTAATGATGGTTTTGCTGATATTCTTGTGAAGCTTGAATACTTTAATCCGGGTAACTCTGTTAAAGACAGACCCGCCTTGAATATGATTGAAAAAGCAGAGCAAGAGGGGCTTATTAATAAAGATACAGTTATAATTGAACCGACAAGCGGTAATACCGGCATCGGGCTTGCTTTAGTATGTGCTGTTAGGGGCTATAAACTTATTCTCACTATGCCTGAGAGCATGAGTGCCGAAAGAAGAAAAATGCTTTCTGCTTACGGGGCGGATCTTGTGCTTACACCTGCAGAAGCAGGAATGAAAGGTGCCGTTAATGAAGCATTAAAAATTTCCGAGCATTTTGAAAACAGTTTTATCCCGTCTCAATTTTCAAATCCGGCGAATCCTGAAATACACGAACAAACTACGGCTCAGGAAATAATAAATGATACTGACGGAAAAATTGATATTTTTGTTGCTTCTTTTGGTACAGGCGGCACAATATCGGGTACGGGTAAAGCGCTGAAGGCATTTAATCCTGATATACAGATTGTTGGTGTTGAACCTTTCGAAAGCCCTCTTGTTACCCAAGGCAAAGCCGGTTCCCACGGAATTCAGGGAATTGGGGCAAACTTTATTCCTCAGAACCTTCATAGAGAATTTATTGATGAAATTATGACGGTTACAACCAAAGATGCAATTGAAACTGCAATTAATATGTCTAAAAAAGAAGGCATATGCTGCGGTATTTCATCGGGCGCAAATGTTAAAGCTGCAATTGAGTTGTCTAAACAACCTGAAAACAAAGGAAAGTTAATCGTTGCAATGACTTGTGACTATGGTGAAAGATACCTTTCTACCCCTTTATGTGAAATAAAATAGGACTAATAATGTTAATAAAACGCGCATTAGAGCAAATTAAAGAAGACATTAATACTATATATGACAAAGACCCTGCCGCAGATAATATAGTGGAGGTGTTACTATGCTACCCCGGGCTTCATGCTCTTATTCTGCACAGAATAGCACATAAATTGAGATACTGGGGCATACCCGTCATTCCTCGTATGATTTCGTATTTTTCAAGAATTATTACGGGTATTGAGATTCATCCGGGTGCAAGAATCGGAAGAAGATTTTTTATTGATCACGGGATGGGTGTTGTTATTGGAGAAACGACTTATATCGGTGATGATGTTCTGATTTATCAGGGAGTAACATTAGGCGGAACAGGAAAAGAACATGGCAAACGTCACCCGACTTTAGATGACAATGTTATTGTCGGAGCAGGTGCAAAGGTGCTTGGTAACTTAAAAATAGGCAAAAATTCCAGAATCGGTGCAGGTTCCGTTGTTGTTGATGATGTTCCTGAAAACTCTACAGTGGTTGGCATACCGGGGCGTGTTGTTCATCAAAGAGTAATGGTTGACGGTCAATTGCAGCATAACAGAATGCCTGATCCTGTCAAATGCCAGCTTAACAGGCTTACTTATGAGGTTCAGGAAATAAAAGAGAAGTTGAATATAACAACCTCCGGTAAAACAGACTGCTAATTTTTACACTTTTTAAAATTACAGGTGTATATTTTTTCAATTTTTTTGTATAATATTCATTGTGATTTTATTCACATTATAAATTATGGTAAAAGGAGAAAGAAATGAAAGTAAAAATTAATGACGGATGCATAGCTTGCGGTGCTTGCGAATCTGTATGCGATGCAGTATTTTCTATCGAAGACACAGCAGTAGTTAACGAAGCTGCTGTTGCAGGTAACGAAGACTGCGTTAAAGAAGCAGCTGAATCTTGCCCTGTAGGCGTTATCGAAGTTGAAGAATAATTGAATTATTCAATATACAAAAATCTCCGGAGTTTTACTTCGGGGATTTTTTGTTATAAAAATAGAGTTATGAAAGACAGTAAAAAAAATATAGATAAAATAATCAAAGGCATAAAAGACGCAAATCTTCCGCAAAGAGACTTTGTTAAAATGATGGAAACCTTTCACGACCCTTTCAAAGTGCTCATTTGCTGCATTTTGAGTCTTAGAACAAATGATCTGACGACATATCCTTGTTCTTTAAGAATGCTGGAACTTGGCACAAAGCCCGAGGATTTTTTAAATATTGATGTTGATACGCTGGCAAAAGCTATTTATCCTGTCGGCTTTTATAGAAACAAAGCACAGCAGATTCTTGATATTTCAAAAGAAATAGTTGAAAAATATAATGGCAAGGTGCCTGACTCTATAGACGAACTTGTAAAGTTTAAAGGCGTCGGCAGAAAAACAGCTAATCTTGTAATGGCAAAAGGCTTTGATAAACCAGCAATCTGCGTGGATGTGCATGTACATAGGATTTCAAACAGATTGGGATGGGTTAAGACAAAAACTCCGGAAGAAACAGAAATGGCTTTGCGTGAACTTCTTCCTGTAAAATACTGGCTTGATATAAATACTATACTTGTTACATTCGGACAAAACCTCTGCAAACCGCAAAGACCAATGTGTGAAACCTGTCCTGTTAGAGAATTTTGTGAAAATTGCCCTCTTGTCAACTGATATTGTTGCTCTATAATAAGATTACTCACCAAACCTCATTGCAGATTTTAGAGGGTTGCGGTTTTGAGTCGGACGATGTTCCGGAAACATAATGGCAATCCTATAGAATGCAAATGAAAGGAAAAACAAAATGGCTAATATTAAATCCGCTAAAAAAAGAGTTCTTATCGCTGAAAGAAACAGACAAAGAAACGTTGCTGTAAAGTCTGAAATCAAAACTGCAGTAAGAAAAACTTTAGAATTAGCACAGGCCAAAAATGAAGCAGAATTGAAACCTGCGCTGAGCCATGCATACAAACTGTGTGACAAAGCAGTTTCAAAAGGTGTTTTACATAAAAATACCGCTGCTAGAAAAAAATCAAGATTGACACTTGCTGTTAACAAACTGTTAGCTAAGTAGTTCAAAAAGATTAAAAAAATACCGCTTATTAATTTAAGCGGTATTTTTTATTTGTATTAAAACTTATTTTAACCTACAAGTCTACTTTCATCAGATTCTGATGCTTTTACCATAATTGCGTGTTCAACCGGATTTTCTTTTTTGATTGAATTGTCAAAACCGTAATCTTCAAAACCGAGTTCGTCTTTAGGCTTTTTCATCTGGTATTCATCAACAAGCTTTTTAGCCAGTTCTGCGATTTCATAAACAAGCTGGTATCTGTTTTCGGAATTTTCATTAAGTTCCCATGCTACTTTGATTATTTGATGAGTCATCTTTTTCTCCAATTTTCAATAATTATCTTATTAATAATAACTATAATATAAGAATATGTTAATATCAATAAAAATTTAAAAAGCCTTTTAAATATCTGTGTTAACCATATAATTGTAGATTAAAGAAGAGGCGGATACGATAAAGTCTTTACCTTCAACGGAGTTATACGGCCTATTGACGAGCATAACAACAATGTATTTTTTACCGTTCGGTGTGTATACGATACCTGCATCACCGAGCATTTTACCTATGTCACCTGTTTTGTGGATAAATATAGCACTTGGCGGCAAACCTGCTTGAATAAGTCTGTTGTTATGAACATGGCTCATATAATCCACCATCTTTTCTCTGGAATTAAGAGTTAAAAAGTTCGGGTTATCCAGATTATATAAAAGTGTAGCCATTTCTTTTGAAGTAGTTACATTTGTTCCTTTTAAATCAGGAAGCCAGTCATTTATACGGGTTTCTTTCATTCCCCATTTTCTCAAAGACTGGTTCATTGCATTCATACCGCCTGTTGCATCAAGAAGCATATTTGTTGCGGAATTATCAGACTCGGTAATCATTACTCTGGCAAGTTCATCAACAGTGTAAACCGCATTTACACCCTTGAACTGCAAGCTTCCCGAACCTTCTGATTTATAGTAAGGAGTCATTGCAATTTTGTCATCGAGTTTTATCATGCCCATTTCTATAGCTTTGAAAAGCTGTATCAAAACAGGGATTTTTATAATACTTGCAGTAGAATAGACTTCATTTGCATTTATATCTGCAAATTTGCCTGATTCATAATCCCACACGTAAATAGAGGGTTTTAGTGCCGGATGCGCCAAAGCAAGATGTTTGAGATTGTTCTCAAGGACATTCAGATGATATGTTTCATATAATGACTGCATTTCAGATTTTTTAACGTTAGTACCTGAAAGCAGGTTTACACCCAGTACATGATTATTGTGTAAATATGCTGTCGTCGGATGGGCAAGCATATTAATATCCGTTTTTATAGCAGGATATTTTTCAGTCTGTAAGAATACAGGCCGCGTAATCTGGTCAATGTATACCGGCGAAATGTATAAAAAGAATATTGCTGCAAATACAAGCCTGAAAATAAAAACAAAAGGATTAGTCTTTTTTTTGATGACTTTTCTCTTCCTGATAGCAGGTTTTACATTTTGTGCATATTTATTATGATTTGTATAATAACCGTATTTATAGTCTTGAACATAAGACTGTTTGTACTGTGGCACTGCCAAAGTAAAATCCCCCTCTAATCTAATACCAATATGATAAACTCAAGCCTTTTATTGTTCCATCCTGCATATGGAGTATATGATTACTTTTTGTCTGTAATCAGTGTTTAAATTGGTTCAAATGAGTTATATACATTTCTAAATACATTTGGTATTATATTTATAATAGTAAACACAAGGATAATTCTTATGAAAAATATTGTGATTTTTAGTGACAAAGCTTCTTCCGAACTGGAAAATATTCTTGCGGTTAATGAAGATTGCGATGTTCGCGTAATTGGTATTGACGAAGTAAAAGACGCGCAAAAATTCAACCCTTCTGTTATAGTTTTTGATTGTTCGGATGAAAAACTTAAAGAAGTTTCTATGGTAACGAAGCTTCCTGCACCTGCATTGATAGTTGCAGACAAATTTAAAGACGATATTATTTTTAGAGGCGATGCGTATGATTATGTAACTTCTCCTCTTGATGAAAAAGAACTTAATCTCAGATTGAAAAATCTTCTTAAAATTAAGGAACTGGCAGAAACTATAAATCAGGTTTCAACAACTGATGCTTTAACAGGGCTTCACAACAGAAAATTCCTTCATGAACGGCTTGAAGCTGAAATCTCGCGTTCAAAAAGATATGACACAAAATTAAGCTGTCTTCTTCTGGATATTGACTTTTTTAAAGTCGTAAACGATATGTACGGTTATGACTGGGGAGATGTTCTGCTTAAAAAGATTGCGGAAATGCTTAAATCTTTTATCAGAAAAGAAGATATTCTCACCCGCTACGGCGATGAAGAATTTATAGTTATCCTTCCAAACACTCCTGAAGAAAATGCATTTATCTTTGCTGAAAGATTCAGAAGAGAAATTGAAAAGATGGAATTTATTCCTGCCGGTGAAGAAGAAAGACACCCGATTACCATATCTGGCGGTATATCTTCTTATCCGTTTCTGCAAAATGTTGAAGAGGACGCAAATACTCTTATACGTTATGCGGAACATGCTTTATATAATGCAAAAAAACGCGGAAAGAACAAAATTGTTCAGTTCTCGCAGATTAATATCGAATATTAAAAAAGAAACCTCCTTAATCGGAGGTTCTTTTTTGACATTTAACAATTTTTGATTTTATCAATAATTTGCAGAATTTCATCTGTTAAATCGGTTTTATATTTTAAATTTTCTGCCAATTCTCTTGCAAAATCCGATTTTTGAAAATCTCCTAATTCATGCAGTCTGAAAAATT
This sequence comes from Candidatus Gastranaerophilales bacterium, assembly GCA_944322725.1. Taxonomy (GTDB): domain Bacteria; phylum Cyanobacteriota; class Vampirovibrionia; order Gastranaerophilales; family Gastranaerophilaceae; genus Limenecus. The sequence continues at coordinate 87,236 of CALUPU010000001.1, forward strand.
CCGACAGAGTTTTTGTCATTGGCTGTGTTTGTTTAAAATCTGCAATGCAGCATTCGCATATGTTTTTAAATCGTTTATTTATTGTTCTTTTTATCAGATTTAACGAAAATATGTCTTCAAACTCACCGTGTTTTATAAGATACATGGAGTCTGTGTTTCTTAATACGCAATGGATTTTTTCTGATATTTCAGCTGCATCTGCATCCAGAAGTATAAAAATCGGGATTTTTAGTTCATCTTTTAATTCGCAGTAGAGTTTTGCAACCTGGTTTTTGCCGCCTGCACTTATCAGTTTTATACCGTTTCTGTCAAAGTCATATCCTGCAAGCCTTGCAAAACCTGGCATTAAGATTTCTTCCGTAATACCTTCACATAATATAACTTTTTCAACAGGGAATCTGAGTGCAAATTTTTTTCGTTTTTCTTTTAGATTTTTTGTGTCGTTTTCTATAGCAAGCAGCCTTGTTAGGTTAACAGGAATCCCGGATTTGTTTTTTATCAGGTCAAGCACTGCATTTATATTGATATTTATATCAACAAGATTTTTTATTTCTTCGTTTAAATTGTAAGTAGCCAGAATCTCTTTTAACAGAGTCCTGTTAAGGGTTTTATCCTGTTTAATGCAGGGTCTGTGCAGCTTTGCTGATTCATTCCATATTTTTTCGACAAGGAGTTTTAAAACATTAATATCAAGTTCTTTAATCTGATTTTTGGTTAACTTCGGTTTTTTCAGATATTTGCACAATAATTCTGAAAAAACTCTGTAATATTTAATTTCAGGATATTTAAAACGTGTCAGTCTGTCTAATGCCAGTATCAAATCTTCAGGCGTGACAGGCAAAAATTCAATTTTTTTTATATCAATATCTTTTATCAAAACTTCTGCAATATAACAATTTCTTAATATTCTGTATAAATTATAAACGAAAAAAGCAATTTTTGACATGTTCGGTTTTTAATAAAATTAACAAGGCGGAAGTGTAACGTGAATAATATTTCATTATTAAACAGTATAAATAGAGGCTATGTTTCTCATCTTCAGCAGACATCTGTAAAAACATCGCAGATTGATACTTCTGCCGTGACAAAACCTGTTTCAAATAATTATAAATCCGCTTATGTACAGTCTTTTGGCGCTTCACAAATCAGAACATCACTTTCGGGCAGAGATGAACATGCTAAATTCAATGAAGTTTCTTCACTGGTTGATAAAAGAGTGAGAAAAGATTTGCAGGAACTTTTAAAAACAGGGAAACTCCTGAGCACAAATTCAAATGATAACTCAACAACTCTGGATAATCTGTATAAAATTGCAACAACAAAAAGGGTTGAAGGTTTGGACAAAAAAAATATTCTTGAGGAAACTATAAAGACAATTAAACACCCTTTCAAAATTACTCAAAAATTCGGGGATATTCCCTCTCATCTGCAAGGTCAGGTAATAAATGAAGAATTAAAATCCGGTAAACAGATTTCTGCTATGGACTTGGATGTAAAATCCAGTACATGTCCCGCAGCAAGTATAGAATTTAATCTCGCACATAAGATGCCTGCAGAATTTGCGAGAATGGCAGAGGGTCTTACTTCTGAAAATATCAGTGTCAGCAAAAAAATCAATGTAAATGACCTGTCGCAGGGACTTGTTAATACACTCTGGATGCTTAACGAATTCGGTACTGAATATAAAATGGATGATTGGAATACTCTCAGGGTAAATCTTAAACCGGACAGAAATGCTATTATACGTGCAAGAATCCAAAATACATACAAAGACGCGGATGAACGCTCTATGCTTGATGTTTTGATGCAGTCCACTTTTATGAACATAGGTGCACAAAATACCTATGATTCTTTGGTAGATAAAAGAATCCCAAAATACAATGATGATGACAGTGGTCTTATTGATATAGAAAAGAACTTTGCTGAAGAACTTGCTACAGGAAAAGGCAAGGTATGTGTTACTTATCAGAAAATCGATGATAACGGAAAATTGGTTGGTTACGAGTGTGAACATGATGAAACTCTTGCTCATATCCAGAATACGCTAAATCAAGGTGATAATGTAATCATAGGCTATACCTACTGTGATAAAGATAACAATGTAATAGGCGGTCACGAGATTACTATTATAGGTATTGAATCTGATAAAAAAGGCAATAAATATTTTGTATGTAATGATACTGACGATGGTATTTCTGAACCTATTACTTACCCTGTGTTGGAACTTTTGCCTAAAATTCACCATGCCGGTATTCCTAAGTCTGTGCTTGTTGATAATGTTGAATTTATCGAAGGATGGAAAGAACTTATACAGGCTTATAAGGATATGAAAACGCAACTGCAGATTCAGCAGCCGGTTTATTACAATGTTGCTGCTTAGTTTTTATTTATTTAATAATTAATTTACATTGAGCCTTCATTTTGACTATAATAATTAAAGAATTAGGATTAAGGAGAGAAGATGAAAGCAGTAGTTTTTGATGAGGGTCTCAAACTGGATAAAAATTATCCGATGCCGGCATCTGTTGCAGGAGAGGCACTTATTAAGGTTGATACAATCGGTATTTGTAATACAGATTATGAAATAACAAAAGGTTATATGGGCTATAAAGGTATTCTCGGACACGAATTTACAGGAGTAGTTGAAAAAGCACAGAATAAAGATTTAATAGGCAAAAGAGTAGTCGGTGAAATCAATTGCGGCTGCGGAAAATGCGACTGGTGTGTGCAGGGGCTTGAAAGACACTGCTTTAACCGCTCTACCCTTGGTATATGGCAAAGAGAGGGCTGTTTTGCCGAGTATGTCAGCCTTCCGGAGAAAAATCTGCTGGTTATTCCTGATAATGTTACGGATAACGAGGCAGTATTTGTAGAACCTCTTGCTGCTGCACTTGAAATTCTTGAACAGGTGCACATCCCTCCTTACAAGAAAGTTGTTGTATTGGGTGACGGTAAACTGGGTTTGATTATTGCACTTGCTCTTAATGCAGCCGGGCTTGATATTCTGCTTGTCGGCAAACATGAAGAAAAACTTGCTATTGCTGCTGCCCAGGGTGTAAAAACTAAACTTTTAAGTGAATTAAAGATAGAAAAAGCTTACGATTTTGTTGTGGAAGCAACAGGTTCAATAACAGGCTTTGAAACATCACTTGCTCTGACAAAACCAAGAGGTACGCTTATTTTAAAAAGCACAATAGCTGCCTCCAAAGAATTTAATCTTGCACCGATTGTAATTGACGAAATTACTGTTGTAGGTTCAAGATGCGGTCAGTTTGCACCTGCATTGAGAATGCTTGAGCAGAAAAGAATTGATGTAAATCCTTTGATTTCGGATATCTATTCTATTGATGATGCAGTGGAAGCGTTTGAAAGAAATAAAGAAAAATCATCTGTAAAAGTACTGGTAAAGGTAAGATAGTTGGATTGGATAAAAAAACACAAAGATAAAATTTTAGGTCTTATTGTCAGCCTTGTATTTATCGGACTGATACTGTGGAACCTTGATTTTAATCAGCTTTTAGAAACCTTCAAGGTCTTTGATTACCGTGTTTTGCTGCTCTTTATACCTTTGTATGTTTTGGGGTTATATATTAGAGGTTTCAGGTGGAAATATCTGTTATGCGATGAGAGTAAAATTTCTGTGAAGGAGGCTTTTCTGTCTTTTACTGCAGGAAACACTCTGAACAGCTACCTGCCTGCACGTGCCGGTGATTTTTGGCGTGCGTATCATGTTGGTAACAAACTCAAAGAAAGCAGAATGAAGCTTCTCGGGTCTATTATTCTGGAGAGAATTATTGACGGAATATCAGTTTTGTTGATTTTATTTTTCGCTGTCCTAACTTATTTTAAACATCAGTGGGTGCTTAATATTACTTATGTTTCGGCTGCTCTGTTTTTTGGGAGTCTTGCCTTTTTTTTCTTTATATTTAAATTTAATAAAATTGACTGGTTTTTTAATAAACTTTCAAAATTACCATTATTATCAAAATTTGAACCTCAATTTTTGAATATTGCTTGTTTATTGAATAAGTTTATGCAGGGCTTTGAGGCTCTCAATAATCCGAAGTGTTTTACATATGCATTTATTGCAAGCTGTGTTGCGTGGGGAATTGAATGCATAATGACTTATCTTTTGATAATAGGTTTTGGTCAGCATTACGGTATATCAGTGGCATTTTTTGTAATCAGTTTTATCGCGCTTTCTACCATAATACCTTCATCATCTGTATTTGTAGGACCTTATCAGTACGCATATATTCTTGCGCTTGGAATTTATCATATAGAAAAAGCAAACGCTCTCGGCATTGCATTCATTCACCAGATTACAATTATGGTTATAATAACAGTTATCTCAATAATTTATTTTACTGCTTCTGATACAAAATTAGATGAAATTAAAGCTGAAATAGAGGAAAAGGAATATGCAGGCAACACCTAAAGCCAACAGACTGCACATTGGAATTTTTGGTAAGAGAAATGCAGGGAAATCGTCACTTTTAAATGTCCTTGTAAATCAAGATATCTCCATAGTTTCCGATGTTGCCGGAACAACAACCGACCCTGTCGAAAAAACAATGGAATTTCTTCCTTTAGGTCCTGTTGTGTTTATTGATACGGCGGGTGTTGATGATACAGGTGTACTCGGCTCACAGAGAATTGAAAAAACTCAAAAAATCTTTGACAGGACAGATATTGCTGTAATCGTTTGCGACTCAACAGGATGGGGCGAGTATGAAATTGCTTTGTATGAAGAATTTTTATCAAGAAAAATACCTGTTCTTGCAGTGGTAAATAAACAGGATATTGAGCCGATAAGTGCAGATAAGCTGGATGAAATTACAAAATTCGTAAAATTTCCGATTTTAACAAGCCTTACAGACAGTAGAGAAGTAGTGTTCAGGCTGAAAGAACAGCTTGTTTCTGTCTGTCCTGACGATTTTATTACACCGCCGTCAATACTTGGTGATTTAGTTAATAATGGGGATACGGTTGTGCTTGTTATACCTGTTGATAAAGAAGCACCGAAAGGCAGAATCATTCTCCCTCAGGTCCAGGTGCTGCGAGATATTCTGGATAACAGATGTAAGGCTTTTGTATCGCAGGAAACAGAGTTAAAAGATACACTTAATGATTTAAAACAGTGCCCCAAACTTGTTATCACAGACTCACAGGCTTTTAAACAGGTAGCGCAGGATGTACCCGAAACAATTCCTATGACGTCTTTTTCTATACTCTTTGCAAGAATGAAAGGTGATTTAAAAGAGTTTTATAACGGTGCTGCTGCAATAAGTACGTTAAAAGACAATGACAGGGTTCTTATCTGTGAAAGCTGTTCTCATCATCAGATAGAGGATGATATAGCACGCGTGAAAATTCCTAATCTTATAAAGAATAAAACAGGAAAAAATATAGAATTTGTTTATCATTCAGGTCATGATTTCCCTGACAATCTTCAAGAGTATTCTATATTAATACACTGCGGAGCTTGTATGACAAATCGAAGAGAAGTTCTGTCTCGCATAATGAAATGTAAAAAAGCCTGTTTGCCGATAACAAACTACGGAATTGCAATTGCTCATTGTCTCGGTATACTCAATCGCGCAGTTGCTCCGTTTAACATAATAGACACAGTGGAATAAAACTAATATAATAAGAAAAACAGTAACGAGGATTTTATAATGACAGAAGCAAGACGCTGGTATGACAAAGACCCGGTTTTAAAAGAAGCATTGGAACTGTTAAGGCTGCAGACAGATGATACAAAGGCAGAGGCAGCAGATTATATTTTGAGCCTGCAAGAACAGGTTGCAGCAGATGTTATTGAGCATTTATATGACACAATATCCAAGTATCAGGGCAAAGGCAACCGCTGGTATGACAATGACCCTGTTATGATGAAAGCTATTGAGATGCTTCGCCTTGCTCCTCCCAAGATGCAGAGAATTGCTGCTTTAAAGCTTCTTCTTGCACTTGAGCAAAAATCCTCTGAAAATCTGGAAGACCCTAGTTAATCTTTATAGAGGAAATAATGAAAAGCCACATAAAAGATGTACCTCTTCGCGATGTACAAAATCTCCTTGATAACAGAGGCATTGATATTCAAAAAGTCGGAATAAAAAATGTTGATGTGCCTTTGATTATTCAAAGAAAGGGAATGGACAATCAGGTCGTATATTCTACAGCACAAATTTGTGCATCTCTTGATTCAAGTTTTAAAGGAACTCATATGTCCCGTTTTATGGAGATATTGAACGAATGGAGAGAAAAAGAACTTCTTGGTGTTGATATTAAAGGTTGTCTTGAGGCAATACAGAAGAAACTCGGAGCAAGAAGTGCACAGGTGAAATTTTCTTTTAAATATTTTATGGAAAAAACAGCGCCTGTGTCAGAACAAAAATCACTCATGGCTTATGATTGTTCTTTTGAAGGCAAACTTGATGCAGAAGATTACAAATTCTTTCTTGGTGTAAAGGTGCCTGTAACTACACTTTGTCCTTGCTCAAAAGAGATTTCTGATTACTCTGCACATAACCAGAGAGCACTTATAAAAGTTTTAATCAGTTATGATGAAAATGAGCATATATGGCTTGAGGATTTGATATCTCAAATAGAAAAGAAAGCTTCATGTGAAGTATATCCTCTTTTAAAACGTGAAGATGAGAAGTTTGTAACAGAGCATGCTTACGATAACCCGAAATTTGTTGAAGATGTTTTAAGAGATGTTGTCTTAATGTTTAGAGAGGATAAGAGAATTAAATACTTCGAGGCGGAGGTAGAGTCTCTTGAAAGTATTCACAATCACAGTGCATGGGCTTATCAGCTTGAATCAAAAGGATAAAAATATGCAAGAGTTTAATGAATATGTTAAATCAATAGAAACATATATAATGTTTCAGATTAAACAGGAGGCTACGAGACTGGCTCCTGAATTGACGGCTAAAAACAGAACTCCGATTGCTCTTGCAATGGGTGCACCTGTTGCACCTCCTCCGGAATTTGTATATAACAAACTTACAGAGGCTCTTAAAATTCCTCAAATACATACATATTCTTCACCTAAAGGAGAATCTTTTTATCTTGAAGCAATTGCAAAAAGAATGAAAAATCGTTTCGGTGTTAACTTAGACCCGAATACGGAGATATTCTCTTTAATCGGTTCTAAAGAGGGGATTGCTAATTTTATAAGAGCACTCATTAATCCGACGACCGTTGAGGCGGACAAAGATATCATACTTGTGCCTGATCCGGGGTATGCTTCTTATACACAGATGATTAAGACAAACGGCGGGATTAGTTATGGTATACCTTTGAACAAAAACAATAATTATATGCCGGATATGTATCAAATCTGGGAACAGCTGGAAAAAGACGGTTATAACCCTTCAAAAGTCAAAGCAATGATGATTAATTATCCGTCAAATCCTCTGGGGGCTACCTGTACAAAAGATTATCTTAAACATGTTGTAGATTTCTGTAAAGAAAAACAAATCTGGCTTATGAGCGATGCTGCATATTGCGATTTGTATTTTAATGAATCTGATAAACCTCACAGTATTTTGGAAATAGAAGGTGCAAAAGATGTTGCAGTTGAATTTTTCAGTTTTTCAAAGCCTTATTCAATGACAGGCTTCCGCCTTGGATGGATATGCGGCAACAAAGACGCTGTTGGCACATTTGGCAGACTGAAATCAACAATAGATACAGGTCTTTTCAAAGTCCTGCAAAAATGTGCGGCAGATGTACTTAATTCAAAAGAGGGTGATGACTACATTGCAGATTCCAATAAAGGATTTAAGAAAAAGCAGGAAATTGTAATAAACGGATTTAGAGAACTCGGCTGGGAGATAAAAGACGAGGATATTCCACGTGCAACTTTTTATATCTGGCTCCCAATCTCGTCTCGTTACAAAACTTCAAAAGATTTTACGGATGATTTGTTGAGAAAATCCGGTATTGTTGTTGTTCCCGGCAGCGGTTTTGGCAAAAACGGAGAAGGGTTCTTCAGACTTTCTGCTGTTGCTACGGATGAACAGTTGAAAGAAGTTATAGACAGAATGAAAACAGACGGGTTTTATTTTTAATATGAAACTCAAAACAGTTATTGTAGATTATGACGCAGGGAATCTAAAGAGCATAGGCAATATGCTTAATTATCTTGGTGAGGATTTTTTGATTTCTTCCAAAGAACAGGATATAAAAGATGCTGCGCGTATTATTTTCCCGGGGCAGGGTCATTTTTTGCAGGCAATGCAAAATCTTGATAATAAAAATTTAATTGAGCCTATAAAAACTTCAATAGCAAATGGCAAACCTTTTTTGGGGATATGCCTCGGGCTGCAGATTCTTTTTGAAAAAAGTGAGGAAGCACCATCTATTGAAGGTTTAAGTGTTTTAAAAGGTGAAGTTAAAAAGTTTACATTAGGAAAAGTTCCGCAAATAGGCTGGAATAAAATTAAAACAACAAAAAATAATTCCTTTTTAAAAGATGATTTCTTTTATTTTGTAAACTCTTATTATGTAAAACCTGAAGATAAATCAATTGTTTCATCGGTGACAAATTATAATATAGATTTTTGTTCCTCCATACAAAAAGATAACCTTGCTGCTGTACAGTTTCATCCTGAAAAAAGCGCAGAGGCAGGCATGGAATTTTTTAAATTATGGGTTGGAAAGTCTTAGTTTGCTTCCTTCTACAAAATTTAGCAATGCATTAACACTGTCTTTGAATGCATTTTTGTTCTTTATTTGTGATGCCAGCAAGCCTAAATCAAACATAATAAGGTTGGATTCGTATATTGTTTTGTTGTATTTTTTCTCGTTTGCCATTTGACTCTTCTTATTCTGCTAAAACCTTACATATTTATAAAAACAATTTAATGTTTGAAAAATCAAAGTCAAAGTAATTTGTAATATTTATTTACATAGGTGCAATTTGTTAAATGAATGGCATTAGATTATAATTTTGGTATGAAAAAAATATTTTTTATTCTTATGTTTTTCGTTTTTCCTATCGTACAATCTGCATGTGCGGTACCTGTACCACAGGTATTTTCTTCGCTTAACTCTTCTGCCGATATTAAAAAAGAACCAACTGCAGCAAAAAAAGAAATACCGATTGTACAAAAAACACAGGCTCAGATTGATGCAATAAACGAATTGAGAGTACAGGCTAAATTTCTTTATAACTCTAATAAACTCAACGAAAGTATGGAGTTATACAATAAAATTGCCGATGCAGACAAGATTTCCGATGATTGGCTTTTTCTTGCGAATATTGCTCAGGATAACGGAAAAATTGTCGATGCTGTATTTTATCTGAAAAAAGCTATAGAATGTGATGATAAAAACTACAAAGCACATTATAATCTTGGAAATATTTATTATTCGGATAATAAAATAAATATGGCTATAAGTGAATATAATAAGGCTATAAGAATAAAAAAAGATTTTGCTTATGCATATTACAATAAAGGGTGCTGTTATTTAAAGAAAAAAAGCTGGTATAACGCAAGGTATGAATTTGGTCTTGCAATAAAAGCAAATCCGGAAGAACCGTCATTCTACTATAATCTGGCTTATACCAATAAAATGATGAAAAGGCATAAAAAAGCACAGGAAGCTCTGGATATGTATAATAAGCTGATGACTCAATAATTTAAAAAAATCCGACAGTCGGGTAATATACGTGGAAGATTCAACCGGTAATATAAATATAACATTTAATTACCCAGACACGATCCAGCTATTTACCCGATGGTTTATCCTCGGGTTTCTTTTTATTAAGTTCTTTGTATTCCACTGTTGACACTACATTATGTGCTTGTTAGACTAATTTTACTAATGTTAGATAGGCAAGCTGCCATAAAATGTTCAAAAAATGAACTGCAGCCCCTCAAATGAAAGGAAATACAAATGTACGCAATAGTAGAAACAGGCGGAAAACAGTACAAATTAGAAGAAGGTCGCTACGTTGATATTGAACTCGTAGACGGCGAAGAAAATGACAAAGTCGTATTTGACAAAGTTGTTATGCTCGTAAACGGAGCAAAATCAAAAGTCGGTGCACCATACGTAGAAAAAGCTTCTGTAGAAGGCAAAATTGTAAAACACGATAAAGATAAAAAAGTTATTGTATTTAAACAAAGAGCGAAAAAAGGCTACAGAAAAAAACAGGGGCACAGACAATTCTTCACAAGAGTTATGGTTACAAAAATCAGAACAACTGCTCCTAAAGCAAAAGCAGCAGAAGTTGAAGTTCCAGCAGAAGAAAACTAAAATAATAATAACAAAGGAGATATAAAAATGGCACATAAGAAGGGCGTAGGCTCATCAAAAAACGGTCGTGACAGCGAAAGTAAGCGATTAGGCGTAAAAAAATTCGGCGGTGAACAGGTTCTTGCCGGCAACATTATTGTTCGTCAAAGAGGTACAAAATTTCACCCCGGTAACAATGTAGGTATTGGTAAAGATGATACATTGTTTGCTCTTATCGACGGTAAAGTTCAATTTGAACCTCACAGAAGAGACAGAAAACAAGTAAGCGTTTACGCTGTTTAATTTTAGTTTTAATAAAAGAAAGACTCTGAATTAATCAGAGTCTTTCTTTTTTATTCCCATGGTTTTGGTGCATCAGGGTCTCTTTGCATACCTTTTGTACCATGGAATAATCTGTACATTTTTCCTTTAAAATTTTGCCATCGGTCTTTCATGCTGAGTTTGTCCCCTGCACTATCAGTTTTATTTTCTGAATCTTTGGGTAGAATTTCTTTTTCTTCAATAATTTTATTTTCAGGATTAAGAATATTGATAGAGTCTTTTACCTGTGCCTTTTTACCGTTGACAGGTTTGTTGCCTTCAAGCCCGTTTATGGAATTGATACCGTTTATTCCGCCTGACATTGTTCTTACCTTCTGCTTTGTGAGTACATTTTACATAACGGTATTTTTGTATAAAAACTTTATGGTTACCTTGAATTAATTTACATTGCTTAACTATGTTAAAAAATTGAATGCTTATTATGTTTAATATATACTTTTAAAGAACACAGTAAAAGTGCAAAAGTAGAAAGAAAAAAGGAAAAAAACATGGTAGATGTTAAAAAAATTGAAATTCCTGTAGGTGACAAGATTGTTACTATCGAAACAGGAAAGTATGCCAAATCAGCGAGTGGTTCGGTAGTTGTACGCTGCGGCGACACAATGTTATTGGTTCATGCTGTTGTCAGCCCTGAACCGAGAGTAGGGATAGATTTCTTCCCGTTACTTATTGATTACGAAGAAAGAATGTCCGCTGTAGGCAGAATCCCCGGCGGTTACAACAGAAGCGAAGGTAAAGCTTCTGATAAAGCAATCTTGATTTCAAGACTTATAGACAGACCTATCAGACCTTTATTCCCTAAAGGTTACAGAAACGACGTCCAAATCGTTTCTCAATTAATAAGCTTAGATCACGAATGCCAGCCTGATACATTGGCTATGTTAGGCTCTTCAGCTGCTTTGATGTTAACAGAAGCACCTTTTGAAGGTCCTATCGGCGCCGTAAGAGTCGGCAGAATTGACGGACAATTCATAGCTAACCCTTCTTATGCAGATGCTGCTAAATCTGATATTGATATTGTTGTGGCAGGTACGCATGATTCTGTAATCATGGTTGAAGCAGGTGCTAAATTTGTTACAGAAGATGATATTATGAATGCTGTTGAATTTGCACAAAAAGAAATTGCAAGACAATGCGAACTTCAAGAGCAGTTTGCAAAAGAATGCGGTATAGAAAAACCTGAATTTGTAAATCCTTATGATACTACAATGATTGCAAAAATCATTAATGATATTGCTTATGACAAGGTTACAGAAGCTTACCATGACTTTGACAGAGAAGGAAGAAAAGCTAAACTTGATGAAGCTAAAAAAATGGTTAAAGCAGAGTTCGACTCATACGGCGATGACCACGAAGCTAAAATCATGATGGCAGAAACAGGAATTGACTTTGTTGCAGAAGAATTTAAGGCTCTTGAAAAGAAAATCATGAGAAAAATGATTAAAGAAGAAGGCGTAAGAGCAGACGGCAGAAAATACAATGAAGTTCGTCCTATCTGGTGCGAAGTAGGAGTTGTACCAAGAGCTCACGGTTCAGCAGTATTTACAAGAGGTCAGACTCAAATCTTGTCTGTTGCAACTCTTGCAGGTCCGGGAATGGCTCAAGAACTTGATGGTGTAGACCCTGAAACTAAAAAAACATTTATGCACAAATATATCTTCCCCGGATTCTCTGTTGGTGAAGTTAAACCGTTAAGAGGCCCCGGCAGACGTGAGGTTGGTCACGGACACTTAGCAGAAAGAGCTAATGTGCCTGCGCTTCCTTCTCAAGATGAATTCGGCTACACAATCAGAGTTACTTCAGATGTTTTGGAATCGAACGGTTCAACATCTATGGGTTCAACCTGTGCAACATCAATGGCATTGATGAATGCAGGTGTTCCTGTTAAATGCATGATTGGCGGCGTTGCAATGGGTCTTATCAAAGAAGGCGGCGAAGATATTGTATTGACAGATATTCAAGGTATCGAAGACTTCCTTGGCGATATGGACTTCAAAGTTACAGGTAACGACACCGGTATTACAGCACTTCAAATGGACATGAAAGCAAAAGGCATTTCTAATGATACTTTAAGAAGAGCATTAGAACAGGCTAAAGAAGGCAGATTACACATCCTCGGTAAAATGAGAGAAGTAATCACTGAACCGGCAAAAGAAATGTCACCTTATGCACCGAGAATCCACACAATGAAGATTGCTAACGAAGATATAGGCGCTGTAATCGGACCCGGCGGTAAAAATATCAGACACATCATTGAATGTTCAGGTGCAGAAATCGACATCCAAGATGACGGCACTGTTACTATAACTAGCAACGACAAAGAAGGTACTGATATTGCTATCAGAATGATTGACGCAATCACTTTCAAACCTGAAGTTGGTATGGTTAAAAAAGGAAAAGTTGTAAGAATCATTCCTATCGGTGCTTTCGTAGAACTCGCACCGGGCAAAGACGGTATGGTGCACATTTCTCAAGTTTGCAACGAGAGAATTGAAACAATCGAACCACACCTCAATGTTGGTGATGAAGTTATTGTAAAAGTTATTAAAATTGATGACAAAGGCAGAGTAAACCTTACTGTAAAAGGTGTAACTGACGAAGAAAAAGCATCAGTTTAAATACTTGTTGTTAATAAAAAGGGAACTTAGTAATAAGTTCCCTTTTTTCGTATTTTTCTGTATAATTGTTTATAAAATAAAATTTAAAATAGGATAAACAAATGGATAGTAACCTAAAATTTAAAAGGGTATTGTTAAAAGTCAGCGGGGAAGCATTATTAGGAGAACAGGAATTCGGTATAGACCAGAAACCTGTTGAAATGATAGCTAAAGAAATAAAAGAAGCCCATGATATGGGTGCTGAAATTGCTGTTGTCGTAGGCGGCGGAAATATTTTTAGAGGTATGAAAAATTCAGCTAAGCTCGGTATGGATCAAGCATCTGGCGATTATGTCGGAATGCTGGCTACTGTTATGAATGCTATTGCTTTACAGAGTGCACTGAGGAAACTAAATGTCTCCTGTCGTGTTCAGACAGCAATTGATATGGATAAAATAGCAGAGCCTTATATAAGATTTAAAGCTATCAGACATCTCGAAAAAAACAGAGTTGTTATTTTTGCTGCAGGTACAGGCAATCCGTTCTTTACTACAGATACCGCAGCCGCGTTGAGAGCATCCGAGATTGATGCTGAGGTTATGCTTATGGCAAAAAATGGTGTAGACGGTGTATACTCTGATGACCCACGAACAAATCCGGATGCAAAAAAATATGACAAAATATCTTATGATGATATAATTGTTAAAGGTCTAAAAGTTATGGATACTGCATCCTGTGCTTTATGCAAACAGAATAATATTCCGATTATTGTATTTGATTTTGCAGCAAAAGGCAGTATAGCAAAACTTTTACATGGAGAAAATTTAGGCACTTTTGTAGGAGAATAAAAATGACAGTTGATGAAATGTTATCAAATGGTACAGAAAAAATGGAAAAAGCTGTTGCCGCATTAAAAAAAGAATTCGGACAAATCCGTACAGGCAGAGCAAATCCGCTTATTTTAGATAAAGTTGTTGTTGATTATTACGGCGTACCTACACCTTTAAGACAAATGTCTCAAGTATCCGTGCAGGATGGTCAAACACTTGTTATTACACCGTATGATAAATCAATTTTAAAAGAAATTGAAAAAGCAATGATTAAGGCAGAACTCGGCATTACGCCAAACTCTGACGGCCTTGTTATCAGACTGACTTTCCCGCCTTTGACAGAAGACAGAAGAAAAGAAATCTGCAAAGATGTTAAAAAGACTGCAGAAGATGCTAAAGTCGCAGTAAGAAATATCAGAAGAGATATGACTGATGATTTGAAAAAAATTGAAAAGGAAGAAAATCTTCCGGAAGATGCAGTAAAAGATAATCAGGATAAAATCCAAAAAATTACTGATAAATATGTAAAAATCATTGATGAAACTGCGTCAGAAAAAGAAAAAGAGGTTATGACCGTATAGTGAATATATTGAGTCTTTTTAATAATACTACATTACGTATAATTACAGGTACAGCTATAGGAATGTTTGTACTTGCCTGTGTTATAGCAGGCGGTATTCCTCTTATGCTTCTTGTAATGTATGTTGCTTATATCGGTTCAAGAGAATATGTTGATATTCTGCAAAAGAAAGGCTTTAGACCATTCTTGCACTTGATAATTGTTGCCGATATTTGCTTTGTTATACTGACGGCATTAAAAAGATTTGACCTTGTGCCGGTGGTTCTTACTTTTGGAACTATCGGTGCATTCACTCTTGTTTTATGGAAAGGAAGACAACCTTATATTGCAAATGTTGCAACAACTGTTCTCGGTTTTATATACGGCGGTTGGCTTCCGTGTTATGTAATACTTTTAAGGCAATTAAATCAAGATTCCTTAGGATTTTTCTCAATAAAAATGTGTTCAGGTCTTGGATTTTTGATTTTACTGTTTTTTACTATTTTGATGACGGATGTCGGCGGGTATGTGTTCGGTTCAAAATTTGGCAAACACCCTCTTGCTCCTGTAGTAAGCCCTAAGAAAACAATAGAAGGTTCAATCGGCGGCTCTGTACTTGCTATACTTACAGCATTATTGATAGGTTGGATAATACATATTGAATGGTATCAAGCTTTAATTGCAGGTTTATTAATTACAACTTTTGCTCAGATTGGCGATCTTGCCGAATCTTTGATTAAAAGAGATGCAGGGGTAAAAGATTCTGGTAATTCACTGCCAGGTCACGGCGGTTTCTTGGATAGAGCAGACAGCTATTTGTTCAGCACGCCTGTTGCATATTTTTACTTTAATTATTTTGTGGTAAGCGATCAGTTGGCTATTGATTTTCTAAGCTTTGCCAGAAAGGCGATACATGCAGTCGGACTGTAGTGAGCAGAGTTTAAAAACATTTATACAAAAATTGGGATTTGATAAATTTTCACCGGAACTTGTTGAAATTGCATTTACCCATAGTTCTTATGCACAAGAAAATGACCTTGAATACCTGAAGTGTTATGAAAGACTCGAGTTTCTCGGTGATGCTGTATTGAAAATGGCAGTAACAGATTATTTATATAAAAAATATCCTGAAGCACATGAAGGCGAACTTACTAAGATTAGAGCCGTTGTTGTAAGCGATGAAATTCTGCATAAAATAGCACAGAAGCTTGGTATTGAGTCATATATAAAAGTCAGCAAAGCTGAAGATAAATGCGGCGGCAGAAAACTTGAATCAATACAGGCTTGTGTAATGGAGGCATTGTTTGGTGCATTGTATTTATCATCCGACAAAGATGCATTAAAAGAATTTATTACAAAAGAACTTTCTCAGATTATTGAAGATATTGCACAAAATAAAACAGTTTATAATGCCAAAGCACTGTTACAGGAATATACTCAAGGTAAAAGTAAAGAATTACCTGAATACACTGTTGTTGAAGAATCAGGAGCAGCGCATGATAAGACTTTTACTATTGCTGTGTCCTATAATGGCAATCAGCTTGCTCAAGCCAGCGGAAAAACTAAAAAGCAAGCACAACAGGAGGCTGCTTTTATTGCATGTAAACAATTAGGGTTAATCAAGGAGGACTAAATAACCTATGAGTAAAATTATCGTCTCACCGTCTATATTGTCAGCAGATTTTGCAAATCTTGAACGTGATGTTAAAGAACTGCAAAAATGTGGTGCTGATTGGATTCATGTAGATGTAATGGACGGTCATTTTGTCCCTAATTTAACTATAGGTGCTCCTGTTGTTAAGGCAATAAAACCTTATTGTAATATACCGCTGGATGTGCATCTTATGATAGATAATCCACAGAATTATGTTGAGGATTTTGTAAAGGCAGGGGCTGATATTATTACATTCCATTATGAAGCAACAAAGGACATGACAGAAGATGTAATAAATCATATCAAATCTCATGACATTCTCTGCGGAATTTCTATAAAGCCTAAAACACCGCCGCAGGAAATTTTGAAGTATCTTTTGATGGTGGATATGGTTCTTGTAATGACAGTAGAACCCGGTTTTGGCGGACAATCTTTTATGACGGACTGTGCGGAAAAAATTCCTGTAATACGTCAAAATGCTCCGGAAAATCTTATTATTCAGGTTGATGGCGGTATAAATGAGCAAACCGGCAGATTCTGTAAAGAATCCGGTGCAAATTCACTTGTTGCAGGTTCTTATATATTTAATTCAACAGATATGGAAGATGCTATTAAATCTTTAAAAAACTAAACTGCGAAATACGCATAGTTTTCGATTTCTTCATCTGTGTTCATTTCCGTAACACATACAAGAACTCTGTTTTCATCAAGTTTAATACCGCCTAAAATATTGTTTTCTTTTAAGTTTGCAAGGAATTCATCAGCGTTGTTTACTTTTAATACAAATTCATTAAAGAAATTTTTTGATTGTAATTCAAAGCCTTTGTCCATTAGTTTTTGTGCCAGTTTATGTGCATTATTTGCGCTAATCATAGCAACCTGTTTGAGTCCTTTTGTGCCGAGCAATGTGAGGTAAACGGTTGTTTGCAATGCAATAAGAGCCTGATTGGAGCAGATGTTGCTGGTTGCTTTTTCACGTCTTATATGCTGTTCTCTTGTTTGCAAAGTCAGACAAAATGCCTGATTGCCGTCTGCATCAGTTGTCCTGCCTACAACCCTGCCCGGAATTTGTCTTTTGTACTTGTCTAAACACGCCAGAAATCCGCCGTACGGTCCGCCAAATGAAAGACTGTTACCAGCAGGCTGTAAATCACCGACAATTACATCACATTTCGGCGGTTCAAGCACTGATAATGCTATTAAATCGCAGCAGCAAATAAGCAGGGTTTGGGTGTCAGTGATATTTTCTTTTAATTTTTCAACATCGTGAATTGCTCCGAAATAATCAGGAGTCTGCAGAATAACACAGGCTATATCGCTGCCGATTTGAGATAAGTCATTTGAAATTTCAATATCTGCAGCCTGAGCGTATGTTTTTATTACCTCTTGATATTGCGGGTTCATTCTTTTGCATACAAGGGCTTTATTCCTTCCTGTTATTCTGGCAGACATTAAAACAGCTTCTGCACAAGCAGTTGCGGCATCATACATTGAAGCATTTGATACATCCATATTTGTGAGATTACAAATCATAGACTGATATTCATATATAGATTGTAATGTGCCCTGTGAAATTTCTGCCTGATATGGTGTGTATGCGGTATTGAATTCGAAACGCGATGCTATTTGTGAAACAGCTGCGGGAATAAATCTTTTTGAAGCACCGCCGCCAATAAAAGATGCATAATTGGTTTTGTTTAGTTCTGAGAGGCGCTTTATTTCCTGTGTGACTTTTAACTCTGAATACGGTTGAGCAAGGTTTAGACCGTTTGTTCTTATGTCTGTCGGAAGATTTTTATATAGTTCTTCTACATTGTTCAATCCTATTGAATTGAGCATTTCTTTTCGTTCATCTTTTGTATGTGCTTCAAAATTAATCATTTATTCTATTTCTTCTTTGTAGTCATTATATTCCAGCAGGTCACCGGAATCTGCATGCGCATCTTCGCTTTCAATTTTTATGAGCCATCCTTCTTCGTAAGGGCTCTCATTGAGAATTTCCGGTGATTCTACAATTTTTTCATTAATTTCAATAACTCTTCCTCTGACCGGCATATAGATTTCAGATGCTGCTTTTACCGACTCTACAGTGGCAAAAACTTCGCCCTTGGTAAATTCTGAACCGACTTCCGGCAACTCTACAAAAACAATATCTCCAAGCTGTTCTACAGCATAATCGGTAAGACCTACCGTATAGACATTATTTTCACCTTCTAACAAATACTCGTGGCTTTTTGAACATAAAATACCATCAGGTACCATCATTGTCGCTTTCTCCTATATGTCTGATAACTATTTTTTATAATTCTTTTTTATAAACGGTCGTTTGACAACTTTTGCATTGTATAATTTATTTCTTACCATAATTTGTATATCAGAGTCCAGCTTGATATCATCTTTTGTATTAACATATCCCATCCCTATGTTTTTGTCCAGAGATGGAGCATATCCGCCGCTTGTTACTGTCCCGGTTTTGTGTCCTTTGTAGTATATGTCATACTCATGTCTTGGTATTGCCCTTTCTGTCATTTCAAAACCGATAAGCTTTTTGGATGTGCCGTTATGTAGCTGCGTAATTATTTCATCTTTTCCGTTGTAATCTTCACTTTTATCAGACGGAATAGACCATTTGAGACCTGCTTCAACCGGGGTCGTTGTCTCATTTAAATCATTGCCGTACAACATAAGCGCTGCCTCAAGACGAAGCGTATCTCTTGCACCCAGCCCTATTGGCTTTAAACCGAATAAATTCCCTGCTTCAAAAATATCATTCCATATTTTTAAAGCATATTCGTTTTTTACAATTATTTCAAAGCCGTCCTCACCTGTATAGCCTGTTCTTGCAAGTAATACAGGTGTGCTATTTATCATATCTTCCTGTATCGTAAAAAATGCAGGCTGTTTTGTTTTATCAATACCCAGATTTTCTATTATTTCACAGGCTGTTGGTCCCTGTATGGCAAGCATTGAATATTCTGATGATTTGTTGTCAATTTTAACATCGTATCCATTTTTTTCAGTGATAAACCAGTTGCAATCTTTTTCGATATTTGCTGCATTAACAATGATTAAGTAATTGCTTTCCTTCAATTTGTATATTATCAAATCATCGACTAAGCCGCCGTTATTCATCGTAAGCTGGCAATATACGGCTTTTTTATCAGTCAGTTTTGAAATATCCTGAGGAACTATTTTTTGTAGGAATGCTAAGGCATCTTTGCCGGATACAAAAACCTGACCCATATGTGATACATCAAACAACCCAGCTTTTTCTCTCACAGTTTTGTGTTCGTCAATGATTCCCGAATACTGGACAGGCATTTCCCAGCCGCCGAATTCTACCATTTTTGCGCCTAATTGTATATGTTTATCATAAAGGATAGTTTTTTTACCCATAACCTGCCCCGTAATGTCCGTATTACTTATTTGTAGTTTATTTTTCGGTACATGTCAAGGATAATTTTTTAAATTTGGGCATATGTTTTAAAGTGTGTTTTGACAGCATTTTTTAATTCGTCTTTTGAATATTTTTTGCTTATTATTTTTGCTGTTTGAAGGACTTTGTCTGACGATCCTTTGGGTATTTCGATACCGTATTTTACGGATATTTCGGCAATGCCTGTAAGAAAATGTGCTCTTGCCAGTATTGAAGCAGCGGCGACTGCTATGTCGCTCTCTGCTTTGCAGCGTTGTTCAAGACGGATATTTTTACCTCTTTTTAAAAGAGCGTTTTTAATAAGTTTTTCATCACCGAATTTATCAGAAAGTGCAAAATCACATTCTTTTTTCTCTAAAATATTTTCAATGGCTCTTGCATGCCCCCAGGCAAGAAGAAGATTAAGGTTTTTAAGCTTTGCATAAAGTTCGTTATATTTTGCTGGATTTATTGTTATAACAGAGAAAGGGCAGTTATTTTTAATAACTGCTGTCATTTTATTTATGTTTTTATCATCAACTTTTTTGCAGTCTTTTATACCGGCTTTTTGTAATATTTCTATATTTGTTTCATCTACCATAACTGCAGCAATAACAAGCGGACCGAAAAAATCCCCCTTGCCTGATTCATCGCTGCCTATATGTTTTATAGGAATATCCAAAGATAACTCATTGTTGGCGCTTGGCGAAGACACAGGCGTAATACCGAGAAATTGTTCAACTCTTTTTGCTATATCACTTACATCAGAACCTTGAATTAAAAATTTACCCGTATTGTAAAAAATTGCGGAATATTTTGATGTTCTTGCCCTCCACAAAGCATTTTGCTGAGGTGAAATTTCTGCTCCATCGTCTATAAAAAAGGTTTTCAGCTTTGATGATGTAGATTTTTCAAATTTATTTGAATAATAATTCATAACTCTTCCCCGATAATACTGATTTTTTAACACTATATCACAATAATGACAGGGATTGAAAAATATTATATAATCTTTTCGGAGTAAGTAATGAGTATTCTGAAAAAAACAGCCGTTTTCTTATTAATCTGTCTGGTGATATGTTATCTTGGGCTTTATCTTGCTATGCCTTATTTTTTAAACAGAAAAGATTATTCCGGATTACTGACAAAAAACATAAAAAATCAAACAGGGCTGACTCTTGTTGTGCACAAATATAAATTTTCTGTAGCTCCAAATCTTGATGTTTCATTGAAGGCTGAAGAAATACAGGGCTTTTATCCTGACAAAAAACAATTTATGGATATAAAGAATCCCGATATAAGTATTTCTACTATTTATTTGTTAAAAAAAGAATTTAAGATAAATAAAATAAAAGCAGATGAGTTTCAATTTTCAACAAAGCTGCTTAAAAACGGCAAAACCACTTTCCAGCAATATATGGAAAAACATTTAAAACAGGATAAGTCTGATTTTAATTTTTCCAAAATTTTTCCCAAAATCAATATAAAAAAATATGTAATAAAATTAAAAGACGATGAATCAGGTCAAAAATTCACTCTGAGAGGTGATAATTTTAAAATAACTCAAAATATTGATTTTAACTATGTTAATTTTGATACCGGAGGGGAATTATACTGCTTTGATAAAAAATTTGTGAAATATTCAATAAAACTGGCTGTGCCTAAAGTATTGTTCTCAGATATAAATAATCAATTTTTTGATTTAACTGTTGATGAACTTTATAAATATAACCTTTATGCAGAAATGAATGCGGATGTAAAAGTTCATGAAAAAGATGAAAAAATAACATATCTGAGCGGAAAAATCAATATAGATAATTTTTCTTTACAGCTTGGTGCCCAAAAACTGCCTCCTAGTTACTTTCATATAAATCTTGATAAAGGTCGTGCCGCTTTAAGTTCAAAATTTTATACGGCAAAAAACGAAAGTTCTGATATCACTGCTGATATAAAATTGACAAAACCTTTTGATATTAATATGAAATGCAAATGTGAAAAGGCACAGCTGGCTAACCTCCAAAAACTGGCAATACCGGTAATGGAACTTTTAAAGATTAAAAATAATCTTAACGAGTTTAAAACAAACGGTACAATAAGTGCGGATTTTGAAGTTAAGACTGATTTTAAGACTCTGCATTCGAATGGATCTTTAAAGATTAAAAACGCAAATATTACTCATAATAGTATACCTTTAAAAATAAGCGGAATTAACGCGCTTGTGGATTTTTCAAACAACAGTGTGAAAATAAAACAGTCTGACATTCTTATAAATAATCAACCCGTAAAAGTCAGCGGAACAATTGACTCCGATGCAAACGGAGATATTATAGTGGTTTCGAAAAATCTTGATTTAAATCATATATTGAATGCCTTTCCTTTTTTAAAACTGCAAAAAAATCTTGTGATTAAAAGCGGTAAACTATCATTCACAACAAAAATTAAAGGCAAACTCTCTGCTGCAGTCCCTCAGATTAATGCTCTTGTTACTGATTTTTGTGCAGCGGATACGGTTAAGAATATAAAGTTAACAGTTAAAGAAATATTGATTGATGCAAAAACAAACAAAGATAAGTATTCAGGAGTCATAACCCTAAAAAATATATTGTGTTATTCAAAATCAATACCTGCTTCTTCTAACACAATAAGCATTCCAAATCTCAGTGCAAAATTTGATAATAAAAATCTTGATATTAATCCCTCAAAAATTAATGCAGGTAATGCAAAGCTTATTATATCAGGAGGTGTAAAGGACTATAGCACTGCTCCTAAAATAATCCTCAATGCTTCAGGTACGGTTGATACAACGCTGATAAAAAGTTTTGCGCCTGTTGATATAAAACTGTTTTCAAAGGGATATTTGCCTGTTAAAGCACTTTTGCTTTCAGATACAAAGGATACAAAATTAAAACTTGATGCACTTGCGAATCCTGACAATTACATTACGCCTGTTTTAGTCAAAAGTTTTGATAAAACCAATACACTTACGTCACTGCAGGCTAAAATATCATCCGGCGATATTATCGTGGAGGATTTGTCGCTTTATTACGCAAACGGAATTAACGGGCTTACAAGGGATATTAATAAACTTAAACTCAAAAAAGCAATTAGTGTCAAAGGAAAAATTCATAATGCAGGGCAGAAATTTGATAATTTTCATATTTATATTCCTGATAGTTTGAGTATTTCTATCCCGGGAATAAATTCTTCCAATGCCCTGCTGAGTGCTGATATTACTGTTAACGGAAACATGAAAAAGCCTGTTTTAAACGGTGTTTTAGCGGTTTCGGCTCTTGATATACCTCAATATTATATAAAAGCACAGAGTGCTGTTGTTACTTTAAATAAATCGCTGATTAATGCTCAGATTAAAAATTTGAAAATAAAAGGGATGGACATTTCTGTTGATGCTGCTGCACCTTATGATGCTTTAACAACAAAACAGATAAGCAGCCTTAAATTAAGTGCTGGATATGTGGATATGGATTATCTTATGGCTTTGATGCAGATTTTGCCGTTTCTTGAACAATCAAAATATGCTCCGGGTGCTGAATTTCCATATATAATAAATAACGGAAAACTCAATATTAAATCATTTAAAATGGGGCAGATTAAAGCAAATAACGTAACTGCTGATTTGTCTTCAAAAAAGAATATTCTTTACATAAAAAAAATGTTTTCGGATGCATACGGTGGAAAAGCAGCGGGAAATATAACATACAACTTCCCATATAATTCTATACACGCAGAGATACAGGGCAGGAATATGGATGCGGCTTCCGCAGCAAAAGACTTTTTGCCAAAGGAACAAAAAATTACCGGCAGATTAAATTTTGATGCTTCTGTGGATATGCTCGGTACATCTTATGAGCAGCAGATGAAAACGCTTAAAGGCAAAGCGGATGTTCTTGTAAATAACGCTCATCTCGGTCAATTAGGCAGATTTGAACACTTTTTGTATGCACAAAATCTTTTATCACAAAGGCTTATCTATGCCAGTTTAAATAGTGCAAAGCAAGCTATAAGTCCTAAAGATACAGGGTTTGTTACTTACTTAAAAGGTGTTATACGATTTTCTTCTGGATATGCACATCTCAATCCTGTTTTAACCGCAGGACCACAAATGAGTATGTATATCACAGGTTATATAAATCTTTTGAACAATTATACAGATTTGCAAATTCTTGGAAAAGTCTCATCAGAAGTTTCTAGTTCTACAGGTTTACTGGGTTCGATGACAATAAAAGATTTTCTTGATGAACACACAAAATACGGGTCTGCTGCTGCAAAATTATTTAATTCCTGTAACTCGGAAATACCGGAGATGGATTTATCCAAAATACCTTCCTTGAGTCCTGACTATAAGTATCAAACAAAGAATTTTCGCGTGTTGATAGAAGGCGACCCTGATAATGTTAGTTCCGTAAAATCCTTTACATGGGTAAACCCTATAGGAACTAAAAGGAAACTGATTGAACAGAATAATATTAAATCAACTGAAACGAAAATTGAAAATAATCAGCGTCAATCACAGGAAAACACCACTGCAGAGCAGAATACTCAGCCTCGTCAAAAAACTGTTACTGCTGTTCCCTCTTCACAACCCGGGTTTTTGGATTCGATTCCGGATTATTTTCATGACTGATTCGTCCTGTTTTATCAATTGAAAGCGGTTTGTTGTTAAAAGATTTAAAGTAATCAATTAACAAATCTGTTTCGTTCTTGTCAAAGGTTTTAATGAGTTTTTCCGGTGCATGTAATATCTCTAGACCTTCTGTTCCTCCGCTTAAGAATGAGTTGTAAGCTACTGTGTAGAATTTGTCCTCACGGGGATTTTGTACATTCATAGGCTCTTTTGTTCCATCATCTTTTAAAAGGTATGCTTCTTTGATTTTTCCGTCATGACCTATTATGTATGACATACCAGCAACCTGTAATGCGCCTGTTCTGTGATATTTTTTAGTAGCTTCAATGCCGTTATTAATAGCTGTGAGGATATCTTTTTCACTTAATCTGTATGTAGAAATATTGTTGTAGTACGGCATCATATCAATAATGACCCTGTCTGTTACATCACCCTGCTGGAGAGTATTTCTCATTGTGCCTGCATTATTTAATACAATATCTGCCCCTGTGTATTCTTTATATGCATCACATAGGAATGAACACATAGGACTTTCATCGAGTACTGCCTCTGACATTGATTTTACTTCATGAACCAAATTGCCGATTTTTACAGGATGACCTATCATCATTCTTTCGGCTAAAACTGCTTTTAAACTGTCTTTTTCTGCGTCTAAAGATTTTACATCATTACTGGCATTAATAATTTTTCCGTTTTTATCATATACAACATCAAGGATTCCGTACCAGTGACCATTTTTACTTGCCTGTGTAATAATTATCGGTTCACCCCTTTGGGAAAGAAAATAGTTTACATTTGGCTGCAAACCTTTTAATAAATCGTGTGAATGCGCACCATGTATAATGTCAACACCGTTTACAGCCTTTGCAATTGCAATATCTGCATCATAACCCATATGGGAAAGTACTGTAATCTTATTCACACCCTGCGCTTCCATTTTATTAACTTCCTGTTGAAGTGCTTTAATTGTGTCGCTGAGGTTTAATACATCTATATCCTTACTCTTATCCTTGCTCTGCTGGTTAATTCTCATATATAAATCTGACGGTATAAGACCGATTACGCCGAATTTTTGGCCGTTTTCTTCAAAAATCATTGACTTGGCAAGCCTGCCTGCATCTATATCATCCTGCAAAGAAGAATTTGGTGCTGTAACAAGGTTTAGAGCGAGTGTTTTAACCTTAGAGTTATCCATAAGTTTGGACAAACCTTGTGAGCCTTCATCGTCAAACTCGTGGTTCCCCGGAGTTTTTGCTCTTGCATTGATAAAATTTTCTAAAAGTATTATAAGATTATTTTTCTGTCTGTTTGCACCTACTGAACCGTCACCTGAAAGGTATGTAGAATAAACAATATCAGGGTTATTTTTGCTTTCTGCATCAAACCTCTCTTTTACTGTAATAAGTTTTCTGTAGCCTTTCAAAATTCCGTGTAAATCATTAGCATATAGATTCCGTGTTCTTACTTCTCCGTTTTGATACGGTGATTGTGTTTTTGGCTGCGGGGCGGATGAGGTTTGAACATTGTAATTATTTCCGATATTGTTGCCAATATTCTGTTTAAACCCGATATTATAACGATTAAAATTATTGTTAATAAACATAAAAACTTCCACTATTCTGACACTTGTATAAAACACGTAAAAAGAAATTTTTGCCATGATTTTAACATTTGTTTACAAATTGCAGTTGTGAGTAAATTTTATAAATCTAATCGTTTTTATATATATAAGGTTAGATAATTTATTAGGTAGTTTAATTATGGTAAACGGTATTTCAGGTTATAACGGCAATTCATCAGCATTCTACAGAGCAGCTGCAGGTACTGCTGTTGCGCACAAAAATGATGTTGAAAATATGATTAGATTTGTTAACGGGCAGCCTCTTAATACCGTAACAGAACCCGGCATTGCTGAATCGACAATGGGCGTATTGCCTTTTGCAGGCATTTTCGGTGCTTTTCAGGGTATAGGTGCTTTAAAAAATAATGGTCTTACAGGCAGTGAACTTGAAAAGTTTAAAGCAGACAAAAAGGCAGGTACTGCAAAAGGCTGGAATATCAAAGAAACAATAAAAAATGTAAATGCAAGGTATCCTTATGCTAAAGGTGATGCAATTAAAGCCGGCAAAGACTTTTTAAACAGAGAATACGGAGACTTCTTTAAAAAGACAACTACTCCTAACGAAACAAGAATTCCTCTTATCAGTAAATTCTTGGATAAAATTCCAGGTTATACAAAATTAAGAGCAACCGGTTTTGGTAAAGCAATGGGTCGTTCAGGTGCAGGCTTTATGGCAGTAATGGACGGCGCTATAAAAACAATGACAGATGTTGTTCCTGCATTCCAGCAGCTTGGATTTAAAGCCGGTATGAAACAGCTGGCTAAAACAGGTACTGAAGTTGCAGTAGGTGCTGCAGGCTGGCTTGCCGGTGATGCAATTGGTATGGCTGCAGGTGCTGCTATCGGTACAGCAATATTCCCTGGTGTTGGTACTGCAATAGGCGGTTTCTTAGGAAGATTCCTCGGCGGTGCAATTGGCGGTGCTGTTGCCGCTAAAACAGCAAAGGCTATTACCGGTAAAACAGAAATTGAAAAAGCAAGTGATGCACAAATCTCTCAGGCTGCACAACAGGTTAATTCTGATGAAGAAACAAAAATTGCTCTTGCTCAGGCAGCATTAGAACAGGCAAATCAGATTCTTGCTCAGTATCCGCAAAGTCCTGATGCTCTCGCTGCTAAAGAAGCAGCAGAAGCTGTTCTTCTGCAAGCTGCACAAAATATACAAACTGCTCAAACTACTCAGGTTCAACAGCCTGCTCTTCAACAGCCGCAAACTGGATTTAATCCTGCATTTCAGGGTATCCCGGAGGTTCCAGGTTTTAACGGATACGGTTATGATATGAATGTATATAACCAGGCAATGGCTAATGCATCTATGCCCTATGTATCCTGCCAGACTTACTCAAATCCATTTATGTCAAAATTAGGCTAGAAGAAATATTTCCATAAACTATTTACCATATAAACTAACCAAAAGAAAAGCGGTCCGATGTTGTCGTGACCGCATTTTTTTATAAAAACCTATTTCCTTTTCCCCTATTAGTCCAGTATTGCGTCTAGTGTTGTCTGAGAATACTTTTTATATCTCAGATATTAAAGCTTTTTTAGTCAAGTAATGCTTCTAAAATTGATGCATTTTTTGCAGCAATTGTATTTTCACGAACTCTGTTTCTGTGAATGTAAGTTCTCAATGCTTCACGAATCAATTCACTTCTTGAACGATTTTCGTTGTCTGCAACCTGGTCGATTTCATCTAAGAATTTTTCGGGCATTGAAATAAGTACTCTTGACATAAGTTTTCCTCCTTGTGGATTTTCTACTCTCTTTTTGTTTTTTGTCTCTTAATATCTCTCGTACTTATATAAACAATTTTTTGAAATAAAAATTGCGTCTTTTTTATATATTTTGTATATTCTTCTTAATAAAACTTAATATGTTACAAAAATATCAAGATATATCCGGCTCTACAGAGCCATTTTAATCTATTATGAAATAAAACAGTTAGTTGCTGTATGGATAAATTCTATGATTTGTGAAAAATATTCAAGAGATGATGCTCCGTTTATGATAATGTCAGCTTCTGACTTTGAGGGTTTTATATATTTTTCTGCTGCCGTGCATACGTAATCCCAGTGTTTTAATGCATTTTCTTCGGACTGATTTCTTTTTGAGGCACGTTCCATAAACCATTTTTTCTGGATTTTCGGGTCAATATCAATGTATATTTTAACGTCAAATAAATCTTTAATATCCTTATACATAGCCGCCATACCTTCTACAAGGATAAATTTTTCTGATGATATAGGGATAGATTCCGGTACGCTTATACCTGTACCGTTAATAAGGTATTCCGGTGCTTTTATATTTTCACCGTCAGAGAGTTTTGTTAAATCCTTTTTTAACAGTTCAAGCTGAAAATTTTCCGGAGAATCTACATCATAGCCGTTGTCTCTCAGTTCATCAAAAGTACCGTATTTCCTTATTAAGTCTGATATATCATTAAAGTAATTGTCGATACTGAGGTATTCCAATGGAAATTTTAAATCAGAACTTGTTTTTTTTATTTGTTTACAGATAGTTGTCTTACCGCTGGCTGACTCACCTGTCACACCTATAAGAAATTTTTTGTTGGGATTTTCTATCAAGCGTCTTGAAAATTTTGAAATAAAATTAGGATTGATTTCTTTAAATATAGGATTTTCAGTTTTTTTGTCATAAGAGAGTATTTGTTTGAACTTAGTTTGAAGATAAAACGCGAGAAATTCTCTTCCTGTTTTGGTTGAAAAATCAGGTTTAATTATTTTGTCTTTAGAAGTGTTTTCTTTGTCAATTAACATTTGCATATCATACCCAATACTTGTGAAAAAAATAATTTGCCATTTTTTTAATAAATATTAAGCGCCTTAAACTAAATGTTTTAAAGCGCTTAAAGATTACTTATAAATTTGGCAGGTCTCCCATTACAACTGCAGTCTCTTTAGAGTCAAGATGGAACGCTGTATGAAGGGCTTTTATCGCTGCATCAGACTGGTCTTTTTCAACAAGACAGCTGATTTTTATTTCACTTGTAGAAATCATTTTGATATTTATACCGCTTTCTGCCAGAGCCTTAAACATAGAAGCAGCAATACCGGGGCGGTCTACCATTCCTGCACCGACTATAGATACTTTTGCAATATCTTCATCTACAAGAACGCCGGAAGCATTGATTTCTTTGATGATTTCTTTGACTATTTCCATAGTTTTGTCATAATCGGAAGCACATATTGTAAATGCAATATCATTTGTATCATCGCTTCTTCCGTAAGACTGGATAATCATATCAACACTTATATCTGATTTTGAAAGAAGTTCAAACAATTTTGCCGCGTTACCGGGTTTGTCAGGTACTTCTGTAATAACAATTCTGATTTGAGACAAATCGGAGGCAACACCTGCTACCGGTTTATAAATTTCCATTTCGTCAACTCCTATAATATAAGTTCCTAAATCTTCTAATTTAAAAGTGCTTCTAACTCTTAAGGGCACCTGATATTGTTTTGCTGTTTCAACAGAGCGCGGGTGCAGTACATTTGCACCTACATGAGCGAGTTCCAGCATTTCTTCGTAAGATATTTGTTTTAATTTTGTTGCGCAGGATACAATTCTCGGGTCTGTTGTGTAAACACCCTCAACATCAGTATAGATATCGCATCTGTCTGCTTTCATTGCACCTGCAATTGCTACGGCTGATGTATCGGAACCGCCTCTTCCGAGTGTTGTAATTTCACCTTCCGGTGTAACACCCTGAAAGCCTGCTACTACAATTATTTCACCTTTATCAAGGTGTTCTTTTAATTTATTTGTTTTAATGTCAACAATTCTTGCTTTTGAATGTACGCATTCCGTAATTATGCCGACCTGCATAGCATTCATGCTTACTGCTTTATAGCCTTGTGCTTGAATAGCCATTGTTAACAATGCTATAGAAACCTGTTCTCCTGTTGCAAGCAGCATATCCATCTCTCGGGAATTAGGATTCGGAGTGATTTCGTTTGCCATCTTAACAAGATAATCAGTGGTATGCCCCATGGCAGAAACAACTACTATTACATCGTTTCCGTTTTCTTTTTCTCTTATGACGGCGGATGCTACATTTTTAATTTTGTCTGTATCTGCGACAGATGTTCCGCCAAATTTTTGAACAATTATTCCCACTTTTGATTAGCCTCTGATTCAATTTTTTCTGATAATTTGTTTTTAATAGCCAGTACCTTATCGTTATTATACCTCTGCAAGAATTTATTACAATATTGAAATGCAATGTCTGTCAAAGTTGTGTATTCTTTGTCAATAACGGTTTCCAGTATTTTGTTTTGCAGTTCGCCAAATTCATTGTACTCAGCTGCTTTATCTTCTATTATTTCTAATGCAGAGAGTGCATCTTCAATATTACCAAGATAAAATAAAGCTTCTGCTTTGCCCAGATGTGCAAGGACATGCTCTGAATCTATGTTAATTGCATTTTCAAATTTTTCTAATGCTTCATTAAACTTATCCAGTTTCATAAGTATTACTGCAAATGCAAAATTTGTGAAGGAGGAATTTTTATCCATAAGATAAGCTGTTCTGGCTTTTCTTAGTGCTTCCTGCTTTTCTCCCGTTTCTACAAGCAAATTGGCATAGTTTATATAAGCCTGAAGGTGGGAAGGGCAATATTCAATGCATTTTTTATAATGATTTTTTGCATTTTCATAATCCCCTTTTTTGTAGTAGCAGTTTGCTATATTGTAATTCAATGCATAATTTTTTCTGTCGTTTTCATATGAACTTTTATATAAATCAAGCGCTAGAGAGTAGTCTTTTCTGTTAAAGGCAAGTGCTGCCAGATTGAACAGTGCAGGTGCATAATTTGGATTTTTTTCAAGTACTTTATTGAAAAATTCTTCTGCCTGTGTGTATTCTTTTGATATCAAAAAGTTTATACCAAGATTAAACAGAATAATTTCTGATGAGGGGTTGAGCATTAAAGCTTTGTAGAATTTTTCTCTTGCTTCTTCTATAAAATTGTATTTTTGAAGTGCCATACCCCAGTTTGTATAAAAACTTACATCTGTCTGTGCATTCTTTTCTGCTGTTTCAAACGTTTCGAGGCACAGGTTTTCTTTACCCGTGTTCATATAACAGTCTGCAAGGATTGTGTAAGCTTCTAACTTTGTTTTATCAATTGAAATAGCTTCTTTTGCGTGTTTCTCCGCAAATTTATAGTTGAGAAGTTTTAAATAGCATAAACCAAGATAATACAGACAGTCATATTTGTTTTCGGCATATAACAAACTATGATTGAATTTGTGGATTGCCTCCTGATATTTTTCATCATCAAATAGCAACAATCCCCACAAAAACGGTGTTACAGGATTTAACGGATTCAACATTAATGCTTTTTTGAATTTTTCTTCAGCCGCCTGTTTTTGCCCCGCTCTTGCAAGAGATATTCCCCAGTTTAGATAGATGTCAGCATCTCTTGGTTCGTATTTTTGCGCAATATTGTATATTTCAACAGCACCTTTCAAGTCGCCTATTTCAGAGAGCGCTGCTGCCCACATAGCATAAGCTTTGGAGTTGTATTTATCTATTTTTACAGCATGTCTAAAATTTTTTATTGCTTCTTCATAATTTTGTTGTTTTAAAAGAGCAATTCCAAGATTAATGTATATAGCCGGATTTTGATTAGCCATTAATGCTGCGGTGCGAAGCTTTTCCATTGCTTCATCCGTCATGCCTTTTTTATCGAGTTCTATGCCCCAGTTCATGTAAGCA
Source organism: Candidatus Gastranaerophilales bacterium (assembly GCA_944322725.1). Classification (GTDB taxonomy): domain Bacteria; phylum Cyanobacteriota; class Vampirovibrionia; order Gastranaerophilales; family Gastranaerophilaceae; genus Limenecus. The sequence continues at coordinate 118,889 of CALUPU010000001.1, forward strand.
GTAGAAGGGATTTGAACAGTCTGTGAGATGTCTTTGTATTTTTTGACAAACTTATCCAGTTTATCAACCTGTTTTTTTATTTCATCTTTTATAATAACAAATTTGTTACTCATAGTTTGGCTGTATCCGCTGTTAAGTCTGCTGTTTCAGTTCAATAATGTTATCAACTATTTCTCTAAATGCACCGTTGCCTGCATTCGCCTGAGTAATCTGTATATGAGGAAGCATTTTTACTTTATAATTTGCTTCTTGTACTGTTACAGCATATTTTACGCTTTCAAGGCAAGGTATATCGTTAATGTCATCACCTACATATAATATTTCATCATTACTGAGGTTATATTTTTCTTTGATATTTTCAAGAACAGGCAGTTTGTTGCGTATTCCCTGATGAATATCCTGTAAATTAAATTTTTGTGCAACATAATCTATCTCAGGACTGACTTCTCCCGAAATAACAGCTACCTTCAATCCGTTTTTTACTGCAACCGATACCCCCATTAAATCTTTGAAGCTCAGGCGTTTAAGCTTTGTGTTTTCATTCAATATATATACGGAATTGTCTGTAAAAATACCGTCAAAGTCACTTACAATAAGTTTTATATCAGGTGAAAGATTTAATGTTTTATACATTTACACAGAAACCTTATTATCTTTTCGTAATTTTTTCTTAATTGGAAGTTCCGAATCATATACGACTTTTTTGCCGTCTCCCAGAATAGTTTTAACTTCTCTGATATCTCTGACCATTCTTCTCAATCCTTCAGGTTCGAGACTTGCTGCCTGATCTGACCCCCAAAGTGTTCTGTCGACTGTTATATGCCTTTCAACTGAGGCAGCCCCTAATTCTACGGAAAGGATTGATGGGAGAAGTCCTTTTTCATGCCCGCTGTATCCGATAGGACAGCTGAATTCTTTTCTGAATTGCTCTATTACACGCAGATTTATTTCTTTGTGTTCATTAGGATATGTTGATGTACATTGAAATATTATAAGATTGTCTTCGCCCAGGATATCCACAGCATGTCTTATTTCTTCCATTGTGCTCATTCCTGTTGACAGAAGTATCGGTTTGCCTGTTGATTTTACCTTTTTTAAAAATTCATCATTTGTCAAAAGGGCAGATGCTATTTTGTGGCACGGCACGTCAAACTGTTCAATAAAGTCAACAGAATCAATATCCCAGCATGATGCAAACCACATTATTTTTTTAGATTTACAGTATTTGTCAATCTCACAGTAATCCTCATAGCTTAATTCAAGTCCGAGTTTCAAATCTCTGTTCGTGCTGCCGTAATAATTGGGACGGTATACATCGAGTTCCTCCGGTGTGTATACTTTCGTAACTGTTCTTTTTTGAAATTTTACGGCATCACATCCTGCCATAACTGCTTCATCAATCATTTTTTTTGCAAGATCCACAGAGCCGTTATGATTGATACCGATTTCTGCAATTATGAAACAGGGTGAATTATCACCTACTGTTTTATTTCCTATTATCACTTCTTTTCTCACGATTAAACTCCCATTCGGACATTCTAGCTTTTGTATTTTTTATAAAGTTCATCTATATCAACAGATGATTGCGATGCACCGCTTTGTGTCTCTGTTTCTTCTGATTCGAAAAATACTTCTTTTTCTATTGATTCAGGCATATTTTCTTTGTCAAATTCTTTAATAAGATTGATATGACTCGGTGTTGAACCAACAAGAAGAATTTTACCGTTCATTTCAATTGTATAAATATGTCTTTGCTGTCCGAGTGACATAGACTGCAATACCGTGAATCTGCTTGTATCTCCGTTGTTTGAAGCGATTTTGCCGATTTTTTTACGGTTAACAATATTGAGTTTTGTGTAAATCCAGCCTGTAACATAAATCAAACCAATGACAAGAACCATTGATATAACAAGCTGCAATAGACTAGGCATACCGTAATTCTGAGCCATGGTTTCTTTCATTGCTGATGGAATATTTACGGCAAAAGAACAATTTGCGGCACCGAATATAGCAAATAATGATATAAACAATTTTTTCATAAATCCATTAAATCCCATTTTCTCTAATAACAAAAGTGTAATTATAATTTTACCACAATTACTCTGCTACTTCAAAAATATGAATTTACATAACATTAGCTTAATAAAGCATAGAAACAGCCGAATGTATTATTAATACATAATGAGGTTACAACTATGCTCATGACGAATATTCAGTATCCCGCGTTAATTTATAAAAGTAAAAAAAATAATGTTTTTGTAGCGAATTGCATAATAAAAAAACTTGTCGGGTACGGTCGTACGGAACAAGACGCAATTACAAATCTTGAAGAAGTTCTCAATCGTTCAAATTCCGAGTATTTGATAAGAGTTAAGCCTGTTTATCAATTTTTGCCGGGTCTGGCAGGTGCTTAATTCCTGTTTAGCATATTGCCAGACTTAAGTTTTCACAAAAACTAAGTGAAATCTTTGGTAAAACCATTTTGATTTTTGGAAGTTTACCTATGGCTGCTGTCGTAAATTCAAATGAATTTTCTTTTTCATTTGAAACGTAACTGTAAGAATATCTTACGTTAGTTCTCTCTGTGCTTTTCATTTTTCCCTCTTAATATCTCTTTGTTGAAAGTCCAGTTTTTTTATCCTCATATATATAAACAAACAAATATATAAAATATTGCTTTTTTATATATTTATTTGTGAAGATTTATTACAATAATCTTTACTTGACCTGTTGCAAGTGTGTGGCCGATAATAATATAATGCTATCTGATGACCAAATTAAAGATATAATACAAAAAGAAAAGATTAAAACCATCTACCTGCAGTTTATTGATATCAACGGCAGAATAAAAAATCTTAGTATGCCTTCTGCACAAATAGATGATATCCTGCAAAATAAAGTAATGTTTGATGGTTCATCCATAGGCGGATTCAGAGAAAATGAAACAATGGATTTAAGGTTTTTTCCTGATAAATCGACTTTTTTAACATTTCCGTTTAAATTTTCGAATTTGAAACAAACTGCTCGTTTTATTTGTGATATTCACAACGCCGACGGCACACCATTTGCAGGCTGTCCCCGTTCTAATCTAAAGCGCGTTATGGAAAATGCAAAAAAATACGGATATACTATGCAGATAGGTCCGGAGGTTGAGTTTTTCTTATTTAAAACAGATGAACAAAACAATATTCTAAATGTCGGTGCTGAGAAAACAGGCTATTATGATGCGAATCAATCAAATAAATATGATGAAACACTTATTCTTGTGTTGACTGCACTGGAGGAAATGGGCTTTGAAATTGATGCACTTCACCATGAAGGTGCTCCTTTCCAGCATGAAATTGATTTGGGTTATGATGATATTTTAAAAACTGCTGATAATTTAATTACTTTTAAATTTGTTACAAAGACTATTGCTGATAACTTTGGATTCAAAGCTTCGTTTATGCCCAAACCTATATACGGACAAAACGGTTCCGGTCTGCATCTTAACATTTCCTTGTCTGATAAAAAAGGAAACAATGCTTTTTCTGATTCTACAAATATATATAAGCTTTCAGAACAGGCTTGTTATTCTATAGGTTCAATATTAAAAAATATTAAAGGTATTACCGCTGTATTGAATCCTACAATAAACAGTTATAAACGTCTTGTAAAAGACTACGAAGCGCCTATTTATATTGTATGGTCAGTTGTAACAAGGAGTGCTCTTGTACGGATTCCTTCAAAGAGAGGCGAATCAACAAGACTGGAACTTCGGTCTCCGGATTTTGGTACTAATCCTTATCTGGCATTTGCAGTTATTCTGCAAACATGTATGGACGGTTTAAGAAATAAGGTAGAACCGCCTTCACCAATGGAAAAGAATTTATTTTTGCTTTCAAGTAATGAGATTAAACAACGAAAGATAAAATCTCTGCCGAGAAACCTATTTACTGCTCTTGAGGAATTTGAAAAGAGTATGGTGGCACGGGCTGCTCTGGGGGATTATATATTTAACGAATTTTTGAATTCGAAAAGAAAAGAGTGGAATGACTACAGAAAACAGGTTACACCCTGGGAAATTAAAAAATATCTGGACATATAATCAGCTGATTTTATATTATAATTTTGTTGTGAATTATGGAAATTTATACAAGAACGGAGAATATATAAATGGATAAAGTAGACAGACAACATCCCGTAGAACAGGACCCTCAGATAAGAAGAACTAACTTTGATGCAGTAGAAAGCAATTTTACGGATGAACAGGCAAGATTAGAGGCATCAAGATGTCTTAACTGTAAAAATCCGAAATGTGTTAAAGGCTGTCCTGTAAATATTCATATCCCCGAGTTTATTGCTGCAATAAAAGAAGGCAATATAGACAAAGCGGGTGAAATAATAAGACAAACAAGTATGCTTCCGTCTGTCTGCGGTCGTGTCTGTCCTCAGGAGCGCCAGTGCGAAGGTAATTGTATTTTGGGCATAAAAGGCAAACCGGTTGCAATAGGTGCTCTTGAAAGATATGTGGGTGACAAAACATGTGCTAAAACCGGTGAAATCAGTGATTGCGGCAAAAAAGTCGCAATTGTCGGCTCGGGCTGTGCAGGAATCACTGCTGCTGCTGATTTGAGAAAAGCAGGTTATGATGTTACCGTATTTGAAGCACTACATGCTCTTGGCGGTGTTCTAAGATACGGAATACCTCCTTTTAGACTTCCCAGAACTGTTCTTGACAGAGAGATAAAAGGACTTAAAGATATTGGTGTAAAATTTGAAAAGAATGTTATTGTAGGTAAATCTATTACAATAAATCAACTTAAAGAAGACGGCTTTGATGCAATATTCTTATGCTCGGGTGCAGGTCTGCCTAAGATGATGAATATTCCTGGGGAGAACCTCAACGGTGTATACAGTGCAAATGAATTTTTAACACGTGTAAATCTTATGCACGCAAATGAAACCACTACTCCCACACCTCTTAAAGTTGGGGAAAAAGCTGCGGTTATAGGCGGCGGAAATGTTGCGATGGATGCAGCAAGAACTGCTGTCAGAGTGGGATACAAAGAAGTTTATATTGCATACAGAAGAACAGAAGCAGAACTTCCTGCCCGTCTTGAAGAAATTAGACACGCAAAAGAAGAAGGTGTTATTTTCAAATTCTTACATGCTCCTGCAGAAATCATTGGTGAAGACGGATATGTGAAGGCAATGAAATTTGACCTTATGGAACTCGGGGAACCCGATGCTTCAGGAAGAAGAAGACCTGTTCCGACAGGTGAATCTGTTACCATGGAACTTGATGCTGTTATTGTCGCTCTCGGTACAGGTCCTAACCCTATAATTCAAACATCAGCAGAAAAAGAAGGTCTTGATTTGGAAACCAATAACAGGGGCTATATTATTGTAAACCAGGAAACCGGCGAAACATCTATACCCGGTGTTTATGCAGGTGGAGATGTTGCTCCGACAGGCGAGTCAAATGCTATTAATGCAATGGGGGCAGGAAAACGCGCTGCAAAAGCAATTGATGAGTATTTAAAAGAATTATGTAAATAGATAAATTGAACCTGTAAAACAAATTCTTTTTATAATAAAAAAGCCCTCAAATATTTGAGGGCTTTATGATATTAGATATTTTTTATACGTAATCTTTAACTTCTGCAGCCAGGTTTTTAGTATCAAGTTTGATACCGGGTCCCATTGTAGTTGTCAAGTATGCTGATTTAACATATACACCTTTTGCAACAGACGGTTTTGCTCTTAAAACAGCGTCTGCAAGAGTTGCATAGTTTTTCATCAAATCTTCGTAAGAGAATTTGATTTTGCCGATAGGGCAGTGAATCATACCTTGTTTGTCTGCACGGAATTCAACTTTACCTGCTTTTGCATCTTTAACTGCTTTAGCAACGTCAAGAGTAACAGTGCCTGTTTTAGGGTTAGGCATTAAACCTTTCGGACCTAAAACTTTACCTAATTTACCGAGCATACCCATGCAGTCCGGTGTTGCAATCAAAGTATCAAATTCAAACCAGCCGCCTGCAATTTTGTCGATAACTTCTTCCGCACCTGCTTCTTCAGCACCTGCAGCTTTTGCTTCGTCAGCTTTTGTACCTTTAGCAATAACGCAAACTCTTACGTCTTTACCAAGTCCTGCCGGTAAAACTACAGTTGAGCGGATTTGCTGGTCTGCTCTTTTTACATCTATACCGAGACGCATGTGGCATTCAACTGTTTCGTCGAATTTAACTGTTGCTTCTGATATTTCCTGCAATTTTTTTAATGCATCAGCTGCGGATGAAGGCTGTACAAAACCTTCAAGCATTTCAGCCTGTTTTTGTTGTCTTTTAGTTAATTTACTCATTTTATTTCCTTTCTGTGGTGATATCGGGTTCTAATCCGTTTCGGGCTAATAAAGGTTTGCCCCGTACGGCATCCCCTTCCACTAATTATTCTTCTACTGTAACACCCATTGCTCTTGCTGAGCCTTTAAGCATTTTTACAGCTGCTTCCATAGTAGTTGCGTTTAAATCGTTCATTTTTGTTTTAGCGATTTCTTCGAGTTGTGCTACTGTGATTTTGCCGACTTTAGTTTTGTTCGGTGCAGCAGAACCTTTCGGTAAATTGATAGCTTTTTTAATCAATACAGCAGCCGGAGGGCTTTTGATAATGAAAGAAAAGCTTCTGTCTTCATATACATCAATGATTACAGGAATAATGTAACCTGCCTGTGATTCTGTTTTAGCATTGAATTGCTTACAGAAATCCATGATGTTAACACCATGCTGACCCAGAGCCGGACCAACCGGTGGTGATGGATTTGCTTTGCCTGCTTCGATTTGAAGCTTAATTTTGCCTACTACTTTTTTTGCCATTTTATTCTCCTTTCGTGGTATAGCGGGGCTTTGCCCCTTCCACCTTATTTATCTTTTATCTGTTTCCGCCTGTCAAATCAAAGATTTGTTCGTTTCATTAACTTCATTAATTTCACAACGGCGGTATTGAACGGTTGCAGCTTAAGAGTCTTTCAGTTCTGAAAGCCACTTAAGCTTTCACACACATCTATACTTTTTGAATTTGTTTGTATTCAAGTTCTACAGGTGTTTCACGTCCAAAGATAGAAACTGTAGCTCTGAGTTTAGACTTGTCAGGATAAACCTCTGTAATATCACCGATAAAGTCTGCAAACGGCCCTGAAATAATTCTGACTTTGTCACCGACTTTAACATCGAGTTCGATTTTAGTTGTCTGAGTTTGAACTCTGTGGATGATTTTTTTGATTTCAGAATCTTTAGCCGGAATCGGTTTTTTAGATGTACCTACGAATTTAGTAACACCTGCAGTATGTCTTACAACATACCAGCTGTCGTCATCCATTATCATTTCGACAAGAACATAACCCGGGAAGATTTTTTCTTCACGGTCTTGTTTTTTGCCGTCTTTAACTTTAGTAATCGTTTTTTGAGGAACTTCCACACGGAAGATTTTGTCACCCATATTCATATATTCAATACGTTTTTCAAGGTTTACTTTAACCTTGTTTTCGTATCCGGAATAAGTGTGGACAATGTACCATTTTTTTTGCGGTTCTTTGCTGTGTGAAGCCTGTATATCAGCTTTTAATTTAGCGTCTTTTTCCTCAACGATCTGGTGTTTTTCGTTTTCGAAAACGCTGATATCATTTTGTTCAGCAGCTACTTCCATTTGGTCTTCGTTTTTTTCTGTCATTATATTAATTCCTGTTAGTTGAATAATAAATCTTTTGTGAACTTAATGAATCAAACCGAGCCCTTTAAATAAAGCATTGAATATTGTATCCACAGCCAGAACACCGATTGTAAAAATTGCTGTAATGATAACTACATATATAGTTTCTACAACAACCTGCTGTTTACCGGGCCATGTGATTTTTCCCCATTCAAGCTTTACTGACTTAAAGTAAGCAATTACAGCTTCTTTAAAATCTACTTTTTCTTTAGTCTGGTTAGCCATTATTTTCCTCTTTTTTATTTAAATCGCGCCCTGAAGGACTCGAACCCTCGACATCCGGTTTTGGAGACCGACGTTCTACCAACTGAACTAAGGACGCTCTTTAAATATTAATGTTTAAAATGTTACTTAGTTTCTTTGTGAACAGTATGTTTATTGCATCTTGGGCAATGTTTTTTAAGTTCCATTCTTTCTTTTAATGTTTTTTTGTTTTTAGTAGTTGTGTAGTTTCTTTCTTTGCATTCTTCACAAGCGAGAACTACCATTTTATCTACTTTTCCTTTGATTCCCATTTTTTACCTTCTTATCTAGCTTTACTAATTGTTATTTTTTACAAGCAAGATTTATAGAATGCGACTTTTTCCCTCATTCTATTCTTTCCGCTTTTTTAGTTGTAATAATATATTACAATAAACATAAAATAAGCAAAGTACTTATTTAATATTTCTTATAATTTATGCTGCAGATTTTCTTCAAGCATTAAAAAATAAGTATCAGGATTGTTCACAAGACTTCTTTTGGAAAGATAGTTCACGCCCAGTGAGTGAGCAATAAATCCTATATTGTAAGTTGCTGATATTATTACAACAGGTGTATTTTTGTATTCACTATATCCGCGGATTTGTTTTACAAGCCATTCTCCTGCAAATTCAGGCAGAAAGTCTGTTTCCATTTGCAAATCCGTTAATATCAAATCATAAGGGTGTTTTATATTGTCCTGCACAAGTTTCAGTGCATCTTTGGCATTATCTGATATTATAAAATCCAGCTTTTCTTTTTCATAGCTTTTTAATAATTCACTGTGAAATTTTTGCCATTCTCTGCTGTCTTCTGCTATTAATATTCTTTTTACATTTTTAGTCATATTTTTATTATACAAAAGATACTATTTCAGTCTAACTAAAATCAATGCTTTAGCATAATCAATTTTGAAAAAAATTCTGCAATTATGAGTATGAATATGTAAAAAAGTTAATCAAAATGGGAATAATTGAGAAACTCAAAAATTTAATAAACAGAGTAGAAGAAATAGACGAAAAATCTAAAAAAATGTCTAAGGATAAGTGCTATTCTTCAAATCCGTTTGCTTTTGCACAGAACAAAACCTATGTTTGGGTTGAGAAAGTAAAAGATTTTAACAAATGTGCAAGGTCAAATTTCAGGCGTAAAAATTAAATCAAAGATTGCATCAAGGGTAGAAATTCCGGAAAAGAAATATCCACCCATTGAAATTCTTCTATGCTGATAGGTTTTTCACATATAAGACCTGCTACGTACAAACTCATTGCCAGTCTGTGGTCATGATAGCATTGCGTAACAGAATTTCCTTTTAATGTTTTTTTGCCGTTAATTATGAAACCGTCAGGTGTTTCTTCAATATCTGAACCAAGTTTTATCAATTCAGTTACAAGGCACTTTATTCTGTCGGATTCTTTATTTCGAAGGTCTTGAGCATCTTTTACTATGGTTGTGCCATCTGCCTGCGAAGCCAGAACTGCAATAACAGGCAGTTCATCAATTAATCTGGGTATAATTTCACCTTCAATTGTTATTCCTTTTAAGTCAGATGTCTTTATTCTTATGTCACCTGATTCTTCGTTGCATTCAACGCGTTCGTCAAGAATCTCTATATCTGCACCCATTTGCTTCAGCACATCAATTATCCCCGTTCTTGTCGGATTTAGTCCTACATTTTTTAATATAATGTCTGAGTTTGGAACAATAGCACCTGCAGCAAGGAAAAATGCCGCAGAGGAAATATCACCGCAAACACTAAGATTTTTCGGTTGGAGGTTCGATTTTTTTATTTTTGTAGTGCAGCGTTCTGTACTGATATTAGCACCAAGATATTTTAGCATTCTTTCTGTATGATCTCGTGATACATATGGCTCTGTAACTCTGGTTTCTCCGTATGTATTTAAGCCGGCAAGTAATATACAAGATTTTACCTGAGCCGACGCAATCGGACTTTTATAATCAATGGGAAAAAGTTCTCTTCCTTGAATTATCAATGGCGCTTTGAAATTGTTATGCTTAATTTTAGCACCCATTAACTCTAAAGGAAGAATTACCCGTTTCATCGGACGTTTGCTCAAACTCTCGTCTCCAAAGAGTGTTGTCTCCATTTCTCTTGAAGCAACAAGCCCCGAAAAGAGTCTCATTGATGTGCCGGAATTACCGCAGTCCAGATTGTATCTGTCTTTTTTAAATGCATTTTCTGCATTTATTTTTAGATGCTTTTCTTCAATAAATTCTGCATCACACCCGAGTTTTTTAATTATGTTTAATGTGCTTATACAGTCCGCACCCATTGAAAAATTTTGTATTTCGACAATACCGCCTGTTAAAGAAGCAAGCATTGCACACCTGTGGCTGATTGATTTATCAGAAGGTATTGTAATTTCGCCTTTTAATGCACGAACTTTATTAACCGTTAAATTCATAAACTAAATTATATCTTTATATGATTCTTCATTTGTCAGCATATCATAGTTAAGTTCATTTTCATTGTCTGCAATCACCGCTGTTACAACAGCATCTGACGTGATATTAAGCATTGTTCTGAACATATCTACTATTCTGTCTACTGCAAATAAGAAAGCAAAACCTTCTACCATCTGGGTCGGAGTTAAACCTAGTCCGTTCAATACAAGAGCAATTGTAATTATGCCGCCTCCGGGGATGCCTGCACAGGTGCTGGATGCAACTATTGCAAGTACTGCAATTTGAAGAATCTGCAGCGGTTCTACTGTGATGCCGTAAGCCTGTGTAAGGAATAAAACGGCAATAACCTGAAACATTGCTGTTGCGTCAAAGTTTAATGTTACGCCGAGAGGCAGTACAAAGCTGCATACTTTATGTGATATACCTCTTTTTTCACAGCATGCAATGACTAAAGGAAGTGTTGCAGAACTGCTTGCTGTTCCAAAACCTACCATCATTGCTTCTGCAATTGCCGCAAAAAATAATCTTATAGGAACTTTTGAGAATATTTTCATAATAAGCGGATAAACAATAAATAATTGAATTGCAAATCCTATTAATATTGCAAGGAAATATTTGGAAATACTTGAAAATACGGATATTCCGAAAGAAGAAATAGCTGTAGCCGTCAATGCAAAGATACCGGGAGCCGCAAGATACATTATCCCGTCCGTAACTTTCATTGTTGCTGCAAATATTGATTCAAAGAAAGAAACAACCGGTCTGTTAATTTCACCCACTTTTGCAAGTGCAATTGCAAAAATCATAATAAATATGATTATAGGAATCATTTCACCGTCAGCAAGCGCCTGCATCGGATTAGCAGGAATAAGGTTTATAAATAATTCTGAAATATGACCTTTTTGATCTGCAATAGCCTGGCTTACAATCTGTTGTGTTTCTACTGCTGATTTCTGGCTGATAAAAGATTGTACTCCGTCGCCGGGGTGAATAGTCAGAGCAAGTGTGGTGCCAATTATAACAGCAGCAATTGATATAATTGAATAGTACGTTATCATCTTTATACCAAATGCACCGAGTTGTTTGTTATCACCTATGCTGGATATACCGATAATTATTGCACTGAATACCAAAGGAATAATTACCATCTGGATAAGTCTGATAAAAGCCTGTCCGATAAAGTTTAATATTGCATAAAGAGCATTATATATTGCTGTCGGTTCATGAGATGCATTATAAGAATGCATTAATATCCCGAGAATTATACCGGCAATCAGTCCTAAGAAAATATGCCCGTTACGCTTAATTCCAAGACCAAGCGCAATTAATATCTGCATGTGTAATTTCATATCATATCCTCTCTTTATCAGTTTTTAACAGACAAGTATACTAATTTTACTATTTTTTATAAGATATGACAACAATTCATATGAATGAGTTTAAATCTTTTTATTGCTTTATACCGCTTCTTGCGAATTCTTTGATGTTAATGAGATAATCTATATCATTATTAGAAAAGTTTTGGCTGTATCTCACTGGGCATATATCAATGCCGCCTCTCCTTGTATAAAGAGCGCATACCATCAACTCATCGTCCTTGCCTAGCAGATCGTATAATCTCTTATAAATCATTTCACAGCACTCTTCATGAAAATGGTATTCCGACCGAAATGAACAAAGGTATTTTATGATGCTGTCTTCTTTAATATGTGTTTTTGATTTATAGTAAATAAAAACATCTCCAAAATCAGGCTGGTGAGTTACTCTACAGTTTGAACGAAGAGAATCAAATTTAAAATAATATTCTGATTTGTTTTCGGTTTCTTCTGCTTCAAGGAGTTGTGGTGCTTCTTTAAATTGTTCAATTTTTAGTTCTGATTCGTTTACTTTATTCAATATATCTTCGTATTTAGAAAATATTTGTATTATTGGGGCGTGGTTGTTTATAAAATTGATTTTAACTTCTGTTTTCAGGCAATTACTCAAATCTTTTTCAATTTTTTCTCTGCATATATCAAGACATTCTTCTATATTTCCGCCATTGCGTGTCATATTAAAAGAGTTCAGGTAAAGTTTCAGCGATTTTGACTCCACTATAAATTTACTTTCACAGCTGTAATTCATTTTCATTAAACGTGTTACCGGAACTCCGCTGTTTGTTAATGATGAGAATTCGTAAGCATGCCATATGTCTTTGCCCGTAAATGGCAGTTTGTTTTCATATATATTGTATTGTGTGCGGTTTTCCTGCCTTGGTACAGCAACAAGAAAAGAAGGGGTATATGTCTCTGTTGAGGCAATTTTTTTGCCGAGATATTTTGAAGCTTTTTTATCTGTTTCATTCATCATAACAATTATTATAATACACAAAAAAGTCCTCCCTAAAGAGAGGACTTTTTTATTAACTATTAATTTATGCTATTTCTTCCTGTTCTTCAGGTACATGTGATGATTTTTTCTGAGGAAGCTTGATTAAATCTGCAACTTTATCGCGTTTTTTTACCATTTCTGCAGTAACTGTGAATTCGTGTACATCCTCTTGAGAAGGAACTTCATACATAATATTGAGCATAAGTTCTTCCACAATTGAACGTAATGCACGTGCACCTGTTTTTCGTTTAATAGCTTCTTTTGCAATAAGTTCTATTGCTTCAGGTTCGAATTTAAGGTCAACATTGTCCATTTTTAGCAAGCACTGATACTGTTTAATGATAGCATTTTTAGGCTCTGTAAGGATCATTTTCAAAGTTGCTTCATCAAGCTGGTCTAAAACTGCATATATAGGAACACGACCGATAAATTCAGGAATTAAACCAAATTTGAGTAAATCTTCAGGCTGCAATTTTTTGAGCATTTTCTGTGCAGCAATTTCTTTTTCTGCGGCAGTTGCAGGTGCTTTTGCTCCAAAACCTAAAGATGTGCCTTCATCAGCTCTTCTTTCAACGATTTTATCCAACCCGACAAATGCTCCGCCCACAATAAACAGAATATTTTTTGTATCTATCTGGATAAATTCCTGATGAGGATGCTTTCTTCCGCCCTGAGGAGGAACATTTGCAACAGTACCTTCAATCATTTTTAAAAGTGCCTGCTGTACACCTTCTCCGGAGACATCTCTTGTAATGCTTGGATTTTCTGATTTACGTGCAATTTTATCTATTTCGTCTATATAAATAATTCCTCTTTCAGCCTTTTGTGCATCAAATTCAGCACTCTGATAAAGACGAAGAAGAATATTTTCTACGTCGTCACCCACGTAACCGGCTTCTGTTAATGTTGTTGCATCAGCAACAGCAAAAGGTACATCCAGCATTTTTGCCAGAGTTTGAGCCAGAAGAGTTTTACCTGAACCGGTCGGACCGACAAGCAGGATGTTACTTTTCTGGATTTCAATACCTGTGTTATCTTTTTCTGTAGAGTTGTGAGCAATTCTTTTGTAATGGTTGTATACTGCAACTGAAAGAACTTTTTTTGCATCATCCTGACCGACAATGTGCTCATCAAGATATGCTTTTATTTCATGCGGTTTTGGAACTGATGATATATCAGCTTCTTTTACCTCTTCTTTTTCGCCTTTTTCTTTATTCTCAAAGAATTCTTCGTCTAATATTTCGTTACACAATTCTACGCACTCATCGCAGATATATACTTCGGGTCCGGCAATAAGTTTTTTTACCTGATCCTGAGTTTTTCCGCAGAACGAGCATTTTAAGCGGCTGTCATCGTGTTTAACCATTACATTATCTCCTGATTTTTGTCGGACAATTATTCAGCTTTTTGAATTTTGTCCATAGAAACAACTTTATCAATCATACCGTATTCAAGAGCTTCTTCCGGTGTCATGATATAGTCTCTGTCTGTGTCTTTTTCTATTTTCTTAATTGACTGGCCTGTGTTTGAAGCCAGAATTTCATTTAAAGATTTTTTGATTCTTAAAATTTCCGCAGCTTGAATTTCAATATCCGTAGCCTGACCTTGAGCTCCGCCTAAAGGCTGGTGAATCAAAACTCTTGAGTGAGGTAAAGCGAGTCTTTTACCTTTGGTACCTGATGATAACAGGAACGCACCCATAGAAGCTGCCTGGCCAAGACATATTGTAGATACATCAGAGCGAATGTGCTGCATTGTATCGTAAATTGCAAAACCAGCTGTTACGCTGCCACCCGGTGAATTGATGTATAACATAATGTCTTTTTCCGGATTTTCTGAATCAAGAAGAAGCATCTGTGCTACAACAAGATTTGCTACCATATCATCAATCGGTGTGCCTAAGAAAATGATTCTTTCTCTAAGCAGTCTTGAAAATATGTCAAAAGCGCGTTCTCCGCGGCTGGATTGTTCTACAACTGTTGGTACAAAACTCATATTTATTTGCCCTTTCGCTCTTAATGTAATACTACTATATATTATAAACTACTTTTTGTCCCCTGCAACGAATTTGATTTTGTTGTTATCAAGGAGGAATTTAGTAACCTTCTGGCTCAATGCCTGCTGTGATAAAGATTGTATCATTGCAGTATTTTTTGCTATTTCTTTAAATATAGTACCTTTGTCTGTTTGATACATCATAGCCAGTTCAGCTATTTTTTGTTCCAAATCTTGAGGTGTCACCTGAATATTTTCAAGTTTTGCTATTTCTGACATCATCAAAGAATTTTTGATTCTGTTAAGTGCTTCTTTTTTCAATTCTTCATCGATTTTTTCAGGGCCGTCTTTTTTCATTACTTCATCCCAGTTTACGCCTGACTGCGCAAGCTTTTGTTTGAAGTCTGCAACAAGTACCTGTTTTTCTCTTTCAACCATTGACGGCTGAATGTCTGCTGACATTTTTTCAAGAATTACTTCAAATAGTTTTGCAGCACTTCTTTTGTCGTTTTCTACTTTTGCTGTGTCATCAAGATATTTTTGAATATCAGCTTTTAATTCATCAACGGTTTTAAAGTTGCCCACTTTTTTAGCAAGTTCATCATTCAATTCAGGTTTTACTTTTTCTTTGATTTCGTTGAGTTTTATTTTGAATTGAGCCGGTTTGCCGTTTAATTTTTCGTCATGGTATTCTTCAGGGAAAGTTACATCAATTGTAAATTCTTCACCTGTTTTGTGACCAACAAGCTGTTCTGCAAAACCGGGGATAAAATTGCTGTGTTCCAAGTCAAGCATATAATTCTTTGCAGAACCGCCTTGAATAGGCTCACTGTCAACAAAACCATCAAAGTCCATCATAACAACATCTTTATCGGTTGATTCTCTGTCTTCAACTGTTTTTAAAGTTGTGAATTTTTCAAGAAGTTCGTTAATTTCTTTTTCCATTGCATTTTCAGCTGTTTTAAATTCTTCAACTTCTACTTCTAAATCTTTGTACTGTTCAAATTTAACTTCCGGTTTTAATTCCATTTTTGCTACAACTTTAACCGGTTTTCCAAGTTCAAAGTCATATGATTCCAATGATGGTTGAGTTATTAAATCTAATTTGTTCTCTTCAATTGCCTGAGAAAATATATTAGGCAGTAAATAGTCAAGCACATCGTGCTTAATAGCCTCTGCACCGATATTTTTTTCAAGTATTGCTTTGGGTGCTTTACCTTTTCTGAATCCGGGAATATTTACTCTTTGAGCAAGTCTTTTGCAGGCTTTGTTATATTCTTTTTCTGCTGTATCAGCGTCAATCTCGATATTGAGTTTAACTGTATTATGCTCTAATTTTTCTACTGTTGTTTTCATTTTTGTTTATCCTTATTTCTCTTTAACGACATATTATCCTAATCTATAGAATAATTATATTATAAAAGAAACAGAAATAAACCATGAGCGCCAAATATAGTAAATTTGATGTAGAAAAAGACCCTCTTTTTAAGAGGGTCTTTTATATTTATTATTAATCCGTGCTTATTTAATATTTGAATAAGTCCAGGCGTCCATGTTAGGTTCTTCTTTTTGGGAAGGATCCATTGTCATGTCTTGTGCATTGGTGTTCAAGCCGCCTTCTTTCGGATTTTCGTGAGCAATAGGTTTATAGATTCTGTTAAAGTATTCTATAACCATTCTGTCAGAGTTAAAGTAAGCTTCTGATGTTCTTACTGCCTGTCTCATCATTCTTGCCCATTCCATCTTATTGTCGTAATAAGTAGGAATAATCTGGTTTTCAATTATATCCATGATGCAGTCATGGTCTTTCCAGTGACGTTCTTCCCAAGGAATATCATCGTCAAGACCCGGATATTCAACTGTGTATCCGTTAATGCCCGGGAATGTACCTTCAACAGTCCATCCGTCAAAGATAGAAAGGTGAAGCGCACCATTTGCGTTAGCAGACATGCCGGAAGTACCGGAAGCTTCAAGCGGTCTGATAGGTGTGTTCAACCAAACATCAGTAGCTCTTTTTAATTTTCCGCTTAATTCAAGTTCATAGCCAGCCAGTACCGCAACATTCTTAATTTTATACGATTTGTGCAGAATATTATTGAACATTTCACGACCCATTGCATCATCAGGGTGAAATTTACCTGCAAAAATCAACTGTACTTTGTCTGCATTTAACAGTTTTAAAATTCTGTCCATATCCATGAAAATTAACCATGCACGTTTGTAATCGGCAAATCTTCTTGCCCATGTGATAGTCAATACATTCGGGTCGAATCTTTTACCGGTAGTATTTGCAATATAGCTGAATACTTCTTTTTTCATTTCAACTTTTGCATCAAGAAGCTGCTGCAATGTCTTTGCATTGGCAATTCTTTCATCCTGCCAGTAATGGAGGTTTACTGCATTTGTAATAGCTCTGATCGGACATCTGCCTTGAACCCAGTTCCACATTTTATTAGAAACAAGACCGTGAAGCTGAGATACGGCGTTAGCAATACGGCTCATTCTTAAAGCTGCAACTGTCAGAGAGAAATGTTCTCCGCCGAGTTCAACAGCGCGTTCTCTTGAGCATCCTGCGAAGAATCCGCCTTCTAACAGTGTATCAACCCAGTGAACTTCGTTACCTGCTGCAACAGGTGTGTGAGTAGTGAATACAACCTGTCTTTTTGTCTTTTCAAGATCGCCGTTGTTCTGCTGCAATAATTCAAATGCGGCAGGAAGTGCATGACCTTCGTTCATGTGAACACACTCAAAGTCGTATTTAATAGCTTGCAGCAGTCTGATACCGCCTACACCCAGAACGGTTTCCTGTGCGATTCTGATTTTTTCGTTTCCGTCATAAAGTTTATGCGAAATTGAACGTGCCCAATCAGAGTTTCCGTCAACATCGGTTGTCAAAAGATAAACAGGACAGGAGCCGAACAAATCAGGGTCTACTCTGTATGCTTTAACAATAACTTTTTCTCCGAAAATATCGAGTACTACCTGTGCGTCAACATCTTGTAAAAAGTCATAATGTTTTCTTATATATGCAACATCAACGTTGCCTTCTTCGTTAATTCTCTGGTTATAATAGCCGTAAGACCATAACATTGTCACACCGACCATAGGAAGCTGTAAATATCCTGCAGAAAGCATGTGCGAACCGGCCAGAAATCCTAAACCGCCTGAATATGTGCTTAAGGATTGGTCCAATGCTATTTCCATTGAAAAATATGCTACTTTAGGTAATCCCATAATTCTCCTTCGTATATCACTAATCTACCATCTGCACAAAGGTGCCTTTTTTTTATACCAATAATATACCATAAATGCAACACTAAAGTCAGTATTATTTACAACCTGTCTCAAACGGTACTATATCAACGGGAAAGGTGGAACAGCTGTCTACTCGGTAGACTACAAGTTTAACAGGTTCTTCAGCTTTTGCGTCTTCCATGCATTCAAAAAAAGATTTCACATTGTTAATTTTGCAGCCGTTGACTTTAATTATTCTGTCTCCGGGTTCCAGTCCTGCATTTTTTGCAGGGGTATAGTCCAGTACATCGATAATTTTTACCCTGCCTTTAAAATCTTCAACATATAAACCAAGAGGAGAAGAAGCTTCTATAGGCTCATTTAGAATCCTTTGTTCTTCAACGTAGTCATGAACTTTTTTAAAATCTATGCTTAAAATAAGGCATATTACAAGTAATATGCCCATAAATATTCTTATTGCATCCATATTTGTTTCTTGTTAGATTACTAATTTTGAGAAATCAGCAATTTTTTCAAATTTCTTTTTAATCGAATAAAGAAGAGCAAGTCTGTTTTGTTTTATTTTTTCGTCTTTATCCATAACAAGAACTTTGTCGAAAAACTCGTCAATCGCACTGACTGCTTTTGTGAGTTCGTTGTATAGTTCCTGATAACTTAACTTATCAGAATCAATTGATTTTGTGCATTCCATAAGCTGTTGTTCAGCAGGATTATTAAACAATGCACTGTCGGGCAATTGTTCTGTCTTATAATCTTTTGTTATTCTTACTATTCTGTTTGCTGCTTCATTCATCGTATTGAAAGCGGGTTCGTTGATTTTTTGCGATAAAAATTCAACTCTGTCTGAAAAATCTTTTAAGTTTGATAAGACAGCTTTATTTGATATACAAGCGTCTACAACGTCATGCCTGTATTTTTCCATATAGAAAATGCTCAGTCTATTTTCAAAGAAGTTTTGAACCTCTTTAAACAATTCATTTTTATCATTGATTTCAACAGGCATTAAATCAATTGATTTTTTGATTAAATCTTCTAAATCAATATTTAAACCTTTTTGAATAATGGTTTTAATAATACCGAGAGTTGCTCGTCTTACGCCGAGAGGGTCTGCAGAACCTGTAGGCTTTTTGCCTTCTGCAAACACTGCAACAATTGTGTCTATTTTATCTGCAATACCGACAATCTGACCTTCGATGCCTTCTGCAAGTTCAGAATCAGCACCCAGAGGATAGTAATGTTCTTTTATACCTTTTACGACAGCGGGTTTTTCGCCTGCATTAAAAGCATAGTCAGAGCCGATAAAGCCTTGAAGTTCCGTAAATTCAAAAACAAGGCTGGTGACAAGGTCAGCTTTACATAAGAGCGCTGTTCTTTTTACAGTTTCACAGGGCGCATTAAGTTTTTCTGCAAGAATTTCTGACAGCTTAACGATACGCTTTGTTTTGTCATACATTGAACCCATGCCTTTTTGGAAAGTAATGCCTTTAAGTTCTTCAACATAGCTTTCAAATGGCTTTTTAGTATCTTCGTTAAAGAAGAATATAGCGTCATCAAGTCTTGCTACAACAACTCTTTCATTCCCTGCTTTAATATTCTCAAAATTATTTCCAATATAATTTGTGATTGTAATAAAGCTGTTTAATAATTTCCCTTCTTTATAAAGAGGGAAGTATCTCTGATGTACAGCCATAACAGTTACTGTTACTTTTTCAGGGATATTTAAATACTTTTCATCAAAATTGCAAATAACAGGAACAGGCCATTCGCAGATATTTGTTACTTCTTCAAGAAGCCCGTCTTCCATGTAGACCTGTGCACCAATTTTTGCAGCTTCTTTTTTTGCTGATTCAACAATCATTGCTTTTCTTTTCTCAGAATTAACAACTACATTGTTATTAAAAAGAGCCTGCTCATATGCATCAGCATTTTTAATCTCTACTCTGTCTGACTTAAATCTGTGCCCTCTTGAGTATCTTGATGATTCTACATCTGCTATTTTGATTTTAAGTTCATCATCGTTTAAAAGGGAAACAACCCATCTTATAGGACGCTGGAATTTTACATCCAAATCAGCCCATCTCATAAAGTATGGTCCTTGCATTTTCAGAACAATTTTTTCAACATTCTCCTGCAGAATATCTTTTATGGATTTGCCTTTTTGTTCGACTTTTGCCCACACATAGTTATCTTCTTTATAAAGTGCAGATTCGTCCACGCCGTTTTTCTTTGCAAAGCCTTGGCCTGCTTTTGAAAGATTTCCGTTTTCGTCGTATGCAATATTTAAAATCGGTCCTTTTACCGTTTTGACTGTATCAGGCTGTTTTGCTTCAAAACCTTCTATTATCAATGTTAATCTTCTCGGTGTAGAAAAAGATTTTATATCCGTAAAAGAAATTTGATTTTCTTTTAAAAGCTTTTCAAAAGCTTTTTTTAATTGTTCAAGACCTGTATTTACAAATTTATAAGGTAATTCTTCAGTTCCTATTTCCAACAAATATTTATTCATACGTGCTTTATTCCTTTAAAAGTGTTATATGTGAGTTAATTATAATACAAACACATTATGTTTTTCATGAAATTTTTGATGTTATAATATCTTTTGTGGGAGAAACAATATGGAAAACAAACGCTGGTACGATAAAGAACCTACTGTGAGTTTGGCGGTAAGTCTTATTAAAAATTCCAAGGAAGATACCCAAAAAAAATGTGCGGTTTTTATTAAAGAAAAGGCACAGGATTACGGAGTGGTTTTAAAAACGAATCTTCTTGGTGCATTTAATTATGTTCTTAACAGGTGGTATGACTCTTCCCAGCAGCTTGCAGAGGCTTTTGACTATTTAAAGGATGCCGATGAAGAAAC
This sequence comes from Candidatus Gastranaerophilales bacterium, assembly GCA_944322725.1. Classification (GTDB taxonomy): domain Bacteria; phylum Cyanobacteriota; class Vampirovibrionia; order Gastranaerophilales; family Gastranaerophilaceae; genus Limenecus. The sequence goes on from CALUPU010000001.1 coordinate 139,785, forward strand.
AAGAAAACAAATAGCAATTGATGTGATTGCATTTCTCGAAAAAGCAGAAACATGCTGATATGAAAAAATTTAACAAAATATTATTAATAATTTTATTAGCAGGATTTTTTCCTTTCTTTGCTGCGCAAAAGGCTGAAGCAATTAAAATAGGTATAATAGACGGTGCTGAACAGGTTAGTATCGGTTCAAGCAAAGAGGCACAGCTTATAAGTCCTCTTCATAACAAATCATTTTATACTTTAAAAGCAATGAAACCTTATGCTTTTAAAGCTTCGGGCGGAACTATTTCCATAGAACTGAATGACCAATGGTTTAATCTTAATATCTCAAGGATAGTAATTAAACCAGGAGAAAAAGGTTTTATTTCAACTAAAAGAAGATGGTATAGAGGCGAATTTATTGTTGAAAACAGAGGCGGAGAACTTGTGGTGGTCAATAATTTACCATTAGAAGATTACATGCTCGGGGTAGTGCCTTCTGAAATGCCGTCAAAATGGAACTATGAAGCATTAAAAGCACAGGCAATTGCTGCACGCAGTTATGCTATAGCTAACAGAGGCAAAAGGGCTTCGCGCGGTTATGATCTCAAAGATACACCAGAGGATCAGGCATACGGCGGTGCATCCTCAGAAACTGCAACAACAAACAGTGCTGTTCTTGAGACAAAAGGCATAGTTATAACATATAACCAGAAAGTTATCCCCGCATATTATTCTGCGTCTGCAGGCGGACATACCGTCAATGCAGGTGCTGTCTGGAACAAGGATTTACCTTATTTAAAATCAGTTCCTTCTTTTGACGAAGGCGTGAAAAAAAACGGGCATGGTCTCGGCATGAGCCAGCATGGTGCTAACAATCTTGCAAAACAGGGGTATAACGCGTATCAAATATTAACTTATTATTACAATAATGTAAAATTTGGTCGACTTGATCCGGCATGGAATCTTTAATTCTTTTTGCTGTAAAACCTTTGTATGACACCGTTTTAGTAACTGCTACCGGTGTAAAACCTAGCTATATTTTCGTATTCTTTCTATTTTTATATTAAAAAAGCTTGCTAAAATGCTAAAAATATATATAATATTCTTTGTTAACAAAAAGGAGGTTCTTATGAACAAAGAAGAATTAGTAAAAGAAGTTGCAAAAAAAGCTAAAGTTTCACAAAAAGCTGCTGCTGATGTTATTGCTGCTACTTTAGAAACTGTTACAAAATCTGTAGCTAAAGGTCAAAAAGTTACTTTAGTTGGTTTCGGTACTTTCGAACCCAGAAAAAGAGCTGCTCGTTCCGGTCGTAACCCGCAAACTGGCGCTACAATCAAAATTGCTGCTAAAACAGTTCCTGCTTTCTCAGCTGGTAAAAAATTCAAAGAAGCTGTTAAGTAGTTCTTTAAATTTTTATAAAAGAGAGTCCTTAGCTTACTGTTAGGGGCTCTTTTTTTATGTAAATTCGGCAATCCGTACGATACGATTATTGTATTATTCGCTATAATTTGTTATAAGGGAATTTTATTTTATAGAAAGAGTTTATGTTACAAGAAGCAACAAAGATTATTCAATCGGCATTTCATGACAGTTTTATAAAAAGATTGAGTCTGTATCTCCATGACTGTGTGCGTGAAGAAGTACAGAGTTCTACATTTAGAAATCTTAAACAGGACAAAGATAACAAATGGATTTTTTTGAAAGGTCAAGAGCAGCTTTTTGCTCATTTTGACCAGCCTCTTTTGCTGGACGGTTCTGACAGTGATTTGACTGAACTCATGATTCAAAGTGAAATGAGTCAAAAAGACAAGTATCTTATTTACGGTCATTTATTTCTTGTAGGTAAAAATTCCCGCTCAAAACGTAAAAATGAGTTTTTAACTCCTCTTTTGTATACGCCATGCAAGCTGGAAAGAGAAGGTGTTAATATTACATGCACATTGCAGGATGATGTTTTATCTTTGAACACAGGTGCATTAACCGCTCTTATGAGAAAAAGTGATGACGAAGATGAAATGGAACATATGCTGGATGGACTTCTCGAAGTGGTGCCTGAATTACCATTGACTCAGGATGGTTTAAACATCTTTTTAACAACTTTAAAATCTATTCTTCCTGATGTTGAAATTTCTCTTGAACACGAAGATGATGATAACGAAAACTTTGTCAAAGATGATGCTGCAGATAATTTCTATCAAAGAATTGATTCGGAAAATATAGATGAGTTTGTGGATGATGCTCAAGATTCCAGACCGGCAATGAAACTTGATAAAGTTTCTGTTACAGACCAGAGTGCTGTTATTCTTACCAAGCGCCCGTCTGTTACGGCAGGTGTTTTGCATGAATTAACACAAATTTCTGAAAAACCGAGCGGTTATTTTAGAGAGTCCGCACTTTCTGTTGTTAATGAAGAATACCTACGCGGAGTAGGCAAATTATTTGATAAATCAAATAAGGAAAAGAAAGAACTTAAAGACTTTGCTGCGTGTACACCTTTGGCTTTAAGCGATTCACAAGAAGATGTAATAAGAAAAATCGAACAAAATCCTCTTCTCGCCGTATATGGACCTCCTGGGACAGGTAAATCACAGACTATTGTGAATCTTGTTGCGCACCTTGTTGCTAACGGCAAGACAGTTCTTGTTGCATCAAGAATGGACAAGGCTGTGGATGTTGTAGCACAAAGGCTCAATGAACTCGGTGCACCGTTTCTTGCCTTAAGAGCAGGAAGGTTGAATTACCAAAAACAACTCAGCTTCAAACTTCAAGATTTGATTGCCGGTAAGGTGGATATTGATACAGGATATGATGATTCGATTCTTGTTGATGTTGACGATATGCATCAGCTTTTAAAAGCTATAAAAGAACTGGAAAACAAATGCGAAAAAATCATCTCACTTGAAAACGAATGGCAGCAAATTTTTATAAAGAAACAAGCACTTGAAGCTGATTTAGGACAAAGAAACTTTATAACAAGAAAACTTAAAAAAGATGAAGTTGACGAAATAAAAAAAGTACTCTCAAATGTAGAAAAAAATCTTGAAAAATCAGGGATTTTTACAAGTATTTCAAATTCTTTGAGTGCATTAAAACTCAAAAAAATATTAAACCTTTCTTCTCTGCCTTCTGATGCGGAAACAATTATGAGGCTTTCTCTTGAACTGCAGGCGGAAGAGATGGATTGTGAAGCCAGAATTGTAGAGACAAGAATTCATAAAATCGGAAATATTCACCAGCTTCTGTCACAAATTAAGCAGCTTAAGAAAAAACAAAAAACACTTGCAGTAGATATTCTTAAAAACAAAAGACGCGAATCTTTAAAAGGACTTTTGAGAGATCAGATAAAAAGACAGCGTTTAATTATTCACACAAAAGCTATTGTTGAAAGAAAGAAAAATCTTCAAAACAGGCTTCTTGAAGAAGAAGATTTTACACCGTTGCTTGAGGCTTTTCCGTGCTGGTGTGTTACAACATATGCTGTTTCAGGATCTTTGCCGATGAAATCCGGGTTGTTTGATGTGGCGATTATTGATGAAGCTTCTCAGTGTGATATAGCAAGCTGCTTCCCTATTCTTTTCAGAGCCAAAAAGGCGGTTATTGTAGGTGATGATAAACAGCTTCCGCACCTGTCCTTCCTTGAAAAAGCAAAAGAACAGTCTTTCTTAAGCCAGTACAATATTCCTGATAAATATCAGCTTATGTGGAGATTCAGAACAAACTCCATGTTCGACCTTGCTAATTATTATTCCACTAATCCTGTACTTCTGGATGAACATTTCAGAAGCTATTATCCGATAATTCAGTTCAGCAATCAGGAATTTTACGGCAACAGAATCCGCATTATGACAAAGGATTCCGGTACAAATGATGTGCTTGAACTTCACCATGTTAAAGACGGTAAAGTTGATTCCGATGCAACTAGAAACATGCCTGAAGTCGAGGCTGTTGTAAAAAGAATACACGAAATTATTCTTGATGATTCAGATAATGACGAAAATCCTGTATCTATAGGGGTTGTATCTCCGTTTAGAGGGCAGGTTGACCTGATAGAAAAAGCTATTCGTCAGGTATTGTCAGAATCTACAATAAGGAGACATCAGATTGAAGTAGGTACAGCACATACGTTTCAGGGTGATGAACGAGATGTTATGATATTCTCGCTTGCAGTTGCAGACAACAGTTTTGCGCAGAGTTTGACATTCCTTCAAAAGCCGAATCTGTTTAACGTAGCAATAACGCGTGCGCGTAAAAAACTTATTACTTTCATCTCCAGAGACCCGAAATCACTCCCTCCGGGGCTTTTAAAAGATTATATTGAATACACTCAAAACTATATTGATTCTGCCAAAGAAGATGAGTTTTCAAGCAGGAATAAATACAAAAATGTTTTTGAACAAACAGTTGCTCAAGCATTTATAATGGAAGGCTTTGATGTAAAAGCAGGCTTTGAAGCGGCAGGTGTAGTTCCTGATATGCTCGTTAAAGACCCGGACGCTGAATCAGGTTCAGGTGTAATTGTCGAGATTGACGGTGTTGAAGATAATAAAAAATCAACTATAAATGACATCAAAAAACAGACAATACTTGAACGTGCAGGATACAAAGTCGCAAGAATATCTTTCCGTGAATGGGAGCACAGTTCACAGGCCTGTATAGACAGAGTAAAAAAACTTTTGATACAAGTTTAATCTAAAAGCCTATAAGCATAGATAGTTCAGAATGCGGATATCCTAAGGATTTTGCAATTATAGGATCTGTCAGCTTGCCTTGAAAAGTGCTTACTCCTTTATATAATTCCGGCATAGATTTAACAGCTGCAATAAATCCTTTTTCACATAATCGTTGAATATATGGCAGTACATAATTATTGAAAGACACTGTCGCCGTTCTTGCAACACAGCTTGGAATATTGGGGATTGCACAGTGTATTACTCCGTACTTTTCAAAAGACGGCTTTTCAAATGAAGTAGGTTCTTTTATTGTCTCAACAATTCCGCCCTGATCAATTGAAACATCTATTATTACGGCACCTTTGCGCATTGTTTTTACCATATCTTCCGTTATAATATGAGGTGCTACTGTACCGGGAACCAAAACAGACCCAATGACAAGATCAGCTGTTTTTATAAATTTTTCAAGATTATATTTGTTAGACATTGCTGTGTTAACACGTCCTTGGAATAATTTTGCCGCGTTTCTCAATTTTTCAGTTGAAATATCAAGCATAGTAACAATTGCACCCATTCCAAGAGCAACTTTGGCTGCGTGTATTCCTACCACACCTGCACCTATTATCAATACTTCACTCGGGTAAACTCCGGGTACTCCTCCAAGCAGTTTCCCCGCACCTCCGTAAGTGTTTTCTAATAATCTTGCGCCTATTTGAATTGAAACGCGTCCCGCAATTTCACTTACAGGCATCAATAAAGGCAGGCTGCCATCAGTCATTTGAATTGTTTCATAGTCAATAGTTGTAACTTTTTTCTTCAAAAGAACATCTAAAAGCTGAGGCTCTATTGCCAGATGTGCGTAAGATAATACGGTTTGTCCGTTTTTGAGAAGAACATATTCTTCCTTTTGCAGTTCTTTTACCTTAACTATTATTTCAGATTTCGCATATATTTCTTCTGCTGTACCAAGAATTTTAGCGCCTGCTTGTTCATACATTTCATCTGAAAAGCCGATTTTTTCTCCGGCACCTTTTTCAATGTATACCACGTTTTTACTTTCGGTAAGAGTTTTAACGGATGACGGGATAAGAGACACTCTGTTCTCACAGTTTTTAATTTCCTTGGGCACGCCGATAATCATTGATAACCTCCGTTATATATTTATTTGATGCAGTTTTATACCTGTAAGGATTTGGATGCTTCTTCTATTTCATCAATTATGAGATTTGCTGCTGCAATAGGATCTTCTGCAGCTGTGATAGGACGTCCTACAACCATATAATCTACACCTGAGCGTATTGCATCAGCAGGTGTAACAACACGTATCTGGTCGTTAACTACTGACCATGTAGGGCGTATTGCAGGACAAAGAATGATAAATTCATCGCTGAATTCTTTTCTTATTTTTCTTGCTTCAGATGCACTTGCAATTACTCCGTCAATTTTAGATTCTTTAGCAAGATAAGTAAGATGAGAAACATACTCATCAATATTCATTTTTACGTTTAACTCTTCAGTCAATGTTCTTTGTCCAAAGCTTGAAAGAAGTGTTACACCAAGAATTGTAGGTTTTGGCATATCGTATTTTTTTGCTGTTTCTCTTGCAACTTTGACTGTTGTGGTGAGCATTTTTGTGCCGCCTGCAAGATGTGCGCTGAAGGTTGTAACACCGCGTTTAATAAGGTTTGATGCTGTTTTTGCAACTGTAGAAGGAATATCATGAAATTTACCGTCAAAATAGACATGTCCTCCGGCATTTTTTATTAATTCAATCGCTTCATATCCGCAGGAGGTGAATAATTGAGGTCCTACTTTAAAGCAGCCCACATAATCTTTGAGCAGAGTAACCAGACGTTCTACTTCTTCCATTGAATCTGTATCCAGCGCCAGAACTATTCTATCTTTGGCTGATAAATTAGTATTGTTAAAACCCATACTTTATCCCATATATTGATATTGCAATCATTAAAATATAGCATTTTTCGTGATATATAGCAAGTAATTTAATAATTTTCGGTAAATATTAACATCTTGAAAATACTTCGATTTCCAGTGAATCCATTGTATTGGCTAAAAAGTATGCTGAACTTGCTATCATAGAGGCGTTATCCGTACAGTATTTCATTGCAGGGGCAAAAATTTTGTAGCCCTTGTCTTCAAGAGAAAAGAATTTCTTTCTTATTTCTGAATTTGCCGCAACACCGCCTCCCAGCACTATCTGTTTAATTCCGAATTTTTCAGCTGCTTTAAGTGTTTTTTTAAATAAAGTAGAAGTTATGCACTCTTGAAAACTTGCGGCTACATCTTCCTTGGGAATTGCACCGAGTTCTTTTTCAAGCTTTCTTGTGAGATTTAAAACAGCTGTTTTTAAACCGGAAAAGCTGAAATCAAACTCTCCCTGAACTTTTGCTTCAGGGAGTTTGTAGGCTTTAGGATTTCCGTTTGGAGCCATTCTATCAAGGTTTAAACCTCCGGGGTATGGAAGCCCTAAAAGTCTTGCAACTTTGTCATAAGCCTCACCTGTAGCGTCATCAATGGTTTCACCGATTATTGTCTGATTTAAATAGTCATTAACCATAATAATCTGGGTATGACCTCCGCTTACAAGAAGAGCAATCATAGGCGGCTTTAAGTCCGTATCAATGTAATTTGCACAAACATGCGCATTCAAATGATTTACCCCTATGAACGGTTTATCATAGGTAATTGCAAGTGCTTTTGCAGCATTAAGACCAACCAGTAATGAGCCGACCAGACCAGGCCCGACTGTTGCTGCAATTGCTGTTATATTATCAGGTTTAAGACCTGATTGTTCAAAAGCCTCCTGTATAATCAGATTAACTGCATCAAGGTGTTCTCTTGCTGCAACTTCCGGTACAACTCCGCCAAATTCACGGTGAGTTTTTATTTGAGAAGCAACAACATTAGCAAGAACTTCTCTGCCGTTTTTTACAATTGCGCATGCTGTTTCGTCACAACTTGACTCCAGTGCCATGATGATTACATCTTCATCAGCATCAGGCCCAATAAAAACAGATTCACCGGATATTGGCTTTTTGAATTCTTTAATAAGTTTGCTCATTTCAGTTTATACTCTGTTTTTAATTTCTTCGTGAAGCATTGCTTCAAATTCGTCTACAGATTTTGTACCAACTGGGCCTTCGCCTCTTTTTCTTATAGAGACAGTGCCGTCAGTCATTTCTTTATCGCCGACTACTACTACATAAGGAATCTTTTTATCCTGTAAAGCTTCTCTTATTTTGTAGTTCATTGACTCTGAACGGTCATCAAGAGTTGCTCTGATACCTGAATTTCTGAGTTGTTTGTATACCTTTTCTGCATAATCCGTATGTTTGTCGTTAGAAACAGGAACTACAGCAACCTGACAAGGTGCAAGCCAGAGCGGGAATGCACCTGCATAGTGTTCAATCAATATGCCATGGAAGCGTTCCATAGAACCGAATATTACGCGGTGAAGCATAACAGGAGTTTTTAATTGACCGTCTTTGTCCTGATATTTGATATCAAATCTTTCAGGCAGGTTAAAATCTAACTGGATAGTTGCACACTGCCATGTTCTTCCGATTGCATCCTTAACTTTGAAGTCGATTTTCGGACCGTAGAAGGCACCGTCGCCTTCATTGATTTCATACTTCATACCACGTCTGTCCATTGCTTCTTTCAAGCCGGCTTCTGCTCTGTTCCAGTTTTCTATTTCACCTACATAGCTTTCGGGACGTGTTGAAAGTTCAACCTCAAAGTCCATTTTGAATATAGCCATTGTATCTGCTACGAAATCTATAATTTCATTGATTTCATCAACAAGCTGCTCAGGAGTGCAGAAAATATGTGCATCATCTTGAGTAAATCCTTGAACACGAGTTAGTCCTGACAATGCACCTGAGTGTTCTTTTCTGTATACTGTGCCGAGTTCCGCCATACGTAAAGGCAATGAACGGTAAGAGTGTCTGTTTGCCTGATAAATCAGGATATGGAACGGGCAGTTCATAGGTTTAACAATATACTGATCATCTTCTTCGTTTTCTTTTTGGATAAAGAACATATTTTCCTTGTAGTGATCAATGTGACCGGACAATTCCCACAATTTGGATTTTGCAATTTGCGGAGTATTTACGATTACATAGCCTCTTTTTCTGTGTTCTGTTCTCCAGTAGTTTTCGATTTCCTCTCTTACTACAGCAAGATTCGGATGCCACAGCACAAATCCGGAACCGATTTCTTCTCTTACCGAGAATAAATCCAATTTTGTTCCAAGTTTTCTGTGGTCACGTTTTTCTGCTTCTTCAAGCATTGTAAGATAAGCTTTTAAGTCATCTTTTGTCCAGAATGCTGTAGCATAAATTCTCTGAAGCATTTTGTTTTTAGCGTCACCTCTCCAGTACGCACCGGCAACTTTCATTAATTTAAATGCTTTGATAAATGAAGTATTCGGCAGGTGAGGACCGGCACAAAGGTCATTAAATAAAGACTTTCCGTCTTTGTCTTTTGTTAAAAACAGAGTCGGCTTATGGTTTCTGTGTTCTTCGAGCAATTCTGCCTTATAGATTTCGCCCTGTGTTTTAAATTCGTTAATTTGTGCGTCAACATCCGGCACAAGATATTTTTCAAATGTAAGATTTTCTTTAACGATTTCTTTCATTTTTTCTTCGATTTTAGTAAGGTCATCTTCTGTAAATGTATGACCTTCCAAATCAAAGTCATAATAAAATCCGTTTTCGATTGCAGGACCGATAGCCAGTTTTGCCTGAGGGAACAGGGCAATAACAGCCTGAGCCATTACGTGAGATGTAGAGTGTCTCAATATGGCAAGAGTTTCCGGGTCTTTCGCTGTCAAAATTTTAACTTTGTCATTATTTGAGAGGGTCGTTCGAATGTCTTTTACTTCTCCGTTAATTTCTAAAGCAACAGCATTTTTTAACAAACCTTCACTGATTGTTTTAGCAAGGTCAAAACCGTTTGCACCTTCTTCTAAAGAAATTTTTGAATTGTCGGGTAAAATTACCTCAATTTTAGACATTATTATATCCTCTCTTTCTATACATATTAATTTTATAGCACCAGCATAAATGTAATGCAATTTTAATACCCTAACAGTATGCCTCCAAGTTGACTAAGTTAAGGAGTTGTAATATAATTTAAAAAAAATCAATATTTTGTAATATTGTTTACGTTACAAAATAATTTGTTACAAAAGAATGTGGTTTATGACATAGGGTAAAGAAAGATAGGTTTTTAACATGTGTCCAAATAGTGAAATTCCTAATGAACAAGGTGAAGCAAAGCAAAAGATTTTAATTGCAGACGATGAAGCCAGTATCAGAAGAATCCTTGAAACAAGACTCAGTATGATAGGCTATGATATTGTTACTGCAGCAGATGGTGAAGAAGCTGTTGCTGTATTTAATAAAGAAAATCCTGATTTAGTAGTTTTAGATGTTATGATGCCTAAAATGGACGGCTACGGCGTTTGCAGAGAAATCAGAAGAACATCAGATGTTCCTATTATTATATTGACTGCTCTCGGTGATGTTTCTGAAAGAATCACAGGTCTTGAGCTCGGTGCTGATGACTATGTTGTCAAACCGTTTAGCCCTAAAGAACTCGAAGCACGCGTTAAATCCGTTTTAAGACGTGCAACAAACAGAGAAATAGCACCTTCTACAGGTAAAGTAACTAAAAACGTTATTACAACAGGAAATATAAAAATTGATACTGCAAGAAGACAGGTGTTCAGAAAAAATGAACGTATCAGATTAACAGGTATGGAATTCAGCCTTCTTGAACTTCTCGTAAACAATTCCGGTCAGGCATATTCAAGAAACGAAATTCTTCAATATGTTTGGGCTTATCCGCCGGATCACAGAATTGATACAAGAGTTGTTGATGTTCATATTTCAAGATTACGTTCAAAACTCGAAACAGACCCGGCTAATCCGGAATTAATCTTGACAGCTCGCGGTATCGGATATATGTTCCAGAGAATCAATTAATAAAAAGACTCCTTTTAAGGAGTCTTTTTTATATCTCAACTTTTAGCGGTAATTTTTCGACATATAGTTTTCTTATTGCTTCTGTATCAAGTTCTTCGTAAAGAATTATCTCTGATTTTTTTATACATTTTGACAAAAGACATGCAATACCTCCCTGTGCACTAAAATATCTGCCTCTATGGCTTTCTATGGCATTTTGTGCTTCAAAAGAGCGCTCTCCTTTGCCGATTGTTGCAAGCAGCCCATTAGAATACAATAAATCACAGTATCTGTCCATTCTTGCAGACGTAGTAGGTCCGATAGGACCTATAATTTCGTCTTTTCCTGCAGGACATGGACCGGCATAAAATATTATCTTATCTTTAATATCAAATGGCATATTACCAGTCTGCTTATAATATTCATTAATGCGTTTGTGAGCTGCGTCTCGTGCTGTATAAATCTCTCCTGTTAATAAAACTCTTTCTCCTTTTTTTAGAGTTCGAATTTTTTCAATGTCATTTGTGTGGATTTCAGGATGCGTACCTTCTGTGTCGGAAATTTCATTATATTTCTCATTATTTTCTTTATATGTTATTCCAGATTCGTTGATTGTGCATTGAGCGTGTCTTGTGCTGTGGCAGTTTATTGTTATTGCGCAGGGAAGACTTGCTATATGTGTTTGTTCGCTTAAAATCTTAATATCAATAATCTCTTTATTTATTTCTCCCAGATATTTTTTTAGTTCTGTTATAAATTCAGCTTCCTTATCTGTTTCATTTTGTTTAAAAAAAGCTTTTTTTGATAAAACGGCAGCTCCGTCCATTGTTTCACCAAATCCAATGCCAAGCACAAGCGGGGGGCAGCTTTTTTCTCCTGCATTTGCCACAGTGTCTTTTATAAATTTATAGATTTCTTCTTTTGGGGTTGAAGGTGAGAACATTTTTATATTACTGTAATTTTCAGACCCCGCACCTTTTATAAGAATATTAATTTTTACCTCATCGCCTTTTGCTATATCTGTATATATTATTGACGGTGTGTTCGTGCCCGTATTATTTCTGTCAAATAATGCATCTTTTGCAACGGATTTTCTAAAAAAGTTCTCTTTATATGCTTTTTCTACAGCTTTGTTAACGGCGTCATTAATAAAACCTCCGCTGAGATGTACGTTTTGACCTATTTCCATAAAAACCATAACCTGACCGGTATCTTGACATAATGGTCGTCGGCTTTTACTGGCAAGTTGTATATTTTTCAATATGCAGTATAATCTGTATTTTTCTTCACGGTTAGAAGCCGTATTGTACATATGTGTGAGAATATTGTATAATTTGCTGTTATATTCTGTATTAGCCCTGATACAGAGGTTGTATACTGCTTCTTCAATTAAATTTGTATCGATATTTATCATTAACTTATGATAAACTTTTCACGATTTAATTGCAAATTCGTTATTGATTGTCACTCTTACACTTAATATTGTCACGAATATATCATTTGATGTCTTGTGTATAAGTTTTTGTATTAAATAAAAAAAAGCCACTCAGATTATTAATGTCCGGGTGGTTTGTTTTCTGCATCCTAATGGTCTCTTTTGTGTTTATTATTTAGGAGTTTATATGTGTTCGGGGTTATTAATGTTTTCAAAAATGTTATTTAGTGTTTCGACTACACTTAAACCTTACATTTTTATTATGACATTAAGAAAAATAATGTCAACCCTTTTTAGTCTAAAAAATAAGTGTTAAATTTACACTTTGTTACAATGTGCCCAAAAGCCTGTTATATTCATTAATTAAAACATCTTTAGACGGAGGTATTTGTATAAAGTCCCAAGGTAGAACTTCATTTAATTCTCTTTTTTTCAGAGCAAATGAATCTGAAGAAGGAAGAAGTTTTTCTTTTTTCATGCTTTTATAAATCTGTTTAAAAGAACCAAGATTGGCTCCGTTTTTATAAACATTAATCAGATAATCACACAAACGTCTGTCTCCGCGGGAAATAAGCGCCTGCCAGTAATCCCATTTTACACTTGAGGTTCTTATTTTTACCCCGAGTTTATGAAATTCTTTTTTCAGATATTCGTATTTTTTTTCTAATGTTTTTATTGATTCTCTTTCACAAAACTGAAACGGAGTGTGTGATTTGGGTACAAATGTTGCAAACGAAAAAGTGAAATCAAAAGTTTTGAAAGTTGTTTTGAGCCTTTTCGCGAGAGATATCATCTCATCTATATCTTCCTGCGTTTCTGTAGGATGTCCTATCATTGCATAGATTTTCAGACCTTTCAATCCGTTTTCATAAGCAGTTTTTACTGTTTCAAATATTTGTTGTTCCGTAAGATTTTTGTTTATTAGTTTGCGTAATCTTTCTGAGCCGGCTTCTATTGCAATTGTAGAATGTTTTTGACCGCATTCAACAAGTGTCTTTATTATAACGGGCGATATTGAATCTGCACGAAGAGAGGATACTGATAATTCCAGTTCTGGAATATCCTGTTTCCTCTTTAATATGTGCGCACATATTTCATCGAATCTCGGATGTGCTGTAATTAATGCTCCCAGAAGTGCAATTTTGTTTGTGTATTGTAATCCAAAATCAATACTTTCAATGATCTTATCAAAATCGCAAAAACGTGCAGGCAAATTGAGGTATGATGCAAGGCAAAAGCCGCATCTTTGAGGGCATCCGCGTACTATCTCAATAACATAAGTATTTGAAAAAAAGCTTTTTTCTGACAATACAGGTGTACTTATACATTTAGTTAGTGATGAGGATATTTTTTCTACCTTTAGAGGTATTCCGTTTAAAGATGTTACTCCTTTTTTTTCGTCGAAATTTGTCAAAGACGGTACATATATCCCTCTGACTTTGGATAATTCCATTAGAATATCCTTTTTGGGAAGATGTTTATTATTTTTGATAACATCAATAATGTTTACGTCTATTTCTTCAGCATCACCGATTATTATAAAATCAAAAAATTCGCAATAAGGTTCGGGATTGGCTGTTAATACCGGTCCTCCTCCAAATATGAGCGGATGGTTTTCTGTTCGTTCTTTTGTTTTATATGGTATGGAATAATTATCAAAAATATTGAATATACCGAGAAAATCTATTTCAAAAGAAACAGAAAAGCCCATGACATCAACTTCTGAGGGCATAAGTCTTGTTGTTTTTGTGTCAGTAAAAATTTTTTCAACAAAGTAGTCTTTTCTTGAGTCCAGTGTTTTTACAATTGACATATAACCTAATGACGACATACCGAAGGATGCCATTGCAGGAAATGCAAGCCATATATTAATTTCAGGTTCTTTCTCCGGTATTTTGTAAAGTGTTATGTCTGACATTAGTTACTGCTTTCATTGTCATCATTCATAGTTTTAACATAAATTTCTTCAAATAGTGTGACAAAAACCGCTGCTATAGCAGGAGCTATCAAAACACCTATTACACCGAGAAATTTTGCCGCCACTACAAAAGAAAATATTACGACAAGCGGATGTAAATCCATATATTTGGAGAAGAAGTACGGCTTTGCCCAGTTATTTTCAATAAACTGACCAAGCAATAACGAGCCTATTGCCAGTATGCATATAAGCCATCCTTTGGGAAAAGCTATTAAAAGAATCAATACGCCCGACAAAACCGGCCCTACAATAGGTACAAGGTCAAGTATTGCAGATATAAATCCTAAAAATACTGCATATTCAACTCTCATTACCAATAAACAGATTGCAACCACAATACCTACGATAGAAATTGATAGTATCTGTGCTGTTACATAACCCCCAACTTTTGTTTCAAGGTCATCAATTACCTGAGAAGCCCGTCCTCTGATTGCTTTAGGAAAGAGTTTCAACGAAAAATCTTTGATTTCATCTCTGTCATTTGACAGGAAGAAAACAATGATACCTATAGTAACAAGAATGGTTATTACACCGACAATACCCAGCGTGAAGTTTATTGATTTGTCTATAATTTCTTTTGCAATATTTGCCGAGTTGTCCAGAACAGTATCAATATTAAGATATTGAGAAATATCCTGTCCTCCTATTTTAAAAGTGTCAAGGAAATGCTGTATATTTTGAATCTGATAAGGGAGCTGGTTTAAAAATTCCTTTATTTCATTCACGGACATTACAATTATAGGAATAAACACCCCCAGTGTTACCAGTGTAATCAATGTAATCATTATCAAAACAGCGGCTGTTCTGGGCATTTTTTCAGACATTTTGTCGACAAACGGATTAATAGCGCTTGCTATAATGTAACTTACAAATAAAAGCAGAGCTATATCCGTCATTTTTATAAGAAGGAATATTATAAATAATACAAGAAGCATGAAACTTATATTTTTAGCAGTAAAGCATGTTTTAAAATCCATATTTTCCCCTTTTCTGCGGATTTTTGTTTACCCTGTGATTTTACTATAAATTTGTATATATTGAAATAGCCGTTTTTTATATATAATTAGGTTAAGAGAATGAGAGGTGTACAGTGATTCAAGCACAAAAGGGTACAAAAGATATATTGCCGGAAGAAGTATCTGACTGGCAGAAGATGGAGAATATTGCAAAAAAAGTTTTTTCTAAAGCTAATTTTAAAGAAATAAGAACCCCGATATTTGAAGCAACTGAATTGTTTGCAAGAGGTGTAGGCGATTCTACGGATATTGTAAACAAAGAAATGTACACTTTTGAAAAAAGCGAGCGTTCTCTAACTCTGCGTCCGGAAAATACGGCAGGTGTTGTAAGAGCATATATTGAACATGGCTTTTCAAGACTTCCTCAGCCCGTAAAACTCTGGTATAAAGGTCCGATGTTTAGATATGAAAGACCTCAGGCAGGCAGGCAGAGACAATTCCATCAGGTAGGTGTTGAGATGTTCGGTTCTGCAGAACCTTCTGCAGATGCGGAAGTAATAAATCTTGCAGTGAAATATCTTAACGAACTTGGCTTGAATGATTTAGATATTGAGATAAATTCTCTAGGCTGCCCGGAATGCAGAAAAAAATACAGAGAAGCAATCAAAGAAGTATTAAAGCCTTATTTGAAGGATTTGTGCGAAGACTGCAATTTCAGATATGAAAAAAATCCTCTCAGAATACTTGATTGCAAGGTTGAATCATGCAAAAAAATATTTGAGAAAGAGGAAATACAAAAAGTTATTCTCGGTGATTTTATTTGTGAAGACTGTAAAGAACATTTTGACAAAGTAAAAGAATATCTGACTGCTTTAAATATACCTTATAAAATAAATAAGCTTCTTGTAAGAGGGCTTGATTACTATAACAGAACTGTTTTTGAGATAAAATCAAACAATCTTGGCTCTCAAAATGCAGTTTGCGGTGGCGGAAGATATGATTCTCTGGTGGAAACATTGGGCGGTGTGCCTACTCCTGCTGTCGGCTGGGCAATGGGTATGGAAAGGCTTAATTCTCTGATAGAAAAAACGGCTGATGAAAGGCTGGATGTTTTTGTTATTTCTGAGAATCTCGCAGAAACATTTAAAATTATTGATGAATTAAGAAATGCAGGTTTTTCTGCGGAATTTGATTATGCTAACCGAAAATTTAAAAAACAGATTGATAAAGCTGCCAAAACAGCAAAGTATGCACTGATTTTGATGGCTGATGAGTTAAAATCAAATACCGTTACTTTGAAAAACCTTGATACTTCAGAGCAAATTAATGTCTCAAGAACTGATTATCTTGATAAAATCAACTAAAATTTAAATGAAGTTGAAAATTTTAATCTCTGCCTTGTAACCACATTCTGTGATTGGTAGTTTGCTGCGGTTACTTCCATTTGGAGTCTGTCAGTATCTTTTAGCGGGTTTAAAACAAGCCCTACTTCACCCTGTGCTTCATCAACATCAAAATTCTGCACGATTTTATTTTTTAATGTGAGATGGTTGTTGACTTTGTATTTAGTAATAAGGTGTGCTTTGCTGTATTGAGCGTATCCGCTTTTTGAATATGAAGAATTGGAAATTTGTGTTCCTACTGAAAGTTTATCTCTGTTGTACTGTAGAAATGCTCCTGTAGTCGTAAAATTTAAATCACTCATCAGAGTTGAAAATACCCCTGTACCGGCATAAAATTTACCTTTTGAATTAAGTATGCTTCTTGGCTTTGTCGCCACAATAGCAGCAAGCTGCTGGTTCATTGTATCGGTTTCATTGAATGCACCTAGGCTGTAGTTTATGTTTTTGCCCTGATGATCAAGTCTTGAGCCCATACTGTAGTATGAGTAATTCTCGTAAGCAAAGTTTACTTTATCTCCGTTTATTGTGTCAATTCCATCCTGTCCTATCATTGCGCTAGTGTTTTCATCAAGCTGTGTTGAAACAAAGCTTCCTATTGAGCCGTAGCTTGGGAGTACCCGCAGATTTGTATCATCGGAATAGAAGTTATAGCGAAACAGCATGTTTTCATCCCAAACCATTTTTTCATTTTTAACAAAAGATGGCTTTCCTTCTTTTTCTGCGCTCAATTTGAATTTTTTGTTCTGTTTATTTAGATATGTATAATCGGTTAAATCCAATTCAACAGGGGCAAACATGTCTTCTTGAGTAGAAATTGCAGCCGGGGAATCACTTGAAATTTCTTCACATAGAACAATGTTTGTCGGATTTGAAGCAAATAAAAAAAGTATTGCCAGTATTACCGATAATTTTTTCATATAAATATTTTCATTCATCTGAAAATCTATTTCAAAAGATTTTCTTAACATTTATTAATATTATATCATTTTTGTCAATTTTTTACACCAAATTTACTTTATAAATATAAGGGATATTATCAATATATTTTATGGGAAGAATTCAGGAGAAAAGATTTGACAATAGATAGTTTAAATTTTCTAAATTTATATAATACGCAGGGGACTGGAGCAGGATTTTCGTCCAATGCTTCACCTTCGATAGATTCTTTGGGTCTTTTTTCTAATAATTGGAGTAATTTCAATTTTGATACAAGTCAAAATTTATTTCATTCTCAATTTGGTACTCAAACATATGATTTTAATAATCTTGATTTTAACTCATTGCTGGGCTGTTCATTTTCAACTACATCGCCTTTTGGTAATTTTCAATCAGCTAATGTTAATATAGGTGCTTTGTACGATAATTTTACAGCTGAACTTAATGCAAATATGCAGAATAAGTTTTTGCAAATACAGCAGTTAATCGGGGCGTTTACAAACTGGAATACAAAACCGACAGAAAGTCTTAAAGATATTAATTTTGATGAAAGTACAGCAAAAAAACTAGCTCAAAATATAGTTGCACATGCAGGCTCAAGATCTAAGTCAGCCTGTGCTGAATATGTAAGCAATGCAATAGAAAACTCTGGAATATCAATCGTAAGAGGTCATGCTTATCAAATGGAAAACAACTTGCGAAATAACCCTAATTTTAAAGAAATTACTGTATCAAAAAATGAATTAGCTAGTCTTCCGGCGGGATGTATCCTTGTATATCCTAGATCGTCAGCGGGTTATAGTTCTAAATACGGGCACATAGAAGTAACATTAGGTAATGGAAGAACCGGCAGTGATTTTATTAATTCGAATCCTAAATATTCAAGTTCTATGAAAGTGTTTGTACCTGTAATAGCTTAATATTTTTATGTCTTATAAAATTAATGGTTTTGAGATAAGAGTTTTGTAATAAAATTGCAATAAAAAAGGGCTCTTTATAAAGCCCCGTGTAAATACCTATTCCCGTTCCATTTATGTTTTAAGTTTATTAAAATCAATTAGTCCAGTTTTTTGTCTTTATTTTTGTTTATCTCTTATGTTTATATAAAGTATATAAATTTGAAATAATTGCCTTTTCAAATTTAACTGTATTTTGGAATTATTAAGAAATATTGCAAAAATTCAAAATAAGTATATACTTTTTTGAGTTTCGGCTGCCTGAAATGAAAAATTGTATATACTCTTTGTATAAAAAAATTAATTGTAACAGATTGTTAAGGTACTGCAAATTTTGACGTGACTACTATATTCCGACATGCACGTAAAAAATTATATTTATTATAAAATCAGCAACCAGAAGATAAAAAGTAGATAATATGGCGGATTTTGTAGTAGAGATACCTACATCTTTTGCTCCGCCTCGTGTTTTGTAGCCCTGTGTTGCACATACCAGAGTAATTAATGTACCGAATATAAATGCTTTAAATATGCTGATATATATGTCTTTTGCCTGTAATAACAGCCATACTGTGTTCATAAAACGGTTTGGATGAAGTCCGATTGCAAAATATGCAACCATCATACCGCCTACAATTCCTATGAATTCAGCAAGTATAACAACCATTGGCACTGTCAGTGCCGAGGCAATAAGCCTTGGTGCAAAATAATAACCTACAGGGTCAACTCCCAGAGTCTTTATTGCATCGACCTGCTCTGTTACTCTCATATTTGCAACTTCCGCACAGATTGCCGTGCCTGCACGAGCACCTATTGCAAGTGCTGCAAAACCGGGTGCGATTTCTCGAACAAGTGCAACTGCTATAAATCCTCCAACGTAACTTTCTGCTCCGCTCATAAGAAACTGTTTTGATACCTGCAAAGAAATAACTGCTGCTGCAATAAATACGATTGTCAAAGAAATTGACAGAGAGTCGTAACTAATCATTGCAGCTTGAGTGATGACAGAACTGAATTTTGTTCGTCCGTCAAATATATATTTAACAGTTCTTATTAAGTTTTGAACGCATTCGCCAAGAAATTTTATCATTTTTCAGGTTTTATATTAATCTAAATTAGTCATATATAGGCGTGCACCATTTTTTGTATTTTTCCACTTTACCTTTTACTACGTCAAAGTAAAGTTTTTGGAGTTCTTTTGTATGTTCTCCTACAATACCTTTGCCAACCGGTCTGTTATCAATTGAGGTAATAGGACTTACCTGTGCACCTGTTCCGCAATAGAATGCTTCATCCGCAATGTAGAGTTCTGTTCTTGAAATTTCTCTTTCTGCAATTTTTAAGCCAAGAACATCTTTACCCAGTTCAATAATTGTGTTTCTGGTTACACCGACAAGAATATTATCTGTAGTCTGTGTTGTTACAAGAGTATCACCTTCTACAAGGAAAAGATTCATTGCGGAACCTTCCGTAACTTTGCCTGCCTGATCAAGAACAATAGCATCGTCAAAACCTGCCAGTCTTGCATCTGTAACAATCAATGCAGTATTTGCATAAGAGCCGGAAACTTTTGCTCTGGGAGGAATGGCATTGTCGTCATTTCTTCTCCAGTTGGAAACACATACGCTCAAACCTTTGCTTAAATCAATATAGTCACCCATTGCAAATGAAAAAATTAAAACAGCATCAGGATTGTCTATTAAACCGGGACCGATTTTGAGAGCATTTTTATAAACCTGCGGTCTTATATAGGCGTCTGTTTTGTATCCGTTTTTCTTTAATAATTCTTTTGTAAGAGAGCAGAATTCTTCAACGGTAAATTTCGGATCCATATGCATAATTTTGCAGCTGTTAATAAGTCTTTCAAAGTGTTCTTTCATTCTGAAAGCGTAAAGCTGATCTTCTTCTTTATTATAATATGCTCTGATACCTTCAAATACCGATGTGCCATATAAAAATGCGTGGTTTCTTACCGGTATTGAGGCTGTTTTTGCATCTACAAATTCGCCGTCTAAATATACATATTCTGTTGTCATCTTAACTCTCCTTTTCGGCTGTGACATATTTTTGAATTTTATTTATCTTATTATGGCGATTTTTGTGTGCTTTGGCAAGAAATTTTATAAATTATTAATAAATTTTGTATTTATTCTTTGCTGTTGTAAAATTAATAATATCAGACTAGGGAGATTATGCGAGATGGAATTAGAAGTTATAAAAAAAGTTGACACAGCCGTAGCAGAGGCAATAGAAAAAGAACTGGACAGACAAAGAAATACAATCGAACTTATCGCGAGTGAAAACTTTACTTCACCTGCTGTAATGGCTGCTTGCGGCTCTGTTTTGACAAACAAATATGCAGAAGGCAAACCCCATAAAAGATTTTATAACGGCTGTGAAAACGTTGATGTTATCGAAGAATTGGCGCAAAAAAGAGCGTGTGAACTATTTAAAATGGACCACGCAAATGTTCAGCCCCACAGCGGTGCGCAGGCTAATATGGCAGTATTTATGTATGCCTTGAATATTGGTGATACTGTTCTTGGCATGGATTTGTCTAACGGCGGCCACTTAAGCCATGGCTCACCTGTTAACTTTTCAGGTATTAATTACAACATTGTAAGCTACGGTGTAAATGATAACGGCGAAATTGACTATGATGAAGTTGAAAAACTTGCAAAAGAACACAAACCCAAAATGATTATTGCAGGTGCAAGCAACTATTCTAAAATTATTGATTTCAAACGTTTCAGAGAAATTGCTGATATGGTCGGGGCTTATCTGATGGCAGACATTGCTCATATTGCAGCTCTAGTTGCAGGCGGTGTTCATCCTTCTCCTGCAGGATATGCGCATTTTGTCACAACAACAACACACAAAACATTAAGAGGTCCCAGAGGCGGTATTATAATGTGTGATGAAGAACACGCAGCCGGTATTGATAAGGCTGTATTTCCCGGTATGCAGGGCGGTCCTCTGGAGCATATTATTGCGGGTAAAGCAATTGCTTTAAAAGAAGCTCTTGACCCTTCATTCAAAGAATATGCCGCTCAAATTGTTAAAAATGCTAAAGCTCTTGCTAACGGCCTTATGGATGAAGGGATGGATATTGTTGGCGGCTGTACAGAAAACCACCTTATGACCTTGGATTTAAGAAAATTCAATAAAACAGGTAAAGACATTGCAAATGTGCTTGAAAAAGTTGGTATTACCGCTAACAAAAATACCGTACCAAATGACCCTCAAAGCCCGTTTGTAACAAGCGGTGTAAGACTTGGTGCAGCTGCTGTAACAACAAGAGGTTTTAAAGAAGATGATATGGTTGAAGTTGCAAAAATTATTGCAGGTGCGGTCGTTGCTTTTGACAATGAAACAGCACTTGAAAACCTTAAAGAACGTTCTTTAAAATTATGTAAAAAATACCCGTTGTATGAAGGAATGCATGTATAATGATTTCGCTAAAACTGTCTGATGCACATATTCTCGGCATGATAATGGCATATCTTTTAGGCTTTTTTATAATGCCGTTTGTTATTTATTTTGCTAAGAAGAACAATCTTATTGATAAGCCGAATGAAAGAAAAATTCACCATGGTCAGATTGCCCGTCTCGGCGGTATGGCAATTTGGTCAAGCGCAATGTTGTCTTTCCTTTTGCTTGTTATATTGAGTTATTATCCGTACGGAAAACTCTTGTCCGGTATTCTTCTTGGCGGCTCTTTAATGTTTCTTTTAGGGCTGATTGATGATATTTACGGACTTAATGCAAAATTCAAATTAATGATACAAATTGCTATAGCTTCTATTGTATTTTTCCTTGGAATAAGCGTTGATACAATATACAATCCGTTTGGTGCACCGATTCATCTGGGACTTATACTTTCTTATATTGTAACAATACTGTGGATTGTGGGTATTTCAAATGCACTTAACTTTATTGACGGTGTGGACGGTCTTGCCGGTTCAATTGTAACAATTTCGTCTGTAACTCTCGGATTGATTGCTGTAGCTATGACGCCGACAAATGCTATCAGTGCATTGATTGCGTTTATACTGGCAGGTTCTATGCTTGCATTTTTAACTTATAACTTCCATCCGGCAAAAATATTCATGGGTGATTCCGGCGCTTTGTTTGCGGGATTTTTGCTTGCTACGCTTTCTATAACAAGTGTTATGAAGTCACCGGAATTAACAATGTTTGTTCCGTTCTTTATTTTGTCTGTGCCGATTATTGATATTACGTTTTCTTCTTTGAGAAGAATTGCAAAAGGGGTTTCTCCCTTTACTCCGGATGCAGAGCACCTTCATCACAAACTTTTGCATGCCGGGTGTTCTCAAAATCAGACTGTATTAATATTGGCAACAGTTGCTGTTATTTCAGGTGCAATTGCCAGCTTTATTGTCGGCACTCCTTTAAAATTCTTTGTTTATGCGATTTTGATTTCTGTTATAATGCTGTTATTAAGCTTTATGGCAAGCAAAAATAAAGAATAGGGATGCTTTAATTTTACAGTATGGGTAAGGCTAAAAAACGTAACTTTAAAACTTGTATAAATCAGGGCGGTGCAATGGGTTCATTGCCTTCTACAATTACACGTGAAGAAGCTGTTGCATTTGTTATTGATAAAATTAAATCAAATAATCTTGGAGCCGAAACAAAAGATATAATAACCCTTTTCGGTATAAAGGCAGAGGAATTATCGGAAGCAGGTGCAAGTTATGAGGACTTGCTCGCATTAAAATCAGTTTTAAGATAGCAAAAAGAGAAAATTAAAATCTATGTTTTACATAATTAATCCGGATTCACTTTTAGTAATATTGCTTATTTTAAATTGGCTTATATTTGGCATGTCAAAAACTAATACTGACGCATCAAGTCTGAATATTTGCATTATAAACACAATTTTTATTCTTGTTCTTTGGATACTGTACAAAATTTATGGGAAAAAATCTTAATATTTTTTAAATATCCAGATAACTGTTAGAATAAACTTTTTTATTCAAAAGAATTTCTGCTGTTTTAAATATTTTTATTTGTTCAATATCTGTTTTGTTATATTCAATGGATTCTGTATCTTCAAAAGATTGCATCATATTGAATAAATCAATATAAATTTTGTCATAGCTGTTTTGCGTTGTTTGTGTTTCTATGACATTGTTTACTCTTATAAGTTCTGCATCGAATGAATCAACAATCGCACTGTCAAGTCCGCAGCCCATAGCCAGTACCATAAATACCCTGTTTATTAAAGGTCTTAATTCTTTAGGACATCCGTTAGATACATTTGATAAACCGATTGTTGTCATAGCCGCAGGGTCAAAGCTTTCTTTGAGCATTCTTATTGTGTTTAGCGCTTCTACTGCCTGTGTCTGGTCAACACATACAGGAAGTATTAACGGGTCAAAATAAATTTTGTTATTTTCTATGCCTTTTTCATCTGTAACAGCGGAAATTTCAAAAGCCAGTTCCAGACGTTTGTCAGCTTCTTTGGGAATGCCCAGTTCACTATTCATTGTAAGGGCTATTATATTGCATCCGTATTGAGCAGCAATGTCTGTTACTCTGTTTAATCTTGCTTCATCTGCGTTTGTACTGTTTATTATCCATTTAGAAGGCTCTTTTGCCAAAGACATTCCGAGTTCTATCTCGTCTGCATTTGTACTGTCAAGAGACAGTGGAATGTCCGTCATATCCTGTGCCAGAGATACAAGCCACTGCATTGTTCCTGCAAAAGCACCTCTTGCGGGTCCTATATTAAGATCTATCCAGTCGGGAGAGGTTTCTATTTGCTTTTGTAAAAGATTTTTTATATAAGCTTCATCTCTGTTTAAAACAGCTTCTTTAGTGCTTTTTGATATTATGTGCAAATTTTCTGATATAAGTTTCATTAGTTTGTCCTTGTATATAAGATATTTTTCAAGATTTCAGATACTGCATAAGACTTGTTTAGTGTATAAAAATGCAGTCCTTTGACGCCGTTTTCTATAAGTTTTTTGCATTGAATACCGGCATATTCTATCCCGTATTTTTTTATGTATTCTTTGTCGTTTTTGTGTTTTTCCAGTGTTTCTAACATTTTATGCGGGATTTCTACCTTGCATAGAGAAGCCATTTTTGAAAGAGTTGTGTAATTAGTTACAGGAAGTATACCCGGAATTATCGGGATATGTATCCCCTGTTTATTGCACTTTTCAACAAATGTGAAATAATGTTCATTGTCGAAAAATAGCTGTGTATAGATAACTTCAGCGCCTTTATCAACTTTTTGCTTTAAGTATTCTATATCTTTATCAATAGATTCACATTCTTTATGCCCTTCAGGGTAGCCTGCAGCAGCTGTACTAAGATTGCTCTCCTGTTTTATATATTCAATAAGTTCTGAGGCGTATTTAAAATCATGACATATCTCTTTGTTTTCAGGCATGTCTCCTCTTAACGCCAGAATATTTTTTACACCCAGTGCGGAAAGTGTATTCAGATATATTTTTATATTGGCTCTGCTTGTTGATACACAGGTAAAATGAGGCATTGGTGTTACTTTTAAATCATTTTTTATTCTTTTAATTATTTCAACTGATTCATTCCGATTGGATCCGCCTGCCCCGTAGGTAACGGATATAAGAGAGGGGTTAAATATTAGAAGTTTTTTCAGTTCAACAAAAAGATTTTCAAGTTTTGTTCCGTCAACGTCATCTTTTGGTGGAAAAACTTCATAAGAAATAGCCGGTTCTTTGTTTTCTGTTGAATAAATCTCTCTTAGGTTCAATGTATCTTCCTACTTGTTGATTGAAAAATAAACTTCTTTAAGCCTTTTTTTGCTTACGTGTGTATAAAGCTGTGTTGTTGAGACATCGCTGTGTCCGAGAAGTTCTTGAACTACTCTTAAATCAGCCCCGTTTTCCAGCATATGCGTAGCAAAGCTGTGTCTTAGAGTATGAGGGGAAATGTGTTTTTTTAACAATTCTCCCTGCTTTCTTATAAAAACATAAATATCCTGCCTTGTCATCAGGTGTCCGTTTTCTTTTATTAAAAGACGTTTTGTGTCTAGTCTGTACTTTTTTATATATAAATCTCTTATTTTTAGGTATTTTTGAATAGCCTTTTTTGCCTTATTCCCTATGGGAATAAGTCTTTCTTTTGAACCTTTGCCAATACATCGTACATATCTTGAAGACAATTCTATGTTATTAAGTTCAAGTGCAGATAATTCAGAAACTCTCAAACCTGCGCCGTACAACAACTCAAGCATTACGGTTTCTGTTTCATTAAGGTTGTTTTTGAGAATTTTTTCTATTTCTGAAACACTCATCACTTTAGGCAGTTTTTTTACTAGTTTGGGAAGTTCCACTCCAAAACTTGCATCCTGAGTTATAAATTCTTCTGCACACAACCATCTGAACCAGCCTCGTATTGCAGCAATTTTTCGGGTAACACTTGTCGGAGTATAGTTTTTGTCGTGTAATTCCTTTATATAGTAATTGATATGCTGTCTTTTTATTTTTTCAAGGTCATCAATATCTTCCAGTGTATTTAAAAAATCGCTGAATGATGACAGGTCGCGTCTGTATGCATCAATGGTGTTTTGTGCAAGTCCCCGCTCTGCTTGAAGATATTCCAGATATTCTGCTATATATTGTATAAGCATGTCTTGACTGTCTTTTAATTATAAATAAGTTGTTTTGCAAAATTTATAGAATCGTCGTTAATCTCACCTGCAGCAAGCATCGCAATTGCTTTGACTTTGTTTGCTTCATCAAGAGTGTAAACTTTTACGCTTGTTGTTTCCTCCTGCGTTTTTGCAACGTAAAAATGTCTGTCTGATTTTGCCGCAATAATAGGCTGGTGAGTAATTGAGATGATTTGATGGGTTTTTGCAAGTTCTTTGATGGTCTGTGCTACCGCCTGACAAGCATTGCCCGAGATTCCAGTATCAATTTCATCAAAAATTACCGTATTTATGTTATCTGATTTTGCAAAAATTGTTTTTAGTGCAAGCATCACTCTTGATATTTCACCGCCTGATGCTATTTTAGCAAGCGGTTTTGGTGTCTCTGAAATATTTGTGGAAATCAAGAACTCTACATTATCCATACCTGTCAGACAAAAATCCTGTAATTGTGTAATACTGATGTCAAATCTGACTTTTGGCATATCTAGTTTTTCCAATTCTGTCTGTATTTTTTCAGACAAAGAAATTGACATGTTTGCTCTTGATTGTGTGAGTTCTTTTGCTGCGGTCTGTGCTTCATTATATTTTTCATTGTATAGCTGCTGCAGTCTGTCAATCTCGTCCTGTGCAAATTCTATGGAATTATATTCCTGTTCAAATTTAGTATAATTCTCCAGTACCTGTTCAAGTGTTGAACCGTATTTTCTTTTAATTTTATCTAAAGTATCAAGACGTTCCTGTATTTCATTGAGCCTTTGCTCATCAAGTTCCATTGCTTCCGCATAGCTTCTTAATGAAGAAGAGAGTTCCCGAAGTGACTCCTGTGCATTTATAATTTCTGATTCATAATCACTTAAATTACTGTCCATTTCGGTCGCTTTCGTTATATTTGTTTTAACTTTTCCGAGTGCGTCCAGTATACATCCGTCTTCGCCGTATAGAGTCCAGTAGCTTGAGTATGTTAATTCTTTAAGCTTTTCAAAGTTAGTAAGAACATTCAGTTCTTCTTCGAGTTTTTTGTCTTCTTCTGTATTTTCTATGTTTGCAGCTGCTATTTCGTCAATTTGGAACTTTAAAAAGTCTATCTGCTGCTGTGAAAGCTGCGATTTGTTTTTTGCCTGTTCAAGCTCTTTTTCTGTATTTCTAAGTTCAGCATAGCAAGATTTATACTTGTTCAACAAGTCTGTATGATGTTCATCGCCGTAGGAATCGAGAAGTGTAATATGATATTTTGGCTGGATATAGGTGTAAGTCATATGCTGGTTATGAATATCAATAAGCATTTCTCTCAAAAGTTTTATCATATCTTGGGTAACCAGCGTGCCGTTAACACGTGAGCGTGAACCTGATTCCGTAATTTCTCTTGATATAATGAGTTCCTTGCCATAGTCTTCAATTCCGTATTCATCAAGAAAATCTGATGGCAAAGACCCTTTTAAATCCAGAGATAATTCAATAATTGCACGTGTTTTTCCTGTTTTTATTAAATCCTTGTTAGCACGTGCACCAAAAGCAAGGTCAATTGCATTAATCATTATGCTTTTGCCTGCACCTGTTTCACCTGTAATGACATTAAAGCCTTTGTCAAAAGTAAGTTCAAGTTCATCAATAATTATAAAATCTTTTATTCTGAGTGATTTAATCATAGCTTAACGTTCCGGTGCAACTCCCCATTGCAGTTTCTTTCTTAATATTGAATAAAATTCGTTATTTTCTTTTTTTAGTACTACAAGTTTTGCATTTATACTGCTTTTTCTTATAAGTATTTTATCATCAGGGCTTATATCTATTGTATCCTGACCGTCAGCAGACATTTTTAACCTGTTGCAGGTCTTACAGCTTGTAATTGCTATTTTTTCGTCCGCAGGTATTACAAGGGGTCTTGCAGTCAAAGTGTGCGGGCAGATAGGTACAATTACTACTGCCTGTAAATCAGGTGCGACAACAGGTCCTCCTGCAGATAGGGTATATGCTGTTGAGCCTGTTGGTGTTGATATAATAATTCCGTCTGCAAGATAGTCACATACAACCTTGTCATTGATGGATAAAAAAAGTTTTGATGTTCTTGAAAAGCTGTCTCCTTTTATTACTATATCATTCAGAGCAAGAACCCTGTCCTCAAATGATGACAGCATCATTCGTTTTTGTATGGTAAATTCATTTGCCAGCAGTTTATCAACTGATATCTCGATTTCTTCGGGATTTGCCTGTGCAAGAAAACCGAGACGTCCAAGATTTATACCCAGAATAGGCGTACCTTGAGGTGCATATAAACGTGCTGCCTTGAGCAGCGTTCCGTCTCCGCCTATGGTGATGACAAATGAGGCATCACTGTCAAAATCTGATGAAGAAACAACTCTTGAGTCAAAGCCTCTGCTTTTTAGAATATCTTTTGTGTAATTCGCCAGAGTGAGTGATTCTTTTACATCGTCGTTGAAGACAATAGAAATATTTTTTAATGACAGCAAATCTTCGTTTTTCATAACGAAATTATACTATAACAGAGAAAAACAGACTATTTCTTAATTATTTTTAGCATAAGCTGCATCACAAGAACCGCAGCAAGATTTTTCATACGGATTTTCTGCGCCCATTGCTTCTAATAATTCATAAGCATCATCACCTGATTTAACACTTGCCTGTGCAAGCTGAGGATTGTTAACGTAAAATTCCAGAGCATCCTGCACAGTTTTTATCATTTCAGGATTTTCTGTTTTCCCTGCAGCTTTAACAAGTATACGTCCGTATGATTCTGCAGCTTTAGTCCCGTCATTTAGTGACTCGATAGCGGTATTTTCTTCAGGCTTTACCTGTTGTTTAGCCTCTTCACCTTTTTTTATGCTGCGGTGATAGGCTCTGCCTGCGTTATTTATATTTACATTATCTAAGTTTGACATATTTACTCTCCAGAAATTTTTATCGTGTCTTTTCATGCTTTAAAACATGGACAAAAATTTTTTTGCTAGTTTTGTGAAAAAAATTTTTTTAATATATACAAATTTCTAAAAATTTTAGTCTTTTTTTGTTTTAAAGTCAAGTATATTAAGAAAAATTGTTTTAAGTGTGTGATATATACTTTATTAATATTTCTTAATAAAAGTATTTTATATGCAAAATTATATGTAATGTAAAGAAATGTAACAGTATATACTCGTGTCTGCAATTTTTGATTTTGTATATACTTTATATATATGTAAGCATAAATAAACTGAAAGATAAAAACATACACAATAAACAAATTAAATAAGACGAGACTTTCACACTAACCTACCTAACTTCCTAACCTTCCCTTCCTATTAAAAGTATTGCTCTAATGAAAATTAGAGCTTTTTTTTGCCTTCTTTTCTTAGCGAGCTGGAGCGAGCTAAAGAAAATGGCGTCACGAAAAAACAATAAATTGCCAAAGCAGCTAGGATAAAGAAATAGTGACCGAATTTTTGCCAGTGTGGAGTCGACCGCAGGGAGCGAACACGTCCTGTGAGGCAAAACCACGCTTTTGCCGAACTGCAAATAATTCGAATACAAAATGGCGTCACGAAACAACAATAAATTGCCAAAGCAGCTAGGATAAAGAAACAGAGACAGCTTATGGATGAAAAAATTAAAGTTTTAAAAATTAATACCGATATACTGTATATGAATGAAGATAATGACGACACAATAACGTAGTATGAAACAATGGATATGTATGGTATCGAAAACGAGGATAAAGCTTTAAAAGATGTCGGATTGGAACTGATGTTTCTGACACCTGAAAAATGCAGCCATGATGACGGCATTACTGCTGTTGAATTGAGCAAACATCTTGATATGCCGCTCGACACAGTTAAGAAAAAACTTAAAATTCTGTTTGATAAAGGAATTGTACAGGTGAAAGGTATTAATCCGAAAATCTGGCGTTTTAACGAATATAACTTTCAAAGAATGCCCGAAGATGATGAGGTCTATATGCTTTTATGCAGCTTTGACGATGTTGATTTCGATAAATATTTTTCTTATTGATTTAGAAAATCATCCAAAAGTTTTTTAGTGTCGTCAAAAACTTTTTCAATAGAGTTGTCTGCATTAATAACCTTAACTCTGCGCGGTTCTTCCTGTGCTATTTTAATATACCCTTCGCGTACTTTTCTGTGAAACTCCATGCCTGCTGATTCCATTCTGTCTTTTTCAGCACCTACACGTGTTTGGGCAACTTCCGTAGATACGTCAAAAACAAAAGTTAAATCCGGCTTTATATCACCTGTTGCAAGGTTATTGAGGTATTTAAGCTGTTGGATATCTTCTCCTCTGCCGTATCCCTGATATGCTATTGTAGAGTCAGTGTGGCGGTCGCATAAAACTATTTTTCCTGCTTCAACAGCAGGTTTTATTGTGTGCTCAATATGCTGGGCTCTATCTGCCAGAAAAAGAAATGCCTCACATCTTGGTGCAACATCACCATCATAGTGCAGAAGCAGTTCTCTTATTTTTTTGCCAAGACCCGGGGAGCCGGGTTCTCTTGTCCAGATAGTCTGATAGCCTTTATTTTCAAGGTATTGTTTTATCAGTTCTGATTGTGTTGTCTTTCCGCAGCCGTCAGCACCTTCAAAAGTTATAAAAAAGCCTCTGTCCAATTTTTTTGATTCTGTCACAATATAAAACCTTATATTCTGTCAAAACCTGTGTATTTTTGAAGAACCTCCGGAATAAGGATGGTTCCGTCTTCTTGCTGGAAGTTTTCTACAATAGCTGCAAAGGTTCTGCCAACAGCCAGACCTGAACCGTTCATTGTGTAGCAGTAGTTGACTTTGCCCGTTTCTTTACTTCTGTATTTTAAACCTGCGCGGCGTGCCTGAAAATCACCGAATACAGAGCAGCTTGAAATTTCTTTGTAATCATTGTAAGAAGGCATCCAGACTTCAAGGTCATAGCATTTTCTTGCAGAAAATCCAATGTCTCCGGAACTGAGTTCAACGCGTCTGTAGGGCAAACCGAGCATTTCAAGCATTTCTTCAGCATCTCTTGTGAGTTTTTCGTGTTCTTCCGGTGCCTGCTGCGGTGTTGTTAATTTAACAAGTTCAACCTTATTAAACTGGTGAACACGTATCAGACCTCGTGTATCTTTACCTGCGGAACCTGCTTCTCTTCTAAAGCACGGGGTGTAAGCCGTCATACATTTAGGAAGGTCATCTTCAGATAATATTTCATTACAGTATATGTTTGTAACAGGCACTTCTGCAGTCGGTATAAGGTATAAATCTTCATCCACGCATTTGTACATGTCTTCTTTAAATTTCGGAAGCTGACCTGTACCTGTCATTGCCATACCGTTTACAAGAACCGGCGGAAGGATTTCTTCGTATCCGTGTTTTGATGTATGTACATCTAAGAAAAAGTTGATAATTGCACGTTCGAGTTTAGCACCTTTTCCTTTGTAAATATAAAATCTTGATTGAGAAATTTTTACCCCTCTTTCAAAGTCTACGAGGTCTTTTTCTACTGTTAAATCCCAGTGAGGTTTTTGTTCAAAAGAAGGTTTTATTACTTCACCTACTACTTTTTTTACGACATTTGCACTGTCATCAGCTCCTATAGGCGTTGTTTCACAGGGCATATTGGGAATGCTTAAAAGCAAGTTTTTTTGTTTTTCGTTTAATTCAACTTCTTTTTCTTCGAGTGCTTTTATTTCGTCACCGAGAACCCTTACTTCTTCCTGTATTGCATCTGTGTTTTCACCATTTTTTTTCATCATACCGATTTTTTGGGATTCTGATTTTCTTTTTGCACGTAATTCATCAGCTTGAGTTTGAATTTTTCTTCTCTCAACATCTATTTCAAGAACCTCATCAATACTAAGTTCCGGATTTCTTCTTTTTAAAAGTTCGTTAACTTTTTCTGGATTTTCTCTGATGATTTTAATATCTAACATTTTTTAACTCTTTCTAATACTAGTCTATGTGCCTTAATTTTATAAAAAACGCATTGAAAAATCCAGAATATTAATTAAAATAAATATATGAAAAGATTTTTAATACTGTCATTAATATTTTTATTCTCTATGACAACTGTAATAGCAGAGACTGCATTGAGAAATTATAAGCCTATAAGTATAGCAAAGGGTTCGTTTTTGAAAGCAATAAGCCAGAGAGACATTTCTACTTCCACTGTAAAAGTTGGTGATGTACAGTATTTTATAAATCCTGCTGATGTTTTTATTGGAGAATCGAATGTTATTCCAAAAAATTCCGTGTATTTGGGGGAAGTTCAGGAGGTTCTGGAGGCTGTTGAAGGCATCAATGCAGCAATGAAAATAAAAATATATAAGGTTATTACCCCTGACCGTAATGAGTTTTTGCTTGATGCAAATGTATACTGGAAAGGCTCTACCACAATAGGAGGGGATTTGGCATCTGTTGCTTATTACACAAAAATGCCCCACTATCCGGGTGATTGGAAACGAGGTGCCTTGCAGCTTGTGCCCACAACCATACGCCAAATGGGACAGCCGACCGTTATCAGAGCAGGAGATGAGGTCACTTTTATTATCAACAGTGATTTAAGTTTATACAAGCCTGTAAATTAAAATTAAAACTATGTATTAATTAATTGATATCTTTTTGTTTTTTATTTATAAATAACATTAACAAACAAGATGAATAAGGTCATGTCTGATAATAATGCACTTGATTTTAATATTATCGCGTCTGACTGTCTGATAGCTACAAATACTGACAGTACAAAAGTTTTTGACCTTTTGCAGAAATTGAAAAATAAATACTCCGAGATGGAGTTGATTGCCATATTTAATTACTTTCTTAAAATTGAATACAGAGCAGATGTTTTATGCTGGCTTATAAGAGAACTTGACAGATATCGCGATTCTTCTTCTCTTGCGCCTTTAACAGAACTATTACTTATGCGGGACAGAACACCCAATGCTGATTACCACAGAGATTATTACACAAATGTTCGTGTATTGTGTGCAAAAGCAATATCCAATCTCAAAGACCACAATTCTGTTCATGCACTTTTGTATTGTCTTAATGATAAAAACGAGAATTATAAGATACGTCTCAGCTGTGCGGATGCACTGGGTAAACTCGGAGATAAATATGCTGTTACATCTCTAATGGATGTTGTTTCTGATGAGGATGAAAAGTCTGTTTATATTCGAGAGTCTGCAGCGGTTGCTCTCGGTCTTATCGGCGATATGAGAGCGGTTGATTCTCTTGTTAAGGTATTGGAAAATCAAAGCGGGATAATGGATAAGTTTTCATACCTTAAAGAGAAGGCAATTGAGGCATTATGCCGTTTAAATCCTAACAATGACAGAACCTTTAATGCCTTAAAAAAATCACTTAATGACGAAAATCCTCAGGTTCGTATAAATTCTATTGAAGCTTTGATGGATTATGAAACGCAAGAGGCTGAATCTTTAATTAAAAATATGCTTTTTGATGAGGATGAAGAGGTGCAGAGAAATGCTGTCATTGCAATGTATAATATAAAGGGAGAGTCTGTTCTTAAAGAGATTCTTGCCGAGGGTAAATACTCTGTAATCTGTAAAGAAGAGGCTCAAAATATACTGGATAACGAAAAAGACTATGAAGAATAAAGCAATAATATTACTTTCCGGGGGATTGGACTCAGCTGTGTCTCTTGCGGTTTCAAAGGACAAAGATTTTAAGCTTGCTCTGACCTTTGATTACGGACAAAAGGCTTTTAACAAAGAATATGAAGCATCGAAAAATATTGCTGATTTTTATAATATCAGGCACGAATGCATAAAATTGGACTGGCTTAAAAACATAACTTCTTCCTCTCTTGTTTCTGCTGATTCTGTTCCTGATATTGGGATTGAATCTCTCGATGATTTGGCAGTTACCGATGACAGTATGAAAAGCGTGTGGGTTCCAAACAGAAATGGGGTTTTTATAAATATTGCCGCCTGTTATGCTGATTCGTATGAATATGATTATATAGTAATCGGTGCAAATAAAGAAGAAGCTGCAACTTTTTCGGATAATTCAAAAAAGTTTATCAGCGATATGAATCAAGTGTTAAAAACATCAACAAATCATGATATAAGTGTCAGTGCTCCTTTGATTGATTTTGACAAAAATCAAATAGTAAAAATGGCAGTAGAACATAAAGTACCTCTAAATCTTATTAACAGTTGTTATAACAATACACAAAAACATTGCGGCAAGTGTGAATCATGCAGCAGATTAAAAAGAGCACTTGCACATAACGGTTATTTAAATATAATAGAAGAACTCTTTGAATAAACGGGGATGAGGAACATGAAATCGTTATTTATTAAAGATGAAATTAAGTATATAGGAAGCCAGCTGGCACCGCACTGGATTTACAAAAATTTTCATATTCTGGGTGATGCCGTTGTTGCTTTTATCGGAGAAATGGATGTTAAAATTACGGAAATGGTCGATATTGAAGATGTAATATCAAATTCTCCGATTTACAGCAAAAAAATGGTTAGCTTTATTATTGAACAGTTTGGAATAAGTCTTTCCGAATGTGTTCTCAGACAGAGATTTTTGATTTGCATTATCATTGAAGAGTTGAGAAAAATTCTCGGTGATAAATACTCTATAAGAAGAAGCGGTGATGACATCTTTGTTAATATAAATGGCATTGATAAAAAATTATCTGTTTCAATTGCAACAAAATCGACAACATCAGGTCTTATTCATACAGGGCTTAATATTGACCCCTCAGGTGCTCCCGTTGATGCCTGCGGGCTTACAACAGATTTGGGTATAATTGATATTGAAACATTTGCCAAAAATGTCATGAACCGTTATATTGAAGAAGATATGGAAATTTTAGAGGCAACTTGCAAAGTCAGGGGAGTATAATATGGCTCGTTCAAGAAAAGTTAAACAAACATGGGTGTTATTTATCGTAACATTTCTTGTTTCTTTGATTATCATTACTTATTTTATAAAGAGCATGTCTCCGGATGTTGATGTTGAAATAGGCGGAGATGAAACACAGACTACCGTTGAAGAGTCTTCTGAAAGTGATATAAAACAGGCAATAGATGACCGCTTGAGATGGATTCAGATGGAAGATAATATGCCGGGAGTATCCAAAAGAGAAGATGGCGCTGTATCTGAAGAGGTTAATTATGAACCTTCGGATAAGGATAGAATTAATAATAAATCTGATAAGCCATCTCCCCGCAATGAAGAACAGACAGAAGGCGGAAGCGAACTTGCGCCTATTGAATATGTAAATCCGCAGCAGCATAAATCTGTAGTTCAGCCGCCAATACCTGTACAACAATCAGCAGAACCATTTAAGATGTCAAAAGTATATGTTGGTTCATATCCGACAATTGAACAGGCTATTCAGGCTCAGAATAAACTTATGAATACGAGCCTTTCTGTAAGTCCCTTTGTAAAAGAGGTTAACGGAAGCTATGTACTGCAGGCGGGTTCTTATGCTAATGCCGCAAAAGCAGACTCTGTAGCAAAAGAAATAAGTGCAGCAGGCTTTCATGCAAGGGTTGTCAAAGAATAAAACGCTTAAAAACTTTACTATATCTTAATAAAAACCTGATGTCAGCGTTGACATCAGGTTTTGTTTATACAATTATATAATTGTATCTCTATCGGGAGTACAGGTTTGTGCTGAATTCTGATTTCCGAAAAAGATATGACGCACAGGACGTCGTTGCAAATCCTGTACATTAGGCTAAGGTGTGTTACCTAACCTGAAATAACAATAAATAAATTTATATACAAGGAGAAATCATGCCAACAATTGCACAATTGGTAAGAAAAGAACGTAAAAGTTCAGTTGATAAAACTAAATCACCGGCTCTTACAAACTGCCCTCAAAGACGCGGCGTTTGCACAAGAGTTTATACAACTACACCGAAAAAACCTAACTCAGCTTTGAGAAAAGTTGCAAGGGTTAGATTGACTAACGGTTTTGAAGTTACATCTTATATTCCCGGTATCGGACACAACCTTCAGGAACACAGTGTTGTTCTTATCAGAGGCGGCAGGGTAAAAGACCTTCCGGGTGTTAGATATCACATCGTAAGAGGCACATTGGATACAGCAGGTGTTGCTAACAGAGCACAGAGCAGATCCAAATATGGTGCTAAAAGAGCTAAAAAGTAAATAGAAAAGGAATATAAAGATGTCAAGAAGAAATAAACCGCCGAAAAGAATACCGGCACCGGACGCAATTTATAACAGTGTAGATATCGCTAAGTTCATCAACAGATTGATGAGACGCGGTAAAAAATCAATTGCAGAAAAGATTTTCTATGCAACTATGGAAAATATTGAAGCAAAAACAAAAGAAGATCCTATCGAAGTTTTCAAAAAAGCTTTGACAAATACTACTCCTTTGCTTGAAGTTAAAGCAAGAAGAATCGGTGGTTCTACTTATCAGGTTCCTGTTGAAGTTAAACCCGACAGAGGCATGGGTATGGCTTCTACATGGATGATTGAAGCTGCTAAGAAAAGACACGGTAAATCAATGATTGAAAAATTGACTGCCGAATTATTAGATGCCTCAAACGGTCAGGGTGCAGCTTGCAAAAAACGCGAAGACACTCACAAAATGGCAGAAGCTAACAAAGCATTTGCTCACTACAGATATTAATAAATTAAGTTATCTGATAATAATAGAAGCCCTGATTTTTCAGGGCTTCTTTGTGTTTGAAATTATAAATCATTAAATAAAGATTAATTTTTGCTGATTTTTGAAAAAAACTCATTAAAATAAGAATATAAAAAATTATTAAGTGAGGTATATACTATGATAGATTTCAATAAACTAACAAATCAGGCTCAGGAGATTATGTTTTCATCCCAGCAGCTTATGGCAAAGTTCCAGAATACACAATTGGAACCTGCTCATATTATTATGGCAATGCTGGAGGCTAAAGAAGGTATTTCAAAAGACTATATGTCTGCTTTAAAACTTGACCGTCCGCAATTTGTTGATGCAGTTATGTCAGAATTGAATAATCTGCCGAGAGTGGAACAGCCTGTTAATACACAACAGCTTTATCTGTCTCAGGATACAATAAAACTTCTTGATATTGCTCAGGCAGAATCAGAAGCTTTAAAAGATACTTATATCAGTATAGAACATATGCTTCTTGCTATAACTGCTTTTGACGGTTCTAAAGCTAAAGAATTATTTGAGCGTTTCGGCGTTACAAGAAACAAAATTTTAAATGAAATGAAAAAAATAAGAGGACAAAATAAAGTGGATTCAAAAGATTCCGAAGAAAAATTTAAGGCACTTGAAAAATACTCTCAAAACCTAACAAAACTGGCTCAAAGAGGCAAGCTTGACCCTGTAATCGGACGTGATGAAGAGGTGAGACGTGTTATTCAGGTCTTAAACAGACGTACAAAAAACAACCCTGTTTTAATCGGTGAACCGGGTGTAGGTAAAACAGCAATTGTAGAGGGGCTGGCTCAGAGAATCGTAAGAGGCGATGTACCGGAAAGCCTAAAAGATACTCAGCTTATCGCATTAGACCTCGGTGCGTTGGTTGCAGGTGCAAAATTCAGAGGTGAATTTGAAGAACGTTTAAAAGCCGTTTTAAAAGAAGTTGAGGCTTCTGATGGTGAGATTATTCTGTTTATTGATGAATTGCACACAGTAATAGGTGCAGGCGCTACAGAAGGTTCTATGGACGCAGGCAACCTTTTAAAACCAATGCTTGCAAGAGGTGTATTAAGAACTGTTGGTGCTACAACTATCAACGAATATAGAAAATACATTGAAAAAGACGCAGCATTGGAAAGAAGATTTCAGCCCGTAATGGTTGATGAACCGTCTGTTGAAGATACCATAAGCATTTTAAGAGGCTTAAAAGAACGTTATGAAATCCACCACGGAATCAGAATAAAAGATGCTGCTCTTGTAGCTGCTGCAAAGTTGTCCGATAGATACATAACTGATAGATTCCTTCCTGATAAGGCAATTGACCTTATTGATGAGGCTGCTTCCGCGTTAAGAATTGATATTGATTCTATGCCGGAAGAAATAGATTCTCTTGTACGTCAAAAAATGCAGCTTGAGATTGAAAGAAAAGCTATCCAAAAAGAAGAGCAGACAGAAGACAATATCAAAAAAATTGACGGTTTGAATAAAACTATTAATGAGCTTGATGAAAAAATTACTAAACTCAAAACCCAGTGGGAACTTGAAAAAAACAGTATTATGGATGAGGCTCAAATCAAAGAAGAAATCGAAAAAACAAAAGCCCAGATTGATATTGCAGAACGTGACGCTGACCTTGAAAGAGCTGCGGAATTAAAATACGGCAAGATGATTGAACTTCAAAAGCGTTTAGAAGATGTACAAAAAAATGTGAAAGAAAAACCTAAAAATCAGCTTTTGAAAGAAGAAGTTGACGAAGATGACATTGCAGAAATTGTAAGCAAATGGACAGGTATTGAAGTTTCAAGACTTGTTGAAAGCGAAAGAGACAAACTGCTTCGAATGGAAGACTTTTTGCACAAACGTGTAATCGGTCAGGATGAAGCTGTTGATGTTGTCTCTGACGCAGTAAGACGTGCACGTTCAGGCTTAAAAGACCCGAAACGTCCGATTGGTTCATTTATCTTTTTGGGACCTACCGGGGTTGGTAAAACTGAACTCGCTAAATCACTAGCGGAATTCCTGTTTAACGACGAAGATGCCCTTATCAGGATTGATATGTCCGAGTATATGGAAAAACACTCTGTTGCAAGACTAGTCGGAGCTCCTCCCGGTTATGTCGGATATGATGAAGGCGGACAGTTAACGGAAGCAGTCAGAAGAAAACCATATTCGGTTGTACTTTTTGATGAAATAGAAAAAGCTCATCCGGATGTATTCAACATTATGCTTCAAATCCTTGATGACGGTCGTTTGACAGATTCCAAAGGCAGAACAGTGGACTTTAAGAACACACTCATTATTATGACAAGCAACATAGGAAGTTCAATAATTTTGGAAAACAGTTTGAATTCAATGCTTTCAGAAAAAGACTTTGAACAGACAAAAGACAAAGTTATGGATTTGATGAAGGAGCATTTCAAACCCGAATTCTTAAACAGAATCGATGAAATTGTGTTCTTCAAAGCATTGACTCTTTCTCAATTGCAAAAGATTGTTGATATCTACTTTAAAGGACTTGAAAAATTGTTTGCAGACAGAGATTTGAAACTGGAAATAACAGATGACGCAAGAGAAGTGCTTGCAACACAGGGCTTTAACCCTGTATACGGTGCAAGACCTCTGA
This sequence comes from Candidatus Gastranaerophilales bacterium, assembly GCA_944322725.1. GTDB lineage: Bacteria > Cyanobacteriota > Vampirovibrionia > Gastranaerophilales > Gastranaerophilaceae > Limenecus. The sequence goes on from CALUPU010000001.1 coordinate 179,027, forward strand.
AACGTACAATCAGGCAGCTTGTTGAAAACCCTCTTGCAAAGAAAATTCTTGCAGGTGAGTTCAAGGCTGGTGACACAATTACTGTTGATGCAGACGGTGATGAGATTATTTTTAAATAATCCGTAAAATTTCAGTTAAATCTTTTTTATAAACAACAAGGGTTGCTTCTTGTATAAGACACTGTTTGGCACAAAATGCAACCCTTGTTTTTGCATATTTAAACATGCTCAGGTCGTTTGCTCCGTCACCTACTGCGATTGTGTTTTCATAGTTTACTCCAAGCAGTGTCTGCAGTTTTTGTAGCATTTGCCCTTTGCTGTCAGAAAACATCATCTCGCCGCCGACCTGTCCTGTGAGCATGCCGTCTTTGGAGTGCAGGATATTTGAAAAATCTGCGTCATATCCTAGTATATCTTTTGCATATTCAGTAGCATTCTTAAATCCGCCAGAAAAGCATACTACAGTGTATCCTTTATTTTTCAAGGCTGAAATTGTTTCTTTAGCACCGGGCATGTAAGGCAGATTATGACAGATGTCATTAACTCTGGTTTCTTTCAACCCTTTTAATAAAGACACGCGGTATGTAAGGCTGTCAAAAAAGTCCAACTCCCCTGCCATTGCACGCTTTGTGATTTGAGCAACCTGTTCTTGCAGTCCTATTTCAGAGGCTATAATCTCTATAGTTTCTCCGTCCATTAATGTCGAATCAAAGTCAAAGACTGCAAGTTTATTCATATATTAGCCTCTTATTTTTTCTCTAATTTTTACCGGTTGAGCCGAAACCGCCTTCACCTCTTTGAGTATCAGATAATTCTGTCACAACAGAAATTTCAGCTTTTGTTACTGGTGCAATAATCATTTGTGCAATTCTGTCACCGTTTTGTATTGTAAATTCTTCTGTAGAAAGGTTTATAACAGGTACACAGAGTTCTCCTCTGTAGTCTTCGTCAATGGTTCCTACACAGTTAACAAGAGTGATACCATGTTTAATGGACATGCCTGAGCGTGGTCGTACCTGCGCTTCATATCCGTGAGGCAATTCCATTTTTAAGCCTGTCGGGATTAGCTTCCTTTCCAGAGATTTTAGAGTTACAGGTTCCTTTAAAAATGCGCACAAATCCATACCAGCAGCACCTTCTGTCTGATAGCAGGGTACTGTTACTTTTTCATCAAGTTTTTGTATTTTTAAATTAATCTTTTGCATATTATTAAACTTTCTCTTTTGTATTCAATTTTTATTAAAAAAGACCTGATTGATGTAATCAGGTCTTTTTGTTATCATCAACCGTTACTTTTGTAAGAACGGAGGGATATCAATTATACTCATCAAATCAGATTGTGATTTTTGAGGAGATATAGCCGGTTTGGGCTGAGGAACCGCACCGGGTACTGCAGAAGGTGCAGGATTTAGAGGGCTGCCTGTGTTAAATGAACCGGAGAAGAAATCTGCTGCGCTTAATGATTTTGCAGTTTCTTTTTTAGTATTCATTTCAGGTGTTTTCATTTCAAAGCCTGTAGCAATAACAGTAATCTGGATTTCTCCCTGAATTCTGTCATCAATAACAGAACCAAATGTAACAATAGCATCTTCAGCAACAGCGTCATGGATAACCTGAGCAGCTTCTGTAACTTCATGCAGAGTCATGTCTGAACCGCCTGTTACATTCATTATGATACCGGAAGCACCATTGATTGAAGTTTCAAGAAGAGGAGAATTGATAGCCAGTTTAGCAGCTTCCATTGCTCTGCCTTCTCCCGTTCCTCTTCCTATACCCATCAATGCTGAACCGCTGGACTGCATAACTGCCTTAACATCAGCAAAGTCAACGTTAATAAGTCCAGGAACTGTAATTATATCAGAGATACCCTGGACACCTCTTAAAAGAACTTCGTCAACAACCTGAAAAGCTTCTTTCATCGTTGTTCTTCTTTCAACAACTTCAAGGAGTTTGTCGTTAGGTATAACAATAAGAGCATCGACTGTTTCTTTTAATTTTTCAAGACCCTGCTGAGCCTGATTCATTCTTCTTTTGCCTTCAAAACTGAAAGGTTTTGTAACAACACCGATTGTTAAAGCACCTAGTTCTTTAGCAATTTTGGCAATAACTGGTGCTGCACCTGTACCAGTACCGCCGCCCATGCCGGCTGTGACGAATACCATATCAGCCCCGTCAAGTGCTTGTACAATCTGATCTCTTGTTTCTTCAGCAGCTTTTTCACCTACAGAAGGGTCACCGCCTGCGCCCAGACCTTCTGTTAATTTGCTGCCTAATTGAATTTTGTTATCAGCCAGAGACATTTTGAGCACCTGGGCGTCGGTATTCATTGCCCAGAAGTCAACGCCTGTTAATCCGGCTTTAATCATTCTGTTAACAGCATTACCGCCGCCTCCGCCGGCACCGATAACTTTAATATCAGCTACGTTTGAAGACTGTGTATTTTCTGAATTTTGTTCATTTTCTCTTCTTCCGAAGATATCCGGTCCGAAATTTTCCACTTATTGACCTCTTTCAATCTAAACTTTTACTGGAAAGGTTATTTTTTCTTATAACTAATCATTATACTATTTTAAAAATACTAAATAGTAAAGAAAATTAAGATTTTTTAATAAATTTTTTAATATAAGTTAAAAATTCGCTTAACAAATTTTTTGTCTGATGTAATATGAAATTAAGTCATCTATTCATGATTTTTTTTGTTTTAATATAACTTAACAAATCAGGGGATAATGCGCAATTTTTATTTTGTTGGACTTTTTGTCTATATAGAAGTGTGTTTAAGGTGGGAAAATGAAGGTAAATACAGATTACGAAACAGCTTATAGGATGCGACCGGCATCTAATGTAAATGTTGCAAACAAACCTGCTTTTAAGGCAAATTATACAAAAATCAGGTCTTTGTCCGATGCTATTTACGAAAATTCACATGGTTCAAGAAAAATTCTGCTTTATCTTTACAGAAAAAGCGGTGAGATGTTAAACAACTGGGTTACTTTTTTCGGAACTGCAGCTATAGCTCCTATTTTTATTGCTTTCAACCCCATGTCTAAAGAAGATAAAGACAGTAAATATTATACTTCTTTAAGACAGCCTATATCTGCAGGTATTACAATTGCAACTCAATATTGGGTCATGACAAAATTTAATAATTTATTAGACCGTCATGCAGCAAGCTTTGGTGTCGATGAAATTGATCTTTCTGCAAAACCTCCCAAAGCAGCACTCTTGCCACGTCTTAAGCAAGAATACCGTACTTATTATGCTGATTGTATAAGAAATGGTGAAGAACCCGAAAAGAAAAAGGACTGGATAAATAAAAAAGTCAGAGAAATGCAGGATAGAGCTTTTTATGATACTTTATCTGAGCGCCGTAAGACGATGGATGTAAGTAAGATTAAAACAAAAGATTTAGTAAAACTGGATATGCTGAATGATAAACGTAAAGCATGTTATAAAGATGTTTTGAAAAATGACTTCGGATTTAATGAAGAAGCTTTAAAAGTATTGCCTGAAAAAGATTATAATGAATTTGTCAAATACCATGTTAAAAAAGTCGCAAAAGCAAGAAATCTTGATTATCATACAATTCTAGATAAAATTGATGCAAAAGCAATGGAAAAAGCTGTAAAAGAATTAGATGCTCAGATTGAATATGAGGCACACGTAAAATTAGAAACCTCTAAGATTAGAGCAGAACTTCTTGAAAAGTATAATAATGAAGTTGCTTCAAAATCGTTGAGTCCATCAGAGTTACATTCTAAAAAATTAGAGATATATAAAAATAAACTTAATAATTTGAAAAGAGAATATGAAAGTATCTTGCGTGTTAAGGCTGTTCCTTTAAGTGAAGAACAAAAAATAAAGAAAGATGTTTATGAAAAACTTCTTGCTCATATTCATGAACCCATAGTCGGATTAAAAGATCACGGTCTAACACTAGATTCAGCCAGAAGAAGTGTTATTATTAAAAAAGATTTGATAAATCATATCAATAAAGCCGAAGCAAAATTTAAAGGGTTTAAAGACAGAGCAGGCGTAATTGTCGGGTTGTTAATACTTCCTGCAACATGCGGGATTCTTAACTGGGCATATCCAAGGATAATGGAGAAATTATTCCCAAAACTCAGTGCTGCTAAGGCTGCTTCAAAAGCAAAACAATTAGGAATTCAACAACCGGCCTCAGATGCGGATAAAAAAGCAAAGGAGGTTAAATAATGGCTCCTGTGATAAATACAAGAAATCTTTATAAGAATATATTAAATAACAAGTTTATGAAAAAATGGATCCCTGAAGATCCTATGAAAGCTGCAGCAACTCTGGCATTGGTTTCTACTGTTACAAAAGATGCTTTGAATTGTGGTTATTATACATATCAAAGTTACAACAATAAGAGAATTCCTGAAGATAAAAGAAAATTTGTTGCAGCAAACGATTTATCAAACGGATTTTATAATGTTTTAATTCCTATATTGCTTAAAAGACCTATAGATAAAACTAATAAGAAAATGTTTGAAAAATACTTTGAAAAGTATTTCAATGATGATGCTGCTAAAACAATATATGAAAAATTGAAGGATGCAAATCCTGATTATACACTTGATATGGTTAAGCATAGTCTTGGCAAAAAATCAAAAACAGCTGCAAAAGCAGGTTTAGGGGTAATATTTACTCTGGTAGTTTCTCAGATTATTTGCAAAAGAATCATTACTCCTACTTTAGCCACTCCTTCTGCTGACTATGTTAAAAAAGTAATGGAAAAAATGGAAGCCTCTCGTGCTAAAAAAGCCGAAGCAAAAGATATGACGGAAAATGGTTCTGTTGAAGATAATTTTAAACCTTCTGTATATATTATTGATTCTAAAACATTTGAACCATTTGACACTTTAGTTAAAAAATCAGTAAATTACAAAGCATAACAATACTAATATAAGGAGATATAAAATGCGTCTATCCCCAGTTTCTTTTAGTAATTTTTCAAGAACAATTAATCAAAATAAACAACAACCAGTATTTAATAATCCTGTTAAAAACTTGCAGACAGATGTAGTCAGTTTTGGTGCAGCATCAGAAGAAGAAAAAGAAATACAACCTTCAAATACTTCGAAAATAGATGTATATTATGACGAGGCAAAAGAAAAAGCATGGGAAGAATATAAAAAATCTATGCGTAACTTGGTAATGAGTGACGAATCAATAGCAGCTTCTGTTCGCAAAACAGCATGGGCTAGAGAAAATCATATACCAGATCCTTCTTTATATGACACCCGGGATTTTTGGAGAAGCGAAGAAGAAATTTTTGCTTCTTTAAGAGAAACATTTGAAGAAATGTATAATGATGATGATGTTTGGGACTAAGATTTATTTATTCGATTTTTTCCAAATATGAAACACAGGTATACCGGCGATTGTAATAAGCAGTCCCGGTATTGTGTATAAAGGCTTATATATCGAAAGACAAATAATTATGTAAGTTGCGAGTATAAGAAAAGTAATAGGAAAAAAATTATTTATTCGGAATTTTTTATTTGCGTGAGGATATTTGCTTCTGTATACAAAGATACCTGCTGTTACCAGTATATAGAACAGTAAAGAAGCGTATATTACAAAGTCCAATAATTCAGAGTAATTGCCCCACAAAATCAATATACAAATCCAGGCACATTGTGCCCATAAAGAATTTACAGGGACTTTTGTTTTTCTGTTTATTAATGCGAGAGGTCTGAAAAATGCTCTGTCTTTAGCCATTTTATAGTATACGCGCGAACCAGTTAAAATCATTCCGTTTGCACATCCAAATGCAGATATCATTATTATTACAGCAATAATATCTCTGCCTGTATTCCCGAATATAGATCCGATTGTCTGTGCTGCAACTATATCCTGAGGCGCTGTCTGAATTTCGTTCAGAGGCAATACTCCCAGGTATATTAGATTCATAAGAAGATAAAGCGAAACAACAAGCGCTACTCCAAAGACAAGCGCTTTAGGTATATTTTTTTGCGGATGTTTGACCTCTCCTGCAATAAAAGTAATATTATTCCAGGTTATCGAAGCAAATAAAGCACCTACAATTGCAACCGCCATTATATTAATTGTCTCAAAGGTAAAATGTACCGGCATGTGCAAATTGGCTTGTAAAATATGTGCATTGAATCCAAATAACAAGCCTACTATAACCAGCCCAGCAAGAGATAAAACTTTTGTTACCGTAAAAATATTTTGGGTTAAAACACCGTACTTTATTCCCTTTGAATTTATATAACTCAAAAAGATTACAGTACAAATTGCAAACATCTGCTGTGTAGAAAAATTAAAACAACCCAGCCTAAAAAGTATATTTTCCGTACTTATATAGGGTATAAGTATTCCGAAAAATTTTGCAAATGCTACGCATACGGCAGCTATTGTTCCTGTTTGTATTACAAGAAAAAGTGTCCATCCGTACAGAAACGCAATTTTTTCATTAAAAATCTTTTTAAGATAAACATACTGTCCGCCTTCTTCTGTAATGTTGGCTGCCAGTTCGCATAATGACAGACCTCCGCATAAGGTTATAAATCCTGCAAGAATCCAAGTGAATATTAATAAGAGTCCTGAATTCACCTGTCTTGCTATATCGGCAGATACAATAAATATTCCGCATCCTATCATTGAACCGGCAACGATAGACACTGCATCAGAAAGGGATAATGTTCGTTTTAAATTTTGAGTCATAATTCTATCTTAGTATATAAATATATAAATAAAAGTTCCACTATAAGTGGAACTTTTAAAATCAGGAGGAGGTGGGATTCGAACCCACGGTACGCTACAAACGTACGACAGTTTTCAAGACTGCTCCAATCAACCGCTCTGGCACTCCTCCAATGAGTAAGATTCAAATTGATTAGAGTATGTTTATATTAATCAAAAAATAATTAATTGTAAAGCACTTATTGTTTAAAATTTTTTCGGTTGCATGAAAATATTTATATGCTATAAATAAAGTATAGATTGAATATTTTGTTTAAATGCCTTGGTAGCTCAGCTGGATAGAGCAACCGCCTTCTAAGCGGTAGGTCATTGGTTCGAATCCAATCCAGGGTATTTTTCTTGACAAGAAGCCGAAATTTATGAAGTATGAGAAGGGCAAATTATACGTATAGCTTGATTTTACATTAATTAAGAAAATGTTCGAAAGTAGAATTTAGCTTATTATAGGCTCTTAACTATTCTCAGATAGTCTTTCATAGATTCCAAAACCGTTCCAGATATGAAATTTGTAAAAAGTTCACAGTTGCCAGTTGTTTGTGCTTCTCAAATTGAACTAATGTAATCCGTTCAAACCACAGGCGGAATGATAATAACAGAAAAGCCGCTTGAAATATTGCTAAGCATAAGAAGGACTTTGGATAACTATTTTAAAACAGTTGTTATCTTTATTCTCAAAAAAGTTGTATGCATTGACGATGTCGTTTAGAGTATACTTTTTGCTTATTAACATGTCAGTGGAAATCTTTCCTTCTTCTATCAAATTTAAAAGCTTTTCACAATGTATAGCATCTACACCGCCTGTTTTAAATATTAAATTTTTCCCATACATTTGAGGCAAAGGCAGAATCTGAGGTTCTTCATACATTGCTACTATTCCTACAATTGAATTTGGACGTGCTATTTTCCATGCAAGAGCCAGTGTGTTACTTCCGCCTGCTGCTTCTATGACTCCATCTGCGCCTCTTTTATTTGTCTCATTATTTACTATATTTTCGACATTTTCCGTCTTTGAATTAATATATATATCTGCAAGGTTATTATTTTGAACAAAATCAAGACGCCATTGATTAATATCAATTGCTATAATTTTTTTTGCACCGAGTATTCTTGCACATTGCATTGCGCAGATTCCTACTGGACCGCATCCGATTACTGCAATAGTGTCCCCTGATTTGATTTCACATAATTCTGCACCAAAATATCCGCTTGAGAGTATATCTCCGACAAAAAGTGCATCTTCATAGCTGACTTTGTCGGGTATTTTAGTCAAGCCCGTATCCGCATACGGTACACGTACATAATCTGCTTGGCATCCGTCAATTTTGCATCCTATTTCCCAGCCGCCTTTTTCGCAGTTATTTATAAAACCTTGTCTGCAAAACCAGCACTCACCGCAAAAAGTTATACAATTAGCAGCTACTCTGTCATTTATTTTCAAGTTTTTAACCGCAGAACCTATTGCGACGACTTTACCCACAAACTCATGCCCTAGTGTTGTATTAGGTACAGCTGAAGGTACAGCACCGTGAATTATGTGTAAATCACTTGTGCAGATAGATGATAATTCAACTTTTACTATTGCATCTCTTTCATCTTTAATCTTTGGAAAAGGCTTTTCTTCAAGCTTAATTTTTCCGTTATCATTCCAGATTAGTGCTTTCATAAATCTTCCTTATCGGTTTATTTTTGCATTTTATCGCAATCATGTTTTGTTAACTAAAAAAGTAATTTTAAATTTATTATTTATATATATGACTTTTTATGATGTTTTGTTTAACATCAAGATATTTGATTTCTCTTTGTTGAGCAAGTTCCATATATATCTGTTTTGCTTTTTCTACAAGTTTAAGACTGTCTTGCGGATGTTTACGCATAAGCAAATCAGCGAGATTTGTATATGCGTATGCAAGTTGTATTTTTATACTGTTTTTGGTTGCAGGTGTTTTAGTCAGTGTATCAAAATTTGATGCGTAATGTTCGTAATTCTTAATTACTTCTTTCGAGTATTTTATTTTATCTTTTAAAACACCATACAGTTTTTTCTTGTCGCCGCAATCCTTGTATAAAAATTCTAAATCAGTCAGGCGTGCTAGCACATGTAATTTGTCGTCCATAGTTCTACTTATCTCTAAAGATTTATTCAGTGCTCCTTCTGCAAGATGAATATTGCCGCTTCTGGCATAAATTTTTCCGAGTTCACCGAGTAAAATATTAGATAATTTGATGTTATTATGTGCCATCAGGTACTTATAAAGTCGTTCTGTTCCATCACAGAACAGCAGGTGAATGCCATTTTGCTTACAAACGTTATTTAGACGTATGAATTCACTTTTTACATTTGTGAGTTCATACTCATTATTGATGCAGGAACGTACAAAAGACTTTAATCTGTTTCTTGCTACTGCCTGTTGCAGCATATTTATTTTAAGAGATATGTTCATAATTATTTCAATGCAGTAAAACTAAAAAATTGCCTGAATAAGACAGAATTTTAAATAATTTTAACATAAAATTTAAGAAAATACCGCTTACGAGTTTAGGGAGGTTCGTTATAGCGGTATAATAGTTCTTATATAAGAAGTGTGGTTATTTAGAGTGTAAACTACAGTTTTGCTCCGACTGCTTTGTACAGACCTATATAATCAATGTTGCAGTCGACTTTGTTGGAAACAACCTGTTTGTTCAAAGAAAGGAGATTTTCTTTTCTTTGGAGTAAATCAAGATATGAAATCAAGCCTTCTTCATACTTAACAGTGCTGTAATCAAAATCTTTTTGTTCAAGTTTGTATACCTTAAGATTAGTTTTGTATTTTGAATCATCCTGTTTTAAAGAAACAAGAGAATCATTTACCTCCTGGATTGCTTTAAGATTGGTATTATAATAGTTGTGAAGAATCTGTTCGTACTGATTTTTCTTAAGTCTCAGGTTTGCAACCTTTCTCCCTCCAGCAAATAAATCAGCCATCAAACCTGCACTAAGTATTCCTAAGCTGTTACTCCAGTTAAAAACATTGCCGAATGATGATGAACTAAAAGCAAGAAGTCCTATGAGATTAATTTTAGGAAGAAATTCTTTTTTAGCTATTCTGACATCAATACCTGCTTTTTCTACAGATTTTTCTGCTGCAAGATAATCAGGACGCTGGTCAATAATTTCTGAAGGAATAGATTCAGGTATTTTTACAAGGTAAGTATCTTCGTATTTTTTCCTTTTTAGCTGCTGTGCATTAGCCGGACTTTCTCCTATCAATACAGCAAGGCTGTTTAAAAGCGTTGCTCTCGATTTTTCGAGATCTTTTAAATCAGCGGTTGCTGCAACATAAGCCTTATTTGCGCGTACAACATCTGCGGTTGATGTTAGACCAGCTTTGTTTCTTTCTGACATAAGTTCATATATTTGTTTTCTTGATGCAATTATTTCCTTTTGCAGTTCTATTAATTTATCAGCACGTACAATGTTGAAATAAGTGGCACCGACTGCTGATACTACGGTAATATATGAAGAACGTTCTTCTATTTTTGATTTTTCCCAGTCTTTTTTTGCAGATTTTGTTTTATCTCTGTTTTTTAAGAAAATATCTGCTTCATAGCTGACAAGAAGTGGAAATGCCCATGTTCCGCTTGTATTTGTTACTCCCGGCAGTTTTGTACCGGTGGGGGCAAACCCGCCGCTTACCGTAGGAAGTTCACTCGCAAGCTGCAGCTTGGTCATCTGCCTGTACTGCTCTACACGAAGTGTGGCAATTTTTAAATCATAGTTATTCTCAACCGCTTTTATTATATATTCATTAAGATATTCGTCATTAAAAGACTTCCACCAGTCCGAATTAATATAATCAAATCTGTATTCAGAAACCTGAGATTTTATGAGTTTTGTCTTTTTAGATTTTTTGTCTGTGTTTTCAATTGTTTTGGATTTTGCAATGCATGCCACAGGCATAAGATTCATTGCAAAAATACTTGCTGTTATTATTGTTGCCGCTAATTTTTGGTATTTCATGTTCTCTCCTGAGTATTATTGTTATCATAATAACATAATGTTATCATAATAACAATTTTTTTCTTTGTCCATATATTAAAAATTGTATTTTTCTTTTAGCGCAATAGCAAATTTTTTATTCATCATGTTTTATAATAAATGAAGGCATGAAGTTATGAATACAATTAGTGTAAATAATTATTCACAATTACCATATACAAATTCTTATTCTCCGTACTGGCAGGGCGGAGTCGAATACCCTTATTACAATCAAAACAGAGAAGAAAGGGTAGAAAATCCTGCAAAAACACTGGGTCTGGCAGCATTATTGCAGGCTGTTGCTGTAGGTCTGCAAAAAGGTTCTGAATTTTTTGCAAAGAAACTTGAGGCAGGAAAAGAATTTACATCTGCTGAAAATGTAAATAAAATTGCAGACTCAATGATAAAAAGTAATAAACTGGATGTTACGGTTGATTTTATTGACCACGCTAACAAATACAGATATTCTGCCAATCCTGCTTTGTATAATGAAATTGAGACTGTAGCTAACGGAAAAAATGCTTTTTATCTGGATGAGGCAAAATTGGCTGTCGCACCTAAAACTAAACCTTCATTGATACTTCATGAATTAGGTCATGCTTCAAACTCAAAGAATTTTATATTGAAAATGCTTCAGAAGTCCAGAAGATATGCTATGGCTGCTCCGATGGTACTTCTTATTGCATCAAAACTGCTGGGTAAACGTGAAGACGGTCAGAAGAATTTTATTGAAAGAAATGCTTTTGGTCTTGGATTTGCTGCATTTTTGCCGACAATAATTGAAGAAGGTACTGCATCTTTAAAAGGTATAAATGCAATTAAAAAGGTTCCGCAAGGTGTATTAAAAGGTGCTTTGAATAAAAATGTACTTAAACGGAATTACCTGCTTGCACTTGCAACATATGTAATTGCAGGACTGGGGCTAGGTGTTGCTTCAAAACAAACAATAATAGAAAATTCGTAATTTAATATATCTTTGCAATCAATTTCCCTTATCCTGAATTTAATATAAAATATAATCAGGGATGAGGAGATTACATGAAGATAAAATATTTACCGGTTATTAGTTTTGTTCTGTTGCAATCAGTGTTATTCTGTGCAGCAAATGCTGCTGTCAGCTATACTCAGAGTTATCAGGGGATTGGCTCCGGCGTTAATACTATACAAAAAAGCGGTGTCCGTATGGGACAGTACAATGTTAAATCTAATATTTCGGTTATTGAATATGACACATACGGCTCTGAGACAGGGTACTATATTGATGATGCCTTTGGCATGACAACAAAATACGATAAAAATGGTAATGTTCTATCCAAATACAAAACTAATCAAATAGGAAAAACTATAGTGTATGATAAATACGGGCATGCTGCAGGATACTTTAAAGCTGTATCAAGAACAAGAACCATGTTTTATGATAAAGACGGCACTCCTTTGGGATATTTTGAGCCTGATTCAAATGGTCTCGTCAAAAAGTATGATATGGACGGAAACCATTTGAATACTTATAAAAAGCCCTAAATTTTGCTTATTCCCATACTGAATAAGGAAAGTACTATTGAGCCGAGCAGTGCACTTAAGAACCCATCTACTTCAAGACCCGGTGTGAGCCATCCTGCAAGCATCAATAAAAGCGCATTTATTACAAAGCTGAATAATCCTATTGTCAAAAAGTTTAAAGGCAGTGAAATAAACTCTATAACCGGTTTAATAAATGTATTAATCAGTGCAATAATTATGCAGGCAAGCATTGCACTTAAAAAACTGCTAACCTCAATGCCGGGTATAAGCCATGCAGTAAAAATCAGTGCAAGAGCAAAGCATATCCATCTTACAAGAATCATAAAAATACCTCCTATTTACATATCTGCTTTATTCTATTATGGAAAAACATAAAAGAGTAAGGTCTAATTGTACACAGCCTGTATTATTATTCCGCAGAACATACTTACAAATAAAAGTATAAGTAGGATTTTTAATGTATCTTTAAGAGAATCATTCTTTTTAAATAAAACCAGTATACCGAGACCTGCACTGGATGACAGTCCGGCTATAACAGAGCCGAAGCCTATTGCTCCTTTCAAATACATTAGGGTAATTGCAATTGAAACAGCACAGTTGGGTATCAAGCCGACTATGGCAGTGATTACAGGCTGAAATACGGAATTGTGCAGAAAATACTTCTGGAGATTTTCTTCTCCGCCTATTTTAAAAATAAAATAGTTCAGCCCGATTGTTATCAAAAGAATAAATATAAATACGTTAAAAGTATGCTTCACAGGATGATAAATCAGGTCTCTTTTTCTTGGTTTATTTATGTGGTGTTTACAGCAGCCCTGTTCATCATCTGCATCATCTGTTATTTCATTGTTTCTGCGGGATTTTGTCTGATCAAGTACAAAATCTATAAGATATCCGGCAATAATAGCAATAGCTATTTTGGTAAGCAAAATAGGTACTACAAGGTGTATTTTGCTCGGTTCTGACATTATAACCGGTATTGCTTCATCAGATGTGGAAAGATATACGGCAAGAAGCGTGCCTTTTGTAATAAGCCGTTTTGTATAAAGTGTGCTGGCAATAACTGAAAATCCGCATTGCGGAAAAGATGCAGCAAGACTTCCCGCTAACGGCCCTGCTTTGCTTGAATACTTTGCCAGTTGAGACATTTTGTTTGAATAAAAATACTCTATAACTTCAATGACAACGAATATAAAAAATAGAAACGGCAGCATATGAAAACTGTCTTTTAATGCGTCAATAAGCCACTCTGCAAACGGAAGTCTTTCTAAAAGCGAATCAGCAGGTGCAAACATATATTCGTTTATTTTATTTATAAAAGCTACTATGTTTAAAAGTAATTCGTGCATATTGAGTAAAAATTAAGAAATTATTCTTTTTATATAGTTAAAGTATTCGTTATTTTTGTACTGTTCAGCCTGTTTTTGGAGTTGTTCTCTTGTCACATAACCCATTCTGTATGCAACTTCTTCAAGGCAGGCTATTTTAATGCCCTGATTTTCTTCAATTGTTTGAACGTACTGGCTTGCCTGTAAAAGAGAGTGGTGTGTTCCTGTATCAAGCCATGCAAAACCTCTTCCTAGAAGTTCTACACTTAATGTATTGTTCTCTAGATAAATTCTGTTTAAATCTGTAATTTCAAGTTCTCCTCTGGCTGAGGGCTTGAGATTTTTTGCATATTCAACTACTTTATTATCGTAAAAGTACAAACCTGTTACTGCATAGTTAGACTTTGGTTTTAACGGCTTTTCTTCAATAGTCTGTGCTTTGCCGTTTTCATCAAATGACACAACACCAAATCTTTCGGGGTCTTTTACCTGATAACCGAAAACAGTAGCTCCTCCGTCTTTTTCTGCTCTTTGAACAGCTTTTTTTAATGTTCCAGAAAAACCGGGACCGTAGAATATGTTATCTCCGAGAATTAATGCTGCACAATCCTCCCCGATAAATTCCTCGCCGAGAATAAAAGCCTGTGCCAGTCCGTCCGGTGAAGGCTGTTCTTTATAACTGAATCTGACTCCGAACTGAGAACCATCGCCCAGTAACTTTTTAAAGTTAGGCAAATCCTGCGGTGTAGAAATAATAAGAATATCGTTAATACCTGCAAGCATAAGTACTGATATAGGATGGTAAATCATTGGTTTGTCATAAATTGGCAGCAGCTGTTTTGATACAACCATTGTACTGGGATAGAGCCTTGTACCGGCTCCGCCTGCAAGAACTATACCTTTCATTCAACCCTCAATTCTATGTAATCATTAAGTGCACTTTTCCAATCTCTCAACAAGCCTGCATTCTCCATTATACTGTATGCCGGTCTTTTTGCCTGTCTGGGAAACTCCTCTGTTGTACAAGGTAAAAGATTTACCTTTATATCAGCAAGATTGAATATTTCTCTTGCAAAGCCATACCACGTAGTGCTTCCGCCTCCACAGGCATGGTATATGCCATAGGGCGCATGTTCTTCAATTAAGCTTATGATTGCTTCCGACAAATCCACAGTCCATGTAGGGCAGCCTATCTGGTCATCAACTACTTTTATCTCAGGTTTGTCTGCCAGAGACAGCATTGTCTCCACGAAATTCTTGCCGTGATGCCCATACAGCCAGCTAGTTCTTGCTATATAATATTTTTCACAGTATTTTTGTACGGCTGTTTCGCCCTGTAATTTTGTAAGTCCGTAGTTGTTAACAGGATTTGTCTTGCTGTCAGGCTTGTAAGGTGCCTGTGCCGTACCGTCAAATACATAATCAGTTGATATATAAATCATAACCGCATCACAAGCATTACACGCTTTTGCAATGTTTTGTGCGCCTATATAATTTATCAACTCTGCTGTTTTTAAATCTTCTTCTGCCTTATCAACATTTGTATATGCTGCACAGTGAATTACATAATCAGGTTTTACATCGGAAATTACTCGCATAGCCTGTAATTCATCAGTAATGTCAAGGTTATCAATATCTGTCTCAACAACTTCATAGCCGCAATCCTCCAGCATTGGACACAAATCCTGCCCGAGCATTCCGTTTGCACCTGTTACAAGTATTTTCCCCAGACTGTCACACATTATACCAGACTCGCCTTCTTCGCTTCGATTGACTTCATCCAATCTTGATTTTTCAAATACCAGTCAATAGTTAATTTTATGCCTTCTTCAAAAGTTAATGACGGTTCCCAGCCGAGTTCGGTCTGGATTTTGTGGTTGTCTATAGCGTATCTTCTGTCATGGCCGAGTCTGTCTTCTACGTATCTTATTGAATTTTCATCCTTACCCATTGCGTCAAGAATAATTCTTGTTATTTCCATATTGGTTTTTTCGTTATGTCCGCCTATATTATAGACTTCGCCAACCCTGCCTTTATGCAAAACAGTATCGATTGCACTGCAATGGTCATAGACATAAAGCCAGTCTCTTACATTTAATCCGTCACCGTAAACAGGAACTTTTTCTCCTTTTAAAAGCTGTGAGATAAAGAACGGTATAAGCTTTTCAGGGTACTGGTACGGTCCGTAGTTGTTTGAGCATCTTGTATTTAATACAGGCATTTTATAAGTTTCATAATATGCTCTGACGAGCATATCTGCACTTGCTTTTGATGCGGAATAGGGTGAATTTGGCGCTAACGGTGTTGTTTCATAAAAATATCCGTCTTTACCGAGTGTACCGTATACTTCATCAGTAGATACCTGCAAAAATCTGTGAGTTTTAGCTTCTTTAGCTGCCTGAAGAAGGTTTAAAGTACCTTGAACATTTGTTTCAATGAATATTTCAGGTCCTGTAATTGAGCGGTCTACATGGCTTTCTGCGGCAAAATTTATAACTGCATCAACACTACCGTCTATAATTAATTCCTTTGCAAGTTTTTTGTCACAGATATTTCCGTGCACAAATGTATAGTTAGGATTATCTTTAACATCATCGAGGTTTTCAATATTTCCTGCATAAGTAAGCGCATCAAGGTTGATTACTTTGTATTCCGGATATTTGTTAAGAATATGACGAACAAAACAGCTTCCAATAAAACCTGCTCCGCCTGTAACTAAAAGTTTCAAAATAAATCCTCCTTGCTAACGTCTTTTAAATATGGCTGTTTAGAATCTTTTTCACTGATAAGAGGGTCAAAATCAATACCCCAGTTAATGTTTATTTCAGGGTCATTCCATCTTATGCCTCTGTCATTTTCCGGAGAATATTCGTTAGATGCTTTGTATATAAGTTCAGCTTCATCACTGAGTACAACAAAGCCATGAGCAAATCCTGCCGGTATATAGAGCATATTTTTATTTTCTTCTGAAAGGATTTCTCCAACCCATTTGCCGAATGTAGCTGAATTTTGTCTTAAGTCAACTGCCACATCAAAAATTTTACCTTTAGAACAGCGCACGAGTTTAGCCTGTGATTTTGGATTTGTCTGGTAATGAAGACCTCTTAATACCCCTTTTGTTGACTTTGAGTGGTTGTCCTGAACAAATTCATCAGTAATACCGTTCTCACAAAATGCAGATTTCTGATATGTTTCCATAAAAAATCCGCGTGAATCACCAAAAACTTTAGGAGTTACAAGAATTACATCTTCAATTTGCAGTTTTTTAAAACTAAAAGGCATTTTCTCCCCGTCAATAAAATTTCCACTATTGAAATTATATAATAAATTCAGTTTTTTAGATATATATTGTTACTTTTGTATAACTTTGCTTAATAGTTTGGTTGTGCTAAATTTTATATACCATGCAATTAGTCGAAAAAATAACATCATATAAAAAATACTTTACTGAGATAATAAGCCTTTCTATCCCGATGATAATCGGTAATCTCGGACAGGTTTTAATCGGTGCAACGGATGTATTTATCGCAGCAAAGCACGCTACAAATACTCTCGCCTCAATAAGTATAGCTAATTCAATAATTTTTTGTATTTTGATTATGGGTATGGGCTTAATGTCGGCTATTTCGATACAAATGTCGAATCTTCGCGGAAATCGTAAGCCCACAAAGAAATTTTTGATAACGGTTTTAAATTATGCACTTATTCTTGCTGTGATTTTTTGTGCTATTTGTCTTTTGATGGTGCCTGTAATTCCAAAAATGGGATTTGAGACGGTACTTGTGCCGATGATTAAAGAATATGTTTTTATCTGTGCATTTTCACTGTTTGGAATGTATCTATATCAGTGTTTAAGAGAATTTTTGATGGCGTATGAAATTGTGGCATTTCCAAATTTAATACTGGTATTAGCCCTTATATTAAATTTTATTCTGGCTTATTCACTGGTATTCGGAATTGGCCCCATACCCGGGCTGGGTGTAATAGGGCTTGCACTGGCTGCGTTTATTGTCAGGACACTTATGGGGTTAATACTGCTTGTTTATTGTTTTGACTTAATACGTTTTAAAAATCCGTTTGACACAAACCTTATTAAGCAACTATTAAAAATAGGTTATCCTATCGGCATTGCTATGTTTTTAGAGTTTCTTGGCTTTAATCTCATAACAATTCTTGTTGGAAGAGAAGCCGGTATACTCGCTGCTACGCATAATATCGGTGTTACAATCACTTCAACCGCGTATATGATACCAATGTCTATTTCTGCCGCAATTGCCATAAAGGTAGGGTATTTTAACGGTGCGCACAATTTGACTGAAATAAAAAGGTATTCTGTATGCGGTACTTCAATGTCAGTAATTTTTATGGCTGCATTTTCAGTGCTTTTAATCTTTTTCCCTGAACAACTGTTTGAAATTTTTACAAAAAATCCGCAAATGCTTGCGCTCGGTTTGCCAATACTCCATATTGCAGCGTATTATTTAATGTTTGATGGTTTGCAGGTCAGTTTGAGCGGAATCTTAAAGGGATTGAAAATGACTAAAATTGCATCAGTTTCTCTTATTTCCGGTTACTGGCTTTTTGGTCTGCCTTTTGGCTATTTTCTTGCATATCACTACCATATGTCTTTAAGAGGCTTCTGGATAGGTCTTGCAACTTCTTTCTTGTTTATGAGTTTAATTTTTGCATCTGTGATTTATAGAAAATTTAAAAATTATAATTGTATTAATTAGAATAAGCAACTAAACAGTATAAGCTATATTAATTCTGCATCTGCATAACCAATCAAATAGTCGCTTTTGTTAAAATTTCGTCCAATTTTTTCTTTACATTTTCCAAATCTTTTTGCATAAGCCATCTCGGGCTTCCCTGTTCCATTGAATGATTTCTCAAAAGATAAGAAGGATGAAATATTGCCATAACCTCAATATTATCAAAGATATTAAGCCATTTACCTCTTATCATTGAAATCTTAAATTCCTGTTTTATGAATGTTTGGGCAGCAGTCGAGCCGCATAAGAGAATGATTTTAGGTCTGACAATAGAAATTTGTCCGATGAGATATGCTTGACATGCAAGTTTTTCCTCGTTAGACGGAACTCTGTTTTGGGGCGGTCTGCATTTTATTGTATTACATATATACAAATCTTTTTGCCTGTCTATACCGGTTTCTTGAAGAAATTCATTCAGCAGCTGACCTGCTCTTCCGACAAACGGTATGCCTGAGGCATCTTCATCCGCACCCGGTGCTTCTCCTATAAGCATAATCTTTGCATCAGGAGAACCGTCAGAGAAAACAGTAGTTGTCCTTGTTTTTGCAAGTTCGCACGCTCTGCACTGGCTGCATACATTTTTTAACTCATTAAGCGCTTTGAGTTTTGTGTCTGCATCAGCACACTTCACATCAATAAGAAGATGATTCATCCATTACCCCTAAATTGTCTGCATACTATTATTATAGCATAGCTCCGCAGCATTTTTTATACTTTTTGCCGCTTCCGCACGGGCAAGGGTCATTTCTGCCTATTGTTGCACCTTTTGTTGTTTGTATTTCTTTAGCTTTTATTTCTTCTTCACTCGGTATAAAGCCCATTAAGTCACCGAATGATTTTGAGGCGTACAGGACGCTTGTGGGAGAGTAAATTTTGTTTTTGAGGTAATCAAGCTTATATTCCTCCAAAAACTCATTGAGCGTCTTCTGAGTGTCGTATAATTCATTTAATATGCAGACAAAATTGGAGTATTTGTCTGCCAGTCTTTGAACAAGCACTGCAGGAATTTTATCATTCTCCATAAAAGCCTTTATGCATTCATCCCAGCCCTGTATATCTTTGTAATTTTCTGTTTCAAAGATATGGCAAAGTGTTCCGTAAAACGGAACTATAAACATTCCGAGTTCTTTGTCAAAAATAACACCCACATCATATCTCGAACTGTGGCTTGCAAATCCCGCCATTGAAGACTCGATATAATTATCATAGCTGCTGTTAAATTCAGGGACTTTAAAATAAGCATAGTTTTCAATAGGTTTTATTAATTCTTTTATTGCAGACGGATCTTTTGAAGAATCAAAATAATAGTCGTTAAATTCACTGATAAGACTGTCAACATATTCGTTTGTAGTTATTACTTCATCTGTACCAAAGCAGGAAATAAATTTTTCGGTAAATTTTGATATTTCATTTTCTATTTCCTGTAATTTTTCATTGTTGTCTTTATAAAGGTTTTCGGGCTGTTCGATAATTTTTGCAACCGCATATCTTAGCACTTTATCTTTATCCAAAGATGAATATGTTTCTCTTATTTCAATGATATAGTATTCATTCTCATAAGGGAAAATTCTTGCAAGAAGGTAATTGCCTTTGTATATTCCTCTTAAATGGCTCATTTTAACAAGAGGCATTGCAAAATATTTTTTTTCATTTACGAGGCTATATAAGTCAAAACCGTTTTTTTGTACTGATTTTACTTCAAAAAGTGCATCAATTGAGTTTTGCAAGGCCATTACAATTTTTTTTGTATTTGAATCAATATCAGTTTTTTCTTTCAGATACATTGAAAATACACTGTCAGCACCTTTATGAAACATCCTTTCAAAAACATATGTCACAAGTATGGAGTTCAATTCGGAAGCAGGCGCATTGTATGCTCCAATCGTCTTGAGATATTCATCAAAATCTTCCTTAATCTCAGGATTTTGCTGTGCATATTGGAAAACGCTTGATAATGTGTCACTGATTGATGATAATTTATCTATAACTGACATGTAAAACTCCCCTTGTTATTTATTTAGTTTTAGTACAGCACTGTGTCTGGCTGTGTTTCCGTGTTCTTTTCTGTATGAAAAGAATACATCAACCGAATCATAAGTACAATAATTACACTTGTCAATTCTCAACAAGCCTAGTTCTTTAAGCTGATGATAATTGACGGTTTTTAAA
Organism: Candidatus Gastranaerophilales bacterium; assembly: GCA_944322725.1. Lineage (GTDB taxonomy): Bacteria > Cyanobacteriota > Vampirovibrionia > Gastranaerophilales > Gastranaerophilaceae > Limenecus. The sequence goes on from CALUPU010000001.1 coordinate 199,587, forward strand.
TCAAGATTATATTTTTGATTATTTTTGTCGAAAAAGAAATAATCATTATATGTATTTTTTAATGTTTTTGATACTTCTTTAAAAACACTCTCTTCTACCTGATAATTTTTCATTGAAATTGCAGGTCCTATTACTGCAGTAATATTTTCTGCTTTTGAGCCGTAGTTATCTATCATAAATTGAACTGTTTTTGAGGAAATTGACGCTGCTGTTCCTCTCCAGCCAGCATGTGCAATTGCTCCTATATTATTTTCTTCATCGTACAGAAGAACAGGCGTGCAGTCTGCAAAGTTCAACAAGATTGCTATATCTGTATCAACAACTACCAGTGCATCTGTGTCAGGGTATTTTTTCCCTTTTTGAGCTATAGCTATATTGGAAGAATGGGTTTGTACCGGTATTATTATGTCTTTTTTATCAATTTGTAAATAATCTGCTATGTCGTTAAGATTGTTTTTACAGATAGTTTTCAATGATTGAATTTCTTTAGGCGTAACAACGCTTTCTCTTGTTGTAAAAAAGTGTTCCGCCTTTGTAATTGCATCAGATTTAAGGATTTTTTTGTTATTAATAGTTTCAAACTTAAACATAATTATTTCTCAAATGTGTTAAACAGTCTGTCTCCTGCGTCGCCCAGACCAGGTACAATATATCCTCTTGCATTAAGTTTTTCATCTATTTTAGCCGTAATGATTTTTAGGTCTGGAAAATCACCTGTTAAAAGTTCCAGCCCCTGCGGGCAGCTTAAAATTGAGACAAAGACAATATTTTCAATTTTTATACCTTTTTTCAAAAATAACGATACTGCAGCATGTGCTGAATTTCCTGTTGCAACCATAGGATCTAATATAAAGACTTTTATAGAGTCCGGATTATCGTATAGTACAGGGGTTTTGTCATAGTACCATACCGGTTCCAGGGTTGTTTCATCTCTGTACATACCCACATGCTGTATACTTGCATCAGGTACAATTTCGCTTGCAACATCAGATATGGCAAGCCCTGCTCTCAGTATAGGTGCAAAAATAATTTTGTATTCATCACTTATTTTATTTACAAGACATTTTTGAATAGGTGTTTCGACTTCATAGCTTTTTAGGGGTAAATCTTTTGTTGCCTCGAGTATAAGTATGGTGGACAGGCGTTTTAATGAGTTTTTAAAACAGTCCGAATTTATATCTTTATCACGTATTACACCGAGATTATGCTCACACAGAGGGTGGTTTACAACTACTACGTTATTGAATTTCTTTTGCATTTTTTTCGCCTTTATTTTTCTTTCTGTCCATAAAGGATGTTTCACTTTTCTGTATTTCATCAAGTACTGAATGTATGTCCTCAAGCATTGCAGGATTTTTTATAAAGTCTTTCAGCACGCCTGTTGTTCTGTCATTGAACATTCTCATAAAATCAGAAGTCATACTTACAATATTTTGTGCAATTTGTGTTTGGTATACGTAAAAATCCTGCAAACGGCGCGGTTCTATGGTTGTAATATAATTTTTACCCTTGTAACCAGCAGGCGGAACAAAAAGTTCCAGTGATTTTGAACCTCCCATGCCTGTAAAAGCTACGGTTGCAATAAGATTTTCAGGCATATCAATGTCTTTATCGGTTATTATAAATGTGATAAAAACATCCTCATTTACAATCGCAATATTCGAAACATATCCGACATCATACCCCTGTATTTTAACAGGCGAGCCTTTTATAAGGCCGTCTGCATCGTTAAAAAAAACGTAGTAAGTGTGTTTTGCACGGATATTTTTATTGTAGATATAAAGGCTTACAAACAGGGTAGAAAATATGATTAATCCCCATACAAACAATTCTATGAGCCATATTGTGTGTTTTTTCATGTATACTATTATACTTTATTTTAAAAAATTGAGAAAATCTTTAAAAAAAGTTATTTATAAAATCAGCAAGTTCAAGATACCTGTTAAGAGCAAGTTCTTTACAAAACACAAGATAAGCGTATGGTGCAATTTCTGATATTTTATTTGTATCAATGAACAGCCCTTCAACAAAGCGTGCAAATAACTCTGTAGGGCGTTTGTAGTATGCATTTAGTCTTGATATTCTTCCTGCAATTTTTTTTAGTGTACGCTGTTTTGCTTTTATTTTTATGTAATTTATTATACAGTCGTCAAACTGTGGAAAGTCGCGCTCAATATCATTAACAGAGTAATTTTTTGTCTGCCCCAGAAACATTGTTTTTACGCATACTCTGTCGTACTTAAGCAAATATTTTGCGTCGGTTTTTTTTATGATTTTTTCAAATTTTGCATAAGGATAAGAACGCTTAAAATCAGGAAATTTCTGTTTAATCTCTCTATCAATTTCTTTTATTTCTCTTAATATTTCTTCCCTGTGAATGTTCAGCCTGTCGTAAGATTTGTTTGCATCTACAAACCTTGTAACATTGAGCATTTCTTCTTCAATTTTTGCTATATCAGCATCAGGAAAAAGCGGCTCAAGGCTCCCGTGGTTTTTAAATACGGATGAATCAATTTTTGAATGTACATAGTGAGTAAACTCGTGAATTAGTACTTCAATTTTTCTTTTATATGGAATATTTGATGAAATATCTATCCTGTTTTTCAAAAAGAAACCTTGATGTCCGCGTGCTTTGGTTTTTGTGTTTACAGTTAGCCCTAATGAACGCAAAAAATCAACCATTGCATTAAAGGTTTCGCAATACTCTTTTTCTTTATCTGATTCCAGTTCAATCATTCTGTTTCTTTTACAATCCAATTTTGATATTCTGCACTGCCTTTTACAATAGGCAATGCGATAATTTCGGGCACAGTGTATTCGTGCAGTGATTTTATTTTTGCTTCTACTGCCTCAAATTTTTCTTCACGGGTTTTAATTATAAGCAGCATCTCATTATCCGACTGAACAATTCCCTCCCATTTATAAACAGATGTCACGGAAGGCAGTATATTTACGCAGGCAGCAAGATTTTCTTCCACAAGAGAAGTTGCAATAAGATTTGCATTAAATTCGTTAGGAACAGTACAATAAATTACACAGTTTTTCACACGATTCTCCTTAATAAGGTTGGTATTAATATATTACAACATTTTTTCAGGATTCAAAATATAATTGGGGTCAAATACATTTTTTATTTGCTTCATCAGTTTCATTGCTGTTTTATCAAGCGCAAGCGGAAGAAAATCAGCCTTCTGGCAGCCAATGCCATGTTCGCCTGAAAGCGTACCTCCAAGTGATACAGCGAGCCTGAACAACTCTGTTTTAGCTTTTTCAAAATTTTCTCTTTGTTTCTTATCTCTTAAATCCAGAGCAAAATTGGGATGAATATTACCGTCTCCTATGTGCCCCATTACCATTGTAATAAGATTGTATTTTTTGCTGATATCAAGTATCCCTTTAGAAAGTTCTGATATTTTAGAGCGCGGTACAACAACATCTTCTGTTATTACATTTGGCGCAAGCTGTGCACAAGCACCGAAAGCAGAGCGTCTCGCTGTCCAGATTTTTGCTCTTTGCTCTTCATTATGTGCGCAGTCTATGTATTTTGCTCCATATTGATTGCACAAATCCATTATTTTTTTCTGCTGATGTTCTACAGAGGCATTGTCTCCGTCAATTTCAATAAGCAGTACAGCCTCTTTGTCGCACAGAAGTCCTGTAGGATAAAAACTTTCAATAGTTTGAACAGTTTTTTTATCAATTAAATCCACAACAGAAGGTGTCAGATGATTGTTTATAACTGCACTCACAGCATCTACGGCATTTTCTATTGTATCAAAATAAGCAAGCAGTACATTGGTTGTTTCAGGTACCGGAATAAGCCTCAACGTTGCTTCTGTGACTACAGCCAGTGTACCTTCCGAACCTACTATCAACTGTGTAAGATTGTAACCCGTAACATTTTTTACTGTTGCAGCACCTGTGTTAATAATAGTTCCGTCAGCCAGCACAACTTCCATGCTAAGTACATAGTCTTTAAAAGTTCCGTATTTGAATGCTCTCGGACCGCCTGATGAAAGCGCAATTCCTCCGCCTATTGTTGAAACAGCAAGATTGGAAGGGTCAGGCGGAAAAAATAAACCTGTTTGCAAGACTTTTTTCTGCAATTCTCCTACTATAACACCCGGCTGCACTCTGCAGGTTAAATCTTTATTATTTATTTCCAGAATTTTGTTCATTCTGGAAAAATGAAGGATTATCCCGCCCTTAACAGGTGCGCATCCCCCTGCATGATTTGTTGAAGCTCCGCGTGCAATGACAGGTATACAATGTTCATTTGCAAGTTTAAGTATTTCACTTACCTGTAGTGTGTTTTGCGGAAATACAACTACACAGGGATTTTTATCGGAATAAGGAATATGTGCGCAGTCAAAAGCATAGGCATACAAACCTTCTCTGTCAGAGATAATATTTTTTTTGCCTGCAATTTTTTCCAGAGTATTTAAGATGTTTTTATCAAATGAGGTTTCGTGTGTTTTAGAAATAGTTGTCATAATGGGATTATAAAACACAAATTTTTAAATTTAAACAGTATATTAAGTATTACAATAACAATAAATATTTTAATAAAAAGACAAATAATATTTCTGTTTCTCCTCTTTAGCATTATTTTTTTTCAAATAAAAACTCATAATTTGCACATAACAAGAAATTTGAGTCGAGAGGAGAAAATACATGCACAAATTTATTATTACAGCTTTGTCTCTGGCTGTTATGTTCGCATCAACATTGCAGGAAGGGTACTGCGGAATTTTAGATAACAGATATGATGAAGACACAACAATATCACAGATTTATGAAAAAATGTCACCTGCTATTGTTTTGATAGAAGCTGATGTTAAAGAGGGACTCTCAAGCGGAACAGGCTGTATTATAGACCCTACAGGACTTATTCTGACAAGTTCACATGTTGTATCAGGTGCACCGTCAGTGCAGGTCACTATTTCAACAGGAGAAGTCTTTAAAGGCGAAATTGTCTCTGTTATGGGCAAAGATAATGATCTTGCATTGCTTAAAATAAATGCAAAAAAAGCGCTTCCCGTTATAGAACTCGGTGACTCTGAAAAGGTTAAGGTAGGTCAAAAAGTTCTGGCCATAGGCAATCCGTTTGGCTTCAACAATACACTGACAACAGGAATCGTATCAAGGATTGATTACACAAAAAATAAAATTCAAACTGACGCTGCAATAAATCCGGGTAATTCCGGCGGTCCGATTATTAATATTCACGGAGAGGTTATTGGTATCAGCCAGTCTATTTATAATCCGGACAACAATATATCAAATATCGGCATCGGGTTTGCCGTGCCGATAAATGAAGCTAAAAACTTTATAAAACTTTCCATGTCTAATTCCAAAACTTTGAAATCAGCAACTAATTAGCTTGTTTAGTATTTAAATGAGCGCTCGATATTCTTTTGCAGCATTTGCTCACAGGACTGATATTCTGTATCAATCATTTTCAGTTTGTTCTGATATTGCTGCATCTGCATATCGAGTTTCTTTTCCATTTGATTTAAACGTTCTTTACGGGCTTCCAGTTTTTTTACCATCGGATCGTCAGAGTCAAGGTCTGTACCGACATTTAACAAGTCTGTACAGGTCTTTGACAGATTCATTTTTGCTTCGGTAATCAACTGTATTTTATACTCAAGGTCAAGCCTGTAAGCATTTAAATACATTAATCTCAGTTGTGACGTTGCCATTCCCATAACGGGCCCACCCTTATCTAGTAGTTATCTTTGGATATTGAGCTTGTTTCCGCGTAAGAAAACGTGCTCGTTGTTTTCGGCAATAAGCTGTTCCATCTGGTTCAGTTTGTACATCTGATAATTAACTCTGTATTTGGCCATTTTGAGTTTTCTGTTCATAGTCAAATAGTCTTTTATCATTGCAACAATCTGTGACGCAAATGCCTGCACAGGATTATGCCTTCTAAAATAAGCCATTAAGTAGCCAAAGAAGTTTACTATTTTTTGCAAGTTTGTCATTAAAGCGTCTTGAAACAATATCGACTCCTTGTCCACTACTTGGACCTACATAACTATAAAAACAGAACACTCAATATAATTGCCTTATATAGAAAATCTTTTAATATTTCTTAATATATGAAATTTATATTTGAACTGTCTGCTGCTTTTAAAAAGGCAAGACAGTCCTTGTGTTCTGTATTATTAGTCGACATAATTTCATTATTCTTGAATATATTTGGGTGATAAATGAAGGAATTGTAATAAAAAGTTACAATTCTCTTTAAAAGAGAAAAAATAAAAAATCTGTCAAATACGGTAGAATTAAAAGTTCTTATGTAAGTTCGATTCATATAGTTCCTGTTATTACATATTCTGGACTTGTTTGCTGTCGCTATCTATAGAGTCTTTGAGCATTTTCTTAACGATATCACCCTGTGTATCAAGCATTTTTACAACTGTTTCAATGTTTCTAACTTTATTGGAGAGAATTGTATCAGCGTTAGATAAAATGCTTCCTGAAATATTCTGATATGCTGCAAGACCTGCAGAGGATGTACCCTGCAATAAGTTGCCGAGTACAGTAGCACCAAGACCAAAACTGCCCATATAAGGCGCCATTGCCTGCACAACGCCTGCAAAGCCGGAAACAATACCTGCAGTCGGCAATACCCAGCTTGTTCCGGGTACACCGAATCCGGAAGCCACACCTGCACCGTATGCAGCCGCGTTAAGCCCGACTGAACCGCCTATGCTGCTTGCTGAATACAAACTGGATGCTCCGCCTGTAACAGTACCGCCGTCATAACTTGTGTCCATGCCGAATCCCCACGCTATCGGGGCTGCTCCGCTTGGAAAGCCGGGGTAGTTGCCAAGACCAGTTACACCAAACGCAGCACTGCCGCTGTCAAGAATAGAGTTGCCGCCGCTTATTGGAGACCAGTATGATGTACCCGGTATGTTCATCATAGTGTTTCCGCCCATAACAGGCATAAAAGCACTCGGCGAAATTAACCTTGCAATCTGCCACAAGAAGCTGCCAGCAGTACCAAAGCCAGCACCGTCAAGGGCAGAGCCGCTGACAGTTAAATCTCTTAATCTGTCATATGTTTCAAACAGCTGTGCTTTTGCATCAGAACTTGCTTTTCCGAATTTATTTGCAATTACCAGGTATCCGTCATTTTTGTAAGACATTATATCCTCACATATCTCTTAACTAACTTTTAATTATTGAAATGTTTTAAATATGTTATCAACATTTTTATCAATAACTTTTTTAACAGAATCAAGTTCCGTCTGGAGCGCTTCTTGCTCAGTATCAAGCTGTTTTAAACGAAGTTCCAGAGTTCTGTCTGTTTGCTGGAGTTCCTCTGTTTTTGCATTGATACGAGCTATTTCAGCTTCGTAATTTGCAATATCAACTCTGTATTGGTCCATTGCATTATTATATGCCTGTTCATCATATTCCTGACCAGAAGAAAGCGTAACAGTATGTGAATATCCTGATTCATCAGTCCAGTACATTTGGTTATATAAACCTGATTCAGATTTACTTACAGTAACATTTTCAAGTTTATCGGTTACTTCTATCTGTGTTGATATCGCAGAAAATAAGTTATCAACAGTTTGTTCAGTCTTTTCTGCAATATCGAAACCAGATTCATCAACGTTTATATAAAATCTTGTCTTGCTGACTGGATTATAGAAGGAATAATATTTATCATCTTTAGAGTTGTAATCCTGACCGCAGGCTTCATTCATTTTGTCAATGACACTCTGGGAAGGCTCCCATTCTTCTATATCGAAAGCAGTTCCGTTTGCAAGCTGAATTTTTTCCCCGTCGTTTATTACGGTAACTTTTTGATCTGCCATACAGCCATATTGCAAAACATCCTCTTTATATTTTATATTTACTGTGTAAGTCAGAGGGTTAGAGCCAGTATTTTCTTGAATAGAAGAAACTGTGACATTGCCGTCAGAAGCTACCGGGTCACTATATGTATAAATATCAGTATAGTAATCATTTTGCGCAGGGGCAGTCGGTGCATCCAGTGTCATCAACTGTCTGAACAGACCTGCACTTTCATTAGCGAGAGCCGTTCTTTGCTGGTTGACTAGCTGACCTTCATATTCAACATTTGTTTTTCTTGCCGTTAAGCCTAAATATCTGGCTTGAGAAGCTGCCATACCCATATATGTTGTCTCCGTTCTTTCTTACTAACCTTTTAAAATTTAATTATCCTTGTGTAAATGTCACATTTTTTCTATTTTATATTAAGTTTTGTTACCCTTATTATAAGGGGTTTTCCGTCCAATTTTAAAGTCTTTTTAAACAAAAATACTCTGTTTGGAGTACTCTCAATTAAATGAAAAACAGGCTTTCTTGGAGACTTTCAAGCAAATTCTTCTTCGAAAGCCTGTAATTAATCGGAGTATTATGCAAATGTTTTGAATGTTTCTTCTATGTTTTTATCAATTACCTTCTTAACTGCGTCCATTTCTGTTTGAATTGCTTGTTGTTCTGTATCTAACTGGTCTAAGTGCAATTCAAGTGTTTTATCCTGCTGCTGGATGATAGTTGTTTTTGCGTCTATATCTGCAACGGCTTTCTCATAAATAGCTTTTTCTGCTTTATATGTATCCATTGCTTTGTTGTAGGCATCTTCGTCCTGAACAGTTTGAAGAGTGAGGGTGTATGTACGGCTTTTACCATTGGCATCTTTGCATATCATTGACTCATATCTGCCTGTACCGTCATCAGCTTTGATAAGTTGTGCACCTTCATAAACTTTAGTTTCTGTTTTTGTTGAGCCTTCTAATGTGTAAGCAAAGATATTGCCACTTGTAATTTCATCAGGAGTTGAATCTGCGCCGTTAGCCTTAATAAAATACTGAATGCCTGTTTGTGAATTAGTAAATTTAAAATAATAGTCTTCTATGTCAGGTTCAGCCGGCTTTACTGTATCTCCATCTTGTACATATTCATTATATGCTTCTTGAAATTTCTCAAACTTGCTTTTCATTTGAGTAGGACCTGTAAGGCTGTATGGTGTACCTCCATTCAGGCTAATATAATATTTACCATCTTCTTTTGTTATTGCAACAGAATCACCTGTCTGATTAGGATCAGTAACATTATTGTTAAGCAATAAAATATTACTTACATCAACAGATTTTTTTTCTGTTACGTGTACATCAGCAATGGTTTTTGAGGCATCGCTCAACGTATCATCTACATATATAGCATCAACTGTCAAAGAGCCTGATGTAGCTGGATCAGTGAATACATATTCCGTTTTTGTATAATCTGTTGCTGCAGGAGGAGTAGGTACATCCAGTGCTAACATTTGATTAAACAAGCCTGCACTCTGGTTAGCCAACGCTGTTCTTTCCTGGTTTACCTGTTGACCCTGGTATTCAGTGTTGGTTTTTCTTGCCGTTAAGCTTAAGTATCTGGCTTGTGATGCTGCCATTCCCATTGCTAATACTCCTTTAGTTTTTGCATATCTGTTTTTATATTCGACACTTTGTAGTAAAAACTTTAGAAATATGACTTATAATGTTAACAAATATTTACAATTTAGAGCCTCGTGTAATTGTTCATAGGCTCTAATTGCCTTTGTATAAAGACTTTTAACCTACGGAGTATATTTAATGATTTTTTGTAAAAAATCAATATTCAAGAAAAAAGCCGGAATTTTTTCCGGCTTTTATAAGTTATATAAGATATCAATTAATTTTTATCTCGGTTGATAATTTTGTTGCTGTCTTTCCATGCAAATCTTGAACGGAGTTCTCTTCCTACAACTTCAATCTGATGCTCTTCGCCTTGTTTTTCAAGCGCTCTGAATTTCTTCATACCTGAATTGTATTCTTCCAGCCATTCTGTAGCAAATTTGCCGTCTTGAATTTCTTTTAAGACTTTTTTCATTTCTTCTTTAACAGCAGGAGTAATTATTCTCGGGCCGATTGTCAAATCACCCCACTCTGCAGTGTTGGAAATAGAATATCTCATGTCTGAAATACCGCCTTGATTTACAAGGTCAACGATTAATTTCATTTCATGGAGGCATTCAAAGTATGCCATATAAGGAGAATATCCTGCTTCAACAAGCACTTCAAATCCTGCAGTAATTAATGCTGATAAACCGCCGCAAAGTACAGCCTGTTCACCGAAAAGGTCTGTTTCTGTTTCTTCTTTAAAAGAAGTTTGATAGATACCTGCTCTGCCTGCGCCTATCGCAGAAGCATATGCAAGTGCAACCTCTTTTGAATCCCCAGAAGGATCTTGATATACAGCGATAAGAGAAGGTACCCCTTTTCCTGCAACATATTCGCTTCTTACAGTGTGTCCCGGACCTTTCGGGGCAACCATAAGCACATTTATATCAGAAGGAGGAACAATCTTCTTAAAATGAATATTGAAACCATGCGCAAACATCAAATACTGACCTGCTCTAAGGTTGGGTTTGATTTGTTCCTCATATACTTTTGCCTGAACTTCATCAGGAATAAGAACCTGAATAACATCAGCCCATTTTACTGCATCTTCAATACTCATCACTTTCAAGCCTTCTGCCTCAGCTTTTTTTGCAGAAGCACCGCCAAGTCTTGCCCCAATTACAACGTCAACCCCGCTGTCTTTAAGATTTGTGGATTGACCGTAACCCTGTGAGCCATAGCCGATAACTGCAACTTTTTTATTAAGGATTTTGTTTTTATCTATATCAGAATCCATGTATACTTTTAATTCGTGTGACATTCTCTTCTCCTTTATTAGTGTAATACCTCGTTCTCGTTCAAGTATTTTAGCACATGTGAATATATTTAGTAAAATTAATTTAAAAAAACTTCTACTTTTGTAATAATAGCACTGGACAACTAATTGTTTTTATGTATTAATAAGTGTAGTGTTAACAATTTTGACATGGAAAACGTAACAGACTATGAGAATCAGAAAGTATCAAAAACGACAATTTTATACTAACTAGAAGTCTTTACAAAATTTGAAAAGATTGCGCTTTTTGCTGCATGAGCATAGAACGGAATTTGTAAAGTCTTCTGAAAAATTCGGAAGGCTTTTTTGTCTCAAAAATCAGGAAAATTTGTTACAAATTATAAAAAATCATCGAAAAATTAGCACAAAATAGCATTCACTAACGTTAAAGAAATAAATCTTATCAAGGAGAAATCAATAATGTTAAATATCCGACGAAATACACAATCAAGAACAAACGGAAAAATTGTATTAGTTATGAACTTGGTATGGGGTCTATAATACAGACTCCTGTGTATAAAGGAATTTTAAATGTTAATTAATAAACTTACATCTACATTTGGCGATCACTCATCATTATTACCCCTATTTACAAAGGACGTTGTTAACAGCGCAGGTATGACTGCATTTTCGTACGACGCCGGCGGAAAAATTGAAGCAAAAGACAGATTTATAGACGAATTCGGAACACAGGCTATCTGGATGGGCGGTTTACCATTTTTCAAATGGGCTTTTGATAAAACCGTGTATAAAATGGCAAAAATGGCACCGGATGTCGATGTCAGACTTTTAAAAGACAAAGACCAGTATTCAGTTGCACAAAAATATGCACAATCACTAGAAAACAAAAAATACTCAGAAACACTTGTTGATTCATATAAAAATATAAAAAAAGCAAAAGGTCTGTTCTTTGGCAAATTTGCTGCTGCAACTGCATTGACTCTTGCATCTTTCTTTACTCTTGTGAAAGTAAAACAGCATTACACAAAAAAACAAATTGAGAAACAATTCTGGGCTAAAAAATCAGAAGAACATTTCTACAATGATAAAGTAGCTAAAAGCCCTGCTTTTAAAGCGTTTATGCATAGTGAAGGCGTTCAGGGCAGTGCATCAAAAAATGTTTCATTCAAAGGGCAGAGTCTTGGTGCAGTGTTAAAAGGATTTATGTTTGATCCTGTTCAGAATTTATTTATAGTTGATGCCGGCATAACCGGAGAAAGGCTTGTAAATTCAAGAACAAAAACAGAATTCGCTGAAACAGCAATTAAAGAAGGCAGCCTTTTGTTCTTCCTGTATTGTGCAGGTAAATTTGTACAGGAAGGTATAGAAAAACTCAGCGAAATGTTCGGCAAACCGATTGGGCTTCATGCAGAAGTGCTTGCGTCTTCGGATTTGCACAAATCTATTAAATCAGGAAAGGTAAACAGTGATATTAAAGCAGTAACTGACCTGGCGGATAATAAAAAAGCATTATATGAATTTATATATGACTCTAAAAATGCTGATAATATAGTAATTAAAGCAGCAAAACAGTCTAAAATTATTAAGACTATTGTAAATGGAACAAGGCTTGAAAAATTAAAAGGAAAAGCTGTAGATACGGGCATTATCAATCCGCATCAATATATAAATCCGGAGGAAATTCTGGGTGTTGCAAATAACATTAAAAAACTTTCTGCAAAAGCCCCTGCCGGTGAAAAACTTGGTGATTTCTTAAAATCATGCAGAAATATGAAAATTGGCTCTGTTGCAGCTAATATGGGTATTACCTGCTTATTCCTCGGGTTGATTGTACCTTACTCAATGATGAAATACAGAGAAAAACAGCAAAACGGTAACAAAGAGTTCCATGTTCAATCAGAAATAGAAAAACAGCTTGAGAAAAACTTTAAAGGAAGAATTGCATAGATTTTTATTTAGTCCGCAAGTGACTTGAAGAGTCTGTTTTCAGCCTTATAAACAATAAGTTCCGCTTTGAGTTGCTTGCGTTCTTCTTCTGTTAAATCTTTTGATTTTAACTTTTCTTCTTTTTCTTTGATTTCTTTATCTGTTTTGCTTATAAATCCGTTAAGCATTTCTGTTGTATTTTTTCCGAAAAGTTGCTTTTCATTTCTATCTATTGTATCGTACTGGTCTTTTTTGCTTTCTGCATCTGAAAAATCAGATGGCTTAGAGTTTACATTAGTAAGAAGCATATCAAGCATTGAAGTCATTTCCTGTGTGTTTACACCTGACTTTTGCAGTGAAATAAAGGTAGGAGCCAGTGCCTTTATAATTTCTGATATATTAAATAAAGTTGCCACCTTTATATTCCCTTCTTCACAACATGCTTCGATTTTATTTTTCAGCATTTTTATTCTTGATTCTTTTTCAGAATCACTCAAAAACGGGTTGTTCATAATCATAGAAATTTGAGCGGCATATCCGCTTACTTCTAATTTAACCGAACTTACAACAGAATTTGCCTGTGAAGCTGTTTTTAGGGCAAGTGATGTTAATCCTCCCGCGTTAAGATTGCACAAGATATCAACATTGTTGGCAATTTTAACGGCATAACCAATCATAGAAGTCATCTCAATTGTATAATCTGTTTCCTTGGCATTGTTGTTAGAAACAGATTGATTGCTGTTAAAATTGAATAAAGAAGTCTCTTCGTTAACTTTACTAGTGTTTTCAGACCTGCCAATTTTAGTACTGTAATTAGAGGCTTGTATCCCTGATAGCCGCATAATTGTCTCCATGTATAATTTTAACCAAATTATATATCGGCATCAGTATTTTGTATCTTTAAAAAAACAATTAATATGTTAAGATTTTTTAACAGGTCTGTAAGCTTGAGGGTAGTAATAATCTTCCTTAAAACCTAGTCTCCTGTACATTTTGAGAGCCGGATAGTTGTCCGTTTCCGTACTAGCATTAACCTCAGAAAGATGACTTAAATGTGTGTCAATAAGTTTTTTCAGGGTTGAATATAGCAATGCTTCACCCAGACCTTTTGAGCAGTGTTCTTTGTTTAAACCTATTAAAGGAATATTTGCAATTCTGCCTGCTGTAATATTTGAAAAACATATACCAGCAGGCTTTTTGTTATATAAAAGAATACTCGAACACTCCGGCAAAAACTGTCCGTACACGCCTGTAATAATTTTGTTTAAGATATCAGTGCTTCCCTCAATAGAGGCAAATCTGGGATCAAAAAGAGCGTCTGAAGTATCTTTAAAAGCTGTATTTATAACCTTAATTATATCGTCGCAATATTTTGCATCCCATTCAACTATTGAATATCCATCCGGAAGCGCAGGTTGTTTATACGTTTTAAAGATTTCAATTGATTTAATATTATTAAAGTCAAAGCGCTCAACAGCCAATCCGACCAGTTTAAATCCGTATTTTGTTATCTCCGGTGTAAACTGATCTTGTGCACCGAGCATAGGATATGTAACAACTTTCTCGTTTATGGTTTCTCTGTTTAGTTCCATAAACTTATCCATTAAAATTTTTCGTTTTTCGTTTAAGCTTTCTTCACCTATGCAGTGTATCATGTTCAATTCCAGAGATTCGCTGATTTCTGTTGTATAAACCATAAAACCTGTGGGAATATCCTCTTCAAGAAGCACGAGACAGTCAATCAGCCCTTCATTTACACTAGAAGTAAATTCCTCATATTCTAAGGGTTCAAGTTCGAATTTGTACTCGGAATATGCTTTTTGTTTAAAGTCATTGTATACGCCTTTAAAAATATTTTTTATGTCGTCGTTATATTTTTGTACTTTAAAAGTAAGTGTATCTTGCATTATTTTTGCTCCGCATTTTTGTCTAAGCTGTTCACATCAAGCATATGATGCATTTTATTTGCTTTGGTACAAAGGTACCTGTAGTTGTATCTGTTGCACTCTGATTCAACCTGTACTCTTTCGGTAATCTCAAGACCGTAACCTTCCAATCCCACAATTTTTTGTGGATTGTTTGTTATCAATTTAAATTTATTAAATCCTAAATCAAGCAATATTTGCGCTCCGTCGCCGTAATCTCTCAAATCCGAGTTAAAACCGAGCGAAAGATTTGCCTGAACAGTATCTTCGCCTTTATCCTGGAGTGCATAGGCTTTGATTTTGTTTACAATTCCTATACCTCTTCCCTCATGGTTCATAAGATATACAACTGCACCTTTTCCGTAATTTTCTATCATCTTCATAGAGTTTTGAAGCTGGCTGTTGCAATCACAGCGCAGACTGTGGAATGTATCGCCGGTCAGGCAGATACTGTGCATTCTGACAAGAGGGATTTTGTCTGAGCCGTCGTCTTTTAAAAGAGCAACGTGCTCCTGTCCTGTTAAAGCGTGCCTGTATCCTATAAGACGAAAAGTACCGAATGCTGTAGGCATATTGACTTCAGCCTCTCTTAGCATAAGTCTTTCGGTTTTGAGCCTGTATGCAATAAGTTGGGCAACTGTAATAAATTTCAGGTTATGTTTATCAGCGAATTTTCTTAAATCGTCTCTTCTTGCCATTGAACCGTCAGGATTTACTATTTCACAGCACACCGCAGCGTCTTTAAGACCTGCAAATCTGCATAAGTCAACCGCTGCCTCAGTATGTCCGACTCTTTCAAGCACTCCGCCATTTTTTGCTATCAGCGGAAATATGTGCCCGGGCTGTCTTAAATCAACAGGCTTTGTTAAATCATCAGCAATAAGCTTTAAAGTAATTGAACGGTCAATAGCAGATACGCCTGTTGTTACTCCATACTTAGGGTCTGCATCAACACTCTGTGTAAAAGCAGTACCTTTTACGTCTGTGTTGTCTTTTACCATAAAATCAAGACCGAGTTTTTTTGCTCTTTCCTCGCTTATCGGAGCACAAAGCACACCTTTGGCTTCTGTAATCATAAAATTCACATTCTCGGTAGTGGCAAATTCAGCCGCACAAATCAAATCACCTTCATTTTCTCTTGATTCATCATCGGCAACAATAATCATACCGCCATTTTTTATGCTTTCTATTGCCTCCTCAACACTATCGAAGCGAAAAGAGGCGTCTTTTGTAAAGACATCTTTTATATTTTCAAGTAATGACATTAAAGGAACCCGTTTCTTTCTAACAAATCCATACTTACGGATGTACTTTTGCTGGTAATATTATTGTTCGATAATAAATATTTTTCAATATATTTAGCTATAATATCAGTTTCAATATTGACGGTTGAACCGGCTTTTAAATATTGCAAAGTAGTATTTTCAAGTGTGTGAGGAATGACTGCAATACTAAATGATTCGCCTTCAATATCAGCAATGGTAAGGCTTATGCCGTCTATTGCCACAGAACCTTTTTTTACAAGCTGCCCGGATAGCATAGCAGGTGCGTCAAAAGCAAAAACAGTAGTCTCTCCGGTTTTGCTTATTGATTTAACACTTGCAACACCGTCTATGTGTCCGCTTACCATGTGTCCGTCAAGCCTGTCACAGAGCCTTAAAGTGCGTTCCAAATTAACCTTTTGACCTGTTTTATACAAAGAAAAAGCAGTAATTGCAAGTGTTTCCGATGAGGCAAAGACTTTAAAATATTCATTGCCAAATTCAATCACAGTCTGACATGCACCGTTAACTGCAATGCTGTCTCCAATCTTAATCCCATCAAGGACTTTAGAACATTTTACAGTAATATAGAGTGAATTATCAGATTTTTTTAAACCGGTAATGGTGCCTATTTCTTCAATTAAACCTGTAAACATAACAATAATTTATCATAAAAAAAACTATCTTAAAATGTCTCTTATGTGTTTGGCAACAGCTTCTCCCATAGAAAAACATGAGGTCTGTATCCTAAGTGCTGCCTGAGCTTCAAAGTCTGCAGACAAATTTCTTCCGGCAATATACAAATTCTCAAAGTCACAAGAGCGCAAGGCATCTATAGGAAGCTGATATGGTTGACTCACCTTATCCAGTACTGATGAATCTTTTTTGTGTGAATGAATGTCAATCGGATAATCCGAGCAAAGAACAGGATTATCATAAGTCTTACCTTGAAGTATGTCATCTTTTGTATAAATAGTGCACCCCTGTACTCTTCTTGACTCTCTTACTCCAAGCATATCCGCTATATTAGATATAAACGAATTTTCAAAACCTTTGAAGTGTTTTTTCATAAAATTATAAATCCGCCATATCTGTTTTCGCCCTTGTATCAAGGCTTTTGAGACATCGTAAGGGTTGAGCGGGTCTAATTCTGTGTCCAGTAATATTCTCGGGCAATTTAATGATACAGTACCCGGCATTCCTGGGATTGTAAACAGCTGAAAATAAGCAGTATCAGGCTCTTTTAGGTCACCTGCCTTAACCGCTTCCTCAAATAATGGTCTTAAAGCCCAGTTTTTAGAAGTATCCCAGGTACAAGCAGTAGAAAGATGAATTTCGTTATTTACATTACAGCTTGTTGTAACTTCACGATTTTTATCCAAATCAGTTATCCATTCGGAAAATTTTTCTAAATTTATGCCGGATACATGAAAACGCAAAGTCATTTGTTGAAATTTGTTAAAATTTTCTAAAATTTTATTTTTTGCGAGAACTGAAAAATTTCCATCACCTGTTGAGTCTAAAAAATACTTCGATTCGATATATAGTGATAACATTTTTGAAGTAATTTTAATTTTATTTATTACATTATTAGTAGAAATTACATCACAAACTGCTGCATCATATAAAATTTCGCAGCCTGCTTCACTAAGCATATCATCGAGTGCAATTTTGGCTATTTCAGGATTGAACCAGCCGTCATTACCATCGCAATATGTAATTTGTCCGCCATACTCCGACATTTTTTTTACAAAATCATTATAAAAATCGCAATTAATATTTTTTTTAACGGATTTCATAGCAGGAATTACAAGCGCTGATGTAATTGTCCCGCCCAGATGTATATTTTTTTCTATAATTAATGTTTTCATCCCGAGTTTTGCTGCTGTGTACCCTGCTGCGACTCCTGCAGTGCCTCCTCCGCATATTACCAGATCATATTCAGGCATTTATTAGCTCCTTTTATTTCTTTTTATGTATTGACTGGACGATTCCAGATTTAAAAGTTTTCTTCTTTGCGAATATTCTTCGAGAATTTCTTGCGAAGAATTTTTTAGTCCGGAATCCTTGTAATAAACTCCCGCACTTGTTTTTAATAATCCCAAATCATACTCATCTAATTTGTTTTCTATCAATAATTTATTTTTTGATGCAATAGTTCCGCAGGGATGTTTTTTATTATCAAAAATTTTCCCGACAAAATATCCTGCCTCAATCATTGCATGTCTTACTGCTGCAGAATTTGAATAAGTTACAAGTAAACAATCTTCGGAAGAATGCTTGAATAACTCTTCAAAAAAATCTAAAGACCATAAAGTCGGAAGTTTAGCAGGGGTAAAAGCGTCTAAAAATATAATGTCGTACTCTTTGTTTAAGGATTTTATAGATGCTCTTGCATCATCAAAATATGTCCGGACATAAAAGTTCTCAATTTTTGGGAGTTTTAGGTATCTTTTCTTGCGTTGCGATATATAGTGATAATATATATTATGTAAGAAGGCTTTATTTTGGCTTACTGGGTTATAACTATACTCTGTTTTTTCATATTTTTTAATTAAACGCCTGTAAAAGGGCTCAATAAATTTTTTATTATCGCTCTTATATAAAATTTCCATAACTTCTTCTTTGTTGTTAAAAATTTCATCCATAAGCAAGTTGATTAAAATATAAGATATGTCCGGTGATGTTTTAAAATAACTATCATTAATAAAAGGAGAAATTAATACAAGATTTTTGTCATATTCAAGAATATCTATACTAACTTTGCCTTTGTATTTTAGTTTTAGTATTTTATTTAAAAATGCCTTGGTGTTATATCCTATTCCGTAACAAATATCCAGTACATTTAATTCTTTTTTTTTGAAAAAATTTTTATGAAAATTCAGCGGTTTTATGAATTTTTCTTCAGCTTCAGTTCTTGCCCCGAATTTTGAATGGTAAATATCCCCTACTATGTTATTGTACAAGCCGACAGAACCGTCATCTGTGAAAACAAAATTGAAATAATCGTGTGTTTGGTAAGAAAAATTGCTTTGCATGTTTATATTATAAGTTTTGTATGTTATAAAGGACAGTTTTTTACAAAATATTATCAATATATATCGACACGTAACATAGCGATAAAATTTTGTTTGATTATTTTATTTTATCGCTATATACCGAAACGATATACAAAATGTAAATTTTTGTAATTATGTTTTAAAGATTCCTAAAGAAAAAAAAAAAATAACGATTATACTAATGTAATACAATATAAGGAGATTTATTATGGCATGGTATGATTTAGGTCCGGTAAACAATCAAAACCCTTTATTATTTAAAGCTGCGTCCAATGCAGATTTGCAAAAAATAAATAAGGAAGAGAATTTGGGTTTGAAATTGAATTCCACTGATGATGAAGGTACAGTTGCGTTTGAGCCGGCTGATCCTTATGCTCTATCAACTGTTGCTCCCTCTAAAGATAAACTCGGGCTTGATAAGCTGGCAGGGCAAAATACAGGTAATACTTTTACTCTCGGTTCACTGCTTCAAGCACAAAATCTTGTTAATTCAATAGGAGATTCTTCTATATACGGCAGTACACCGAGCAATAAAACTGATTTTGTTGCTATTTTACATAATTTGCGTCTTTACAATAGCGGAAATGAAGTTAGTGCCGATACAGCTGCATTTTATGACATGATAAATGAAGCATTAAATACCCTTGGCATTGATTCTGAGTCAGATTATGCGCAGTATTATATTAAAGAATTGATAAAAGCTATTGCTAATTCGGATAAAGACCTAACAAAAATAGCAAGCAACGGTATTGAACTTACTGCAGAGAACCTTGCTCAATTAGATACAAACTGTGACGGTTCATTCATGGACGAACTCGCAACTTTGTCTTTCTCCGATGAAGTTCTAAAAAATGCACAAAAAGAAATCACAAAAGCTCAAATATCTGATGAGATGGACTCTGATAATGACGGTTATATAACTCTTGAAGAAATGGAAAATTCATTCAACAATAACGGAACTATTGCAAGTTTATTTACTGATGATAAGGGAAATTTTGATGCAGCATTGTTTTATGCAGTTGCGGATACTGTGGGAGGTCAGTATAAGGTTACACCAATGGTTTTGCTCGCTTGGCTTGATACAAATAACGACGGAAAAATTACGGCTGATGAAGTAAAACAGTTTAAACAGGGCAAATCGGTTGACCCGAATAGCCCTAAAGACAATCCCGTATATGTCGATGCCTATCAAAGAGGGGTTGATTACTTAAATAAATAAAACATTGTTTTTGCAGTGATAAAGTTGTTAGCACCTCTAACAACTTTATCACTATATATCGAAACGTAATAATTTTTATTTAAATTTTTAAATTAAAAAAATATGCCATGCAAAATAATTTATCGGTGATGTTGTTTCAACAGGCTTTAATTATATTTTAGATAGAAAATTAGTGAGAGAAGGAAATTTTTATGAAATCCATATCGATTCTTATGGTCGAAGATCATAAACTTTTGCGTGTCGGTCTGAGGTCATTGTTTAACGAAAGCAATGACATAAAGGTTATAGCTGAAGCTGAAACAGGCAAAGAGGCTGTAGAAAAGGCCAAAGTAATGAACCCTGACGTAATCTTAATGGATATAGGTTTGCCTGATATATCAGGGATAGAGGCTGCAAGGCGTATTTTAAACAACAATGTTGAGCAAAAAATAATGATGCTGACATCTCATGTAGATGAGAAAGAGGTTATGGACTCTCTGAGCGCAGGTGCATACGCATATGTTCTAAAAGATATAAATACAGAGTTTTTGATTATGGTAATAAAATCCGTAAATCAAGGCGCAATATGGCTTGATCCTCAAATAGTACCGCTTATTAGAGACAAGTCTTCGTGCTTTATTCCTCAAAAACAAAATTCCAGAGCAGCTTTTAGAGCACAGCATGGAAATTTAACGGAACGTGAATATGAGGTATTGAAGCTTGTTGTTGACGGACAATCTAATGCGGAAATTGCCAATACGCTTACTATCAGTGAGCATACGGCAAAAGCTCATGTTTGTAACATAATACAAAAGCTTGTTGTTGATGACAGGACTCAAGCAGCAGTAAAAGCCATAAAAGAAGGTCTTGTTTAATAATTTATTTTACTTGGTGCAGGTTTTCAGCAATGAATTCAATACAGCGGCTGCATCTGCAGCAAGTGCAATATCGGCAGATTTCATAATTGGTGCGCTGGTATCTGTATTAATTGCAATAATTTTATCGGCATTTGTTATTCCTACCATATGCTGCATAGCACCTGATATTCCAAATGCAATGTAGAGTTTGGGTGATACAGAACTTCCTGTCTGCCCTACCTGGATACTCTGAGGTGCCCAGCCCTGTTCAACGGCAGCTCGTGAAGCAGCAGGTTTTGCATCAAGATATTCAGCAAGTTTGTATATTAAATCAAAATTTTCTTTTGTTTTAAGACCAAGACCGCCTGCAATAATGATTTCTGCACATGTCCAATCCTCCACAGGAGGTTTATTTTCACTGTAAACAATCTCCATAAGGCTGCATAAGCCCGTTATGTCAGGCGTTATTTCGATAATTTCCGCCTCTTGTGAACTCTTTTGTATATTCAATTTAAATGCACCGGAGCGTACAGTGGCAAAATTTGGAAGTGTTTTTGAAATAATTGTTGCCATCATTTTACCTCCGTATGTAGGTCTGGTAGCCAGCAGATGTCCGTTTTCATCAATCTGCAGATCCGTACAGTCTGCAGTCAAACCTATATTTAATTTAGAAGCAAGTCTGGGAGCAAGGTCTCTGCCGTCACATGTTGCGCCCATCAAAAGAATATCAGGCTTATTTTCTTTGATAAAACGTTCAAGAACACGTGAATATACGCAGGTATTATGTATATCAAAAAGATTGTCTTTTAAGATATAGAGTTTGTGCAATCCTATATTTTTTAATTCATTAACGGCTTCACTCATTGTGTTTTCATCGCAAGCTATTACGCCGTTAATGTTAGTATCAGCAAAATTTTTCAAAGCATGTGATATGATTTCCAATGAAACTTTTGCTGGTTTTTTATTATTTAATTCAATATAAATAAGTACGTTTCTAGTCATTATTTGCCTTGCATTTATTTATTTCATTAATTATAAAGTGAGTGTAATCTTCTAAAGATGCATTTTCTATCAATTCCGTATTACGTTCAATATGCGGTCTATATGCGTTTTTTACCTGTGTAGGCGAGCCTTTAAGACCGATGCACTGTTCGTTTGCATTAATATCATCCGCATCCAGTACATTTATTACAGTATTTTGCGCTTTCATATATCCTTTTATGTCCGGCAATATTTCCGTATTATTTGCCGAAGCTGCAATTAATGCCGGATGGGGAAGTCTAACTTCCTGCATATAGTCGCATGTGTTTTTTATCCAAACTGAATTATCCTTATTGAAACTCTTTAGCGCAATTACATTTGTAAGCTGTTCAATACCGAGTTTTTCGGCAAGTGATGAAGGTGTTTGTGCTGTATCTCCGTCAACAGCCTGCTGACCGCATATAATTAAATTAAAATCAGGTATAATGCTTTTAACAAACTGTGAAAGCGTATACGCTGTAGCAAGTGTGTCAGCGCCAGAAAATCTTTTATCAGACAGCAAGAATGCTTTATCACATCCCATGGCAATTGCCTGTTTAAGAATATCCTGTGCCTGCATTGGACCCATTGTTACAACGCTGATTTCAGTATCTTCATTTAAAAATTTTATATTTTTTGCAAGCTGAACGGCGGATAAATCATACGGATTTATTATGGAATCCAGGCCTTCCCGCTGAATAGTATTGTTTTTAGTCCATCTGATATCGTTTGTGTCAGGAACCTGTTTTATACAAACTATTACTTTAAATGTCATCTAAGAAATGTCCAATCCTAAGTCTAATACCGGCGCTTGTGCAACTATAGCGCTTGTGGAAATTACATCCACACCTGTTGATGCAATTTCATTTATGGTATTTATTTTAACATTTCCGCTTGCTTCTACAATAGCCCTCTTATTGATAAAATCAACACTTTTTTTCATTTCGGGTATTGCCATGTTGTCGAGCATTATAATGTCACAACCTGCAGCTACTGCTTCTATAACCTGTTCAAAAGTATCGCATTCTACTTCTATTTTGTGTGCATGCGAGATGTTTTCTTTTATTTGATTAACAGCATTTGTCAATGAACCTGCATGTTGTATATGGTTATCTTTTATCATTACACAATCGCTTAGATTAAACCTGTGTAAACGCGCACCGCCAATCATTACAGAGTATTTTTCAAACATTCTGAAACCTGGAGTATTTTTCCTTGTATCTGTAACAGAGGCTGTGTATGGTTTAATTGCTTCCTGATACTTTCTTGTCTCTGTTGCTATGCCTGACATTCTCTGCATATAATTTAATGCGGTTCTTTCACCGGTCAGTATTGCTCTTGCCGGTCCGGTAACTTCTGCTATTGTTGAGCCGGCAGAGGCAAGTTCACCGTCATTTTTATAAATTTTTACTTTAACATCAGTTGATAGTATTTCAAAAACTTTTTTAAATACATTAATACCGCACACAACTGCATCAACACGTGTGTTAAGCTTTGCTGAGAGTGTATCTGTATCATTGTATAAAAAATCAGTTGTTATATCACCAAAACCTATATCTTCTTTCAGGGCATTTTTTATATGCTCTTCTATCATAAAATCATGCAGTAACTGTTGACTCATGGATTTTATCCTCTGTATGCAATTCATTTTCTACTTGAATTTTTACGGAATCTGCTCTGAAATGTGCACCAATTGACTCTTTTCTTTCAAGTGCAGAATTGATAATACATTTAGAAACATATATTAAATTGCGCAGTTCATATTCTTCAATATTGCTGCATTTATCTACAGCACCAAACTCTGATGCTATTTTATTTATTTCTGACATTGCTTCGAGTAAAGATGACTCTGTTCTTATAATGCCCACTTTGTCCCACATAACTGTTTTAAGTTTATCCATCAATTCGGAAACATTATTAATTTCTGCCTGCTCATTTTCTTCGTTTGAATACTTTTTAATTGTTGTCATAATTGATTCATCAATTATTTGTGAAGGCAGCAGCTGCTGTTTTACAAGTGTATTAACAAGTTCATACGCACATACAACACATTCAAGAAGAGAATTGCTTGCAAGCCTGTTTGCACCGTGCAACGATGTACATGCTACTTCGCCTATAGCATATAAATTATCAATAGAGGTTTTTCCGTTAATTTCGGTTTTTATTCCGCCCATACAATAGTGAGCAGCCGGAGAAACAGGAATAAAATCCTTAGTTACATCAATATTGTTTTCTAAACATTTGTTATAGATGTTCGGAAATCTTGTTTTAAACTTCTCAATATCTATAAATGTTGCATCAAGGTAAACTTTGTTAGCTTTTGAAAGCTGAGCAAATATTTCTCTTGCTACAACATCTCTCGGTGCCAAATCTTTTTGAGGATGTTCAGACATAAAATAATCGCCGTTTTGATTTACAAGCCTTGCCCCCTCGCCGCGTACAGATTCAGAAATCAAAAATCTTGAATCATCGTTTTCTATAGACAGTGCAGTTGGGTGAAACTGGATAAATTCCATGTCTTTTATTTTGGCATTTGCTCTGAGACCGAGAGCGAGACCGTCCCCTGTAGTTACAGACGGGTTTGTCGTGTATTTATAGACCTGTCCCGTACCTCCTGTGGCAAGAATGGTAACCGGTGCATAAATGGTTTCGTATTCCTGCGTCAAGTCGTTAAAAGATATAATACCGCGGCATTTGTTTTTTGAATCTACCAGCAAATCTATAGCCAGAGTCTGCTCATAGATTGTAATATTGGAAGAAATTACGGGATCATTTTTAACTTTTTCAACAAGTGCTTTTTCTATACCATATCCTGTGGCATCGCCGCCCACATGCAGGATTCTGCGCACACTGTGTGCGCCTTCCAGTGTAAAATTAAGCTGGTTTTGTTCATTTCTGTCAAAGTTTACGCCGTATTTCATTAAGTCTTTAATAGCGTGGCAGCTATTTTCGGAAATAAATTTAACAACATTAAAATCACACAATCCGCAGCCTGCTTTAATTGTATCAGCGACATGCAGGCTTATAGAATCCGGCTTGTTTTCAGGCAAAACACCAACAATACCGCCCTGGGCGTATCTTGAGTTGCATTCTGCAAGCTGAGACTTTGTTAACAAAAGGATTCCATCGGGAAGATTCATTGTCTCAGACAATTTTATTGCGGCATAAAGACCTGCTATACCGCTTCCTACAATAATTACAGAATATGTTGAATGTTTCATCGGCATGTTTACCTCTTGTTTTAATTTTAATACAAATACTTTTTTTTTACTACTATCTATGTAGAGAATTATTCTATTGTTTGCAATTCAAATATGTTGGGGGTAAGATTATTTTACTAGGTTTGGAATAAGTAGATTTTTACCATTGCCGACTTCAAAGTTATTTTTTGTTAACTTTTGTTAAAAAATAAAAGTTTTACTAACAAATTTTTTTGTATTCGGTTATTAAGCAAATATAGTCAAAAATCTATACTTACACAACGGAGGAAAAATGATTCAACAACCATCATTACCGGTACAGCAAGCTGCTGTGACACAACAATACCAGCAAGGTCTTGTTCCGGCAGCACCGGAATTTAACGCCATAAAGATTAATATTAACGGTGCAAGAGTTGACGCACCTTCTCAGGGTGTTCCTGCTACTATGCCTATGCCTTTACCTACAGAACAGCAGTCTGAAGCGCAGCAAGCACAGAATTTGAATTACTTAGCATAATAAATAAAGAGCAATCGTACTCAAGCGGTTGCTTTTTAAATAAGAAGCACAGTCGAAACTTATGTTAAGAATTATTAAATCTCTAAGAAAAAATAGCAATTTTCAATCTTGAGTTCTATTAAATAAGTATCAATAAAAGACTAATAAGGGGAAAAACATGATACAAGGACCTATACAAAATTATGCACCGGCACCTCAATATTGCGTTCCAATGCAGCAGCCTGCACCTGAATACAATGCAATTAAAATCAATATTATTGATCCAAAGGTAAATGCACCAGGTTCACAACAGGTACCGGCACCGGTATACAGCTATCCGCAGGCTTCAGTATATAGTTATCCGCAAGCGCAGACGCAAACTCAGGCTCCGGCATATAATCTACAGCCGGGATATTGCATCCCTGCTCCGGTTTGCAGCCCTCAACCCGCAGTTGTGCAGCAGCAAGGTCAGGTATTCATGCAGCCCCAGCAGCCTCAACAACTGGCTCCTGTTCAAGTACCTGCACCGCAGGTTATAAATCAGCAGACTGTTAATCAGATACCGCAATCAGTAATTCCTCAACAGCCTGTACCGGCTCCTGTTGCAGAAACAGTGCCTCCTGCGGCAGCACCTGAGGTAAACAAGGCACCTGCAGCTGATGTTCCTGCTTTTACACAAAGAATCAAATCAGATAATCTTGAAGATGTAGGAAAAGCAATTGAAGAAGTTGCTGATATCGCTCAAACAAGACCGGCTCCTGAATTACTTGATACAGATTTAATGGAAGCATTACTCGGTGTTATCGGCAAAGACAGTTCAACGCTTGAAGCACCTACGGAAAAACAAAAAGAATTAAGACAGCAGGCTCTTGAAGGCAAACAGCTTTCTGAAGCAGATATGGCTGAAGCCAATAAAATTTCACCTCTTGAAATGGCAGAAAGAAATAAACAGTATGCTTTATTTACAACAGCTATCCTTCAAAGCCAGTTAATAGACGAATTCAAGAAAGCAAATAATATAACTCCGGATATCAAGGACCTTCCGGGTATGGAACAGATTGTAACCACAGTAAAAGACAATCCGAACCCGATGTTAAGAGCAAGTGCACTTGCAGCATTAGCTTATAACGCAAGACCCGAATACAAACCTGTTATGAAAGAAATATTTGAACTTTCAAAACAAGATGCGGATGAAAATGTTCAAAAAGTAGCAGAAGAAGGACTTGCAAAACTGGCAACAGTTACGGATGCACCGCAGGCTCAACCTGCTGCTCCTCAACAAGCTGCTTAACAATTTATAACAAAAAAAAAAACGGACACTGTATACATAGTGTCCGTTTTTTAATATTTGTAAATTCTTAGACTATACCGAGAAAATACGTTTTAATAGAATTATGTCAGAAGAAATCAGTAAAAAAGTAATAAATATTTTCAGCAAACATATTAAAAACAAACCCGTTGACACAAAAGAAAAAGTCAAAACATTTGCAGGGTTTAGCTATGTTCGTATGGATAAAGATGTTAACGGATATCCGTTTAAAGAAGAAAAACTGCTGGATTATGCCAAGGAATGTCACTACATAGTCAAAGTAATGAGAGACAAAAACGGCTCACCATCTCTGTACAGCTATAATGTGCCCAACGACAAACTGCTTGATTTTCTACTTAAGTTCAGAAATAATGAACTAAACGGAACAATAATTGAAATAGATAAATTTTTGCCGAAAAGTATAATTTAAGATATGAAAAAGTTAGATAATCAAACTCTCGACAGGCTTTTGTACAGCGTCAACAAGCCTTATCAATATGCAGGGCATGAACTTTATTCTTATAATAAAGATTTTGAAACCTCTGAAGTACGCTTTGCAATAGCATTCCCGGACAAGTATGAGGTTGGCGCAAGCAATCTTGGTCACAGAATTATTTATGAAACTCTCAATTCTATAGACGGTTGTATGTGTGATAGAGCATATGCGCCTGATACAGATTGCAAAGAAGAAATTGAAAAGCAGGATTTATATCTTTATGCAGTGGAATCAAAAGTAAGACTGAAAGATTTTGATTTATTAGGTTTTTCTCTGCAATACGAACTCGCATATCCGACAGTACTTGCTATGATGAACCTGGCAGACATTCCTGTTAAAAATATAGACCGCACAGAGGATGACCCTATTATTTTATCAGGAGGTCCGTGTGCGTTTAACCCTGAGCCAATGAAAGAGTTTATAGACGGATTTTTGATAGGTGATGGGGAAGATATTTTAAAAGAACTTGTTGAAACTTATAAAGTTGCTAAAAAGCAGGATAAAACAAGAAAAGAAATTATTGAACTTCTTGCTGAAATTGACGGATTATATGTTCCTGCACTGCACAAAGGCAAAAAAATAAACAAAAGAATCTATGATTTTTCTTCTGATTCTGTACCAAGAAAACATCCTGTACCGTTTTCTACATCTATTCATGATAGGGCTGTTACTGAGATTAGACGCGGTTGCGGCAGAATGTGCCGTTTTTGTCAGCCAGGCCACGTAAATTTACCCATTCGAGAAAGAAAAGCCGAAGATATTATAGAAATAACAAAGAATCTTGTTAAAAATACAGGATATGATGAGTTTTCAATGTTATCTTTATCTTCTAACGACTACACTAATATAGAACCTGTATTAGAGGAGTTAACATGCTATTTTAGCGATAAAAAAGTATCTGCATCATTGCCGAGCCAGAGAATAGACCGCTTTAATATAAGGCTGTCAAACCTTGTTAAAGATGTAAGAAAAACTACGATTACCCTTGCTCCAGAAGCTGGCTCTCAGCGTCTTAGAGATGTTATTAACAAGAATATTTCGAAAGAACAAATCGTCAACACAACTCTTGATTGTTATAAAAATGGGTACGACAGCATAAAATACTACTTTATTCTGGGCTTGCCAACAGAAACATATGAAGATATCGATGAAATGATAGAGCTTTTGAGCGGAATCAGGTATCGAGCAAAGCAAATTAAAAATGAACTTGGCTTAAAGCAGGACTTAAAGCTTAACTGCACCCTTTCAATTTTTGTGCCAAAACCGTTTACGCCTTTTCAATGGGTAGGACAGGATTCTCTTGAAGTAATAACTCAAAAAATAGCTTATATTAGAGAAAAATCAAAATCTTTAAAAAGCGTGCGAATAAAAATTCATGAAAAATATATATCAGAAATAGAAGCTGTACTCACTAGAGGGGACAGCTCTTTATGCGGTTATATTGAAGAACTATACAACGCAGGATGCTATCTCGATACGTGGGATGAAAATTTTGACAGGCATAAATGGTATGAACTTGCACAAAAATGCGGTTTTAGTGTTGGAGAATTGTCACAAAAGCAATTTAGTCTTGATGAAGAGCTTCCATGGGACTTTATAAATGTTGGTATAAAAAAAGAATGGTTTATCCAAGAATACAAAAAAGCTCTAGAGAGCAAATCAAGCGAGCCTTGTGAAACAAAATGTTCAAATTGCGGAATTTGTCCGGAGTATAAAGTATCTAAACATTTAGACAAACCTTATGAGCCCAAGCTGACTGAAAAAACAGATTATTCAAATATTCCTGTAAAAAAATACAGGGCAAAAGTAACAAAAAAAGGATATTTAAAATTTTTGTCACATCTTGACTGGCAAAATACTCTTGTAAAAGGCCTATTTAGAAGCGGACTGCCTGTTGTGTTTACAGAAGGTTTTAACCCGATACCAAAGATTTCGCTGGGTGCTGCTTTGCCTATTTTTATTGAGAGCGAAACTGAATTCATTGATTTTGAACTCTACGGTGTGAATAATCTTGAAAAAATAAAGCAAACATTAAACACTTCTTTTGACCCTATGGCACAAATTATTAATATATATGAAATTGATAAAACAGCTAAGTCTCTTGATATTACGACCCAATGGGCAAGGTATGAAATATCACCTTTAGAAAAAAATGTTTCAAATTTTGAGAATTTAATGTATATTAAAGATAAGCTTACTTCACAAGATGAAATTTTCTTAAAGAAGAAGACTAAAAAAGGTGTAGACAAATTAATAAACATTAAACAATCAGTAAAAGATGTTGAACTCAAAGACAATAAGCTTTATGTAACGTTAAAAACGGGGCAGAATCAGGATATCCCGTCCGTTCGTGCTGATGACTTAATGAAAATTTTCTATCCCAATGAGAAGTTTAATATTACAAGGCTTATGCTTTTTGACGCCGAGTTTACGGTCTTATAGGCAAGCTGCGTAAGATTATAAAAGGTTTATACAATTTTAAAGGAAATCAATATGGCAAAATCAATCGTTATTGCAGAACGCGACAATATAGCAGCGGTGTTCGAAGACAATAAAGTTACCGAGTTTTTTATACACAGAGGTGATATACTCCTTGGAGATGTTTATTTAAGTAAAGTAGAAAACATCCTGCCCAGTATAGAAGCTGCTTTTGTAAATGTAGGTTCTGATAAAATGGGCTTTTTGCACGCAGCAGATGTTATTGGCAAAGGCGGCTTGCAGGATAAACTTTCACCCAAACAAAAGCTTGTTGTTCAGGTTGTGAAAGAACCAACAGGACACAAAGGACCGAGAGTTACCACCTCATTGAGTTTACCCGGAAGATTTTGTGTTCTAATGCCGCAAGAGGCAGGTATCAGTGTTAGTAAAAAAATCATGTCCGCAAAAGAAAGAGCAAGACTCAAATCTATTGTCAGCCTGATAAAACCTGTCGGACTTGGTGTAATAATCAGAACCGAAGCAGAAGGTCAAACAGAAGCTGAAATACAAGAAGATTTAGAAATTCTGCTTGAAAAATGGAACACCATTGTTACTCAGGCAGAACTTGTTGACGCACCCAATCTTCTCTACAGAGATCAAGATTTACTTTACAGAGTTATAAGAGAAGCCTGCACGGAAGATGTTAAGGAAATTGTGGTTGACACTCCTTATGCAATGCACAGAACACAGCAGCTGATTCAAAACTGGAATCTCAATAAAAATATTGATATTTCAGTATACAAAGGCAGCGAACCGTTACTTGTTGCTTCCGGTGTAAAAAAAGAAATTGAACAGGCGCTTCAAATTAAAGTTAACCTGCCGTCTGGAGGATACCTTTTTATACAGACAACAGAAGCTTTGACTGTAATAGATGTAAACAGCGGCAAGTTTATAAGTTCTGCCACACAGGACGAAACAATCTTAAAAACAAATAAAGAAGCTGTAAAAGAAATAGCAAGACAGCTGAAACTGCGTAATATAGGCGGAATGATTATCATTGACTTTATAGATATGCTAAGCCGTGCTGACAAAATTGCTATTTTGGAAGAACTGGAAATGGCTGTAGAATCAGACAAATCAAAACCGCAAGTCGGTCAGCTTTCAGATCTTGGCTTAGTTGAAATGACTCGCCACAGACAGGGACAAAGCCTAGCAGAAATATTTACTAAAAAATGTTCCCACTGCAACGGTACAGGACAAATTTTAGAAGACTTTGGATTTGCATCATCGCTGGCAGAAGGCGAAAATCGTTCTAAAGCTGCAAAATTAAAGCTTCCTATGAACGGAAAAAATAAACATAACAACGATAAGCACAATAAAGTATTCAATCACCAGAATCCCCAAAATAATAATCAAAAAAACGATTACGATAGACGCAATCATACAAAACAGGATGAAATTGTTTCTGAAAATCTTCCTGAAAATCAAGAATCAGGTCAGTCTCAGGAACAACTAAGACGAGACAATAAAAATAGACGTTATAATAAAAATAAAAAATACAATAACAGAAGCAGAAAAGAGGAGTTGCAAGAACAATCAACATTGCAGCCGGAAAATGCAGAACTGCAGTCTCAAGAAACTCTGACAACAGTTCCTGAGCAACCTGCACTATCTTCTGCTATTGATGTGGCAGAGCAGGTCGAAGCAAAAGAAGAAAAGCCTGCTAAAACAACAAGAAAAAGAGCACCCAGAAAAACTAAAAAATCAGAAGTCCAGGCAGTAGAAGCAGCAGTTTCACAAGAGGTAAAAGTACAGGAAGAACAAACTGAGACACTTTCTGTAGAAGAAGCCAAACCTGCTAAAAAAACTAAAACAAGAAAAGCTGCCAGGACAAGAAAAAAAGCTTCTGAACAGCCATCAGAACAAGTTGAAGCAAATGTTTAACAAACAGAGGTTATAATGACTATAAAGAAAAAAATAATATCTTTATTTACGGCAGTTGTAATTGCAATAAGCGGAACTGTTCTGTACTGTAATGCAGAGACAGTTGACACTGAACAGCAGCAAACACAGCCAATAGTCCAAAAGACAGAAACTACCGTTAAATCAAGAAAAAGCGAAATAAAACATGTAATTAAAAAATTCGCTGTTTCTATGTCCTGGGTATTTTTGTCAATAATTGTTATTTTGGCAGTGCTTCTTGTCTATAAAAAACTTGGTAACACAAGGAATATCAAAACAAATAGAGAAGATATTTCAAAAAATTTAAACTCACCGGAAACAGTAGAAGAAGCTACAAGATTTTTTATTGAAAAGTTCTAGAAGTTAGAGATTTGTTTAAGACAGCTTTCAGGCTCTCCGTATTCTTTAAGGAGAGCTTTTACAATTTTGGGCATCTGGCATACAAAAGAATAATTTCCACCTGCAAGAGAGCATTTTGCGCAATCACAGTTAATCTCATAGCACTCGATTGCCTGCTGTGTCCAGTTTTGCATAATAGATGCAGAAATTTCACCGTTTGTCTGCGGAGTATACAAGTCAGAAATTATAGAAATCATAATCAAACCCCTGTATTACAACATCCCCATTTGTAATATAACTTATTTTTGATTAGATTTACTCGGCTTAATGAATGATTTTACTACACAAGTAAAACATGTGCGTCATATATAAGTTTCAGACCTTCAAGAGTAATATTCGGACTGATAAAATCAAATTTTCTTTCCATATATTGTGCTACTATATCAGAATATCCGCCTGTAGCTATAATTAAAGCAGTTTCGCCCAGTTCTTTTTCACACTCTTTTATCAAGCCGTCTATCATGCAGGCGTGACCCCGTACTATACCGGAAAGCATTGCATCAATTGTATTTTTCCCTATAGCATTATTAGGGGCTTCGATTTTAATTAAAGGCAGTTTAGAAGTAAATTTTTTCAAACTTTCTGCCTGAATTTTCATACCTGCACAAATCACTCCGCCCAGAAAATCTCCGTTCCCTCTGACTACATCAAAAGAAGTTGCTGTTCCCATATCAACAACAATAGATGTTTTTTTATAGAGACTGTAGGCAGCAAAGGCATTAACAATTCTGTCCGCACCTACTTCCTCAGGGGAATCTACACAGTAGTTAAGAAGATTTGTCGTTTTATTTGATACAACAAAAGGATTTATATTGAGATATCTCCTGAGTGCGTTTTTATAACGTTCTGTAAGGCATACTACTACACTGCACAGGCATGCCGAATCTATTTCGTTTTCATAATTATGAATCTTTAACAGATTAATAAGCAGTATGCCTATTTCATCTTCGGAGCGATGCTTTTCGGAGGCAATTGACCATGTTTCAACAAGCTTTTCCTCGTTAAAAAGCCCTATAGTTGTAGATGTATTTCCTATATCCAGTGTTAATAACATATTTACCTCACATAATATTTTAACAAAAAAATATTATTAAACATTTTTTGATATAATATTTGTGATGGAAATAATGAGAGATAATATGAAAAAAATAATACTATTCTTTGTACTTGTGTTCTGTTTTTGTTCAGGAACACAGGCATTTTGTTCGGAAAACTTCAACCTGTCAGAGATTGGCTTTCATAAAAAGACTGATATTGCACCTCAAATACAAATAAGAAATATCTTTGAAAACTATCAAAAATATACAAATTCACATAACCTTGACAAATTTTTAAATCTTCATGACAGTTCTTACAGGAGTTCTGACGGATACGACAGAGAACGTCTTAAAGAACTTGCGCAAGAATCTTGGAAAGAATATCCGGATGTAAAATATTCTGTTAAAGTGCTTTCTGTTGATGTCGATGTTGATAATGCAACGGTAATTACAAAAGAAACACTCTCAGGTACGACCCATACAGCCGTTGAGTTTGTTAAGGGAACAGGCTATATTGACTCAGAATCCACTGCTATATACTATCTCAGAAGATGTTCCAATGAATGGAAAATAATATCGGACTTTGTTGTATCTGAAAAAACTTCAATGAGATACGGTATGGCAAAGTTTATACCGATGAGTCTTGATGCTCCTGCTATTGTTGCGCCTGAGGAAGAATACACTGCTATCTTAAAAATGAATGTACCTCGTTCATATCTTGCCCTTGTTTCAATAGCAAACGAACCTATTACCTATCCTTTGCAGAAAAGTACGGATGTATTCAGAAACTTAAAGAATACCGGAATACAGGAAAGAATCCTGAAAAGCAATAACGGTTCAAAAAACGAGAATGCGGTTGCGTCTATAGGTATAGCAAAACCTGATATCAAAGACA
Source organism: Candidatus Gastranaerophilales bacterium (assembly GCA_944322725.1). Classification (GTDB taxonomy): domain Bacteria; phylum Cyanobacteriota; class Vampirovibrionia; order Gastranaerophilales; family Gastranaerophilaceae; genus Limenecus. Next base: position 233,753 of record CALUPU010000001.1, read on the forward strand.
ATAACATTAATGTTAATATTGTCGGAGTGGCTTTCTTGTCGAGCCGTGTTAATGTTGTTAAACACAAACTCGACAACATTGCACCTTTAACTGAAAAATCTGTAGATGCACAAATTACCCAAGAGGCTGATTCTAAAAAATGAATGTATATAAATGTAAAAAAACATTGATATTTACATTATTGACACTTGTTTTTTGCGCATTTTCTCTTTTTATGCGAGATTTGCTGGTTTCAGGCTTCAACAATTTAGATGCAGGTATTTTTAAAATTGATTATATAAAAAATTATGGTGCAGCATTCAGTTTGTTTCACACGCACACTTCTTTTTTGATAACAGTGTCAATCTGCATATTATTTGCAGCTTTATATTACATATTGACAAACATAAAATCCTTTACAAAGTCAGATATATTTTTTTGTGCTCTTTTGTGCGCAGGTATTATTTGCAACCTTTCAGAGAGATTGCTGGACGGATTTGTAACTGATTATATCAGATTGAATTTTGTTGTCTTTCCAATTTTTAACATATCAGATGTGTTTATAAGTATTGGTGCTTTTGCGCTTATTTGTAATATACTGTTTAATAATGAACAGGAAAGAAATTGAAGAATATAAAATAGAACAGGATGATGCAAATCAGCGTCTGGATGCTTTTTTAAGCACTGTATATCCGGATATATCCCGTTCGTATTTACAAAAGCAGATTAAAAATAATACTGTTTTAGTTAACAACAAACAGGCGAAACCATCTCAAATACTTAAAATTGATGATATTGTGTCAATAAATTTTGATGTTGAGAAAGAAATTAATATTAACCCTGAAAATATACCTCTTGATATCAGGTATGAAGATGACTCAATGCTGGTAGTGAACAAGCCCTCCGGCATGCTGACACATCCGACTTCTGTTGAAAAAAACGGGACTCTTGTTAATGCACTGCTGTATTATACACAGGGAAAACTTTCTGACTGTAACGGCAAATTACGACCCGGAATAGTTCACAGGCTGGATAGAAATACTTCCGGACTGCTTATGATAGCAAAAACAAATGAGGCATATGAATGTTTGAAACATCAAATGCAGGATAAATTGACAGAAAAAAAATATTACGCTGTTGTTTGCGGCAATATCAATACGGATGAAGGCACAATTAATAAAAATATAGGAAGACACCCGTCAAAACCGGAGAAAATGGCTGTAACTGCCGATGGTAAGCCTTCGGTAACACATTTTAAAGTTCTTGAACGTTTCGGCAGTCATACATTTCTTGATATAACACTCGAAACAGGCAGAACTCACCAGATAAGAGTGCATATGTCATATATAAAACATCCTATAGTTAATGATACGATGTACGGCGGCGGAAAATTACCGGTTAAAACAGATGAGCAGGTTCTTCAAGCATATTCTTTGAAATTTATTTCACCGTTTGACAATAAACAGAAGCATATAGAACTTGAACCTGATAATGATATAATTAAGACATTAAATTATTTGAGGAACAAAAAATGATTAAACAAATAGAAAAATATCTGTATATACTTGTTGAATTACTTATAATTACTGCTTTTTGTGTATTTATATATTTTAATATTGATAAATCAGCCCAGTTTTTCTGTCCTTTGATGCAAAAAACATATACTGCAAAACTGATTTATCTTGCAATCCTGCACGGAGCACTGGGATTTGCTGCAGGCTATATTCTGTGTGCGCTTTTGAGAACCAAAGTAACCGAGTTATGTGAAGCTTATCAAAAAAGGCATGAAAATATATCTATTCAAAATGATGGTGACAAAGCCAGAATTGAAGTACTTGAAGCTAAAATTAAAACGCTGGAAGCTGCGTTGGATGCAGCATTAAAGGATAAATAAATAAAAAGTATATACTCGCATAATGTTTATTCTAAAACCGCTTACATTAAAATAAGCGGTTTTATTGCATTTTAAACAATTTGTTAAGATTTGTAACATGGTATATAACAAATATAGCAATTTTCTATACAAAATTTTGTTTATATAAATACAGAGAGAAAATCAAAAAAGCAAAACTAAAAACTAACACAAAATTCCAACTACAAACCACTACCCGTACCACTAAAGATTGTTTTAAGGAGAAAAAAATGACTATTGGGGCTATTAACACAAGATTGTTATCGCTGACAATGTACAAGAGTAATCTTGAGTTCAGCATAACTTCAATAACTAACAAAAGGCAGCAAATTGCATATCAAACAATGCAGTTGTCCGATGCAGATTGGGAATCCGATCCAAGAGTGCAGCAGCTTCAAGCATATGACCAGTATCTTGAATTGCAGCAGAAAAACCTTGAGACTCAGCAAAAGGCAGCTACAAATGAGTTAGAAAGTATGCAGAAAATACTTGATACTAACGTCAAGAAAGACTTTACACTGCAACTGAATGCATAATTTTCCCGGGAATTAGGCATTCAAGGGAAATGCAGCAATTTGTAAAACCATCTTATTTTACCTTTCCTATAATTGAATTTAAGAATCTTATTTGATAAGATTAGTTTAATGAATATATTTCAAACATTTGAACTATTCTTGTCACAACCATTAAGTATTATTCGTAATCGAATAATACAAATTTGTCATGTTGAAGCAAACGGTGTGGAAATTCAAAACAAACTGCAGTTTAATTTGTCGGAGGAATCAGCACAGATTAATGTCTATAACAGTCCCGGGATGTATAATCTGCTTTCGTCCGTACTGTACAAAAGAAAAAAATTGAGTGAATTAAACAATGATAATAAAAAAAGCAAAATTTATAACGAGCGCACAAAAACTCTCACAATGTCCTGATTTCGGTATACCTGAGATTGCACTGCTCGGCCGTTCCAATGTCGGCAAATCATCATTTATTAATGCAATCACAAACAATAATAAACTGGCAAAAACAAGTAATAAACCGGGCAAAACAAGACTTATAAATCTTTTTGATTTTGATGAAAAATATATTGTTGCCGATTTACCGGGTTACGGATATGCACAGGTATCAAGACAAATGCAGAATGAATGGCAGAAAAACTTAGAAGAGTACCTCTTAAACAGAGATACTCTTAAGCTTTTGATTCAATTTATTGATTCACGCCATGAAATCCAAAAAAATGATTTACAAATGCAGGAATGGCTCTTTCACAACGGTCTGAATTCTGTTGTAATAGCCACAAAGATAGATTTAACGCAAAAATCCAGAATTCAGACAAAAATAAATGAACTTAAGAAAGTCACACAAAGAGATGTTTTCCCTTTTTCTGCCGTAAATAACAGATATAATGATGCAATAATAAAATACCTTGAAAATGCTGTAACAGTTTAATTTAAGTTTGTTTTCTCAAATTTTCAGGTATATATTTCTGCCAGTCATCCTCAAGGCTGCTGAAGAAATTGTGCGCATCAATCACATCATCGTAACAAATAGCGTCAGGACCCTCCTGAATCTGCAATGCAGCCTCAGAAAGCGTTGTATTTTTGTCAATTTTTTCTTCGCATCCGCCAAGAAGCGCTATACCGAATGATTTACCGCAATTCTGGCATACAATCTGCAATACTGTTAAATTTTTTTCTTTTCTTAAAACAAATACAGAATCTTCTGTAAAATCCGCTTTACACTCCGAACAGCACATGTCGGCAAAAAGCATTTTAACTATTTTCTTGTCCATACAATCCTCATATTACTATAAAAAAAATTAAGATTTTAACACTTTTTAAACTTTTCCTCCATAAAGATGTTTAGAATTTTTTAAACGGGGAATTATAATTATGTGATAGATAAAAGTAGTAGTTTAAATAGATAAAGTAGGTGGCATCATGGAAATTTTAAGTTTAGTAGCATTTGGCGGTTTGATGTATTTGTGCTTCATTACAATTCCTGAAATTATGGAAAAAAGAGCAGCACAACACTAATCCTCAAATACAAAAAAGTATCAATGTTATGCCCTTGAAAGCTGTTTTTACGGTCTTTTAGGGGCATTTCTTAATCAATATGACGACATAAGTGTACAAAAGTTCCTTATAAAATACCTTTAGTTGAAGGAATCTCTTCTGAGTTACCTGCAGTTACAGCTTGCTTTAAAGCCCTGGCAAATGATTTAAACATTGCTTCCGCAGTGTGGTGTGCATCAGTACCTTCTAATTGTTTTATATGTACACACATGCCTGCATTTTGTGCAAGACTGTTAAAAAAGTGAGGAATCAGTATTGTTGAAAAATCAGATATTTTTTCTTCTGTTATTGTAGAAGTAACTTTAGAATACGGTCTTCCTGACAAATCAACAGCACACATCACCAGTGCGTCATCCATTGGCAGAATGAATTGACCGTATCTGTTTATACCTTTTTTGTCTTTTAACGCGTCAGAGAGTGCGCAGCCTAGCGCTAATGCAACATCTTCAACAAGGTGGTGTTCATCTCCGTCCAGAGAAACAGCGTTGATATCTACATCAAAACCACTGTGGTAGGCAAATTGCTCTAGCATGTGTTTAAAAAATTTAAATTCACAGTTTATATTGTACTTACTGCTTCCGTCAATATTTAGCTTAACCGAGATTTCAGTTTCCCTGGTTTTTCTGTCAATTTGGGACTCTCTCATCAGCTTTTTTCTCCAATACATCATATACATCATTAATGCTGCTTATTACGACTTTTGCACCCGAATCATACAAGAGTTTTATCAATTCACGGCTCTTGTCATTTGGCGGCAGTACACCAACTCCGTATGCACCGAAGGAGACAGCACATTTCGCATCATCAACTGTGTCGCCGAAATAAATAATTTCATCTGTAATCAAATCTTTTTTTATCAGCCTGAGACCCTCACAATTCGGTTTTTGTTTGTCAGAAGGCAAATCAGTCATTGTAACAATTTTTTGAAAATACTTTGAAATACCAAATTTGTTTAAAGTATAATATGCCTCTTCCCTCGGTCTTCCGGTAAAGACAGCAAGATTGTATTTTTTAGACAAATCTTCAAGAATCGTTGCATCTATTAAAAGATTTTCATTATTTATAGAGCCTTCACCGTCATCCCAATAATGTTTTTGGAATACATTTACTATATCGTCATATGAAAATTTAAAGCCATACTGCTGTATCAAATGCCGGGTTAAATCCCAGTCATTATTAAGCCCGCCAAGCTTCTTTGCATTGTTAATATCCTCAGAGGACAACTCTTTTCCTGTAAAGTGCTTATAAGTATGTTTTATTGCTTCATAATATGAAGAACTTACATCTACAAGTACTCCATCCATATCAAAAACCAGTGTATCTCTGGATTTAATAAGATTTATTATGCGCTGAACAGCACTAAAAGTAGGAACTGTTATACGTAAACAATTTTTTAAAGTTTCATTCTTTGCAAAGGATTTAACAATAATATTATTGGATTTTAATTTTTCATATATAAGCCCGCATTTCCCGCCAAAATCAACCAGCAGAAAATTGGCGTGTGAAAGATATGGTTTAAAACCCAGGTTAATTAACTCTTCTGACAGGAGCATTTTTGAACGGGTAACCTCATTTCTTATCATATTAAGGTAGTTTTCGTCATTTAATGCTGCCACACCTGCTTTCACAACAACAGAATTAACATTATACGGACTCAATACTCTTTTTATATTATCAATGTTATTTTTATCTGAAACAATACATCCAAATCGCAACCCTGCAAGACCGTAATCCTTTGAAAAGGATTTTATAACTATTGCATTATTATACTTTTCGGTGAGGCAAATATTGGATATACCGGCAAAAGATGAGTATGTCTCATCAATAACAACAGCCTTGTCAGGGAACTTTTCCAATAATTCAACAATTTGTTCAAGAGGTACTATATCACCTGTAGGATTATTCGGTGTTGTAATCAAAATCATTTTGACTTCATCACTGACAGATTTTATAATCTCCTCAAAAGGGTATACCCACTTAGTTTTATAAGGTATTTCAATATATTTTGCACCTGTAGTCTGTGCATAGATTCCGGGCATCGCAAAAGACGGTTTTACAGTCAATATTGCATCATCTTTAGAAATATAAGTATTTATAACAGCAGACAATGCCTCGTCAGCGCCGTTTGTCAATGCAATATTTGAAGAAGCAACTTCAAAGTTGTGTGCAAGAACATCGTATAAAATACCATAATAAGGATAATGAGAAATTTGTTCAGGTTCAAGATTTTTTATTGCATTCAAAACCGCTGTTGAAGGACCGATATAATTTTCGTTACAATCAAGCTTCATATCCCATTTTTTAGGGTATAAATCTGTTTCATATATATTGAGACCAATTAATTCTTTTTTAGGTTTTAGCATTTATTCCACGAAGCTTGCAACTAAATATTGACTGCACGATTTATCTGATTATTTTATCATCGTTATCGTTTTGAGAGGTATTATTCTCATCAATATTATCATCTTTTTTGTCTACAGGCAATATTTGTGCATTTTGCTCGTTAAAATGTCTTATTATTTCCTTAATTCTTTCTTCGTTAGGTGCAGGCTGAACAGCAGTGCCAAAAGATATTGCAAGGCTGTTTTTATTTAAGGCATAAACAGACAAAGCTATAATACACCACAGCATAGAGCCGTGCAGCATAGTCATTACAGGCATGCCGCTAAAAAAGCCGGCAGCAAAATTCCATATATTCATACACACCCAGCCGGGAAAAATTAAAAAGCCCGCAATCAGGCAGCCGACTATAAATAAAGCAAGCAATATACCTTTAAAACCATTAATTTTTATTACACTAAATTTTTTATTCATTTTATTCGCCGATTAATTGTCTAAATTCATTCTCATTAATAATTTTTACACCCAGAGATTGAGCCTTGTCATATTTTGAGCCCGGGTTTTCACCGGCCAGTACATATGATGTCTTTTTGCTGACGCTGGAAGAAACCTTTCCTCCGTTTTGTTTAATTAATCCCGCAAATTTATCTCTTGTATCTGACAGTGTTCCGGTAATGACAAAAGTTAAACCTTTTAGTTTATCAGAACCTGAAACGATTTCGGAGTTTCTTGGTTTAACACCGTATTCGTCAAGTTCCTTCAATACTTCATTATTGTATGAATTTGAAAAAAAATCAAGAATACTTAAGGCTATTTTATCTCCTATCCCTTCTATATCCAGTATATCCTCAAAAGCCGCATTTTTTAAAGCATCAAGACTTACGAAACGCGAAGCAAGGAGTTCAGAGGTTTCTTTACCCACATGTCTGATTCCAAGAGAATTTATAAATCTTGCCAGAGATGGATTTTTTGAAGCCTGTATAACGCTATACAGATTTTGTGCTGATTTTTCTGCTATCAAATCAAGAGTTAATAAATCATCAACTGTCACTTTATATAAATCTGCGGGCGTCTTTACAATTTCCCTATCCACAAGTTGTGCAACTATATTGTCGCCAAGACCGTCTATATCCATACAGTCCTTTGAAACCCAGTATTCAATCCTTCCTTTTATTTGTTCAGGACATCCTAAATGATTTGGACAATAAAGATTTACTTCGCCCTCTGTTTCGACCAGCTTTGTCCCGCATGACGGGCAAAATTCGGGAGGTGCAAAGGAAGATTCTTTGTGCTGTGCATGCTCTGTAACACATATTACCTTAGGAATAATCTCCGCAGCTTTTTTGATAAGAACCCTGTCTCCTATATTGATATTCAAACGTTTTATTTCATCAAAATTATGCAAAGTTGCTCTTTGAACAGTACTACCCGATATATACACTGGGTCAAGAATTGCAACAGGGGTAACTGCCCCGCTTCTGCCCACATTGACCTCTATATTTTTGACAATAGTAGACATTTCTTCAGGAGGGAATTTAAATGCCGTTGCCCATCTAGGTGCACGCGCAGTGTATCCCATTTCACTTTGAAGTAAAAAGCTGTCAATTTTTATAACAACACCGTCTGTTGCATAATCGAGTTCACTTCTTTTTGTATCCCAGTATTTGCAGTATTCTATTGCTTCTTCTATATTGCTGCATTTTTTGTAAGCAGGATTAACATTAAATCCTTCCGACTTCAAAAAATCAAGCATTTGTGAATGTGATTCGATATTAAACTCTTTACTGTCTAGCCTGCCGTAATATGAAAACATAGAGAGTTCTCTTGATTCCGTAACAGAAGCATCAAGCTGTCTCAATGAACCTGCCGCAGCATTTCTGGGGTTTGCAAAAAGTTTGCCGTTTTGTTCTCTCTGTTTTTCATTCAATTTTTCAAACGCTGTCTTTGGCATAAACACTTCGCCTCTGACCTCAAGTTCCGAAATCTGATTTTTGAGTTTATCAGGAATAGTCTTTATTGTACGGAGATTATTTGTTATATTTTCCCCGATAACACCGTCACCTCTTGTTGCTCCCAGAATAAATTTTGAGTTTTCATAAATCAAAGACACGGCAAGACCATCAATTTTTAACTCGCAGACCAGTGCAGGAGGATTTTCCAGTCCATAATTTTTTTTCAGACGCTCATACCACTGAACTAAATCCTCGTATGAATAGGTATTATCAAGACTGTACAGGCGTGATTTATGTTTAATTTGTGTAAATTTACGTTCCGAAGAAGAGCCGACTTTTTGTGTAGGAGAATCAGAAGTTTTTAACTCCGGGTATTTTGCTTCGAGTTCCTGCAACTCTTTAAAAAGTCTGTCATACTCAATGTCTGATACAGTGGGGGCATCCAGTTCGTAATATTCTTTTGAATATTTTCGAAGCAGTACACTAAGTTCTTCAACTCTCTGACGTGCTTCGTTTTGATTATCCATACTAATAATGATTTATTTCCTGTATAATCTACACAGTACTATTTTACAACAAAAGACAGCTTAGTATATGAGTCTGATAAGAAAAATTAAGGATTATTATAAAAAAGGTAAATATTTGCTTTTCACTACCCCGTCACACGCACAGGGTGAGTTTATAATTCCTGCCGCACGCCAAATCCTCGGTGAAAAGTTTTTTAAATCTGATTTTTCTGAAATTGAAGGTTTTGACAACCTGAGACAACCTGAGGGTATTATAAAAAAATTAAATACAAGAATATCAGATATTTATAATACAAAAGCTTCTTTTATGCTTACAAACGGGTCAACATCCGGAATGATTGCTGCAATGCTATCAATATTAAAAGCCGGAGATAAAGTACTTATTGCACGGAATACACATATATCTGTCTACAACGGTCTTGTTTTGACAGGAGCAAAACCTGTCTGGTTTATGCCGGAATATGATGAGATTTGGGGAATATACAAAGGTATTCAATCAAAACAAATTAAAGATTTGCTGAATAAACACACAGACATTAAAGCTCTTATTATCACAAGTCCGACCTATGAAGGACTGTTTAGTGAAACAGAGGAAATAGCAAAAATATGTAAGGATAACAATGTTATTTTTATTGTGGATGAAGCACACGGTGCACTTTTAAACTTTGCTGATTTCATGTCAAAACCGGCTTGTTGCTGCGCTGCCGACATTAGTATTAATTCTCTTCATAAAACGGCAGGTGCGCCTAATCCCTGTGCTCTCCTGCATGTATCAAAATACTCTCAGGTGGAGCCGGATGATATTCAAAGCGCACTAAACTTAATAAACACAACCTCTCCTTCGTATCCGCTTTTGTGCGCTATAGAGGCGTGTGTTAATTATTTAGACAGTAATCAAGGCAGAAAACAAATAATAAATCTTCTTGAAAATATTGAAAAATTTAAACAAAACCTGAGCAAAAATTTTAAAGTATATGAAGGTTTCAATGACCCCACCAAACTGCTTATAAAAACAGAATCAACATCAGCCTGCGCAATAGCCGAATTTTTAAACAAAAAATATAAAATAGAAGAAGAATATTCTACTGACAATGCTATGCTTTTTATAACAGGTATCGGTACAAAACAATACAAGTTAAACCATCTTGAAAAAGCCTTAAAACACATAATTGAACACGAAAAAATACATCCACACCCTGGTCATAATAATACTGCACATATACCCCAAATGCATTGTACACCGGCAGAGGCATTTCAAAAAGTGCATAAACATATTGATAAATCAGAAGCTGCAGGTATGGTTTGTGCTTCACCGATTACATTATATCCGCCCGGTATACCGCTTATTCTGCCCGGAGAGGTTTTTGACACAAATACTATTAAAATAATTACATTTATGGATGAAGTTGATATTTGTTGTTAATTTTTACGTCTTATAGAATATACCATAACATCTTTTTTTGACGCATCATCATTAGAAAGATTGTATTCACCCATTACTTCAAAAGTAAATGCATTCGGGTAAATATTTTCAAAATATACCTTATATCTTGGTAAAACCACCATTTTATTTCTAATTTTAAGGTTCAAAAGTCTGTCTGCATATGCATCAATTTCCTGCATTTCCTGAATATCATTAAAAACTTCTATACCGCAATAAAAATTTATATCAACTTTGGGTTTCAAATGCTGTTTTATAAATCTTGCCGATACATTAACAAGTTCTGCAAGAAAATCTTTTGCCTGAGCCAAATCAGCTATTAAAAAGTATACAGAGCCATTAGTTATGCCCTTTTTTTGTATAATTTCAGAATTCAGTTCACAAAGAATCTGCTTTTGTATAAGACCTTCAAGTGCTTCTGCATCAAAAGGAGTTTCTGTTGCCGCGGTAAGATAAGACTCCTGTTTAGAAGCTTCTATTTTAATTTTTGCAAGCATAAATGAAGTACGATTTAATTCTTTAATAAAATCATTGTGCAATTCACGATTTATTGTTTTTTCAAGATTCACTTTATAACTGTTAACAGAATTTTTAAATGCAGTATGATTATTTTCAAGAAAAATCATTATACAGTTCGCAATGTATGTAAGTATAATAAAAACACCGCATGTATAAACAGGCAAAGCCGGAACCAACTGCTTATACATAGGAGTGGATTTAAAAGACATTGCAAAAAAATCTATAATAGACCACATAAACCAGTTCAGCCAATCAGGCAGAGGTATCTTTGCACTAAATAACAGCCAATAGATAAAAAATAACATAGCAAGACCAATCAATACAAAAATCAGCAATGATAAAAATTGTTTTAATTGATAGAATAATTTATCTATAGCCCTAAAAAACATTTACACCTCTAAAATTATATTATCAATCAATCTTACATTTCCCACACGTGCTGCCATGGCACATATAGTGTCTTGATTTACGGATTCAACCGGCTTAAAAGTGTTTTCATCAACAAATTCAAGATATTCCAGTTCTACACCTTTATCAAGATTTGCCAGACCAGTATCAAACAGTTTTTTTGTCTCTTTGATACCTGCCTTATAAGCATCTCTTATTGCAAAAACAGAACGGCTTATAGATAAAGCCTTAACTTTATCCTCATCAGAGAGATATTTATTTCTGGAACTCAATGCCAGCCCATTTTTTTCTCTTACGAGAGGGCAGGGAATTATTTCAACCGGAATATTCAAATCTCTGACCATTTTTTTAATCAAAAATAACTGCTGAATATCTTTCATACCAAAACATGCAATATCAGGCTGTACTATATTGAATAATTTTGTAACGACTGTTTCTACGCCGTCAAAATGTCCGACTCTGGATTTACCGCACATAATATCAGTTAATTCATAAGGAGGTACAACCATAGTTAAATCCGAGAATTTCTGCAAATTCGGATACATCTCACTCACAGACGGCGCAAATATAATATCTGCGCCCGCACTCTGTGCAGCATCTTTATCTGCTTCAAGAGTTCTGGGATACCTGTCATAGTCCTCGCCGGGGCAGAATTGTATCGGGTTAACAAATACCGACACTATTGTCAAATCAGCAATTGAAGAAGCTTTTGCAATCAAAGATTTATGACCCTCATGCAAACATCCCATTGTCGGAACAAGTGCAATAGTTTTGGGTTCTTTTCTGTTTTCTTTTATTATTTCTCTTAGCTTTTTTATCTCATTTATTACAAGTACACTCAACTCTATCCATCTCCTTTAGTTCATTTAAAGCCTCTTCGCTCAAATGAAATATCTCTGTTTCATCGGGGAAATTTCCCTCTTTAACATCATTTATATATTTATCTGCAGAAGCAGTAATAATAGATTTTAAATCAGCGTATCTTCGTGCAAATTTAGGCTTAAATTCGGAGAATTTACCCAGAATATCATCAGCAACAAGCACCTGACCGTCTGTATAACGTCCTGCACCAATACCGATTGTTGGAATATCAAGATTATTTGAGATTAACTGAGCGCATTCCTCGGGAACCATCTCAAGTACAACGGAAAAAGCACCTGCCTCCTGCAGTTTTTGTGCCTGTGCCAGAATAAATTTTGTATTTTCAGCAGTTTTGCCCTGAACTCTGTATCCGCCGAGAACATTTAAATACTGAGGTGTAAACCCGAGATGTCCCATAACAGGAATTCCTGACTCTACGCATCTTTTTACAACTTGCAATATATGTTCGTTAGCACCTTCGAGTTTAACAGCCTGTGCACCTGCTCTGATTAATTCAGCTGCATTTTTTACAGCTTCTTCAACATTAGCATGATAACTCATAAAAGGCATATCAGCTACAACCATACAGCGTTTTGCACCTCTTGATACTGCACCGGTAAATATTTTCATATCTGTCATTGTAACCTGTGTTGTTGCTTCATAGCCAAGAATTACCATACCGAGAGAATCACCAACCAGTATTGCATCAATACCTGCTTCATCAAAATACTTTGCTGTAGAACAGTCATACGCCGTGAGCATTGTAATTTTTTCATTATTTTCTTTTTTAGTTAAAAAGGTATTAACAGTAACACTTTTAACTTTTGATTCAACTGACATTTATTTTACCTGCTTTTTATTAATATCTTTTGCTTTCAATTGTTTTTTATACCAGTATCCTATTGCTCTTGCAAGCCTTGAAGGACTGTGACGGACAAACTTTTGCTCATTTTCTTCATACAATCTCGTACTTACGACACTGATATTTTTAGCTTTAATTTTATCTATGTCAACAACAACAGGGAATGAATTTGATTTTTCATAGTCGGGAGACAGATCATCAGGCAGCGAGTTGTTAACCATCATTGCATCAACAATATTGGGATAACCCGCATGGTCCAAAATAGCCTGAATGTGCTCTGATGCAGTATAATCAGTAGTTTCTCCGGGCTGTGTCATAATATTGCAGACATATATTTTCTTTGCGTTTGATTTTGATATTGCCTGTGAAATTTCTTTAATCAAAAGGTTAGGAATAACACTGGTATAAAGGCTTCCCGGACCGAGAATTATTAAATCGGCTTCCTTAATAGCCTGTATAACTTCTTTTAACGGCTTACAATTAGCAGGTGTTGTAAAAAGTCTTTTAATTTTTTTGCCTGTTTCCGGAATATTGGATTCACCTTCTACTATTGTTCCATCTTCCATTTCAGCAGAGAGTTTCATATCATCAAGTGTAGATGGAAGAACCCTTCCTCTGATATTCAAAACCTTGGAAGACTCCTGAACAGCACGAACCATATTGCCTGTAATAGCACATAACGCTGTCAAAAACAGGTTGCCGAAACTGTGACCTTCCAATCCTTCGCCGGTTTTAAAACGGTATTGAAAGAGTTTTGTAACAAGATCCTCATCATCTGCAAGCGCTGCAATGCAGTTTCGGATGTCACCGGGAGGAAGAATCCCCATTTCCTGTCTTAAACGTCCTGAACTTCCGCCGTCATCGCCTACAGTAACAACTGCTGTAATATTGTTTGTAATCTTTTTTATGCCTTTAAGCATTGTAGAAAGACCTGTCCCGCCGCCTACCGCAACAATTTTTGGACCGTAGTTAAGTTTTCTTCTTTTGTATAAAGATTCTAAAAGAGCATGCCTGTCTCTTTCCTCGGTCAAATCGAGGATAGAATAGTTTGTATTTTTCCAGCCTTTAAGAAAAATATATGCACCTGCAACAACCAGAATAATACCAAGAAGTTCTTGATTAACGGTAACCGCAATATATTTTAAAATGCCAACTGCAAAGTACACAGGTCTCATATTAAATATGACGCACAAGCCAAGAAGAGCAATTATTGTACCGAGAATAATAAGTCCGAACCATCTTTTAATCTGTAGACCCGGCAGGAGCCAGCCTGCTTCTTTAGGCATTTTTATTTTATAAATAATATTTTTCAAAACTATTCTCCTATTACCCTTTTATTTTTTTATTCTACCCAGCCTGAAGCTGCCGCTCTGTTAAAGTTAACAGGCGTAGCAGAAACTATTTCAGAAACTTTTTGAAGAAGTTCGGACACATTTTCTGAATTCAAGCTGAAATGCAAAGTATCCGGTAAATTATTCTGCTCAATCATTTCTTTTAATTTCTCTATTGATGCATCATCTTCAATTTTAAACTCAGAAGCAATTGTTATATTTGTCTCTTTTGCTGTCTTTTCCAGTGTATCGCCCATTGCACCGTACAGCACAAACCATCTGTTAAATTTTTTCACTGCATTAGCTATTTTTATAGAGAAATCAGGATTTTCTAAAGCTAAATCATACATTCTTCCATGAGGTCTTACATGCTCAATATTCAAACTGTATGCTTTTGCAAAAGCAGAAATAGCACCAAGTTGATACAGTATAATTGCTTCAATTTCTTCCTCTGACAATTCAAGAGGATTCTTTATATTCTCCGGCAAGCCAATCAACGCACCTATTACCTTGCTTTTGAATTTACAATGTTCAATTGCTTTCATCATAGATAACGGACAGCCGTTTTCCAGACCGCACGCAATATTAACCGAACTTACATAATCTATAAGTTCCAGAGATTTATCTTCATCGGAAGAACCGCACTGCGCAAGGTCGCAATTAAAATCCAAACTCTTTTTATTATCCATATTAAATAATATTAACTCCAAATCTAGTTCCACAAATTTATTATATATCAAGAAATCAGTTAGTCTAGAAAATTAACATTAAGATTTGATAAAGAAATTATATTGAAATATTCTGATTTAATGTTATTATATATTTGCTAGGTAAAAAGAAACGGTAACCCCGTTTCTTTTTTTCTTAAATGCGGAGAACTTATGGAACCAAAGCACTTTAATAAAAATGAAATACTGGATAAGCTTGTACCTCTCATTGACAATACAGCGATGAGATACAATCTTATTCCTCTAGAAATTGACTTCACTAAGGAAAACGGAAAGTGGTTTTTGCGTATATTTCTTTATAAAGAAGAAGGCGTCACACTTGATGACTGTGAAAATGTTTCAAGAAGCTTAAACCCGTTTTTGGATGAACTTATTCCTGTTAAATTCTATCTGGAAGTAAGTTCTCCAGGATTGGACAGAAAACTTAAATCAGATAAAGAATATATTATTTTCCAGGGTAAACTCATCAATTTAAAATTAAAAAGCCAGATTGAAGGCATTGATGAAAAACAGTTTGTATGCAAAATTCTGGACTTTGACCCTGAAAACGGATTAAAGGTATTAAAAACAGATGATAACAAAGAACTAATTGTTCCAAAAGATAAAATACACAGAGCACAATTACATATAGAAGACATATAAAAAGGAGAAAAAGATGATTAAAATCGGTACAGCTCTTTTTGAGGCAACAGAAGAACTGGAAAGAGAAAAGGGGATTTCAAAAGAAGTAATTATTGAATCTTTAAAAGATGCCCTTGTTGCGGCTTATAAAAAACATATCAAAGTAAAAGAAGCACCGAATGTAGAAGCGATTCTCGATGAAGTAACAGGCGAAATCGGCGTTTTCAGAACAAAGCTTGTTGTAGAAAACGTAGAAGACGAAAACCTCGAAATTTCTTTGGAAGACGCAAAAGAAATCGATGACGAGGTAGAACTTGAAGATGAGGTTAAAATCGAAGTTACTCCTGAAAACTTTGGTCGTATTGCAGCTCAATCAGCTAAACAGGTAATCACACAAAGAATCAGAGAAGCTGAAAGAAAACTTGTTCTTGACGAATTCCTCGAAAAGAAAGGTACTCTCACTACAGGTATCATCCAACGTGTTGAAAACAGAAATGTGTTTGTTAACATCGGCAAAACTGATGCTATTCTGCCTTTCAGAGAACAAATCCCCGGTGAATACTACAAACCTGGTAACAGAATCAGAGTATTTGTTCTTAACGTAAAAGAAACAAACAGATTGCCGCAGGTTATTGTTTCTCACGCTCACGCTGAAATCGTAAGAGAACTTTTCGAACTTGAGGTACCAGAAATCGAAGACGGCATTGTAGAAATTAAATCAATTGCCAGAGAAGCAGGCTTTAGAACCAAACTGGCTGTTCACTCAAACGACCCTGAAATCGATTCTGTAGGTGCTTGTATTGGGCCAAGAGGTTCAAGAATCCAAACTATCGTTGGTGAATTGAAAAACGAAAAAATAGATATCGTAAGATGGTCAGAAGACCCTGTAGAATACATTGTTAACGCTTTATCACCTGCAAGAATCATTTCTGTTGATATACTTGCTGATGATGAAAATGCACATGAAGCTCTCGTTGTTGTACCTGATGACCAGTTGAGCCTTGCAATCGGCAGAGAAGGTCAGAACGTAAGACTTGCTCACAAACTTACAGGCTGGAAAATCGATATCAAAAACGAATCCCAAGCAGCCCAAGCGGAAGCAGCTTATCAGGCTCAATATGAAGAACAACCTGTTGAAGAAGAATACATTGAAGAAACAATAGAAACAGAAGAAGAGCCTATCGTTGAAGAAGAATACGGCATTGATGCAGAAGACATGGTCGAAGAAGTACCTGAAGAAGAAGTCGAAGCACAAGAAGAAGACGAAGAATAATAATTCTTAATTAATTTAAAAATAGAGGAGCCTTATTGTTTATGGCTCCTCTATTTTCATAATACATTTTTTGCAATCAAAATTTAATGGATATTTTTTACCGTATTCATCAATCAAAAAGAGTTTTCTTGTGTCTTTGCTCTTTTTAAGACAAATACCAGCAAAATCCCTTAAACAGTGTTTTGTCTTCATAAGCGTAATATTTGAGCATTCTGTATGCTCAGGCGCCCATTGTTTTACATTACAGCTGCATTTTTCATAAAAATCTTTTGCTTTTGTATTACATATATTAAACGAATAATCAAGCACATTAAAAGGATAATCTTTATATTCAATCTTTGTATCGCGTCTTCGGAATTTATAATTTTCTTTTGATTTAAAATCAAGCTGGTTTAGTGCATTTCGCCTTATTTCGTTTAATTTTGACACGGGGATAAAAAGGTTAAATGATTCATCGACAATAATTTCTTTTACAAAGAATTCTGTTTCTCCCGATTTAGCAAGCTGTTTAGCTATAGTATCTTTTGCCTTTTCAATATTATTAGCTGTTTCAAAATCTTCTTTATACTCATATGTAATTTGATTGTTATCAAAAGATTTAATAACTATTTTTTTATTGTCAGCAAATATCTTTACGGGTATTTTTCTTTTAAATTCTGCTGAATTTAATGATTTATAAAACAACGAGTCATAATTTCTATATAAAACTGTTCCCTGTTTTATGGAAGAAGCATCCAGCACTTCTATTGCGGTTTTCTTAACAGTTTTTACGGTTGTCCCTGTCAGGTCATTGTTTCTATCAAAATAAGCAAGCCTGTCACCGGGGTTAAGGTTGTGTTTTGAATCAATAAAAATAATGTTGCCTTTGATTGATTTTACTCTACCTATTTTTTCACCCGTAAACTTGGGGGTAAGAGGGTTAATAAACTTTTTTCTCTTTCCGTCAAAATAGAAATTTGTATAACCTCTGTTAAAAGTCTTATCAGGGTTTGGCACAAAGGAAGTTATTATTTCGCCTTCAGAAGCCTTGAGTGTTTTTGAAATGTTGTCAATTGCCTCTCTATAATAAGAAACAACATTAGTAACATACTCTTTGTCTTTGAGTCTGCCTTCAATTTTTAAAGACGTAACACCTGCCGCAACAAGTTCTTTTAAATGCGCAGACAGGTTGTTGTCCTTCATAGAAAGAAGATACTGTTTGTCCAGCAGTACATTACCCCTGTCATCCACAAGAGAATACTTTTTCCTGCAAGGCTGGGCACATTCACCTCTGTTAGCGCTTCGCCCTCCAATATAATTACTGAAATAGCATTGTCCGCTGTAACTGACACACAACGCTCCATGTATAAAGACTTCTGTTTCTATATCCACTGTTTTGGTAATTTCTTTGATTTCATCGACGGAAAATTCTCTTGGTAAAACAACCCTTTCTACATTCATTTTTTTTAAGAATTTAATTTTTTCAACAGAGTCATTATTGCACTGAGTGCTTGCATGCAGGGCAATCGGCGGGAGATTCATTTCAAAAAAAGAAAAATCCTGAAAGATAACAGCGTCAACACCAATTTCATAAAGCTGCCACACAAGTTTTTCAGCTTGTTCAAGTTCTGAATCGTACAATATTGTATTGACTGTTACATAGACTTTAACAAGGAATTTATGTGCGTATTTAACAATTTCTTCAATATCACAAAGAGAGTTACCGGCTTTTTTACGTGCACCAAAGGAATCCGCGCCTATATAAACAGCGTCAGCGCCGGCATTTATAGCGGCTATTGCACACTCTTTATTTTTAGCCGGAGCAAGCAGTTCAATTTTATAATTGTCTCTAATCATTACAAAAATTATACAATAATTTAAAAAAATCTCTCAAAAGTGGTGACAATTCAGTATGTTTTTATTACGATAATGTTAAACTCGATAATAATGCACAAAGGAGAATAAAAAATGCAAGTTATTTTAAGAAAAGATGTACAAAATGTTGGCGAAGCCGGCGATGTAGTGAATGTTAAAGACGGATATGCAAGAAACTTCTTGATTCCGCAGAATTTTGCTGAAATTGCTACAGATGGTGCTTTGAAAAACAGAGAACAAAATTTGGCCAGAATCAAAGCTAAACAAGAAAAACTTCATCAAGAAGCTCTTGAACTTTCTAAGAAAATTGAAGAACTCGGCAGCCTTGAATTATCTGCAAAAGCAGGTGAGTCAGGAAAATTATTCGGTACAATTACTACAAAGAAATTGGCAGAAGAATTAAATGCAAAACTTGGTACTTCAATTGACAGAAAAATCATTTCTTTAGACGCAGCAATTAACAAACTCGGCGAATACAGAATGTTAATCAAATTGACTTCCAAAGTTAAGACCGAATTACCTGTTATTGTTACTGCTTCTGAAATTCTTCAATCTGAAATAGAAGAAACTCCCGAAACAGAAGAAGCTGCAGAATAATTCTATTAAAATAAAAAATATGTCTGCTTAGTTCTTAAGCAGACATATTTTTTTAACAAAAATTTACAAAAACTTATTTTTTAACAAGAAAAGCTCCATTCTTGTTTTTATTATATTAGTGGAAGATTTTTACAGGTTAGAATATGTCTCAAAATGTCTCAAATATACCGGTATATAAACAAAATTACGCTCAGAATTACGGGCAAAACAATACCGCTAATAATCAAAGTTTTTCTGCAGGCGCAATTTCTAACGGTTCTATAGTTGAGAACAACCCAATTTTAAAACAGGCAGCTAAAGCTAAAGAAAATGACGGAGGAGGTTTCTTTGCCAATTTTCTGATTGCAACAGCAGGCATGTTCGGGCTTAATGAGTTTTTGAACAGAAATCTTCAAGGCGACTATGATAAAACCATTTTGAAAAAGATGGAAGACGGAATTGACAATATAGCTGCAAAGCCAAAAGCTCAAAAAGGCATAAGCTATGTTTCAAAAAAAATGTCACAGCTAAAACAGTGGCTTGAGAAAAAAGAACTTTATCAAACTCTTATTAACAAACAAAGTCTTGGCGGTCCCACTGTGGAAAGTCAGGCAGCTGGTGTCAGAGGACACCTTGCAACAAGAGGTGTTGAGGCAATAAAAAAATATATTGATGTTCAGACTAAAGCAGGTAACGGCAGCGCAGCTGATGTTCAAAATCTTAAAAATTTACTCACAAGAGTAGAAAAAGAGTCATACAAACATCTCGATGAAATAGTAAACGGCATAAAAAATTCCGGAGCAGATACAACTAAAATATTGAGTAAAAAGCCCTGGTGGGGCTTTGGTATAGTTAAAAACAAAGTAAACTTGCAAGAAATACTTAACAAATATAATCTTGTCAAAAACTACAAGAACCTGCCTAATGCAGCAGGCAAAATGCCATCAATAGGTCAACGTGCTGTTGGTACAATGATGAGAACTGCCGAATGTATCACTAACGGTATGTTCGGGGGCAAAGGTCTTGTTCTTATTCAGTCTATCTTTATTGCTATGGCTCTCCAAGAAGCAAGAAAAGCAGAAAAAGGTGAAAAAACAGGCTCCTTCTTCGGCTCTTTATTTGAGCAGATGTCATATATAGGTGCAATCGGCTTACAAATGCGCGTAGTCAATGCACTTGCAGGTTTAAAATTTATCGGATGGGATAAATCCAGCCATACAGCCTATCAAGCTGCTATGAAAGCTGTTAATGAAGCAGCAAAAACAGGTGATGCAGCAGCATATAATGCAGCAAAGAATACAATTAATAACATAAAATCAACAGCTTTAAACGGCAAAAAACTTTCATTCTTCCAAAAAGTATTAAAAGGAATAGGTAATATTTTCAGCTTTGGAAGATTGAATGAAACAATCAGACCACTGAAGGGTATAAAAGCGTCATGGGCGCCCTGGGCACTTAAGACCGGTCTTGGCTATGCAGGCAGAGGTGCGTTCCTGTTCTTCGCCGTAATTCCTGTAATAGCTTCCATTGCTAAAAATATTGGTTACGCTATATTTGGCAGACCTACAAAAACCATAGCAAGAGAAAAAGCAAAAGAAGAAGCTGAAAAACTTGCTGCACAACAGGAGCAAGAAAAAACTGCTCAAGAACAAAATCAACAGGCAGTAAACACACAGCCCCAGCAGCCTGCATCAATGCAGCCTCAAAACCCGCAGCAAACTCAGCAAACGGCAAAACCCGGAAATTTGCTGGAGACAATGCAAAATATGAAAAACAATCCTATCGCATCGCAATCAATATATCAAGCAGGAACTCAGACTGCTAAAAAATCACCTGAAGAAGAAGCAGGTATCAAAAGAACATATGTGCCTAATGCCGTGCTCGGTATAGAAAATCCTGTTAATCCGGCATCAAGCAGAGCAGCACAGATTGATGCAGTCTTAAGACAGGCTGATATAGCCGAAGCAAACGCTCAAAAATATTTATAAGAAAATCCATATAATTCAATTAGCACTCCTGCAATCAGTATGCTTAATATTTTGTAATAATACAAAAAAATCTGTCAATTAAATAAACAAAATATACTTTATATATATAACTAGACAAATTATGGATACTAAGAGAGACTAAGAGGACAAGAGAGAATGAGCTATATTGATAGTTCTAAAACATCTTTAAAATATTATATGGATACTGTGCTTTCTGCAACGCCTGAAAAAGTTTCTGTTGAAAATAAGAAGAATAACGAAACTTCTGCTGTACAGTTATACAATAGTTCTCAATCTCTAGGATACTCTACAGAGGTCGAAAAGACTGCCGTTAAAAAAGGGATTAACGTTGAAGAATTAACTAAAAAATATAAGAAAAATCCTGCTGATGTCTTATCTGTTATAGGTATTGAGTTTGATGAATCACAGATTAAAGAATTAAAATCACTTCTTACTAACGAAAAACATTTGGAAGCTTTTTTAAATATTGCAGAAAAAGAAAATCTAAATGCTGATGATATTATGGCAGGTGTCAGAAAATCAAAAGATTTTAAAAATTCCAACTTCTTTAAAAGAAGCTGGAACGTATTGCGCAAAGCATTTAAAGAAGGCATTGACGAAGCTATTGAACTCGCTAAAAGTGAGTATGTCTATTATACAGATAAATTAGGTACTCATATGAGTGAAATCAGAAAAGAAAGAGAAGATTTTACCTCGGATGGCTTAGCTGATATTGCGGATATTATTACAGGAAATGCTGAAATAAAAGATGAAACAATGCACTTTGTAAAACAAGAATCTCAGCCTGGTGAAAAAACATATACAGAAAATGATGTTTTAAAATCTGCTGAATTTATGTCCCAAAAACCTGAAAAAGCAGAAAATTTTGTACAAAATGCTCAGGAGTTGGAATCGATAAAAGATGAAAACGGTAAAATGAAATACAAAGGAAGCACAATTGTTAATGTTGATGTAAGAATGATTAACAATGAAGAACTTGCTCCGACAATGATGAAAACCGCTAAAAAAAGCGATATGACAGATGAGTATTTAGAAAACATCACATCAAATTTGGAAAAAAATCCTTTAATGCAGAATGCAATTGAATTCTCATTAAATGCAAAAAATACAGACGGAACAGACCGATTCACTGCCGGCAGCATTAACGGTGAATCAAATCACCTTGTTGACAAGAATGGAAACTATTGTTCAGATTATACAAAGAATCTTGAACAACTTAGCCAATACGGAAATCTTTCGTCAGATAATATTGTAACAATCGCAGGTAATGTAACGACACATCCTGAAATAAAAAATGAAATAATAGCAAAAATAGAAAACGGAACAATGTCCGGTTCCGAAATAGCACAATACAGTTCACAATGTGCACAGCAAGCTGAAAATAACGGTTATTCTTATGAAGCTGCCTACAGCGGCACAAATTACTCTTCAAACAACACACAGTCTAATTCACAAACAGCCTCAAGCACTGGTACTAATAAAAATAAGCAGACAAATACACCTGCAAATAAATTTCGCAAGGTAAATATTGCACAGGTCAAATCAGCAGAACAACTGACTGCAGAATCAGAAACAATAAACAAAGAAACTGAAAACGATAAAATTGTTATAAACGGCAGAGAATACGATGAACGCAAAGTTTATGACAAACTCTATAAACAATTTGGAACCATCACGGACAAAGTTATTGTTTTGATGCAGAAAGACAAAAGATTTATAGATGTATTAAAAAAATACAACGGAAATAAAACAATTATACAAGCATATATAGACAATCCAGGATTACTTGCAAAAATAAATTCAAAAGGTGCTTTATCCAACAGTGAACGCGCAGATATACTCAAATTGTGTACTGACAGCGGCAGTACAAATGTTATGCTGGCTGCATTAGACGGATCTTCTGTAAGCCGTGCATTAAAAATAACTAAGCAAAGCCAGTTTACAAACTCCAAGCAGGAAACACTTTCTATACTGATAAGCGGCGGGAAAAATGATTCAGAAAAACAGCAGGAATTGAATCAGCTTTACGGCATCTGCTAATTTTGTCTGCGCTGCAATATTTCTAATTTACGCAGAAAAAACTTCTGCAAAATTTTTACATTTGTAAAAAATGTAAATATAGCAAAAAATATTTTTACAGTTTTTTGATAAATATGAAAAGTTTATCTATACCACCTAATACTCCAGCGAAAGAATTATTTTGTAAAACATACTGGAAAAATGTCTTAAAAGATATAGACAAAATACCAAAAGCATGCAGATTTGACTTTAGCGATGCAAATGATTCACTCATGCTACTTTCTTATAACTGTAATTTGGATGCATTAATAAAAAATAACGACCTTGCTCAAAAAGTACTAGCCAGACCCATCAAAAACCCACTCACCTTATGGAGAGGAATAGCTAACCCTGCAAATACATTAGGCAACAAACCAAATTATATTAAATTTATTTTTCAAAAATGTATCAATTTAAAAAAAGGGGACATTTTATATATGCCGGAATATTCTTTCTGGACAGACAGCAAAGAAATTGCGCTGCAGTGTGCACACAACTCATCCATTCTAAATCAACCTTCTATTTTATATGAATTAAGGCTTCCTGAAGGAACAAATATTTATGAAAAAATTTTCCCGATATTCAAAAGATGCTCAAAGTTTTTATGCAAAGAAAATAATAAAGTTACAGAAAATAGTACAGTATACAATCATATAAAACTAAAATTATTATAGTGTGATACCTGATAAAATCTGAATTTCAAAATAAAAACTCCCATAAGGGAGTTTTTATTTTGGGCCCGGAGGGATTCGAACCCACGACCAAGGGATTATGAGTCCCCTGCGCTACCGCTGCGCCACAGGCCCGTGACGTCTTATATAATGCACCGACCTGTGCGGGATTTACGCTACCTTCCTCTCATCAGACGATACTCCATCGTCTTCCTCGGCAGAGTGCCACAGGCCCGTGACGTTTAATTACCTAATAAAAATAACATCAACAAAATGCATGGTCAAGCAAATTTTATTCAATAATATCATCTTTATCAGGTATGAAATTATTGATATGTTTTAAGAAAACATAGTTATTAACAATATTTTCATCTCTTTTTTTTGCTTCTGCCAATAATCTTGCAAGAACACCTGTAAACATTGCAGGAACAAGCAAAACTGCTGATATTTTACCCGCTTTAGCAATACTCGGTCTTTTTAAAACAAATTCCTCTGCTGGTTTAATCAATTTTTTGTTAAAAGCTGAATTATTCAAAAATTTCTTAACAGGCTCTTTGATATTCTTATTAAATTTTGTCAATTTTTCAGGAAAATTCTTTTTAACACCTGAACTCAGATATGAAATACCCTGTATTACAGCTGTAAAAGCGGCAAATATAGCAGCAAAGTCAACCA
This sequence comes from Candidatus Gastranaerophilales bacterium, assembly GCA_944322725.1. Taxonomy (GTDB): domain Bacteria; phylum Cyanobacteriota; class Vampirovibrionia; order Gastranaerophilales; family Gastranaerophilaceae; genus Limenecus. The sequence continues at coordinate 258,425 of CALUPU010000001.1, forward strand.
GTGTAGCTACAAATGGATGATTTTTATTAAAATCATTGAAATAGTCAGAACGAGAATTTACAAATTTTTTAACAGATTGTACAGCAGCACCTGCAGAAAAAGCTGCTGTCCATATACCTGCTGTCATCAATCCTCTTTTTAATTTAGAAGCAAGGGCACCTTTTTTTACGATTGCACTTGCTGCAATATCAACGGCAGGAATTGTAAACAAAAGAGTATTTACAACTTTTTTGGAAACTTTTCTAAATCTTCTGTCCGGTTCTTCAGAAGAAAAACGCATTAATTCTTCATCAGAAAATCTTCTGATTTCAGGATATTCTCGTTTAAAGTTATGGCTGTTGATTTTTGAAATAGACATGTTTTTATCCTATGTGTGAATTATACTACAAAAATAATTTTTTGTTTATAGCCTGAGTTTATGTTAATTAATATTTATTATGAAAAGATTTATTATAAAAACTCACGGCTGCAAGGCAAACCAGCTGGAATCCGCTGTGATAAAAGAAAAACTTCAACATGCTGGATTAGAGCAGTGTAATAAAATAGAAGATGCTGATATTTTTATATTAAACTCCTGCTCCGTAACAGAAAATGCAGACAATGAGGCTCTGCGCACAATCAGAAATGCAAAAGCTAAAAAAGACAATATTTTAACGGTCTTAACAGGCTGCAGCGCACAGCTTAACGCCGGTCAACTTATGAATCTTCCATATATAGACATAGTTCTTGGTAATGATGACAAGTTCAATATAGTTGATATTCTAAAAACAAAACAAAGTTCTGTTAACGACATTTTTTCCGTTGAATTATTCAATAACCAGCTTATCCACAACTATTCAAATACAAGAGGATACTTAAAAATCCAGGATGGCTGCAACAACAGGTGCAGCTACTGCACAATCTGGAAAGCAAGAGGGAAAAGCAGAAGCAACTCTGTGAATAACATTCTTGAACAAATAAAAATATACACTGATATAGGTATACAGGAAATTGTATTGACAGGTATTCATATAGGTCAGTGGGGAGAAGATTTTCAAACTCCGCAAAAGATTTTTAATCTTCTTGAGAAGATAGAAAATACAGGGATAAAAAGATACCGTCTCGGTTCCCTTAACACCCTTGAAATAGATGACAAACTGCTGGATTTTCTTGCTCAGTCTGATAAATTCTGTCCGCATTTTCATCTGTCATTGCAGTCATTAAACGATAAAACTTTAAGAGCAATGAACAGATATTACACCGCTCAAAGCTGCATGGAACTTATGGATAAAATTGAGGAAATGTTTTATCTTCCGTTTTTGGGAAGCGATATAATAGTTGGTTTCCCCGGAGAGACTGATGAGGACTTTAATATCACACTCGAAAACGCAAAAAAATCAAAGTTGTCAAATATACATGTGTTCCCTTATTCCATAAGGAATAATACAGAAGCAGCTGTTATGTCTCATCAAATACCGGAACTGATAAAACATCAGCGCGCTGATATATTGCACAAAACTGCTGCACAAAAATTCATTAATTTTCAAAATAAAAACATAGGTACAACAGCACAGGTGCTTATAGAAAAACGTCCTGACAAAAAAACAGGAATGCTAAAGGCTGTAACAAAAAACTATTTGAATGTTTATATTGATACAAATGATAAAAATCTGCATAACACAATTCAAAACGTAAAAATTCTTAACAGAAAAGATGAAAAATTATTTTGTAATATAATCAAATAATGAAGCTAAAAGTACTTGTAGTTCAAAATAATGCCATTATTGGCAATAAAAAGGCAACATTTGATAATATTGAAACACTTCTGGGGAAATACGAAGGACAAAATTTTGACCTGATTGTTCTGCCTGAGGTTTTTGCAATTGGCTGGTACTGTCAAAATTTCTTAAAAGAAGCTGAAACATTAGAAAATAGTAATACAATAAATTTTTTAAAGAATATTGCACTGAACTTTAAATCCCTTGTAATAGGCGGCACTTTCATACAAAAAATGTCTGACGGAACATACAGAAACACCTGCCCTGTGATATCAAAAACAGGACAACTTATTACCACATACGACAAAATGCATCTTTTTTCCCACAAAGGTTCCGAGGAGAATAAATACATTTCAACAGGCAGTGAACTTAAAATACTTGATTTGGGAAATGCTAAAATCGGACTGTCTGTGTGTTATGACATAAGATTTCCCGAACTCTACCGTACTTATTCAAAACACGGAGTAGATATACTTGTTAATGTTGCGGCATGGTCTTACACAAAACCTGAACACTGGGATATAATGCATAAAGCAAGAGCAATTGAAAACCAGTGTTTTATGATAGTTGCAGACCAGACAGGCAAAATCACCTCTGATGAATACAATCTGGGACATTCCATGATAATAAATCCCTGGGGTGAGGCACTTGAAGAATTGCAGAAGGAAGAAGACTGTATAATTTGCGAGATAGATACAAGACAGGCAGCTGATTTAAGGGAAAAATTCCCTTTAATATCAGACAGAAGAGATTTGGATTTTGATTCTTTTAAATATAAGGAGATAAAAGTATATGAATAAAATAAAAGCAATGCTGATTTCGATTGCGATGATTACAATCAGCGTAAATTCGGGTTTTTGTGCAAGTTTAGACTCATTAATACATAAATCAGAATTGAACAAAACATCAACAATTGCTGTTTCCGTTAAAGACGCAAAATCAGGAAGAGTTGTATACCAGTACAACCAGAATAAGCTTATGAATCCGGCATCTGTTTTGAAAATATTTACTATGAACAGTGCATACGTTCAGCTTGGTAATGACTTTGCATATGAAACAGCTGTCTATGCTGACAAAAATAATAATTTGTATTTAAAACTTTCTGCTGACCCGTCTTTAACGACCGGTACACTATGCGCATTACTAAAAAATGTCAAAGATAACTATAAAAAACCTGTTAAAGATATTGTAATAGATCCTACGGTAATTGATAACAAACAATGGGGAATAGGCTGGATGTGGGATGATGATACAAATAAACTTCTTCCTAAATATTCACCGTTTTCCGTAAATGAAAATAAAATTGATATCACAATAGAACCCGCAAAAAACGGAAGAATGCCGCAAATAAGAAACAACAGCCCATATCATATGATGCTTGTTAATAAAATAACTAACGGAAACACTGATAATCTGATTTATGAAAGAATGCCCTGGAATTCCGGCGACATGACATTTATCAGCGGGAATATTAAAGGTATTGTAAAAACACAGCTTCCCGTTGATTCACCGGAGAGACATTTTGTTAATATCCTTGAAAAGTCGTTATCAAGAAGCGGAATAAAATATACAGGCAGCATAAAAATAGCTGCTGTACCCTCGGGTGTAAATAAAATCGCACATATTTCGAGCCAGCCGCTTGATATTTTAATTGGAGAAACCTTAAAAAACAGTAATAATTTTTATTCTGAAATGATATTTAAAACAGCAGCAGCAAACTATACAAAATCACAGGGAACAACAGAGGATGCAGTTGAAATGCTCAACAAACACTTTTCTGATGTAAAATCCTCTGATAAAGTGATAATTGTTGACGGATGCGGAATTTCCAGAAATGACTTACTCACTGCTGACTGGGCAACGGCAGCATTAAATAAAATATATAAACAAAAAGATTCAGAAAATTTTATCAATCTTATGGCAAAACCTGTTGAAGGAACTTTATCTGACAGACTTTTAAATATAAGTTTAAAAGTACGTGCAAAAACAGGAACAGCGAGCGGAATAAGTTCTATTGCAGGTTATATTGATACAAAATCAAAGAAAAAATACAGCTTTGCAATATTTATTCAAAATCATAATATGCCTGCAGTAGAGGTCAAAAGATTTGAAGATTCATTAATAAATGAAATATATAAAATGTAATTAGACTAAATACATTAGGTCTTTTTTAAAGAAGTATTATATAATTAGAATTAAGGAATTGACTTTACTGTTGAAATAATTAATAAAGATTAACAAAGGATATAGAGGTATGAATTTTAAAAAACTAATTATCGGTTTAGCAATATTTTCATTTATAACTGCACAGACTGTATGTTTTGCACAGCAGACATCAGATTCTGCAGTTAAAGGACTGATTAATCAATACAAAGCTCAAAACTATCTCGGATGCATATACGCTTCTGATAACATCATTAAAAATAATCCTTCAAATATATTTGCTTACTATTATAAAGGTCTTGCATATATACAGCTGGGCAAAAAAGATGAAGCACAAAAAGCATTTGATCAGGTTATTACACTCAACAGCAACTCTACACTTGTTGAATATGCTAAAAAAGCAAATGCCTGCATGACTTCTCCCGAAGAGTGTGCAAAATACGGTAAAGAGACAAATGAACTTGAGCAATTTATCAAATCGAATAAATTTTATGATAAAGCTGTACAGGCAGAAGTCAACAAAAAGAAACTCGACAGAATCAGAGAAAACATCAACGATGAACTGGGTCCTAAAAAAGGAGAAATGCCCTCAAATGATGAAATAGCAAATGCTGTAAAAACACTTGCGAAACTCGGTATAAATCCGCTTGCAGGAATGACAGGTGCTTATACCAATCCTGAAATGATGCAGATGAATTTGCTTCTTGGCAGCAATACAAATAACGAATACGGAATAAATAATTCAATGAACATGCTTCCGCTTCTGTGGATGAACAGCCAGAACGGTCAGCAAATGCCGCCTGAACTTATTCAGACAATGATGATGTCACAAATGCCTGCAGCATTATAATTTACATGATTACTAGACAGGGTACAGAGGGAAATGAATATATTAACTGAAAAATTTGGAGAAATCATTATTGATGAAAATTTAATATTTGATTTTGTAGAGCCAATTATAGGATATGATGAACTTAAAAGATATGTACTTGTAGAGCATTCGGAAAACTCTGCATTTAAATGGCTTCAATCAATAGAAGAACCGAGCCTTGCATTTCCGGTAACGTCACCGGCTTTTTTCGATATAGATTATCAGTTTGAAATACCTACTGAAAAAGCAGAAAAGATTAATCTGACATCAGTGGAATCTCTTATTTCATTGAATATTGTAACAATACCCTCAAGTAATCCGAGAAAGGCAACTATTAACCTGCTTGCCCCTATTATTATTAATGCGGCAAATAAACAGGGTATGCAGTTGATATTATCAAACTCAAATTATCCCGTAAAATGTTCTCTTTTTAAAGATGAACAAGAATAGTTGCACAAATTCAGGGACAGGAGAAAAACATGTTAGTATTAGCCAGAAAAGTAGGCGAAAAAATTATATTAAACGACAATATTGAGATTATAGTGCTTGATTCCAACCAGAATACAGTCAGAATAGGTGTTAATGCACCTAAGAATGTTTCCGTATACAGAGAAGAGTTGTATAAAGAAATCAAAAACGCAAATATCAGCAGCAATGACGTTTCTGCAAACTCTCTAAGTGAGTTGCATGATTTAATCAAAGACAGAAAAAATGCGTTTACAACTTCTAATTATGAAAGCTTAACAAACAAACTTCACCGAAGCTAAACCAGATTATGGATAGAAAAGAACTTCTTAAAGGATTTTTTGTCACTAAAGACTATGAAAAATTAAAAACAATTCTTTCCGAATCAAACAATCCTTCGGAAAAAGAAATTCTGGCACGAATTTTTATAGAAGAAAAAAATTATCACAAAGCATCATTAATATATCAAAATCTTGGAATGGAATATGAGTACGGCAGATGTGAACTTTTGTGCGGTAATTTAGAAAAAACAAAAGAAATATGGCAGAATATAAAAGAAGAAACCCCCGCTCTTTTGTGGGGAAAATCTTTGCTGGAATTTATAAATCTGTATGTTATTCATGTGCCGACTTTTTTTCAGATAAGAGCCTTTCTTGAGGTTGATTTTGATGCACTGTTAAATGCAAATCTTATAACATATTGTGAAAACATAGCAAACGGGGCTCATCTTTTTGCACAAAATAATCAGGAAAGTTATAAATTTATAGGCAGGGTTTTTGTCAATAACGGTTATTTCGATTTAGCCGAATTGTTTCTTAAAAGAGCAAAGGATATCTGTTATGTTGACCCTGAAGTTCATTTTTTGCTTGCAAAATGCTTTATAAACAGCAAAAACCATGCAGAAGCAGTAAAATCCCTTCAAACCAGTATTGAAAAGGGATACGGGTATTATCCGGCAAGAAAACTGCTGGAAAAGATAAATTTAAGTTGAAACTTTGCCCATGTGTGAGGTAAAATAAACACATATAAAGAATTAGTATAAAACTATCCTATAAACTATATGGACAGGAGTTAGTAATGTTTGAACGTTTTACAGAAAAAGCGATAAAAGTAATCATGCTCGCACAAGAAGAAGCGAGAAGATTAGGACATAACTTTGTCGGTACAGAGCAGGTTCTGCTCGGTCTTATCGGCGAAGGAACTGGCGTTGCGTCGAAAACATTAAAATCAATGGGCATCACCCTTAAAGACGCAAGAGCGGAAGTTGAAAAAATTATCGGCAGAGGTTCCGGCTTCGTTGCTGTAGAAATACCATTCACACCTCGTGCAAAAAGAGTTCTGGAGTTGTCATGGGATGAAGCAAGACAACTCGGTCACAATTATATCGGAACAGAACACCTGCTTCTCGGACTTATTAGAGAAGGAGAAGGGGTTGCTGCAAGAGTTCTTGAAAATCTCGGTGTAGACTTAAATAAATTAAGAAGCAATATCATTAAAATGCTTGGAGAATCAAAACCTGCAGCACAAACAGCTACAGCTGGTACAGCTTCTGGCGGAAAAACTAAAACACCATCACTTGATGAGTTTGGTACAGATTTAACACTTGCTGCCCAAGAGCAAAGACTTGACCCTGTTGTCGGAAGGGAAAAAGAAATTGAACGTGTTATACAAATACTTGCAAGAAGAACTAAAAACAACCCTGTTTTAATCGGTGAACCGGGTGTTGGTAAAACTGCAGTTGCCGAAGGTCTTGCTATCAGAATAGTTAATTCTGACGTACCGGATATTCTTGAAGGCAAAAAGATTATCCAGCTTGATATGGGGCTTCTTGTTGCCGGTACAAAGTACAGAGGGGAATTTGAAGAACGTCTTAAAAAGATTATGGACGAAATAAGACAGGCAGGAAACGTTATTCTTGTTATTGATGAAATGCACACCTTAATTGGTGCAGGTGCTGCAGAAGGTGCAATTGATGCAGCAAACATTTTAAAACCTGCTCTGTCAAGAGGAGAAATTCAAGTCATCGGTGCAACAACACTTGATGAATATAGAAAATATGTTGAAAAAGATGCTGCACTGGAAAGAAGATTCCAGCCCGTAATCATTGACGAACCTTCAATTGATGAATCTATTGAAATCATCAGAGGCTTAAAATCAAAATATGAAGAACACCACAGACTCAAAATTTCTGATGAAGCAATTATTGCTGCGGTTTCTTTGTCAGACAAGTACATTACAGACAGATTTCTGCCTGACAAAGCCATTGATATTATTGATGAAGCGAGTTCAAAAGTGCGCTTAAATGTAAGTTCATTACCTCCTGAAGGTAAAGAAATTGAAAAAGAACTTAAAAGCATTATCAAACAAAAAGAAGATGCTATACGTAATCAAGAGTTTGAACATGCTTCAAATTTCAGAGATAAAGAAGCTGATTTGAAAGAAAAAATCAGAGAAATGTCTCAACAATGGAAAGAAGCACATGATGCTAACAAACCTGTTGTAACATCAGAGCACGTAGCAGAAGTAGTCAGTACAATGACAGGTATTCCTACTACAAAAATTACAGAAAAAGAATCTGAAAGACTGCTCAAACTCGAAGAAACTCTTCACAACAGAGTAATCGGTCAGGATCAGGCTGTAGTTTCGCTTTCAAAAGCAATAAGACGCGCCAGAGTAGGTTTAAAAGCACCTAACAGACCTATAGGAAGCTTTATTTTTGCAGGTCCGACTGGTGTAGGTAAAACTGAATTGGCAAAAGCTTTGGCTGAAGCTGTATTTGGTTCAGAAGATAACATGATAAGAGTTGACATGTCAGAGTTTATGGAAAAACACTCTACATCAAAACTTATCGGTTCACCTCCGGGCTATGTGGGGTACGATGATGGAGGACACCTTACAGAAACTATTCGTAAGAAACCGTATTCAGTTATACTCTTTGACGAAATTGAAAAAGCCCACCCTGATGTATTCAACATCATGCTCCAAATCCTTGATGACGGTCGCTTGACTGACGCAAAAGGCAGACATATCAACTTTAAGAACACAATCATTATTATGACGTCTAATGTTGGTGCAAGCATGATTACGACTACTTCAAAATTAGGTTTCTCTGTTTCTAACGATGAGTCTAAAGATAAATACGAACATCTCAAAGATACTGTTATGGAAGAAATGAAAAAAGCTTTCAGACCTGAATTCCTTAACAGAATCGATGATATTATAGTATTCTCTCATCTGAGCAAACCCGAAATCAGAGAAATCGTTGAACTTATGTTCAAAGACCTCGTTAAACGTATTCAATCTCACGATTTCACTATTGAGGTTTCTGACGAAGTTAAAGACTATCTTGCTGATGAAGGATATTCGGAAGCATACGGCGCAAGACCGTTAAGAAGAGTAATCCAAAAGAAAATTGAAGATACTCTGGCAGAAGAAATCTTAAACGGTAAATATGTTGCAGGCGATGTGATTTCTGCCAAACTTGAAGATAAAAAGATTGTCTTTGAAAAAGTAGGTGAATCAGCTAATAAGGAAGAAGCAGAAGCTGCAAAGTAAATTATAATATTTAAGTAAAAAAGAGGTAAGTCAAAAGCTTACCTCTTTTTTTGCAAATTTAATCTGTTAATTTTAAAGCCATCAGCAGCCCAGCAGGGAGATCTAAAACCTGTGACTGGTATCTTACATCGTTTTTAATTTCATCGAGAAAATCTGCCACTTTAGACGCGTGAGATACAACATTGTCTGCAAGTATGATTGCACCTTTGGGTAATTTATCTTTTAATAAATCAAAATACTGTATGTATTCTGATTTATTTGCATCTATAAAAACCATATCAGGTACAAAATCCAAATCCGAAAGTATTTCCAGTGCTCTGCCCTGTTTAAATGTAACATAATCAGACAACTTGCATTTTTCCATATTTTCACGCGCAATAGACTGTCTCTTTTCGTAAAATTCTATAGTTGTGAGATGCCCTCCAACGCCTGCATCCTTCAATGCATCTGCTATCCACAGAGTTGAATAGCCGTTTGATGTACCTATTTCAAGAACATTCTTAACCTTTGATATTTTTATCAGCATACTGATAAACTCGGCAGTTTGATGAGCAATATTCCAGAAGTCATGCTGTGTAAGCTCAAGTTCGGCTGATAATTTTAGTGCAGTATCATCCATATTACTTCAACCTTTTATTCATCAGCTGTAAATCATTAATATACACAGATGTTTTGACTGTTTGCAAAATGGAATTTTTCACATAATCATAAACAAAATATTTTTTATCAGTAACATTTGTAATCAAGAAAATACTGCTGTCAGGCACTTTTACAAGCTTTTTATAAAAGCCTGTTTCAGGCAATTTTATTGCCTGTTCAAAAGAATAATCCTCTAATTTAAATATATCAAGTTCATTTGCTGCACAGAGAATATACAATTTGTTGTCTATAAGCACCATATCAACCGGCTTCTTAGCAAGAGGCTGCTTATATATTATATCCTTAATTTCTGTGTCAACTACCTGCAGATTATGCTCCGAACGTGACAGAAGAAAAATATTATTACCCTTCACAACAAGTTTTGACACGTTTGACGCATTATAAACAAAACTGTTCAAATAAGTTTCGTTTAAGGCAAGAGTATAAATATCACCGGTATTTTTATCAACATAAGCAATTTGTTTGTCATCAGCACTGATTGTTATATTTTTAGGGTAGCCCTTAACTTTAATTTTTTCTGCAAGAGCCATTGTTTTTAAATCGATTACAAATATAGACTGGTCATCAGACGGTGCAACATATGCTTTTGTTTTATCACTATTCAATATAATTTCCGCAGGCTGAAAACCCAAATCTATTTTTTTTGCAAGCACTTCCTGTTTTACATCTGCAACGTCAATATAAGTCTTGCCGGCGGCAGCAACAAGGATATATTCATCTTTGCATACAGGAAGTATAAATTTAGGTAGATTATCAAGTCTTAAAGTAAAAACAGGAACAGTAGAGTCAGATGGTATTACGTTAATCAGCTTAGAATCCAGAGTTGTAATAAGAAGAGTCCTGCCAGACATATAAGGAATAGGAACTATTTTGGTATTTTCCACATTTTTTTTAGTCTCTACATGTCCTTTGAAAATATCATTTACAGAAGAATTCTGCAGTGCAATCTTCAAATCCCCCATCATAATCTTCATATCCTCAGGTATTATCATACCAGGAGGTACAAGCATATCCTGGGGGAATAAGCCTGTTTTAACTATAAACGGAATATTTTTAGTATCAGTAACCGTAGGTCTGCCGTTTTTATCCTTAACAACTTTCAAAAGTGCAAAATTTGAATCAAAAAGCACTACGTCAGGGCGCTGAGAAAGTTTTTTGTTTGCCGGATAAGTGCTCACAATCTTGCCTGAAGGATTTTTCTTAGGATTAGACGGTAAAACCGGAAGGTAAACCGTACCATCAGGAAGGCTTATCAAACCATCAAAACGCACTGATGCCGAAGGCAAATCGGTTTTTAATGTTTCCAGAATATAAGCAGGGAGTTTGGTTGCATATGAAGACATTGCAGTTAAAAAGTATATAAGTACAAGTGCCGTAATATTCTTTAAGTTTATCTTCATCATATCTTCCTGTTTATAATTTAACTGTGAATTACATTTTTGAATTTATCTATAAATTTTTCATTAGGTTTTTTATTTTCTGATAATTCAAAAAGTTTGCGATACAGACGTTTTTCTTCCTCGTTAAGTAATTTTGGTGTTTTATATTTAACCATTACAAGGTGATCACCGCGTTTTTCCGGATGACCGAGATACGGTATACCGGCATTCTTTATAGTCAGTATTTTACCATATTCAACGCCTGTTGGTACAGTTAATTCTTTTTCGCCATGGATAGTATTAACAGCGATAGTATCCCCCAGCACCGCCTGTGGAATATTTATATATAACTCGGAATAAACATTAAAGCCGTCGCGCTTAAATTCTTTATGAGGCTTAACATGCATAACTATGTATAAATCACCGCTAGAACCGCCATTTTTGCCTGCGTCACCTTCTTTTGCAACTCTGATTTTTGCATTATTGTCCACACCCGCAGGTATTTTGACTTTAATAGTTTTTTCAGTCTCCAATCTGCCTTCACCATGGCATTTTTTGCAAGGAGAACCTATTACCTGTCCCGTACCGCCGCATCTTGGGCATGTCGTTACCTGTTGAATGCTGCCAAGAATAGTTCTTGTAACATGAGCAACCCGCCCTTTGCCGTTACAATCCGGACAAATTACAGGCTTTGTTCCCGGTTCTGCACCGGTACCATAGCAGTCTTTACACATTTCAAGATGATTAATTTTTATTTCTTTTTCAACACCAAAAGCAGCTTCTTCAAATTCCAGTTCAATGTCAAGTCTTAAATCGTGTCCTCTTTGAGGAGCAGTCGGGTCAACTGCTTGAGCGCCGCTAAATCCGCCCATTCCGCCGAAAAAGGATTCAAAGATATCATTAATATTACCGAAACCGAAATCAAAAGGTCCTTCGCTGCTATAACCAGCATTAGAAAGCCCCTCTTCTCCATATCTATCGTAGAGAGAGCGTTTCTCCTCATCCGCCAAAGTTTCATAAGCTTTGCCGAGTTCTTTAAATTTTTCCTCTGCATCAGGTGCCTTGTTAACATCGGGGTGCAGCTCTCTGGCTTTTTTTCTGAATGCGCTCTTTATTTCTGCCTGTGTAGCCTCTCTGCTTATACCCAGTATCTCGTAATAATCTGCCATAATCCTCTCTATTCACCGACTGCGACATTGACAAGCGAAGGTCTCAGCACTTTGTCGCCCAATTTGTAGCCCTTTTGTAATTCCGCTATGATTGTATTTTCGGGCAGTTCACTTGTAGGTGTCTGCATAACTGCTTCATGAAAATTCGGGTCAAATTCTTTACCCTCAGTCTCAATTACCTCCATACCCATTTTTGCCAACACATCGTAAATCTGCTTAAATACAAGTTCATAACTGTCTTTTACAGTATTAACATCCTCAACATTTTCAACTGATTTTTTTGCTCTGTCAATATTATCCAATGCTTCAATCATCTTTTTTAAAGTCTCTTCAGCACCGTATTTTAACAAAGCCTCGCGTTCCTGTGCCTGTCTTTTTCTATAGTTATCAAAATCAGCCGCCAAACGCAAATATTGATTATTAATTTTATCAATTTCTTCTTTTAAAGAAGAAATTGCATCTTCACAAGCATTATCATCAGATTCAGGCTCTTTAGAGTCTTGTTCCTTTTCTTCTGTTTTTTCAGGAGCAAAAGGATTGTTTTCGCACTTCAGTTCCTGTTCATCGATATTTTCTTTATGTTCTTTCCCCATAATATTAAGTCCTTTTTCAAGATAACAATACTATCATTATAGTTTATCAAAGCTTATACACAAGGAAATTTAATGTTTTCTTAACTTTTATTTTTATATATGACGAATTTATATAATTTTAGTTTCGAATGTTAAGAAATGTAATGAAAAAATATAAAAGTGAATTTGAAGATTTTAAATTGTTTTTATATAAGTACGAGGTATATAAAAAATATCTAAGAAGTAAATAAGTAGAAGAAGGAGTAAAATTATGAACGTATCAGCAATCGGAAATTTCTTTGGAGCACAGCAAACAGCAGATGCAGTAAATCGTAAACCGGTAGCAGAAACAGCAGGCTCTCTGGCATTTGGTTCAGCAGAAACAGCAGGTTCTCTGGCTAACAACGCAGGCGGTTCCTTCTGTGCAATGGCATAGGCAAAGTTTTTATTACGAGATAAGAGACGACTACTATATACGGGGTGGCAGATGAATGAAATCAGACTGGCTAATTATACATTAATGGCAGTTATGTTTTTAACAATGGCAACATTCTGTGTATCACTGAATACACTGACAAAATCATCAAATATGATAAAATATCGAAGTAATATCAATATAGCAGGCTACAGCTATTAACAGCAAAAGAAATAAAGAGATAAAAGAGCACTTAATTATATTAAGTGCTCTTTTTATAATCAGATGCTAAATCTATTTTTCATTCATTTGTGCATAGCAGTCTTTACAGTATACTTCCTTCCCCATAATAGGTTTAAAAGGAACCTGTGTCTGTGCACCGCATTTTGAGCAAACAACATCATACATTTTTCTTCTGTTATTTTGTCTTCTTTTTTTTCTGCACTCAGGGCAGCGTTTTGGCTTATTTACCAATCCTTTTTCTGCATAAAATTCCTGTTCACCGGCTGTAAAAACGAATTCAGCGCCACAGTCTTCGCAGATGAGTGTTTCATCTTGATACATTTTTAGTCTCCTTGTTTAATTGGTAAATAATTACCCGATAGTATATTAAACTATATTCTAAACCTTTTTTTACAATTAATCAAGATTCCAAAAGAAATAAAAGCCCTTGAAAACTCATTTCAAGGACTTTTATTTGTTTTTCACACACACACGAGGAATTAGATATATTATTCATTAAGCGTATTTAGGAGCAGTTCTTTCTATATTCTTGCTTTCTTGTTCTTCAACTTTTTGAAGTTCAGTTTCTGCTGCCTTTAATTGCGTTTCAATCATAAGTTTTTGGTTAGTAATATCAGTTTCCAATCTTTTTACTCTTTGTGCTTCAGATTTACCAGCAGCATCAAGAGCCTGTTTAAAGAATGCATTGAATACAAATATCTGATTTGCATAAAGAGCGTTCATATTAGAAGGATCAATAGCCATACCGTATTGACCTCGTGACATTGCGTTCATATTCATCATATTTGCGTTATACATTTGAGATGCGCGAGAAGCTGCGAACAGTGCTTTGGGAACACTATTATTAAAGAAGTTCATATTAACTCCGAAAATACTCGCCGGAGAACTCATAAATTCACCCGGAGTAATAATTCCGTCAGCAACATTACCGGCATAAACAGAAAGATCTTGAAGCTTTTGTGACAGCTGCATCAATCTGCACTGGAGGTTGTTGATTCGCTGAGTTAATTGAAGCTTTCGCATTGTAAATATTGCGTACACTGTTCTATTCTCCTACCATAACCAATTTGTCTAACCTTACATATATATAAAAACATTTGGAAGCAGGAAATTGCGCAAAGTGTTTTAAATATTAAGAAATATTAAGAAACTCTTGTGATTACTTTGTCTATAAGACCGTATTCTACTGCCTCTTGAGCAGACATATAGTAATCTCTTTCTGTATCATTTTTAATTTTTTCAATAGGTTGAGAACAGTTATTGGCAAGTATACCGTTAAGCATATTCTTCATACGAAGAATTTCTTTTGCTTCAATTTCAATGTCGGTAGCCTGTCCTTGGGCACCGCCTAAAGGCTGGTGAATCATTATTCTGGAACTGGGAAGAGAGAGTCTTTTGCCTTTAGCACCTGAAGACAAGAGGAAAGAGCCCATACTGGCCGCTTCACCAATACAAATAGTACTAACATCTGCCCTGATATGCTGCATTGTATCGTATATTGCAAGTCCAGCTGTTATAACACCACCCGGGCTGTTGATATAAAGCATAATGTCCTTTTCAGGATTTTCTGAATCCAAAAGTAAAAGCTGTGCAACTATCACGTTTGCAAGTTCATCATCTATTTCTTCACCAAGAAATATTATTCTTTCTCTTAACAATCTTGAAAAAATATCAAAAGATTTTTCTCCTCTTGAAGAAGATTCAATAACCATAGGTACATAACTTAAAACTTTAGAAATATCGAAATCAGACATTATTTCTCCTTAATATAATTCTTAGTAGATTATACGTTTGTAAGAGATTTTTTTCAAGTTACCATGGATATTTTGAATCAATGCTCCAATTTTTTGTATATAAAACCGCACTGCAATACATAGGAATTTTAGAATTTTTATTACATCCAAATTTTTCATCGTTTATGAGTGTATTTATATTCAAACTCATATTGTATGGAATAAAAGCAGTAGCAGACGAATTAACAATCATAAATACAAATAAATCTTTTCCGAAGACATTTGGTTTTTCTTTACCATTTAAGTCAACATATAAGAATGCGCATGTTTGTCCATCTCTTTTACAGGCAGATACGGCATTCATAGCAATAGCAATACCGTTTTGCAGAATTATTGAAGGAAGAGACGATAAATTAACGCCAGTGGAACGACCTTTGAAGTTTTTGTATTCTTCATCAATAAAACACGCTCCTGTAGAATCAAGACAATTTTGGGACAAACGCAGATTAGAAGCAATATTATTCATAATCAAATTATAATTTTTATGCCCTGCTCTCCAACCCCATTCTCCCGGTGCACCGTTAGAATTCATTGAAAACTGTAAAGTCTGTGTCATGTCAGAGAAAAACAAACGAAGTTTCATAGACATGTCTTTTTTTTCACGCTGGTATGAAAAAATAAAAAATATTGTTAAAATGGCAATCACAAGAACTGCAACTGCACCGACCGAACGCAATTTTTCTTTTGTGTGCTCATCCATGAACACTATATTATAATATTTATAAAAAATGAGCAAATTTTTATATGAAATAATAAATTGCATGAAAAATTTTCTTTAATTATAATTATTATCAACAGATAAATTAGGGACGAGGTTATTATGAACATAGCGCAAATGATGAAACAAGCACAGCAAATGCAAAAAAGACTGCAAGATGCACAAACTGAACTTGCTAATACGGAATTCAGTGCAGAGACAGGAAACGGTGCCGTAACAGTTGTTTGTGACGGACAGGGGAAATTTAAATCAATAAAACTTTCTAAAGCTGCTTTAAATCCAGAGAATCCGGACTCAGTTGATACCGATACAGTAGAAATGCTCGAAGACTTGATTTCTACAGCAATGAATCAAGCTACAACACAGGCAACTTCAGAAATGCAATCTAAAATGAAAGCGTTAACAGGCGGAATAAATATTCCCGGGTTATTCTAATGCAATATACAAAACCCTTGGCAAATCTTATAGACTACTTTCAGCGGCTTCCCGGTATTGGACCGAAATCTGCTCAAAGGATTGCTTTTCATCTTCTAAAAATGCCCAAGCATGATGTGGAAAAATTTGCACAGGCAATGATTACTGCTAAAGAAACAATACGCTACTGTGATATTTGTTTTAATATGTCAGCAACAAATCCTTGTGAAATTTGTTCTGCAACAAACAGAGATAATTCCGTTATATGCGTTTGCGCAGAAACCAAAGATTTGATTGCCATAGAAAATACAAATGAATACAAAGGCAAATATCACGTATTGCAGGGATTAATTTCTCCTATTGACGGAATTGGAGCCGAAGATATTCGAATAAAAGAATTGCTGCACAGAATTGCAAATAATGACATTAAAGAGGTCATTATTGCATTAAATCCTTCTGTAGAAGGAGAAGCAACTAGTTTGTATCTTACAAAATTGCTCAAACCATTTAATATTAAAATCAGCAGAATAGCATTCGGACTGCCAATTGGTTCTGATATAGAATATGCAGACGAAATAACACTTGCAAAAGCAATTGAATGCCGCAGGGAAATCAACTAACAATCAACTATGAACTTCCCATATCTATACCGATAGAAGCAAGCTGCTGCTGCATTTGTGTGAATTGAGCATTCATCTGAGCAATCATCTGATCCATATAGTTAAACTGCTTTGTCAGTTTTTCTTGATATGTATAAACATATTCTTGTTTCCTGTCAATTTTGTCATTCATGCTGGAAATTTGAGATGACAAGGATTGCGACCTTGCTGTAAAATAACCGCTCTGTGTGTCAATTGCAGCTTTCAAAGATGTTTGCATTTCCTGCATTAAACCTGTACTGCTGTGACCTGAAGAATTATCTCCGACAAGAAGAGCCTTAACTGCTGCAGGATCTCTGGCATATGCATCCATAAATTTATCTTTGTCTATTACTAGCTTAGATGTATCAGCATTAACATCCATGCCCGGTGCACCTGTAGTAATACCTATATCTGCAAGAGATTTGTATGCTGATGAAGTAGCAACAGTAGACGTAACCAGAGTTCTCAAGTTATTTCTGATTCTAACAAGGTTATTTTCACCGGAAAGAATACCGCCGTTTTCAGAATCTGTATTAGTATCAGTGTCTTCAATAATTTTGTTGTAAGCATCTACAAAGTTTTGTAATGCAGTCAAAGGTTCTTCGGCATCGTAATCACGGGAAATATCAATAGTAATAGGCTCCCCGTCTGTTGTAGTCAACAAATCCAGAGACAAGCCGAGAATTCCGGTTGATTCACTGTTAATTGTATTAGAAGTAGATTCTTTTCTGTCACCATTCAAATAAAAAACAGCATTTGAACCTGAATCATTATAAGAAACAAAACCCAGCAACTCTGCAAAATTCTTGCTGCCCTTAACGCTTGAACCGTTCATATCAATAGGGTCATTGCTGCCGTCTTTGTTTTCGATAATCATCCTGCCGTCTTTAACGGAAGCCGTAACACCTGCATCAGAATTATTAACAGCCGATATAAATTCATCAACAGTCATATCTGCTGTAATATCAATTGCAGTACCGTTAATATTAAGATTACCGTCTTTTTCTACACCAAGATCTGCAAGCGTAGTTGTTCCATCATTCAATAAATCGTTCTTTTTAGAATTTTGAGCGGACGATGTATTGTCAAGCCCGAGAAGCTGTGCAAAGTTATGTGTACCGTCAACAAGATCAGTACCTGTTACTTCAAGAGGTTTGTCGCCGTATTCACGATTTTCCAAAATAAGGCGTCCGTCTTTCAATGATGCTTTTACACCTGCTGTAGATGAGTTGTTAATCTGATATATAAGACTGTCAATAGTAGTATCAGGCGTAATATTAATATTAGCACCGTTTATCTGGAAGTTACCGGCAGTTGTAACTCCGAGTTCAGAGAGTTTTTTGCTCGAATCTTTAAAGGCTTCGTTGTACTCTGATGTCTTTACAGCATTAGTTGCGAGCGATTCTATTTCCAATTCAATAGATGCCGGGGTAGAGTATTGGGTAACAGTTGCCGTTACAACACTTGTATCCGATGCTGAAACAGATACTTTTGAAAAAATATCAGACCCTGCCCCCATTAAAGAATCTGTAAACTTAAGTGTTGCTGTTTGAACAGCATTATATTCAGACTTTAATGTATTTAAAGTTGTCTGTTTCTTTTCTAAAGCTTCTTTATCTTTTGTGAGAGAATCAACCTTGTCCTGTTCAATTTTAACAAGAGCGGTAATCCACTCATCAATCGGTAAACCCGAACCTACACCTGAAAATGATATTGACATAATTTTTCACCTCAAACACATTTTACAAAAGTTGTACAGAAGTTAAATCATTCATTTAGTTTATATATAATAGCACTTTACACAGCCTATATCAATCATAATGCCCATTTTTTTCAATTATGAAACAAGGGGTTTAAAAGATGCATTATTTTTATTAAGTACCAGCCTTGTTATAGAAGAACTGTACTGACTGTTAAGTGCAATAATTGCCTCATTAATTAACTGATATTGTTGTTCCAATTGAAGCAGATATTCACTCAATCCTTGCATTTCATTTGTACCTGCAGCAGTATTTTTCAACTCATTCAAATCAAAAGTAGTTGAAGTAATTTCTCTTTTAAGAGCTTTTTGTTGTGCTTCAATTGAGCGCGGGGTTATTTTAAAGTATCCGTTTCTGTTATTTTCAAGAGCATTATGAAGAACATCAGACAATCTTACAAAAGAACCTGCTATATTGTGATCAAGAGGTGCTGAGTCATCACCGATTATTAAATCCAGAACTTTTTGAGGATCTTTGTAGAATGCCTCAACGTAATCATACTGACCGTTAGTTTTTGATAAAGATATTTGAACTGAACCCATGTTAGAGTTATCACCGCCGGTAATTTTAACAATAATACCTATCTCAGCAAGTTTTGTCGTAACTTTGTTGATTGAGCCGATATTATTTGTAAGAGCATTTTTAATTTGGTTAATGAATGAGTTAAATGCGGTATCGTCAGACATTATCGGATTAGCAGCAGCATCCATGGCAGTATTAAATCTGTTTACAAAAGATTGAAGTTTTTCAACACTGTCATTAAGAAGGTTTCTTCCGATATCAATCGTTGTATTACCAGTTTGTTTGACATTGATTGCAATAGAGGCACCTTCTGACGAATCAAGAACATTACCATTGTCATCAAGGTAAATCATATTCTGACCTTTATCATTCAGATCAAGAGCCATGTCATAATCTTTGCCGTTAATGTTAAAGTGGGCATTTTGTCCTGTTTTTTCTATACCGAGATCCACCGAATTTTGATAATCTCTTGTAAGCTGTGCAATATCAGTGAAGTTTGTAGTACCTTTTTCAACAACTATTCTTGCAGTAGAAGACGCATTTTTAGATCTTAAAACAAGTTCACCGTTTTCATAAGAAGCAGAAACTGCAATATCTTCATAAGCACTGTTAGAGAATACTGAATTGATTCTGGAGGCAAGGTCATATATTGTGTCGCTTGCCTTGACATTAATATCTACACCGTTAATTTTGAAAGTACCGTTTTTAACACCTATTGAACCGAGTGTCATAGAGTCGGAAACAAGCTTTTTACCTAAATCTTTACTTGTCAAAACAGTATTTGTTGCAGCTTCTCCGGATTCATATACTCCGTCTTGCAAGTTGCCTCCGGAAGTAAGTCCCAGAACATTTGTAAAGTCAGATGTACCTTTAATAACAGTTAAAGAACCTGCTTCAGTATCCTGATTTCTGGTCAGCACAAACTTGCCGTTTTCAATTGAAGCAGTAACACCCGCATTCATCGAATTAATTGTATTGATAATAGTACTTATACTATCAACGGAATTACCGGTTTTATTTATATCAACCTGAATAAGACCGCCCTGTGCATTTCCGTTCTTATCAAGAAGCTGAATAAAGAAGTTTCCGTCCGTATAAGCACCTTCTGCAGTAGCGACATCCTGAGTACTGATAATTTTGGAAGACGAACCTGCATTGAGAAGGCTGTCAAACTCCTCACCGCCTGATGTAATACCCATATCAGTGGTGAAAGAACTTGTACCTTTTATTATTTCGATACCGCCTGAACCATAATCAGCATCACGTCTGATTACAAGTTTGTTGTCATCGTTAATGAAAGCATAGACACCTTTATCAAGAGCATTGATTTTATCAACAATAGTCTGGAGTGTATCATTTGCAGTAACATTAATTTTAAATTCAGAATCATGTCCGGCGGGGACATTACCTGTTAATTTAATAGTAAAATCGCCTTCTGTAAAATGCTGATTAGATGCAGCAGAGTTACCGGAAATAATTTCTGCTGTATCACCATCCTGGAAGACACCGTTTGACGAACCGCCTGTCGTAAATCCGACAACATTCGTAAAGTTCGACGAACCTTTAACAATTTCGATAGAAGAATCACCAAGTTCTGCTCCCAGAGAAATTGTTATCTTGCCTGTAGCAGCATCAAAGCTTGCAAAAATACCGGAATCTTTATCCGCATTAATTTTGTCAACAATAGACAGAATTGTGTCATCATCGTCAATATTTATATTAATGGATTTGTTAGTTTCACCCTTAACATTGATAACAAAATCGCCGGCTGTGAATTTTGTTGTGTCGTCTACTTTATTAACGGAAGTTATGGACGCTTTGCTTCCCTGTACAACAGTAGCAGTTTGAGAGCCGCCTGATGTAAAGCCGGCAATATTAGTAAAGTCTGATGTACCTTTAATTATTTCGATACTGCCTGCACCGCTTGCTCCGTCACGGGTAATAGTAATCTTTTTGGTATTATCGTCATAAACTGCAGTCAGTCCGTCAATAGCATTAATTTTTTCCATTACGGCTTCAATGGTAGTATCAGTATCAAGGGTAATAACATGTTCTGTATTATCCAATTTGATTACAAAGTCACCATTAGATACAACTGTATTTTGAGCAACTTTATTTGCACCTGTAACAGAAGCCATATTGCCACCACAAATTGGAACATATAGTTCACCACCTGAAGTAAATCCTGCAATATTAGTAAAATTTGAAGTGCCTTTAATTACATCAAAACCGCCCTCACCAGTTTCGCCTGAGCGGGTAAGTACAATCTTATTAGAAGAGCTGTCCCAACTTGCTATTACTCCTGTCTGTGATGTGACAGCATTAATTTTATCAATAACGTCTGCAATTGTTGAATTAGCAGCAACATCAATCCTTATTGGATTAGTTGAGTTATTTCCAGTTCTTTGAATATAGAAATATCCTTCAGAAACAACCGTATTTAGTGATACATCTTTCGAAACAAGTGTCGCATTATCACCAGTATGAGAAACTCCTGTTTGATATCCACCTGATGTAAACCCAAATTTATTAGTAAAATCAGATGTACCCTTAACTATTTCTATTGAGCCTTCTCCGGCAGAAGGTTTCTTTGTCAAAACTATTCTATTTTGGTTGTCTAAAGATGCAAATACATCTGTTAGATCATTAATCCGGTCTAAAACAGCCTGAACCGCATTACCACTTGCTATATCATCAGCAGTAATATTAATTTCAATTCCATCAATATAGAATGTACCTTCCGTAAATGTTCCTGCTTCATTAACATCATAATCAGATTTGATTATAGCAATATCACCATCTTCATACTGAGCAACTAGATTTCCTCCACTTGTAAATCCCATTTTATTTGTAAAATCAGATATTCCTTTTTGTAGCACAAAACCACCTTCACCAGTGTTAGCATTTCTTTCTATGACCATTTTATCAGTAGCACTGTCAATATATGCATATAACCCAATATTTGCATCATTAATTTTACGTACAATGTCAGATACATTATCAGTACTACTTACTAATATTTCATGTTTAGAAACAATATTTCCAGACTTGTCAGTCATCTGGATAATAAAATCACCATCAGTAAACTGAACGCCTGTAGAAGCAGATGTCGAAATAAGTTCAGCCTGACTACCAGTAGCTGTTGTCACAGACTGTTCGCCGCCTGAGGTAAACCCTATTCTGTTGGTAAAGTTACTAGTACCTTTAGTAACAAGAATACCACCTGCTGTGTCAGATGAATTTCTTTGTAAAACCATCTTACCGGTATTGCCATCGACATAAGCTGTAACTCCAGCATTAGAAGAATTAATTTTATCAATTATATTATTAATACTGTCAGTAGAACTTATAGTAATTTTTTCAGAAGAGATAATGTTACCATTATTATCTGTGATATGAATACTAAAATCTCCACTACTATACATTCCAGAAATACTGGTTACCATATTAGCAGATGTAAGAGTAGAATTAGTACCAGCATCGATTACTGCGGACTGTTCTCCACCTGAAGACAATCCAACTTTTTTGGTAAAATCACTAGTACCATCAATAAAAGTAATGTTACCGCCTTTAGGATCATTAGCTACTATCAAAACTTTATTATCAACAATAGATGCTGTCAAACCTATATTTAGAGCATTAATTTTAGATAACACCGAAGATATTTTTTCATTTTCAACATTAATCTTATATGTGTTGCCATTATATTCAATATTAAAATCTCCAGCTACACAATTTGTATTTAAATCATTATTTGATAATGTCTTTTCTGAAATCAAAGCAGTTTTTAGACCTGCAAGTTCAGCAAAATTACCGCTATATTCTATTACATTAATATCGTCATTATTTCCGTCATTTGCAAGTATAAAAACTTTCCCATCTTTTATGCTTGCTGTTAGAGCAAGTCCAGCATTATTAATTTTTTCAAGAACTTTATTTATAGTTTCTCCTTGATTCACAGTAAAATCTCTACTAACATTTCCTAACATCAATGTAAAAGAACCAGCATTAAGAGTTTCATTCCCTGTAACATTGACAGAGCCGGACAATGTAGAAGAACTTGATTCTATAGCTGTATTACTTTGGGAAGAAGAATTATCTGCAATCCCTATAAAGTTATTTAAATTAGTAGTAGTAAAACTGACAACAATGCTAGTTGAAGAATTATTTAATTTTTTAATATAAAATCTTCCCAATGAATCAATACCAGCCTCAAAAGAGCTAGAAGTCGCATTGTTTATCTTATCAATAATACTTCCCAAACTATCAGAGCTAGATATATAAACAGAATTCGTTGCAGCACCTTCACCGTACTTCAAATATCCTGAAGTAAGTCCATCAAATTTAGTATCCTTTGTTAGTCCTTTTACTGAACCATACTGTATCTTGTTGTAGTAATTACCTGCTGACAGATTTAATATTTCTAAAACATTGCCAGTGCCTGAAATAGAGAAACCAGATGAGGATGAAATCGTCAAAATTCCATTATCAAAAGTTGTATCAATACCATATGTATTTAGCTTTTCTAAAAGTTCATCTAAAGAGCTTGTATCAATAACTACATTAACTGGATTATTATTTCCTAATTTTATTGTAAGATTGCCTTGAAAATACTTATATGAATCCGTATAAAATTCTGTGCGGTCTAACTGTGCATTAAACTCAGAAGAACTAAGAGATTGAGCGTAATCATCACCCCCATATGCTGAAGATATGTATGCAGTATTGTTCAAGAAATAAGGATTATCTTCACCATATAATGAACCAAATACAGCCCCCCTGCTGGGTCCCCCATCAACAAGACCTGTTTCAGAATATACATTAGAAAATACAATATTAATTGAATCACTTAAAAATTCAACTTGACCAATTATACCACCGCTATAGTCATTACCTGTATAAACAGCGGTACTATACATATTGGCATACACATTACTAAATATAAGACTTGAGTCAAAAGACTCACCAATTACACCTCCAGCACCAGCATCCGCAACACTAACCGACTCAGCGTAAGTTTCTAAATTAGAAAGCTTTATCAGTGAGCCATTTGCAACAAATCCTATAAAACCACCGGCATCAGAATTGGCACTGATACTTGTCGAATCGGAAATATAAATATTATTTGCAAAAATACTTGCACTAGAGGCTTGACCAATAACACCGCCAACATTAAATCCTCCGCTGATACGGTTGGTACCTTGAATAGTTATATTGTCAAATTCAACAGTTCCAGAAACATTACCTGCTAACAGACCGACATCATCAGCACCTGAGATTGTAAAATCTTCTATAATGATATTTTTAAACTTAGCACCATCAGTAACAGAACTAAATAAACCGTTAGTTGCTACAGGAGTGGTTGCATAATAGTCTCCTAGAGAAGAAATTTTATAACCATTACCGTTCAAAGTCCCGTTAAATCCACTTATAGACGTATAAGATGTTAACGAAGACATATCAATATCGCCAATCAAAATAAACTTACCAGACTTGTTAGCATTTATTTTCGAAACAAATTCACTTGCATTATGGATCACAGTATATCCTTGAGCTAACGCCTCAGATTCAGAGAGCTGCACTTGCAACGGAGACCAATTAGCATCATATCCAGATATACCTGAACTACTCCCAGCTGTTCCGCCTTCACCTGTAGAATCAGCAACAGAAGAATTATACTTGGCATTGTCATAAGTAATAGATGTATATGATACATTACCTGAAACAGAACCTACAAATTGATTTTGCCTAGCTGTATCATAGTTAGTACCATCTGATTTTTTAATACTTACAGAAGCATAAGAATCCTTAAAAGTAATATTTGATTTAGCAGCCGGAGTTGAATAGACACCCCCTATAAAACCACCAAAAGATTTAGTATTTGATGTGTTTCTTGAAGTAATAGTACCAGTAGATTTTACATTTTCAAAAAAATAATCTGTGTAGTAAGAAAAACCAATAAGGCCACCAGCATAAGATGAAGCAGTAATTGAGGCAGCTGAAGTAACATTTCGAACAGTAGTAAACCCACTATGCAGATTCATACCAATCAATGCACCAATCGTCTCACTACCGTATATAGAAGAATTACTATCAATATTTACATTTTCAATACTAACATTATACCCATTAGTACCACCAGAACCTAATCTACCGACCAAAAATCCAGCAAAGTTTAGCGATAAATCCGAACCATCAATATCAGAATTAGTGATATCTATGTTACTAAAACTAATAGATCCGTTTGCTTGTCTCACAAGTACCGCAGCATATGAAGAAGTTGTTGGGGTAATTTGTGCATTGTCAATATGCAAATTTTTAATTTCAGCACCCTCAGCAGAAGAATAAATTAATGCATTTGAACTGGTATAGTTTTTAATAGTATATCCGTTACCCTCAAGAATACCATCAAAATTTGATATCTGAGCATAACTTGCACCACTAAAATCTATATCGTTCATCAGTATATATTTACCTGATGGATTCGCACTTAACTTTGTAAAGAACTCATCAGCAGTCTTAATAACTGTATAACCTCTTGAAATAGCCTCTGATTCTGTAATTTTATCCAATTTTACTTCTGTAGAAACAACATTTCCAATAGTAGTTTCAGTTGCTGCGTTAACAGTATAACCTGCCGTCCCTGTCTTTTGAACAAAATCACTGGTACCAGCAGCAATAGTAAAAGCAGAATCACTTGTGAATACAACTTTTCCATTTTTTATTTCTGCTGTAACACCTGTTTGAGAAGATTTTGCATTAATTTGCGAAACAGCATCATCTACTGAAATAATTGTCGAACTTGAAGAAGTAAGATTTATCGTTGTACCGTTGACAATAACTGTTCCGGTGGATATTTTAGTAGAATCATTAAAGGACATGGCATTAACACTTATATAGTTATCAAAATATTTATCAAATACAGCATCAGATAGCGCAATCCCGTTAACATTAGGGTTATTAGCAACTGCTTGTGAAACAGAACCTGCATATGATTTAAAAGTAAAATAATCTTGATTATAGAAACTATTCTTTAAATCAGACAAAGCATTATTACCAACAAAAACACCTTTTTGGTTAGGAGAAATTACACTACCAAGAACAAAGGAGTTTTTTACCCACAAAAAGTCATCATTATAACCGACTAAACCACCGGCCATACCATAAGAATAGGTAGCTACTACTTGATTGCCTGTATAAGCAGAATTAGAAATATTTACATGAGACTCATAAAAAGCATAACCTATTAAACCACCGGCATAATCATAACCTTCAACAACAGCTAAAACATTAACATTATCAATGTCAAGTGTATAGTTATTATAACCAACAAGTCCCCCAGCATAAGATGAATCAGAATTAATTGTCACATTTTTGTCGACATAAACATTCTTTATCGTAATATTATCACCTTCTACAACTGAAACTAAACCAGCAGCAATACCACTAGCTGTCAAAGTAGAATTTCCAATATAAATATTGCTGAAAGTAACATCATTAGATGAAATGTGCCCAATAAGCAAACCAACATCCTCACCATGTTCAATATTAAAATTAGAAATTCCAAGATTCTTAATAGTCACCCCATTACCCGTTATATCCGTAATTAAAGAAGAATCAGATGAATAATTAAAAAATCCATAGCCATTACCATCTATAGTAATATTGGACGCAGTTATACTAAATGAGTGCGCATAACCCGAAAGATTAATGTTATTAGTCAATATAAATTTTGTACCATCTGTCGCATTTCTGATTTTAATCAGATCAGCAGAGCTACTTATTAACTCATATCCTTGCGCTAAGGCTTCTTCTTCTGTCAAACTAACATACACAGTTTTTGAACCTGTAATAGTGTGATTTGATCCATCAGTACCAATTGTAGCAGTAGTTGAAATCGATTGAGTTGTTAAGCCTGAGACTGAACCAAAATTAGAAGTACCACCATCTACAAAAATTGTCTGGTTTGGACCAGTCATAGAGGCCCTCAGTACAACATTATACTGTCCTGTAGAATCAGCAATAAGTTCAGCAACTACACCTGTTTGAGAAGTATATGAATTAATAGTATCTATAGCAGATTGAATAGTCCCAGCAGCAAAATCAATAGTTATATCATTAATTTTAAATGATCCAGCTGATATGCTATCGCTTGCTGTTACGTAATTATTACCTTTTAATGTAGTAAACTGATTAACATCACTTCCGGGAGAGAGAATACCGGTACTTGTTGTTTCAGAAACCATTCCAACATATTCAAGGAAGTCAGATAAGCCTGACTCTACTTTAATACGGAAGTTAGCATCAGTAGAATCCGAATTAATAACAAATTTACCGTCAGCAGTTATCGAAGCAGTTACGCCAAGACCTGAATTATTGATTTTGGTGATAATATCATCAATTGTATCGCCGCCTTCGACTTCAATAGTCTTGGTGACTTCACTGCCAGCAAGACCTGCAGTGATTGTAAATGTACCTTCGTTAAATTGACCGTTTGCAGTAGCTGTTCTTTGTACCAGCGACGTAGAAATACCTGGACCGCCGAGTTCATCAAATGTCGATGCAAGAGAATTTGACATAAACAGCCCGTTACCGTAATTTTTCAAAGAATTGTGGTCACACCAGTACTGTAAAATGTCCGGTTCATTAGTACTGCCCTTATTTATAACAGAATCGTCAGGTATAGTAGTTGATGAAGCGGAAGAAGACGCAATACCGTCTATTATCGACATTTCTACAGAAGAATCAGATATGCAGCCGGCAATTTGACCTGTAGAAGTATTCACACCACCAAGATTTGCATCAACATATGCACCGTATACATTTACGGAAGTAACAATACCGAAAAGACCTCCTGCACAATTTATCGGACCATAAGAATAGTTATTTGTATACAGCGTTGCATTTATTACAGTAACATTTTCAATATTATCACAATTATATGCCGTACCGGCTATACCACCAATACAAGCTCTATTTGGGCTATATATAATATCGTTACAAACATCATTAATCAACATGTCTTTTACAGTGGAGTTTTCCAAACTTCCGGCAAGTACGCCGTAAGCAATTGTACGCATACCTGAAGTAGTAGTAACTCCGTCTATGACAATATTTTCAAAAGTTGAGTTGTTTACGTAACCGCCGAGAACAGCGGTAAAGGTAGAACCATAATTTGAATGAACAACATCCTTGATAGCTAAATTTTTAACAGTAGCACCTTCCATATTTTTGAAAAATGCCATATACGAAGACGATGCACCACCCAGATTAAGATTTTTGATAGCATATCCGTTGCCATCCAGAGTGCCTTTAAACATCTCAAAGCCATTAAAAATCATGCCGCTGAAATCAATATCATTCATTAAAACGAAAGTTTTACCCTCTGTAGCAGAACCATCGCCGATAGCATCACTCAATTCCTGAGCCGAATGTATGGCAATATAGCCGTTACTTGCAGCTTCCTGTTCACTTATTTGAGTGGCTTTATGAACTTTATTCAGGCCTGCATACTCAACAAAGTTGCTTGATCCTGATGTAAATTCTACAGATAATCCCAAAGGTCCTTCCGAAGCAGAATACAGCTTTCCGTCTTTTATGCTGAAATCCAAGGCTTCTATAGTATTATTAATTTTATTAAGAACATCCTCTACAGTATCACCTTCATCAACAGTTATAGTATAATCGACACCATAAGCGACATCAGGATGGTTAACTGTGATGGTAAAATCGCCTGCACTAAACTGTCCTTGTACTCTTGATGCACCTGATGCGGGATTTGGTTTGTAATTATAGTATTCCGCTCCGAATACACTTTCCAAATCAGAAGACTTTAATTTCTTTTGACCATCGACTTCATAGTATGAGACATTGTTGTAAAATTCTGCATCATCATACCCAAATGACTTTATCTCATAAAAATAGGAGGGATTTTCCATTTGAGCATTTGTTGCACTTATGCCGTTATAAACAGATAAAGCCTCTTGTGTAGATGAAGCAACAAAAGCAGCAGCTTTAGATGTATCACTGTTTGTTTTGAATTTAATGTAACTATTATTTAATACATTATGATAACCTGTAAATTCCGTTGTAATACCGGAAACTACAGCGTTTTTATTAACATTAAAATTAACAGCAGAAATATAAATATCCTCATAACCGTAGTTTCTTGAGTTTGTTATGGTTACAGCTATGCCTGCTGCCTTTTGTACATTGTCACCGCCTATTTCTGTATTTTCAATAAAAATGTCATGTACATTAGAGCCGGTAACAATATTATTTACTAAAGCAGAAGCAGTTGCACCGGTGGTTTTTATAGAAGAATCTTTTATATATATATTACTAAAGAAAGTTCTTTCTGATGAAACAGCAATAAGAGCAGCATTGCCCGTTCCATTAACTGACGCATTTATAAAACCTATATTAGAGATTTCAGCATAATTAGTAAGATTGGCAAACATTGCGTTTCCGTTTACTTCCAAATTTGAAATAAAGTAGCCGTTACCATTGAATTTACCACTATATGATGAAATCTGATTAAAAGTAACACCTTGCATGTTGATATCGTTCATCAACATTACATTTCTACCGGAAGATAACGCCGAAATAAGTTCATCCGCAGTACTTACAGCAACATATCCCTGACTTTCAGCATCAGTTTTAGAAACATGATTTACACCGGAAGGTCCTGATGTAATACCTGAATTGCCGGATATAGTAGCAAAGTCACCCGAGTTTACTTTATTTCCGCCTTCAATAATATAATCATATACAACATCATTAGCAGAGTCTGAACCGGAAACGGTATTTGAACCGCTGATATTAGTATAAGAACCGCTGCTGGATACGCCTGATGTAGCTTCTGTAGTCAAACCGACTTCCGAAGTGAAGTTTGTATAACCGCCTACTACGGATATATTAAATCCTGTACCTGCATTCAGTTGTTTAATCTGGATTCTTCCGTCTTCCGTAAGAGAAGCAGAAAGTCCGATAGACGCACCCTGCTGGTTAATCTTATCCAAAACCTGCTGTAAAGTGTCGCCTTCTTCTACCTTAATAGTTGTCGAAAGTATTTTAGTAGGATCAGCAAAATATCCCTTATCTTCTGTGTATGTAACGTCATTTGTCGTAATTATAAATGAACCGTCAGTGAAGGTTTTATCTAAAGTTAATCCTGTTTTATTACCTGTCAAAGTAGCGTTATGCGCAGGATTTGAAGTGCCTGTCGTAACATTTGCCGTAATACCGACAAACTGTGTAAAGTTTGTATTGCCG
Organism: Candidatus Gastranaerophilales bacterium; assembly: GCA_944322725.1. Lineage (GTDB taxonomy): Bacteria > Cyanobacteriota > Vampirovibrionia > Gastranaerophilales > Gastranaerophilaceae > Limenecus. The sequence goes on from CALUPU010000001.1 coordinate 288,796, forward strand.
GCTTCTACAGATACAAAATAGTCTGAGCCGGTGTTGTTCTGTTTGATTACAAATTTGCCGTTTTCATCAATTAATGCAGTGACATCAAGCCCCGAGTTATTAATCTTATCAATTACATCATTTACTGTATCGCCTGACTCTACAGTAATGACAGCACTTTTACCCTCACCGTTTTTGCCTGCGGTAATTGTAAACGAGCCTGTAGTGAAGTCCGGAGTTGCTGTTCCTGTTTGCACAAAGGAATCCGCCGGTAAAACATTGGAATTTGCAAATAAATCAACAATTGGCTGCGAAGCGTAGAATGCATTGCCGACAGGTACCGGAGAAAAGCCAAGAACATCCTGCATAAACTGAGTAGGATTGTCAATAGATAGACTTGCTATATCGTATAAAGTACCGGTTGATTCTGAATCCTGATAATTTTTAAAAGCAAGAGACAGACCTTTACTAGTATCTGATACACCAGTACCCATATCAGAACCTGTGAAATTCACAGCAAAAGCATATACGTTGGAGTAATCTCCGTTATTACTAATTATTTCTGTAATATTAATTTTATCTAAATGAGTGTTATTGGCACTGCCGACAACACCGCCAATTGCAAAATCATCATATGAGAGGTCATTATCAAATACAACATTTAAAACAGTAGACTTTAGTATTTCGCTGTTTGTCGCTGAACCGACAAGCAAACCTGCATTGGCGTTAGATGAGTCACCACCAATTGACTGTAAATAAGCAGGACAAAGAGCAGCATTTTCAAGAGTTGAATCATTCAACTCACCAACCATTATGCCGAATGAAGCACCATCTTGTACATATATATCTTCTGTTGCATATGCATAGAAAAGTAGAACATTGTTTATAACAGAATTATTTGAAGCAACACCTGCAACTATACCGGAAGAAGCAGAAATTTTATCCTTCCATGACGTAGTTATATTACTGAAAGCAATATTTTCTATGGTAGCGCCGTCAAGTGTTTTAAAAAAGCCTGAAGAGCCGGAAGATGATTGTGTAAGAGTCAAATTAGCAATGCCATATCCATTACCGTTTAAAGTACCCTTAAATGTATCAAATCCTTCAAACGATGCACCGCCAAAGTCAATAGTATCCATTAATATATAGGATTTACCATCAGTTTGAGAACCATCACCAATCGCAACTATTAACTCTTCTTTTGAATGTATTGTTATATAGCCCTTACTCTTTGCTTCCGCCTCTGTCATATGGGCAGCAGCCAGACCTACAGTTTGTGCAAAATCACCGCTTTCATCTTCAAATGAAACAGAGAAGTTGGAAGAAGCGTTATTTTTAACAAAATACAAATGATTATCGCTGCCTTTGGTAAGGGTCATACCTGTGAGATCTTCAATTTGCTCATAGATTTTTTCTACAGTATCACCTTCAGAGTAATCAATATATTGTGTAGATAGTGAACCGTCATCTTTAATCATTGTAATTTTAAGACGACCTGCTTTAAAATCAGCACCTGCAGTTAAACCAGTAGATTCTGTTACAGCGTTATTATAAGTATATATACCTATAGAACCGCCTGCCGATTCATTACCTGTCAAAACCTTATTCCCGGTAATGCTTGAAGCGGTACCGGTTGTTGAAGTACCTACGGAAACGGTTTTTGTTAATCCGGCTTTTTCTGTAAAGTTAGTTGTACCGGCTTCTATTTTTATATCAAAGCCTGAGCCGGCATTGGTTTGAGAAATTTTTATTTTACCGTCTTCAATAGTCGCACTCAAGCCGATAGAAGAAATCTGATTATTAATGGATTTGACTGCATCTTCAGCAGATAATCCTGCTTGCAGGCTTACGACGACTGATTGCATTTCATCAAGAGGATTGCCTTCCGAGTCAGTTTTATTTGTATATACAATAAAATCACCTGCGCTATAACCTGCAGTTTCCGTTAATGCCTTTTCGCCTTTAACATAAGCATAAGTACCTTCGTTTGACACACCTGTTGATACCTGTGTGGTCAAGCCTACTTTTTCAGTAAAATCAGTAGTACCTGATTCAATCTTTATATCAAAACCTGAGCCTGCATTCAGCTGCTCTATCTTGATTTTTCCTGTATTTTCACCTTCTGCAACAATAGAAGCACTAAGCCCTATAGAGTTGAGTTGTGCATTTATTGAATCAAGAGATTCAGCAAGAGTTTTACCAGCTTCTATTTTAACGTCAACAGACACCATTTCAGAAGAAGCATTGCCATCATCTCCAACCTTATTGGTTGTTACCTTAAAAGAACCTTCAGTAAATGTACCGCTATAAACATTTGTCCCTATAACATAAGAAGAAGTAGCACCTGTAGAAACACCCACTGACACAGATTTTGTAAGCCCGACTTCCTGAGTGAAATTCGTATCACCGGCTTCTACTTTAATATCAAAGCCTTCTCCGCCGTTGACCTGTTTTATCTGAATTTTTCCGTCAGCTGTCAGGCTGGCTCTCAAGCCCATATTCACGTCATTGCCGTCAGCATCTTTGTATGTTGCAGAGTTAATTTTGTCCATAATATCCTGCAAACTCATAGACGAATCCACCTCTATAACAGCAGATGCCAGCTCTGATGATGGAGTTTTGCCGTCAGCAGAAAGTTTGTTTGTAGAAATAACAAATGAACCGTTAGTGTAACCTGTTTTTGACAAATCCAAATTGCCGACAGTACCTGTAAGAGTAGAGTTTGTACCCTCTGTAGAAATACCTGATGAAACGGTAGAAGTAAATCCGACAACATTCGTAAAATCTGAACTGCCTGATGTTACCGAAATCTTATATCCGCTGCCGTAGTTGTTGTGGGATAATTGTAAATGCTGTGTTCCGTCCGACATAGTAACAAGACTAGCCTTAATTGCCAGACCTGAATTGTTAATCTTATCCATTACGGACTGCAAAGTTTCGTTCTCAGCTACGTCAAAAGTTATTGTTTCTGTTCTGGAAGGATCATTTGCAACAGAAGCAGTAATACTAAAATTACCCTCTTTAAATGTTGTAGAAGAGGTTACAGCGTTTATACCAGTGTAAGTTGTAGAACTTCCGCTTATAGAAACACCCGAATTTACATCTTTTGTAAGACCAACGTATTTTGTAAAATCAGAAGAACCTGCAGAAACCGAGATATTATATCCCTTGCCTTTTGCAGTTTGTCTGATTTGGAAACGACCGTCAACAATCTCTGCCTGCAGATAATTGGTTTGATCATTTCCTTCTGCATCAGTATAGGTCTGAGATGTTTGTTTTTTAATTTTTTCAATAATTGACTCGATTGTATCCCCGTCTTCTATTTTTATTTCAGTAGTAAGCATTTCGGAAGTCGGGTTGCCGTCCTCATCAATTTTGCTGTAGGAAAGCAGGAAGTTACCTGTTTTAAACTTGCCGCTTCCATCGGCTTTTGCTGTATCAGAATAAGAGATTCCGCTGTTTAAACCTTTTAATGCGACATAAGAACCGTCGCTGCCCATTACAAGGTTGCCGGTATTCATTACACCGCCTGCAGTAAATCCGACAGCGTTGGTAAAATTAGAGGTTCCTTTTTCGACTTTAATATCGACAGCACCTGTTTTGCTTGCCGTCAATATAATTTGTCCGTCTTTAAAAGTAGCACCAACACCGTCTGCAGTGGCTTTGTTAATCTGAAATACCAGATCATCAATAGTGGTATCAGAATCAATAGTAAATGTTTCACCGTTGATACTAAACGTACCTTCAGATACAGTAAAACCGGCAAGCGATGCAAAGTTTGAAGCCTCTGTATTTACTTTATTACCGGAAGAATCCGTAATATTCAGAGTCTTAATGGAAGGATTGTTTGCATCTGTCTGCAAAGTCGCCCTAAATCCTTCCGCTTCAAGCTTTTCTATAAGTGATGCAACAGTGTCGCCTTCTGCAACATCAATCTGAACGCCTCCTACAAAATAAGCACCGTTTTTTATGCCTATATCCTCAAGTTTTGTCGTTGTAGTGATATCCCCGCTTACATTTAAGTCACCGACAGCATTTGTTATGGCAACAGAATTGCCTGCAGTCGCTGAAATAGTAAATGCACCTGTAGTTTTGTCAATCTTTGCTGTGTAATTTGAATCCGAATTAATTTTGTTGATTAAATCTCCTACTGACTCATCCTTATCCACGGTAATTACACGAGAACCTAGTTTAAAACTTCCGCTTGTAACACCAATTTCGGAAAGCTTCATATCTGCAGTAATATCCGTACGAAGGGAAGTAACAGTGTTTGAAGCACTGTCATAAGTACCGGCAAAAAGATCCGTAATTTTTGTTTTACCGGAAATAGCCGTACCAAGAATCTGACCGCTCTTTAATACGGAACAGGTTGCCAGCTGCGTAACGGAAAGCTCAACTCTCTGAGGGTTAGCGGAATTACCTACTGTAACACCCGCCACATTTCCGTTAGAACTTGTACCGGATACGTACGAGTCATCCGGGTTTGGATTTTTAAGGCTGTTAATGTAGTCGTCAAGTGTGGAAACCGTTTTGTTGTAGCTTTTGTTGAGTGAGTTTATAGTGTTAAGTTTATTGCCGTTAATAGTATACTGATTCTTCATTGCATCAATAGTATCCTGCAATGAAGCTATTTGAGAACTGTATGAGTTGTTAATGGAACCGGTGCCGAGAGCAGAGTTTTGAAGCGAAGCAAGAGCATTCTCAATAGAAGTCCTTTGCTCTAGCAAGGAATTCATTGAAGAAGTTTTTTTCGCAATTAATTGCGAAATCATACTGCTTACGCTGGCATTAGTGCCGTTTAAGTTACCTATCGAAAAATCCATTTCGGCTCACAATTAACTTGTCCACTACAACATATCAATAGTATATCATATTGACATCTGCTCTTCAATCCTGAATAACTGTAATTTTAACAATTGTAATAATTACGACTGATACTACTTTATTAAATAAAATAGTATATTGCCCCCATTATGACAATACTCTGAAAGTATGAGAAAATTAACGAAATTTACATTTTGTACTTTTTTATTTTAAGGTTATAATCTTAGAGGAAGTATTAGAGATAGGAATACGACAATTTCTGTTGTTAAGAATATAGGAACCGTTATATGTTTGTCATTGGGGCTGATGGTTGTACAGTCATGTCCTACTTATGCTGCACATGCTAAATGGAAATTCTGGCAGAAGAATAAAAATGAACAAACTCAACAAGTTATACCTGAATCTTCTCCTGATACCGATACACTATGGGACAGTGTGAAGCCCGAAACAAAAAATCTTCAGGCTGAAAAAACTCAGACAACTTCCGATATAAAATTTCATTCTGTTGAAATTGAGGGCAATAACCTTATAAACACTGCTGAAATTATGCAATATATTAAAATTCAGGCAGGTGACCCTTACAGTGTTGATATTGTACAGCAAAACCTTAAAGCTGTTTATGACATGGGTTATTTCAGCGAAAAAATGAGAGCTGTACCGGTAAAAGTAGATGACAAAAATATAAAACTTAAAATTATTGTACAAGAAAATATACCTATCACAGACTTCACTATTACAGGTAATAACTCTGTTGCAACAGGTGATTTACTCCAGATTCTTAACCCGCTATTGAATAAACCGCAGAATATTCTAAAACTCAACGAAGCTATTACTGAAATTCAAGAGTATTATGCAAGTCAGGGATATATCCTTGCAAGAGTAACAAGCATCTCTGATGATCCGGACGGAATGGTGAACCTGACCATTGATGAAGGTAAAATCGGTTCAATAATCATTGAAGGTAACAAAAAAACAAAAGATTTTGTCGTAAGAAGAAATATTTTAACACAGCCCGGCACCATCTATAATGAAAACCTTATCAAACAGGATTTGATGAGATTGTACGGTACTCAGGCATTTAAAGATGTTAAAAGAACCATTGAACGCGATGAAGAAAATCCGGAAGTATATGATGTAACGATACATCTTGAAGAGCAGAGAACAGGTACAATCTCTGTCGGGGGCGGTCTTGATACAGCAACGGGTCTATTTGGTACAGGCGGTTTTACGGACAACAACTTTCGGGGTACAGGTCAAAGAGTTTCGCTTAATCTGTTAGCAGGTACAGGTATTGTTATGGCAGACAGTTCAATGCTTAACAGAGCAAATCTGCAGGCTGAGATAAGCTGGTTTGAGCCAAAACTCAAAGGTACAGATAATGCTTTAATGGTTAAAGCATTCGGAAGAGACTTTGCCAGCTATCAGATACCGCTTGCAGTTGAACAAAGATTCGGTATTGAATCAACAATTTCCAGAGCTTTTACAAACTATCCGCACTTGACAGGTGCTTTCAGCGTAGGACTTGAAAATGTACACGTAAAAGAAGGAGATGCTTCACAAATTGCCGGATTATATGCCGCACACAATATACCTATCTCAGAACGTGCAAAACAATTGCAGGGCGGTTTATTCCTGACATTTGCACCCAGTCTTATATATGACACCAGAGACAGCGCAACACTGCCCAGAAAAGGGGTTTTTGCCAATGTAAGATTTGAAGAATCAATTGCTTTAGACGGATTTGAAAATACCTTTGGTAAGTTATCAGGAGGCATCAAAAAATACTATCCTGTAGCCAAAAAATCTGCTGTTTCACTTGCTTTCAGAGCAGGAGGCAAAATACACGGCGATATGCCTGAGGTAATGGCATACAGATTGGGCGGTCCTTACACGGTAAGAGGTTTTAGAATGAGCGGTATCGGTACAGGTACAGGATTTATGATGGGTCAGGCAGAATTCCAGACACCTATCCCTTTTATCGACAGACTTACAGATGCAAAATTTCTCGACAACATAAGAATTGCAGCATTTGTTGATGCAGGTCAAATATACGGCTCAACAGTTACAAACGAAATTTATAACAGACCTATTCACGCAATCACTGCAGGTGTTGGCGTAAGGATATTTGTACCCGGTGTAGGTCCGCTGAGCATTGACTGGGGCTATCCGCTCACTGGAGTACCTGCCGGAAACTCAAAAGGTGCATTTACTTTTGGTGTAGGAGAGTTCTACTAATATACAAGCTAATTTACATTTTTTTAAAAAATGAACATTATAAACATAATCATCGTTATACAAAATGTAATAAAACATACGGAGGAACAAATATGATAAACAATAAAACAAAAAAAGTTGTATCAGCGCTCCTTTTAGCATCATTATTATCTTTTGGTGCAGCTGTTGTCCCGTCTGATAATACATTTGCACAAGCACAGACGCAGCAGCAGTTTACTCCTCTGCAAGGTAAAGTAGTATATGTTCCTGCAGGAACAGCATTCCCAGCCACAGCAACTATGGAAATATCATCGGAAAACCTTTCGCTCGGTCAAAGTGTTTGCATAGCTTTATCAAATAATTTTTATTACAATAACACACTTGTGGCACCAATCGGCAGTTCTGTTAACGGTACAGTCATACAGGTAAAAAAAGCAGGACATGCCGGTATTAACGGACAATTAATGGTTAAATTCACAAATATTGTAACACCATACGGACAAATGATACCTATATCAGGAAAAATACAAACTGATGACGGAACAGGTCTTATTAAAGGCGGAACAAAAATGGATTCAGCAACAGATTATGCAAAAGATATAGCAGTAGGCACTGCAGCAGGCGCGGTTGCAGGTGTCATAATGGGACCTTTATCCGGAGGCAAAGTTGGTAAAGGTGCAGCATACGGCACTGCGGTTGGTGCTACTGCCGGATTAGCAAAATCATTATGGGATAAAGGAACACCCGCAACAATTCCTGCAGGTACTGTTATAAATATAGTGCTTGATCAGCAGATTACATTTACACCGCAGCAAAGTTACCAATATTAATTGGTAACTCGGGTAATTTGTTTTATTGTTTAGCTTTTGCTAAACTTAGGACAAAAGAGATTTGGGGACAAAATGACATTACTAGGAAACATAGATTTATACGAGGACGAAGAAGAAGAACTTATAGATTCGAAGTATACATACGGAATCTATAAAAAGGAAGACGAAAACGATATTCCTTTACCTAAGTGCTTATTTTTCTCAGCTGTTCTGCATCCTGTTGCAGTAGGTATGGTATGGCTGAGCATAATAATACTCGCTTTCCTCGGTGTAACTTTTTCCGTGTTTGAAAAACCGCAGCAAAAACCTAAAGATATAGAGTTTGTGCTTGTTAATAAAGAAGGTACGCCTATTAACAAAAATACAAAATTCAGAGCAGACAGAAACTCACGTGCAGGCGGAAAACACGATCCTAACAGACCTGTATCACAGCCGCAGGCAGCTTCACAGGCAAGTAAGCCTCAGCAGGCAGCACCTCAACAAAAGGCAGCACCTAAAAAGACTAAGCAGCATACAGCACAGCGAAGCCAGCAGTCTAAAAAGCCTGTACAAAAACAAGTTCAAAAACAGCAGCCAAAACCAGCATTACAAATACCCTGGGCGCCCAAAAAGACAACACAGCCTCCAACTCCTCACGGAGTACCTAAAGCACCAACTGCAGTACCTAGACCTGCAGTAAAGCCAAGTGCACCTAAAGTAAATAAACCCAGCGGAAGCTTTAACATACCCGCACCTAAAATAGCTGCACCTAAGGTAGCCGGTCCTTCTGGCGGTCCTATTACAGGTTCCAAAACAGGTTCAGGTTCAAAAAGCGGAGGTTCAGGCACAGGCTCCAAGTATGCACCTGCACCGAGTTTCTCTCCGAGCGGAGGAGGCAGTTCTTCAGGCGGAAGATTCTCCCCGGGCAGCGCCGGAAGAGGCGGAAATGTAGGCAATCCGGGTCCAGGTAACCCGAAAGGCGCACCTGGAATAGATGCTCTCAAAGAACCTGATTTCGGTCCTTATATGAGAGAATTACAAAGAAGAATCAAAATGAACTGGGAACCTCCCAAAGGAAATGAAAGTAAAAGAGTTGTACTTTTATTCAAGATTGCAAGAGACGGAAGGCTGATTTCCCACAGAGTATACAAGTCGTCAGGACTTCCCGCAGCCGACAGAGCAGCCATGCACGCTGTAGAATTAACAGCACCCTTCAAGCCGCTGCCACCAGAATACAAAGGAGACAGCGTAGACATTCAATTTACATTTGATTACAACGTATTTGGAGCAACAACTTACTAGAAAAAATTATTGATAAAATAGAAAGAGGACGTACAAATGGAATTATTACTAAAAGCAGCAATCGAAGATTTATGGATTATAGCCCCCATTCTTCTGTGTTCATTCTTAACACTGGCTGTAGCAATCAACAGATTTTATTACTACAACAAGAATAAAAGAGATGTTGTACAATTTATACCTAAACTTCAAAAAGAACTTGCAAGAAACAACCTCGATTCTGCACAGAATCTGAGCGTACAACTCGGCGGAATCATCGGTGAAGTATCAGAAGAAGCTGTAAGAATTTTCTCTGAACAGAAAAACGGTTTCTCCCGTTCTTTTGATATTGCGTCAAGCCTTGCAACCAGAAAACTCGAATCACATCTTACTATTCTCGGTACAATAGGCGGTGTTTGTCCTTTCTTAGGGTTGTTCGGTACTGTTGTAAGAATTCTTTATACATTCCAGGATTTGGCTTTACAGGGCAACCAATCCGCTGCAGTTGCCTCCGGTATTGCATCAGCCTTGATAGCAACAGCATTAGGTCTTGGTGTAGCTATTGTTGCAGTAGTTTTATACAACTATTTTCAATCAATGGTAAAAAGATTTGAGGATGATTTCCAGCTTATTAAACTTCTCTTCTTAAGCTTTGTAGACAGCAATGAAGAAGTTGTTATTAACCAACCGACGAATATCGCTTTATAGTTAATGTCGATAAAAGGAAGACACAATGGCTTTTAAAACAGCAAAAGGTAAAGAAGCTCTTTTCACAGAGATTAATATAACACCGCTTACGGATATTTTTCTTGTACTGTTGATTATAATGATGGTGATTGCACCTACATTTCAATCAAACGACAGCAGTATCAAAATGCCTGAAATTAACAGCGGGCTCACTGTAGAACAGAAAAATGCTACTATCTCCGTGACAAAAGAAGGACAATTTTTTGTAAACGGTACTGCAATTCAGGAGGATGATTTATACAATCAACTGGTTGCCTTAAAACCAAAACTCGAAAAGAAAGAAGTTGTCGTCAAAGCGGACGAAAGCGTGAAAAGCCGAGAAATCATGAAAATAATGAAGGCAGCACAGGATGCGGAATTTGAAAAACTGGTGGTAGCAGGAGAACCTCTTTCTAAGAAGGAGCAGAAAAACCTTCAAAAAAACACGACTGCACCGTCGGAAAATACAACTACGGTACCTGTAACACAGACTGATGATTTTAGACAAACAGTAGGCGAAATACCTTCGGAAGAATAAGGAAATAACAATGGCGAGAGACTCATTTAATGAAATAAATATTACACCTTTAACAGATATATTTCTGGTGCTTTTAATAATTATGATGGTTATTGCGCCTTTATTGGACCAGCAGGGCTTGAATCTTGCAGTACCTAATAATGTGGAGGTTCAAGATGTAAAACAGGATAACAAGCTGATTTCGGTTATTGTAAGTGACGATGACAGATACTTTATTGACGAAAATGAAGTAGCTGCTTCACAGCTTGAAAATACAATCAAACAGAAATCAAAAGATTTGCCCGAAGGACTGTTAATTCTTGCACAACCGGAAGCATCCCACGGTGCGGTTGTTAAGCTTATGGACAAAGCAAGAGATGCAGGAGTAACAAATATTTCAATTGCAGAGTCATAAGATTACAGTATATTTAGTTAAAACACTTTACCTATCACGAATTTAACAATATAATGAGATAGTGTTTACGGATGTATGAAAGCAAAAAATGAGTGAAGGGTTAACAGCAAAATTTTTAAAGCAGGCTTTTCAATTTCAGGAGGAAAAGCATTATAAACAGGCAATCGAAGCCCTGTATAAAGCTTTGTGCATTGAAAGTGACAATATAGAAATTTTGTCTCAAATTTCACAGCTTTACTTTTTAATGAACAACTTTGAACGTGCTTTGGAATATGCAGAAAAAATTCTTGATATTAATCCCGAACACATAGATACTCTAAAAATTGTTGTTGATATAAACAAAATTAACAAAAAATATGCAAAAGCGCTTAACTATGCACAGATTCTATACAGACTAAGCCCTGATATAGACAATTTTGTCACATATCTTGAAATGCTAACAGAATGCAATCAACACAATACAATCATTGAAGAAATTGAAGCATCAAAATTCAATTATGAAGAAAGAAAAAACGAAAAATTACTTCTGATTGAAGGCTACTCAAGACTGAAGTTAAATCAAATATTCAAAGCAATAGGCATTTTTCAGGAAATTATAAAACTTTATCCTCAAAATACCGATGCCAGATTTTATCTGGGCGTAATCTATTATAAAAAACATCAGGACGCTGATGCAGAAAAACTCTTTAACAGCGTATTGGACGAAATTCAATGCGACAGAACTTACAATTACCTTGGTTTGCTAAAACTTGATCAGCAAAAAATAGGTGATGCGATAAATTATTTCCAATTTGCAATTAAAATTGAGCAAAATAATGCATTTTACCACTACAATCTAGGTACTGCATACTCGCTTAACGGCTGGCTGCTGGAAGCGGAACAGTCGTTTAAAAAAGCTGTTTCTCTCGAGCCGGACAATTTAATATATAACTATTCACTTGCTTATCTTTACAATGAAAGACACGATTACAAAAAAGCACTTGAAAGTATCGAGCACATTCTGGAACTCGATGCAAATTATACAGACGCAATCATATTAAAAGCAATGATTGAAGCGAGAAACGGCAATATCATAACAGCAAAAAATACCCTTCAAAAATTATCGGAAACAGTTAAAAATAATGACTTTTTATACTATGCTATGGCAAAAATTTATAAAGAATTTCCTCTATACAATGAAGCCATCGAATGTTTACAAAATGCATTAAATATAAAACCTCAATCGCTGGAATACCTTAGCGAACTTGCAGACTGCTATTGCGAAACCGGTCAATTTCAGACCGCACAGGATATTGCAACGAAAGTACTTTACTTAAACAAACATTTTATTTATGCACACCTGCTTCAAGCAAAAATTAACATAAAACAAAAAAGGTACAACGAAGCATTAAAAATAATAAACAATGCAATAAAACTTGACAACAGTTGTGCGGAAGCATATAAATATCAGGCAGAAGTATTTGCAGCACAGGGGCTTAAAAACCGTTCAATAGAAAGTGCAAAAATTGCAGTATCTCTGCAGCCTGCAAGCCATGAATATTATGCTTTTCTTGCAAAATTGCTATTCGATGCACAGGAATACGAAGACTCATTCTTGTATTACAAAGAAGCATCAATGCTTGATGAACTTAATGTTGATTATTTATATAATGCAGCACTGGCAGCAGATAAAGCTGACGACTATTTTAATGCGGCAAATTACTATTCTTACGCTTTAAGGCAAGACCCTTTTAACAATCTCATAATATACGAGTATGTTGATTTTCTGAAAAGAAATAACAGAATGAAACAGGCGTTAAGCCTGTTGAAAAACAAAATTGATACTGTTGATTCTGTTAATGTTGCTAAGGTATTGAAACAAAAATATGACGAATTAAAAGCAGAGGATAGTCAACCTGTATTAAAAAAAGTTGAAAATTTTTTCAAAAATATAAAGAAAAAATAGTTACCAGAAATTTGCGCCGTATTTTTCCCAGGGTTTAATTTTTGATTTAATCAAAGCTTTCATTTCTGATGCTGTCATATTTCTTCCTGAAAGCACCGTATGAGGTTCGAGTAACTCCAATTCAAGCAAATATTCTTTAAGCTTTCTCACAGAAGCTTTGACTCTTTCACGTTGTTGAAACTGCCATCCTTTAAAACCGCAGTTAGGCGGAAACAAAGACCATCCGTTTCTTGGAGCACGTCTGCAGCAGTCAGGACGCGTTGAATGGATAGAACATTTGTTATCAGGTGTAAGATGAGGACAATGGTAGAAAGTAACTTTAGACTCATCCAAATCAGGATTATTTTTCCTCAACTGATTCAAAATATTTTCAACATGGTCAGGTACTGCAGCTTTTGCTTCATCAATTGAAGAGTATCTTTCAAAAATTTCTACAAAAACTTTTGCTTCTTCTTGTCCCTGTGCGGCAAGTTCAACAAGTTCTTCATAAGTATAAGGCGTTGTAATAGCTTTGCAGCATTTACCGCACATATTGCATAAATGCTGGGGAAAATCACTCGTATAAACTACCTGTTCATTTGAAACTTCTACATCCATAAATTAATTATAAAATAAAAAAGCAGGGAAGTTAAATCCCTGCTTTTATAATTCAAATACGTTTTATTGTTCTTTTTCTTTTTTAGTTTCTTCAAGCTTTTTATCAAATATATCTTTGAAAGTATTTACAAGTTTTTGTGTCTCATAGCCATAGTTTCCTTGTTTAGAGTTATTAAATCTTTCAAAATAGAAACCAGCATTTGAATCGTGATGTCCAGTTCTCGACCCAGCCAATCCAGTAATAACGCCACAAAGCAATCCGCCAGCAAAGCCCTTACCAAACTGTTTCCAATCCCAATTGCTTGGTTGACAATACTGAAAACCTGCAGTCATTGATTCAATAGTTTCACTAATGCTTTCTTCTAAAATTTTGTCTATATCAGAAGAAGAAACCTGTACACCTTCTGCCAGCAATGATGCTTTCATAGCAGCAGCAACTTTTTTCAATTGTGCTTTAGCCTGCTCAATCAACTGCGCAAGTGCATTTTTATCGTCTCTGTGTCCCTTTACGGTTACGGTTTTATTTCTGTCATAGTCATTGCCGATACTGTCTGCAATAACATTTTCAAAATCGTATGTAGCTTTAGACGGATCTAATTTTGCAGCGTGTTTTTCTTGAGAAACTTTATTAAAGTTATCAAGAAATGCATTAGTCAAAGCTTGCACATTATATGTGTATCTGCCTGATTTAGTACCTTTCTTACGTAAGAAGACAAAAGACATTTTATCAGTACCGACAGCATAATCAGATTTTCTTCCTTTAGCTGTTCTTTCAATATTGTTAGTAAATGAAGAAATAGTATCATTTATAGCATCGTTAATGTACTTTTGGACTGTTGCTTCATCATATGCATCGCCATACTCAGCTTTTAATTCAGCTTTCAAAGATTCTGCTATCGCTTGCAAATCTTGTCTTGCAAGAGTTTGTATTTGAGCAAGAGATTCATCATTCTGCTTACCATAACTTGAAGTTCTGCTTGCTCCGGCTTGATAATCGCTGGCAATTGCACTGTTGTTTACAGTATTTTCTCTTGTTTGTCCAGTTACTTGAACAGGTCTAATATAATTGACAGCAGTGACAAGTTTATCACCGGAATTTGCATCAAGCATTTTGGTCAGCAGTTCTTCTGCCTGTTTCTTTAGTTCTACTATTTCATCAGGGTCAGCAGACGCTTTTATTTTTGTAATTATTGTTTGAAGTGTTTTAAAGTCTGTTGTAGATTTATAATCAGAATTAAGTCCCTGGAGCAATCCGATATTTTCTACATCCGAAAGCATTTGTCTCATAATAAGATCTACACCTGCCGCAACAATATCTGCTTTTTCTTTAGAAGCAATATTACCATTAGATTTAGCATCGTCAGTTATTTTAACAAGATTGTTATAACTGCTGTCAATACCATCTGCAGATTTTGCTACACCATCTTGTACTCTTTGAAGTTCTGCATATTTCTCAGTCATAAAGTTGGAAAACTCTGCAACTAACTGAGCGTCAGTTAACTCTGAAGAGCCGCCTTTTTCTGCAATTCTTGCAGCAAATTTAGATTTACACGCCTCAGCAAAAGCTTTTATTTCTGCTTTTTCATCATCACTCATATTCGCTGTAATTGCAGACTCTACCCAGACATCAGCAAGTTCATTTATCTTATTGTTAATTACAGCCTCTTCTTTTTCTTGAGCATATCCTTGAATTCCGTTAACAACATTTGTTTTATTCAAACTGTCAAGAAATTTAGAAATACTGTTTTGTGCTTTTGTAAGCAATTGCTGAATTTTTATAGGGTCAGTTTCATTCTTAATTTCATTAATTGCATTAAGCGTTTCTTTATAATATCCGCTTTTTGTATAATTGGGACTGATTGACTGCATGAAATCTTTGTCAACTTCACCATTTAAAAGCATTCCCATTAAATACTGCTCTGCTTTATTTTTAACCTGATTCCATTCGGAATTTGTAATGTTTTTATTTTCCATTGCAGTATTTGCAAAATTTAGCATTGATTCATAATTTGTATCTACATTATTTTTATATCCATCCATAGATGCATTAACTGCATCGAGAGCATTTTTATTATCGGCAATAGCCTGTTCCATTTTTGCAGTAAAAGCATCTGCAACTTTACTCATATCATATGGTCCCTGAGGATTAGCCGCAATATATTCAGCAGCAAAATTAGCAGCTGAAGTCGAAATCAAAGACTGCATTCCTGATCTTTCTAAATCAGACAATTCCATATGTTCTGTCATATACTGTTCGATATATTCATCGGCAAGAATAGCAACATTAGATTTTAATTCCTCAGGTGTATTTGCCTTATCACTCATTCCGGCATTTTTTGCTGCTTGAGTAAGATTAGATGTGTTCTCACCAATAGAAACATCTCCTTCAGAATCTTGCCCAGCTAACCAAGACCATTTTGCCTTGACTTCCGATTCAGAGATCTTCTTGTCTCCATTTGTATCCAATTCAGCAATTTCTTCTGCTGACCAAGCTTTCATTGTGAAAGGGTTAAAATTTACGCCGTCTACCATTTGCAACTCCTTTTTGTTAATTTATACTTCCTTAAATAATTAATTTTTGGGGATTTGTTTATTAAAATTAAAGTCAAGTTTATCAAGCATTACTTCGCCTTCATCATCCTGCCCCTGACTTATGTTTAAATCAACAGGTGATAAATCGATTTCTGGGAAGCGGAGGGATTTTCTTCTATCCTGTATCTGTTCAAGACTTTCTGTACCTGAAATACCTTGAAACGGATTAAAATTAATTGGTCCAGTCATTTCAAACTCCTTTTATTGTCCCTGTAAAATACACTTCGACAATTTAAGAAAAAACTTTAGAGAAATTATTAATTCAAAACTAAATGCGACTTGCCATATAACGCTATAAACCTTAATACGAAAGGTTTTTTAACCACCCTATCATATATTTACATTTCGTAACAAAGAAAAGATGTTAATATTACTTAACAAAAACTTCGAAATTTAGCATTTATTTTGACCTAAATGCGTTTATATATTTAAGGAAAAGTGTAAGGTGAAAGTATGCAAAATTATCCGATAGGTTATCAACAAATACCGGCAACAACACAGTGTCAGACTCAGACATTGAATACTCAACCGTGCACATCTGCAACCGGAGCAACTTTTAATATCGGAACAAACACTCCCGGAGCAATTCCTGTAAACGGAAACAGCGGAGCAAGCGGTGTAACTATCAATATAATGGGAGCAAATGTAAATCCTAACGGAGCAAATATAAATAATACATATAATACAACAGGACTCCCCGGACAAGCTTATGACAAAACATACTACACAATGCCCTCTCCTGCAGGTAATCAAAACGGAACACCTACAGTACCCGTAGGCGCATCAAGTTTGAGCGAATCCAGAGAAACAAAAGAAACTGAAGAAAAAAGCAAAGCAAAAAAAGAAATTGTATTATTAACGGATGAATACATAAAAACACTTGAAAATTATATTAGAAATGACAACCCGGATATTAAACTGATGGGTGCAAAAGAGCTTATGAAAAGGTTCAGGGAAGATAAATCCAGAAAAAATGACCCTGCTTTAACAGCGTTATTAAATCTGACATTGCAAAGTAAATACTCTAATGTAAAAATGGTTGGTATGGGCATTTTACAAAACGGATGGGCACAGGGAGATGCAATGACCCAACAGCTTCTTGCGCAGATTCAGCAGGACAGCAAATCAGGATACGGACTTGATGCACTGGATGCAGCACAGGCAGCATTGAAAACAGCAGGTCAAACAGTGGAAGTAGAAGATCCCAACCCGCCAAAAGAAAAAACAAAGAAGAAAGTAGAAAAATTCGACAGGTCTAAGTATGAATAAATGGAACATAGCATCTAAAATAGCAGGCGGACTCACAGCAGGTATTGTGCTGTATAACGCACATGATGTAGGCAAAAAAACATCAGCTGAACATATTAAACATTCTTCGGCAGAAAGATTAACGGATATATATATGCGTTCAAGAAGAATGGAAGACCTTAATGAAACAACAAGCAAATTAAAAGATTTTTATTTCAGAAGCAATGCTGATTGGAATCTGCCTGATAAATTTAATGCAGTAACAGGATATATATCAGGCGCTTTTAAACAAATGGCAAGTGATGTAATTCCAGCTATCCTCGCAACAGGTGCTCTTTTATCCAAAAAAGGAGCAAAATGGTTTGGAGCAGGTCTCGGTATTTACGCCATAAAATATCTTATTTGCGATGTTCTGGATTTTGGCAGACCGAATCATTTAAAATCCCATTAGTTTTAATTATGTTATTCTCTGTTATCAGGTAATCGCAGCTTTTATCGTGCGGTTCAGTTGTCACAGAATCAAAGACCAATTGTGATGAAACAGGAATAACCTTTACACAGGCAGAAGAAATATGTTCTAAAAATCTGTCATAAAAACCTTTTCCATAACCAAGACGAAAACCTTTTATATCAGCAGCAAGAGCAGGTACAAAAATCATGTCAATTAAACTGTAATCCTCAAGTTTTTCACCTTGAGGTTCTTTTATACCAAAGCTGCCTGTTATAAAATCTTTTGTTTTATCATATATAACAGGATACATTGTTTCGCCTTCCACATGTGGGAATAAAAATGTTTTCGACTTATCTTCGAGCAGTTGCAGCAAAGAATACTCCGAACCTATTGGATAAAAAAGCATAACATTTTTACATTGCTTGTACAAATCCCAATTCAGAATATTCTTAACAATGGCATTAGAACAGCGATGTACATCAATGTTCTTTCTTATCAGCTTTGCATTTTTTCGAAGAATATCTTTCACTCTATTCATAACAATTATAAATTATACTCTAATATTAGACAGATGATTATTTTTCTTTACACATATGTAATTTAACATTATAATAAAATAGACTGACATTATAAAACATGTATATGAACAGAAAAGACTTAAGTAAAAAACTTAAAATAGCTAGAATCGAGTCAGGGTTAAAACAAGAAGAAATAGCAGAGTTAATGAATCTGCCTATTTCAGGTATTTCCGTTATCGAAAAAGGAACCAGAAAAGTTGATGTAATCGAATTGATAAAATTCGCACAGTATTACAACAAACCTGTTGAATGGTTCTTTTACAGTGATGAGCATACCGACAGCAGACGCTGGTATGACAAGGACGCCAAATTATCAGAAGCAATTAATTTGCTGCAAAAAGCACCAATCAAGTACCAAAAAAGTTGTGCTTGTGCAATAATAGGGTTCTTGAAAGAAAGCGGACTGATAAAGTAATGAACAACACACCTGATAATAACAAGTTATATAATCCCGAGTTTTCAAAACACGGGTATATACAGGTTTATACAGGTAACGGAAAAGGTAAAACAACCGCGTCTTTAGGGCTGGCAATGAGAGCTTTAGGCAGAGGCTGGAAAGTTCTTATTGTAATGTTTACAAAAGGCGGGAATGACTACGGCGAATTGATTTCTTTTGCCAGATTGTGTCCTGATATGAAAGACAATGTTAAAATTATCCAGGCAGGTCTGGACAGGATTGTTTATGCAGCAAATTTGTCCGAAGATGATAAAATACAGGCACAAAAAGGATGGCAGACAGCAAAAGAAGCCATAAAAAATGATGAATACCAGCTTATTATCCTTGACGAGGCAAATATCGCTCTTGATTTAAATCTTATAGATTTAGAGGACATGCTGGAGGTTCTGAAAAACAAACCGGAAGAAATGGAAATTGTACTAACCGGCAGAAATGCAAAACAGCAAATAATAGATATTGCGCACCTCGTATCGGAAATCAAACCCGTAAAACATTACTGGGACAAGGGAATCAAAGCAAGAAAAGGTATAGAATTTTAAATATAAAGAAAGTGCCGGATTAAAAAAATTATTGATATTTTCCGATATTTGCAATAAATTATATAAATAGAGGATTTAAGGAGAAATAAACTATGGCACAACAATTTCCACCGCAGCAGTATAAAACAAGACTTGCTTTACTGGTATTTTTAAAAGGTGCCTCGGCTCCAATGGTTCTTTACTTTGAGGATCCGAAAGCCGTATTTGACGAAATACTTCCTCTAATAAGAACTCAGGGTGCAGTAGGAAAACTTATTGAAAAAGAACCGACAGGCCCTATCAAAAAAGTTGCAATAATGTCAAACCAAATTGCATCAATTGCTCTTCAGGAAGAAGTTTGTCAGTAAAATTTTAAAGAATCGGATTTTGGTAGGTTAATGAAATTAGTTGAAATAAAAAACAGTTTAGCAAAATTCTATTATAAACCTGTGGAATTTCCGCTGGTTATTTCAGATTTTTTGACAGTTAATGACGGTAACAAGAAAATACTCTCACAGGTTGTATCGATTGAATCAACAAGTAAAACCGATACCAATTGCGCAATATTAAAATTTTCTCTTGACATAAACGAAGATAATACCTTTGCAGCATACGGCGGATATACACCTGCACTTGATGCAGATGTTCAAAAAGCATCCGAGAATTTATTAAAATCCGTCTTTTCAGGAAGTTCTAAAGCTATATATATAGGCAATTTAACAAATTCTTCACAAATGCCTCTTAATACGGATTCAAGTGTACTGGAAGATTTTTTATATATTCAGTCCGATATATTTGAAGAAACACAGAATATTTTTTCCAAAATTTGTCAGTTTAATGCAGCCGGAACAAAAAAATCGCTCATAATCGATTTCAAAAATATTTCGGACTATCCCAATGCCTGTGTTGCAGAACTAGGTAAGGAATTTAAACTGCCTGTCGATAATGATACTCTCAATTATATATATGAATATGATTTAACAGGATTGACAGTTGAACAAAAAACAATTGTCCAGGATATTATTCTCGAAATTCAAGATTACATCAATACTCTTGAATCAAAATTTATTCCATTTGATACTCTGCTTGAGGTTGTTAATGACATCTATGCAACAGATAAATCAACAGGTATCATTCTTTTAAGAAATAAACTTTTAAAATATAAACAACTCAATATTTTTGCATCAAAGGCAGAGGAAGTTCTCTATCTGGACAAATGCATGAGCGCTAACAGCCTTACTGTTTTAAATCTTGCAAATACAGCTGTTAACTGGCAGAAACAGGCAATAGAATTTGTTCTCAATAACACTGATATGGATTTTTATCTGTTTGCAAGTATTGATGATAACAACATAACAAAAGAAATTTTGAACAAGATTTATAAAAATAAAAATATAAAACCGATTCTTGCTTCAGCTTATGATTGTGTATTCTGCGCCCAATTAAAATCGTTTGCAAAGAATCTTATTCTTTTCAAACCAAATGAACAGCAAAAATCATATGCAACATACAATTCATTCCTTATGAAGCTTGCACCAAAAGAATTTGTTCTGTCAGGACAAGCAACATTCTATACACCTTTGATAGTAAAGGAATTTACAGACAATGTTAAATTAACTGAAACAGATACGCCAGCGCCTGTTAAGTCACAGAAAACTCCTGAAATTGTGAACATCATGGATGAAACACAAATTCTTGACAACAGTATAGAAATCGAACCGCTAGAACCTACAGTAGAAGACGAAATATCTAAGGATGTTGACCAGATATTTTATGCACAGCCTGCACCTGTAGAGGAAGTACCTGCTCTTGAAGATGGAGATATACAAATAAATTATAATGATATGTTTTCAGATGCGGATTTGGATCTTCTTGACAATATTAATGAAGAACAACAAGCTGTCGACAATCAGCAGATTACTGAGAGCGGAACTCTCGATATTGGAATGCCCCCATTGATGGTGGAAGACGAAGCACTTCCTGCATTAGAAGAAGCCGATACGGGATTTGATGCATTTAATGAAACAGAACAGACAGAATCATCTCCCCAACAGCAGGAAATATTGGAAAATATTACAGAAAATGCATCATTGCCGGGTATACCGATTTATAAAGCAGATGAAAACACACAGGCTTCTGATGATAAAATACAAATATCTGAAGGAAACATTGTTTATCACGAAAAATACGGCAAGGGTGTAGTTGAAGAACTTTTTAACTATGGAAAAAGGACTCTTTGCTCCATACAATTTGACAATGTAGGAAGACGCCTTTTAGACCCCAATCTGGCTGACTTGAAACAGATGTAGACTACTGCATTCATACCATTTGAGCGGTGTTTTATGGACTTCTTTTTTGTATTATGCTAAATTTATAATAGAAGAAAGAGATTAAAAGGCTGCCATGAATCCTTATTTAAAGCAATACAGACAAACACAAATCGACACAACACCAAAAGAACAGATTCTTTTAATGTTATATGACGGTGCAGTGAGATTTTTGCATCAGGCAAAAGCCGGATTTGCAGAAAAAGATATTGAAAAAATCCATAATAACCTGATAAAAGTCCAAAATATCATTACTGAGTTTGAAGCAACGCTTGACATGGAAACAGGCGGTGAATTTGCGAAGAATCTCTACTCTTTATATGAGTTTATGAGCAGACAGCTGACAATTGCAAATATAAGAAAAGATGAAGCCGCTCTGGAAATTGTTATAAAACATATGACAGAACTAAGAGATACCTGGAGAGAAGCTGTAAAAAGATTTAAAGCAGCAGGCAATTCTCTTAATGAAAATACGGTAGATAACTATAACTCTCAGAACACGAACCTATATCAAACTGAAGACACTGAAGAAGAAGATGAAGATGACGAAAATATGGGAGAGTATATTTAAGAATGAGCACTGATTTAGATAATCTTGAACTTACATATAAAAAAATCTATGAAGTTTCTGTACAGATTGCTCAACTGATTGAACGTCAAATATATACAGAACTCATTACTTTTTTGAAAAAAAAAGAGCAGCTATTTAAAGAAGCAGGTGTACTGATTGAAAAAGTTAACAGCATGAAGGAAGACACTTCAAAGCTTGTTGAAATATGTACAAAAATTCAAAAACAAGAACAGGCAAATATTATTGCTCTTAGTTCCATAAGAGATGATATAAAAAAAGAACTTTCTAAAGCAACTAAAAATACAAAACTTATAAGTGCATACTCTAATACGGAAATCAAACAGGGTAATATTTTAGATTACAGACAATAGCGTTATGAACAAAAAAAATCTGATGCTCCTTTTTATAATATCATTTGTCAGCGTAATATTTACACTGAATAATATCTGTTACAGATACATTGACAACAGGGTGGACACTTATTTTATACAAAAACACTATCAGACAACAAATACGGAAATTATAAATCAAGTTCTGAACAACAAACCCGTAAAAATATTATCAGAAAACAAAAGGCTTGTGGTAACACTTTTTGTGTCATTTGTTTTTCTTCTTATTTATGTATTTTTTAACGGGTTTCCTGTTATTTTGTTCAGCGTATTTTTTATTATAGCGTATTTTACCGGCTACAAACTTCTTCTCAACAACCATATCTTGATTAATATTGCAGGAGTATGTCTTGCACTTCTGTGTGCAAAATACTTTGCTAAACTCTATATAAAAACCTTTAAAGATAACGTAAATAAAAAAATAGAAACAGTTCTTGGCAAATATATCTCAAAAGACATAAAAAATAAAATCCTAAAAAACAGCGCAGATATAGGGCTCGGCGGCAAACATGCAGAAATAACGGTTATGTTTGCTGATATAAGAGGCTTTACATCTCTTTCCGAGACCAGAAAGGCAGAAGAAGTTTCACAGCTTTTAAACGAATATTTTTCCGAACTGGAACCAATTATTACAAAATATAACGGAGTAATAAATAAATTTATAGGAGATGCTGTACTTGTAATATTCGGAGATCCTGAGCAAGATAAATTCCATGCAAAAAATGCTGTAAAATGTGCTTATGAACTTCGTAAAAAAGTTAAACAAATCAAACAGCGCTGGATTGAAGTGGGTAAACCCAAAATTGATATAGGAATCGGAATCAATACAGGTGAGGCTTTTATCGGCAATGTCGGTACAAAGAACCGTTTTGAATACACTGTTATAGGCGATACAGTAAATATTGCAAGCCGCATAGAAGATTACAATAAAATATACAAAACTAATGTGCTTATAAGCGAAAATACCTATAATAAAATTTCTCAAATAGTTGATGTTATTAAAATAAGAGAAGTTTCCATAAAAGGCAAAAGACATAAAATTAACATTTATGAAGTCTTAAGAATCACAGAATAATGATAGATGATATTGAGCAGATAAAACAACTACGGCAGGCAATAGAAGTCGAGCAGAAAAATCTATACATAGACATCAGGGGAAAAGAAGACACTTTCTCCGGCTTTATATTGAAACAGCTGCATAAACTCTATAAAAAATCTAAAAAAAATCCTAAATGGATTCTTTTAATAAAAGAGTTTGAAACATACTCAATCTCGACAATGACAGTAAGACGCAAAGCTATTCAAAGGCTGGTGAAAACGCTACGAGAAGAAATCAACCCGGACGGAGAAGTAAAAAAAACAGAAACATCAACCATATTAAAAAATCCTGAAGAAACCGATGTAATGTATGTAAAAGGAGTAGGTCCCAAAGTCGGACATCTTCTCAACAGGCTGGGTATTTATACTGCAAGAGATTTGTTGTTTTATTTTCCGAAACGTCACATCGACTACTCAACAAGGACTTACATAAAAAACCTTAAAGAAGGTATGGATGCAACGGTTATAGGCACAATTAAATCAGTCAGTGCATATAACTCCAAAAATAATCTGGGAATAGTATCAGTTACAATTGCTGATGAAACAGGAGTGCTAAAACTCAGCTTTTTCTATGCAAAAGCAAGCCGATATCTGCTTGAACACTACAAAGCACAGTTTGTCAGAGGTTCGAATATAATTGTCTCCGGCAAGGCAAAAATAGATAAATTTACAGGCACTTATACAATTGATAAACCTGAATTTCAGGTTTTGAGCGGAGATTTTGAAGGAAAAACGAACTTGAATCTTGCAAGAATTGTGCCTGTTTATCAGCTTGTTGAAGGTCTGAGCATTAAAACATTAAGACGAGCAATATACAATGCGATTGAACAGTATGAACCTGTATTGCAAAATGTTATTCCCTCAGAGATTATGCTAAGAAACAATTTGCTGGAGAGAAAAAAAGCCATAAGACAGATTCATTTCCCGGAAAACGAAGAAATTTTGGAAAAAGCAAGATATACGCTTGTCTTTGAGGAGTTTTTCCTCTTACAGCTTAAACTGGCAATGATGAGGGAGGAAAATTCCCAAAGAATCAAAGCTTTGCCTTTAAAAATAAAAAAGGACGGTCTTGTAAACAAATTTATAAAATCATTGCCTTTTAATCTTACAAATGCACAGGATAAGGCAATAAAAGAGATTGTACATGATATATCATCAGATACGCCGATGCAAAGACTGCTGCAAGGAGATGTAGGCAGCGGAAAAACGGTTGTTGCCTGCACAATGCTTCTATCCGCAGTGGAAAACGGATATCAGGGAGTACTGATGGCACCTACAGAGATTCTTGCACAGCAGCATTTTAACAACTTTGTACGATGGCTGACGCCGTTTGGTTTAAGTGTAGGACTCTTTACAGGCACCAACGGAGTGAAAGTCCGCAGAAAACTTGAAACAGACCTTAAAAACGGTCAAATTAACATTGCTATCGGAACTCATGCGCTAATCCAAAACAATGTCGAGTTTAACAATCTCGGAGCAATTGTTATTGATGAGCAGCACAGATTCGGAGTAAAACAGCGTTCACAACTTATGACAAAAGGCAAAAATCCTCAGGTGCTGACTATGACTGCAACTCCGATTCCAAGAACTCTTGCACTGACTACACAGGGAGATTTGGACTTTTCCGTAATAGATGAAATGCCTGCAAACAGAAAACCGATTAAGACCTATGTAATAAAGCCATCTCAGCGAAATCAGGCATACAAAATATTATCTAAAGAAATAGCGGACGGACATCAGTGTTATATTGTGTATCCTCTGATAGACGAAAGCGAAACACTTTCTGCTAAAGCTGCAACAAAAGAAGCAGAAAGACTAAAAGCAGAAGTTTTTCCTGATTTAAATATCGGATTATTACACGGAAAACTTTCAAACGCCGAAAAAGATGATGTAATGGAAAAGTTTAAGAACAAAGAATATGACATACTCGTGAGCACAACTGTTGTTGAAGTAGGTGTAGATGTACCGAATTCTACTGTAATGATGATAGAAAATGCTGAAAGATTTGGTCTCTCACAGCTGCATCAATTGAGAGGACGTGTAGGAAGGTCAGATTTGCAGTCATATTGTATACTTGTACCTGCAAATTCTTCACAAACAACAATGGACAGGCTTCAAATAATGGAGCAGACAAACAACGGCTTCATTATTTCCGAAAAAGACCTTGAATTAAGAGGCCCCGGGGAATTTTTAGGCACACGCCAAAGCGGCATGGTAAACTTTGCACTGGCTGACATAATTAAAGACACAAAAATATTGGAAACAGCACGAAAAGAAGCTTTTGATTTTGTTAACAATCATATTGAAAACAAAATAAGCGATAATTTATCCAAAGAACTTGAAGAAAAGTTTAAAACAATCCAAGATCTCTCAGCACTTGATTAGATCTTGATGCAGAAGAACTGTTAATAGAATCTTTCATTTGCACAATGTATTCGGCATCAGCGTATTTTTGCTTTGCCCTTACATAGTTTTCTGTATTATTCTGAGGTAACAAACTCCGTAAGCGGAAACTTACGTCTATCTTGTTGATGTTCATCTCTTGATTTTCCCAATCTAGATTTTTTAACAGTGGAAAGTACTTTGGTGTATAATAATATACATCATAAAAAAAACATTTCAAGTGGGAGAATTGCTAAAAAATGGCTGACAAAATTATCATACTTTCCGGAAAACAGTACAGCGGCAAGGATACAGTCGCAAAAATCCTGTTAGAAAACTTAACAAACTTTAAAAGAATAGGTCTTGGCGACGCAATAAAAATAGAATATTCCGAACAAACAGGTATCCTTTTCGAAGAAATTGAAAAGAATAAACACCTGTACAGACAGGATTTAATAAATCTGGGGAATCAAAGAAGAAGCGAAGATAAGGATTACTGGATAAAAAAAGTAATCAGTATGAAAGGCAATATTATAGTTCCTGATGTAAGAGTAAAACGAGAATTGGAATTCTTCAAGGAGGCTGACGCTTATGCAATAAGAGTCGAAGCGTCAAGAGAAACAAGAAGCTTAAGAGGAAAGCTTGTAGGAGAAACTGATGTAACAGAAGTAGATCTTGATGATGTAAAAGACTGGGATTACGTTATTGAAAATAATTCTACATATGAAAATTTGCAAGCCGAGTCAATCAAACTTGCAAAAGAAATAAAGAGTTTTTTAGTTAGGAAATAAGGTTATTGGTATTTAGGGGGTTCTATACATAATTTTTCATATAATCACCAAATGCATAATCACCATACTTAAATGTATACGGCTGATGGTTATACTCAGGAGTTTTGTACAAGCAGCTGCTTGCTATCATAAAAATCTTGTTATTTGAAAAAAACATCGAGTTCATTTCAGAATACTCACACATCAATTCCTCTAAATCATTTACACCTTCTATAATTTCATTAAACACTTCGCATATCCTTCTTTATCTTCACAACATATTATTCGGCACAATTCTTGTGTTACTTTAGATTTTTTCTGTTATTATTAACATTTTTTTACAAAAGAAAAGAAAAATATGCTATATTAGTCATACAAACGGAGAATTACGATGAACAAAAAAATTATAATAGGCAGTGACCATGCAGGATTTGACCTTAAAAATATACTGGCTGAATATCTTAAAAACAACGGCTATGAAATAACAGACGCAGGAACCTATACAAAAGAGTCATGTGACTATCCCCTAATTGCAAAGGAACTGGCAAAGGAAATTACAGAAGGAAGATATGAAAAGGGTATTCTTATATGCGGTACCGGCATAGGTATGTCAATTGCTGCCAATAAAGTCAATGGAATAAGAGCAGCAGTGGTATCCGATACATGTTCGGCAAAGTTTTCAAGACAGCATAACAATGCCAATATTCTATGTCTCGGCTCGAGAATCGTAGGAGAAGAACTTGCTAAAGATATTACCGATATATGGCTGAAAACTGATTTTTTAGCAGAGCGTCACAGCAAACGATTAAGCATGATTGAGTAGACTATTGTTCAATTTTACTCACTGCCGCATCAACACTTGTAAACGTAGGTATTAATGTATCTAAAAAAGCATCTGCAAGAGCATTTTTAACAGAATCAGATATTTTCACGAGCATAAATTTACCGTCTTTTTCATCACACATTTTAAAAAGTGTAGCAAAGGTACTTGTATATTCATCATCAAATATCTTAACATTTTCCATATTAAAAATAATATTTGTATGCCCTGTATAAAGACTTGTTGTAACGTCTTTAATAAGAGCATCAATATGTTTACGACTGTTAAACTTATTGATGGTATAACAGCAAATGTTATCATTAATTGAATATTTAAAGAAATCCTCATGCTGTTTTGAGGTAAGAGAATTTGTAATAAATTTAAGAATCTGGTCGTGCCAGTTGCTTGACTTTGGTACAAATTCATCTATACCGAGTTTATAGCATTTTTCTATAAGATTTTTGTCATCTGTACCTGACATTACTATAATCTTGTTGGTTTTCTTTGCATCTCTTAATTTGATACATTCATCAATTAATTCGATACCGTCTTGAGCATCAGGCAGGAATAAATCTACTACTATATAATCAAATTTCTTTTTCTTAAGTTCGGCAAGCGCTTCTACTTTGTTTCTGGCAACAGTAGGAACAATACCAACTTTTTTAAGTAACTGGTTAAATTGAAATATAGACAATTCCAGGTCATCAACAATAAGAATATTAAACTCCGCAGGAACTGTCAAAGAGTCTGAAGCGAATGAATCTATTTTCCTTTCAATAAGTATCAATGCCTTATTTATGTCCTCACAAACAGCATCAGAAATTTCAACATTCAATCCTGATAATTCAAATAATTTTTGTAACTGCTCGTTGTTTATTTCCATAATCCGAACCCTGAATCTACTATCTAATAAATTTTACACTTTAAATTCTTTTAAAACCTCATTCAAAAGTTTTAAATCCTCTTTGTTTTTGCAGTTTTTTGCGAATTTGTCAAACAAATCACGCCTTTTTTTATAAGTAACAATCATTTGTTGTTTTCTTCGCCACTTTGCAATCTCAGCATGATTCCCGCCGAGCAGAACATCCGGAACAGGCATGCCATTGTATTCTCTGGGTTTTGTATACTGAGGGTGCTCAAGAAGCCCGTCATAAAAAGAATCAAAATGAGCAGAGTCTATTTTTCCTAAAAATCCGTCAATATTTCTGGAAACTGAATCAATAATACACATTGCAGGCAATTCACCGCCTGTTAAAACAAAGTCACCTATTGAAACTTCTCTGGCATTTGTATATTCTTTAATTCTTTCATCAAAGCCTTCATAATGCCCGCATATCAATATAATATGTTTTTTCCTTGCCAAAGTATCAGACATATTCTGGTTAAATGTTTCACCTTGCGGTGAAAGAAGAATTACATCCGTATCTTCTTTTTTTTCTATTGCATCAAAACAATCAAAATAAGGCTGGCACATCAAAACCATACCTGCACCGCCTCCAAAAGGGGTATCGTCAACTTTTTTGTGTTTATCCTTTGTGTAATCTCTTGGATTCCATGTATTTACGCTTATAATAGCGTTCTCAATTCCGCGTGACACTATACTGTGTGAACACGCCTGATTAATCATATCAGGGAAGAGAGTCATTACATCGAATTTCATTATTCTTTATCCTGCTGCGGCATATCAGCATCTATGCCTTCAATCATTTTGATAACAATCTTATTGGCCGGTAAGTCCACTACAGGAACCCACTCTTTTACAAAAGGCACCATAAATTTTAAACCGTTAAGCTTTTGTATTTCAAGCAGATTTGAAGCCTTATTTTCACCTATATCAAAGACAGTACCGATTTTACTGCCTTCCGTATCAAAAGCCTCAAGCCCCACCAAATCGCTTATAAGAAATTCATCCTTCTCAAGTTTTGACTTCAACATATCTTCCGTAATATGCACAAGGAGCCCCTTTATGCACATTACATCGTTGATAGAGTTCATTTGTTTGAATTTAACAATAGCAGTATTCTTATGAAATTTTACAGATTGAATATCAAAAGATGTTTTTACATTATCTATAAAGACATACACCTGTTTTAGGCTTTTAATTAAATCTTCTTTACCGGCAGTAAAACCCATTTTTACTTCGCCTTTAATACCGTGAAAATTTAATATTTTGCCTACGGAAATTAACTTACTCATAATTTTTATGATTCTGTTTCTTCAGAAACTTCAGACGCTTTTTTTCTACCTCTTTTTTTAGGTTTTTCTTCCGTTACTTCAGCCGGAGCAGAATCTACTGCCTCAATTTTACCTTCTTGAGGTTTATTTTTAAATTCCTCCGGTGCATCAGGTCTTTCAGGATTCCATCTGTCAAGTCCGAGCTGCTTTCTGATTAATCCTATGCCAACATGTACACGCCATTCATCAATTTTTAACTGTGCTGAAATAATCTTGTGGCATCCGATAGGAGGAAGCGGCAGCAACGGTTCATACAACATTTTTATTGCCGTAAGCTGATCAGGTGATACAGCAAGCTTTCTTTTCGGGAATGGCAGCTTGGGCAGCATCATTTTTTGTCTTACAAGATTTATACCAAAGAATACTTTTCTTGCTTCCAAACCGATTTGTTCACCAATGACTTCGTGAGCATCAGGGTTAGGAAGAGGCAGCATCTTTTTATACAATTCTTCAATTTGAGCAAGCTGTTCTTTATTGACCAAAAGCTGTTTAGGCGGTCTTTGAAGACGACCGCCCCCCTTAGGTCTTTTGTTACCCTGCGGACGATTAAAACCTCCGCCTTGACGATTGTAATTACCCTGGGGTCTTTGATATCCGCCTTGCGGACGACTGTAACCGCCCTGCTGGGGTCTTTGGTATCCGCCCTGGTTATAGCTTCTCTGTCCGCCATCTCTGTCATAAGGTCTTGGTGTACGAGGTCTGTCATAATTGTTATAACCATTCTGGGGTCTTTGATATCCGCCTTGCGGACGACTGTAACCGCCCTGCTGGGGTCTTTGGTATCCGTCCTGGTTATAGC
>CALUPU010000002.1 GCA_944322725.1 Candidatus Gastranaerophilales bacterium
TTTTAAAATTTCATGTATAAAATAAAAACATTTGTTGCTATAATTATTTTAGTCTGTTGAAAAAGGAAGGAATTTAATAATGGAATTGACTATGGATTTTCCCCAGCGCGAAAAAACTATTAACCCGACTCATGATATCAAACTTTTTGCGGGACGCGCACATAAGGAACTTGCCGAAGAAATAGCGAGTTATCTGGGGACAAGCGTAGGTCCGATGATTATTAAAAACTTTGCAGACGGAGAGATATACGTACAGGTACAGCAGAGCATAAGAGGCGATGATGTATTTCTAATCCAGCCTCTGTCCAACCCTGTTAATGAAAATCTTATGGAACTTTTGATAATGATTGATGCGTTCAAAAGAGCCAGCGCAAAGTCAATCACGGCAGTAATTCCATATTACGGATACGCAAGACAGGACAGAAAAACCTCCGGTAGAGAAGCTATTACAGCCAAACTTGTTGCAGACCTTTTAACAACAGCAGGCGCAGACAGAATTCTTGCAATGGACTTGCACACAGGTCAGATTCAGGGATTTTTTAATATTCTTGTTGACCATATTTATGCAACACCTGTTTTGACAGATTATATCAAAAATCTTAAAATCCCCGCTGACAAACTCGTTGCAGTAAGCCCTGATACAGGCGGTGTTCAAAGAACCAGAGTATTTGCAAAACAGCTTGAATGCCCTCTTGCTATTATTGATAAAAGAAGAGACAAGCATAATGAAGCTATTGCTGACCATGTAATCGGTGATGTAAAAGGTAAAATCTGTGTTCTTGTTGATGACATGATTGATACAGCAGGTACAATCTGTGAAGCGGCAAAACTTCTTGTCAGAGAAGGAGCAGAAAAAGTTTACGTTTGTGCGGCACATGGCATTCTTTCCGGTCCGGCAATTCAAAGACTTGAAGAAGCACCTGTTGAAGAGGTAATAATAACAAAT
Organism: Candidatus Gastranaerophilales bacterium; assembly: GCA_944322725.1. Taxonomy (GTDB): domain Bacteria; phylum Cyanobacteriota; class Vampirovibrionia; order Gastranaerophilales; family Gastranaerophilaceae; genus Limenecus. The sequence goes on from CALUPU010000002.1 coordinate 947, forward strand.
TCTATTCCTTTAGACAGAGAAGTTTCTTCAAAATTCACCCAGCTGAGCATTGCTCCGATTCTTGGCGAAGCTATTTCAAGAATCCATGACAATGAATCAGTAAGTTCTTTGTTCGGTTTTGAAAAAGAATATAAATCTTACTAAATTCATAAATATTAAGAGAGAGTAAAAATCCGGAGTTTGAAAAACAACTCCGGATTTTTTATACAGTTAAAAATAAGTTACGGATTAATCAGCTTATCGAGCCAATTGGGTAAGTGTCTGGAGGATTTCGTTTGTAGTAGTAAACACACGGCTGTTTGCTTCGATAGCTCTTTGAGAAACTACCATATCGGCAAATTCAGATGCCAAATCAACGTTAGAACCTTCCAGTACACCTGATTTTACGTTACCGAAAGCAGCTGATGAAATACTTCCGTAAAGCACCATACCGCAGTTCGGACCTGACGCATAAGTATTGTTTCCTTCTGCAGTAAGACCCTGCGGGTTAACAAAACTTGCCATCTGAATCTGAAGATTTTCAGGTTTAACAAGACCGTCATTAATAGTCAGGTCAGAGCCTGTAATTACGGTACCGTTATTTAACGAATATTTAAGAATCATTTTTGTAGGATCATCAGGGTCTTGCATAACACTCAGCGTATCGTTGTTTCCGTATTTAACCTCAATAATACCGTTTTCATTAATAGTTACGGATGTGTAGTTCTTAGAATCTTCACTTCCGGGTGTTCCTTCACCTATTGTCTGATGGTAGTTGATTACTTCTGATGACATAGTTTTTGTAGTAGGATCCATTTTGCCGAATCCCATCTGAGAAACAACGTTAGAATCAACATTCGCAATTTCGAATCTCTCGGCACCGCCTTTAGCTGTAATTTTAACAGCACCATCTACAATGGAAGCAGTTACATCGGCACCTGAATTGTTAATTTCCGCAACAAATCCGTTTACAGTCATATCACTTGTAACATTAATTGTTTTTTCAGTAGGTGTACCTGCGTTGTCATAAGTCGTGATTTTAAATGAACCGTCAGAAATACCGCCTGCTTTAATACCGTTTAATTCATCGAGCGCTTTGTTACCCATTTGTGCAACAGTAGAAGGAGTTGTTACAGTATTGATATATGTAGGAATTTTGATAGGTTCGGTACTTGATATAGTGTTAAGGCTGTTGTTTGTACCGAGAAGTTTGTAACCGCTGGATGTAACCATGTTGCCGTTAGCATCAATAGTAAAGTTACCGTCTCTGGTGTAGAGGATTTCAACTGTCGGAGAAGCTACTGTGAAGAAACTGCTTCCGTTAATACAAAGGTCAGTATTCAGACCGGTTGTAAGAGTTGTACCTGCTGTAAAATCTCTTGTAATAGATGCTGTTTGTACACCGATACCTGTTTGTTTAGGGTTGATACCGCCCATCTGACCTGTAGGTGCCTGACCTGTAGAAGAAGTTCTGTAGTAAACATCAGAGAAGTTTACATTAGACGCTTTAAAACCGATAGTGTTCATGTTTGCAATGTTGTCTGCAACAACAGAAATTTTTGTTTGTCCTGCTGCCATCCCTCCGATAGCAGTGTAAAATGCTTGTGTCATTAATCCTCCCGTAATTTTATCTTATTTTAACTGTATATTATTTGTTTCTGTTATAGTCCAGTATTCCTGTTTCAATATCGCCTGTTTCTGATTGGAACATCTGCATTTTTTCTAAAAGATTAGATGGTGAACTACCGTCAAGTTTACCCTGAGAAATAACAATAGAGTTATTATCGCCTTTTTTGATTGTAAGTATACCGTTAGATACAGAAGCTTCCAAACCGGCATTTTTAAACTCTTTTATAAGGTCATTAACAGTCATGTCAGATGTTATTTTGATTTCCGTATTTTTTTTCTGGTATTTTTCATCCTGAACGGTCAATGTAATGTAACCGTTAGTAATACCTGAAGCATTGTTAAGTTCGCTGAGTTTTTTATTTGAAATTGTATTATTATCAGAAGCCGCAGCACCGTCCGTAACAGCAGCAACAAGACCGAGCGGATATTCTTTACCGTTAACGGTAACAGTTGCAGATCCGTTAGTAAAGTTTGCACTTGTGACAACACCTGTAATAAGCCTTGATGTGTTATTCGGGTCAACAATCTGAACCGTTTTGCCCACAAGGCTGTTTGCCTGTTGAATCATGTTATTTGTACTCATTGATTCATTGAGTTTTTGTAATTCCGTAAGCTGTGTGAACTGAGCCTGCTGTGCCAGCATTTCCGAGTTGTCCATCGGATCCATCGGATCCTGATTTTTCAACTGTTCAAGCATAAGCATCAAGAATGCATCGCCGTCAAGTTCCTGAGATGCACCATTTGCGGCAAGTTCTTTTGCCTTATTTACAGCTGTTGCCGATTGCATATTTACAAGTTCCTGGTTAATTGCACCGAGTGTTGCCATCTTTTCTCTTCCCCTTAAATTTTAGACTGTATAGTCTACCTTACCATTATGTTTTATTATTGTTTGAGTATTTTTAATTTCTCTTCCTTCTTCAGCTTCTGCTTCAGTTTCTGATGATGTACTGTAGTCTGAAGTGTATGTTTGAGTATCTTTGTTAGAATGATTTGCCTGATTTTGACCGTTTTGCCGGTTTTCAAAAGACTGGTTGAACTGTTCTCTTTCAAAGTTCATTGCATTATTTGAAGACTCCTGCGAGCATTCGACTTTGATATTGTTCACGTTTACGCCTTGAGAACTCAGGTTAGATTTTAATGCTTCAACATTTTTGTCAAAAAGTTCTTTCACCTGCTGGCTGTCTGTTGTCATTTTTGCAACAATACCGTCTTTTGAGTTCATAATCTCAACAGAAACTTTACCGAGACTTTCAGGCTGCAAAACAATAGACACCTTGTTGTTACCCGACTGCTGCAATTGTTCAAATTTTGAACTTACCTGTGACATAATATCGCTCTGATTTAAAGTTTTTGCCTGATTTGAAGCATTTTTCATAGAATTCAGCTGAGCATCGAGTTTATTAACAAAAGTTTCTGCGCCTGTTATCTGGTTTTGGTTGACTGCACTCTGGTCAACAGACAATTTTACGGCAGTTTCACCGGCATTTGTCATGTTTTGATTCATTGAAGAATTATTTTTCGTATTATTGTTGTTTGCGATTTTGGATTCGGTTACTGTTGTATCAGTGTCCTGAAGCGCTGTCATTGTCTGAACAGCTTTATCTTTCACTTTTGAAGTTGTATCTTTATTTTCAATATTTGCAGATACATTTTCTTTTACCTGCGAAGCAACTTCCTGTGTCACTTTAATAGTCGGAACTTCCTGTGATTTTGTATCAGAAGGAGTAACCGGTTTTGCCTGTGTCTGCTCAACAGGCTGCTCTGCTGCTTGTTCAATATTAGCGGTTAACCTTGACGTATCTGCCGCAAGATTTTCTTTTGCAGTTTTCAAGTTCAAAGTCTGTGCATTATTTATATTATCTGTAGTAGTTTTTTGTGTATTTGTATTTGTATTTGTATTCGTTTCTGTTTTTACTTCAATATCCTCTGCAGAAACTTCATGGGCTATATTCTTTAACGAATCTTCAACTGTTTTTTGCAAAACAGTATTATTTGCAGCATTGGTTTGTACAGGCGCAGTTTCTGCGTTTGCAGAAGAATTTTTGGCAGTCTCGATTAACTTTTTCAACTCTTCAGGGTCTAAATTCTTTATTGTTTGAAGTTTTTCAAACAATTCCGCTTCATCCGAGTATTCAATATTGGCAAGAATCTGCTCGTTTGCTATCGAATTAGTATTTTGAACTGTATCAGTTGTTTTTACTGCTTCTGTTTTCGGCTGATTTTGTACAGATACTGTTTGTTCAACCGTATCAGAAATCACTGCTGTGTTATTTTGGATGTTTTCAAGAAGCTGCTCAACCGCTTTTAATGCCGAAGCACCAATTTCAGGTTTATTTGTTTTTTGTATATCTTCCGTATTTTCATCTACTTCATTTTCTGAACTTATTTCATTATTATTTTCATTTTTATTTTTATTTTTATTTTGAGAAGCTTTGTCTGCAGGTGCATTTTCCTTTACGGAATCATCGTTATCCTGAACTGTTTTATCAGTTGTTTTATCATCTTTTACCTGATAATTATCCTCTTCTTTTGGCTGAACTTTTTCGGATGAAGTTTCATTTTCTGTATGATAATCTTTTTGAGACTCTTTTATATCTTTGGTTTTTTGCGAATAATCCTTTTTATCTGAAATATTATCAGTTTTGTTTTCTGTTTTATCCATGTAGGATTTGGAAGCGTTATCAAGAGCAGAAGAAAATGCACCATCATCCATGTTTGTATAATCAGGTTTTGCAGATACGGTATCTGCCATCAGATTTGATGGAGAAATTTGTATTGATTGTGTGAATTCTGCTGTCATTTGTTGAGTAATCCTCTTCCCCGCGGGTTAACTTTCTTAACTTATGCCTGCCCTGTCTGCAGCCGTTTATGCTCTCATGTACCTGCTTGTCGCAATATCATCGAGTTCGCTTCTCTGGTATTGGTCGAACTCCTGATAGTATTTTTTCTGCTGGTTTTCCTTAAGTTTTTCCAATACTTTTTTCTCTTTTAATACATCATTAACTTCTTTTCTTTTAATTTCCAGAAGTTTTGTGATGTTCTGCACAACAACCTTCTGGCTTGAAATATCAACGAGAAGTTTGTTGATAAAATCTTTGTATCTTTGAACTTCTACAAGATCCAAATCATTGCCGCTTTGAAAAACTTTTAGCAATGCCTGATTGATTTCAAGCTGGTAACTTTCCAGTGTTTTTTGTTTTTGGATAGCTTCTTGAAGCCCTCTTTGAACTTTTGAGAGTTCAAGAAGTTTTTGCTCAAGGAGTTTTTCCTTTATATCCAGCACTACCTGTAGTCTGAATTGAAATTTTTTCAAAATTTACCTCTTAAATATTTATCCAAGTCTAATTTTTGCTGTCATTTTTGTATATGCGCATGACAAAATACAATTTTGACAAAATTACATATTCATAGGGTACTACATGCGTTTTGATTACTGTATCCTCCAAAAAATGTAATTTGTGCAAAAGAATATGAATAATTAAGACTTTTTTATTTTTTTTAATCTTATACGTAACTTTGTAGAACAACTTATCGAAACAACTTCAAGGCGAGTGTGTTTGAGGCTGTGCAACAGCCGAGTTCGCGAGCCTTAAGTTGAGATTAGTTGTTTTAAAAGTGAAGTATCAGCATTAAAAAAATAAAAAAGTCTTAATTAAAAATATAAAATATAAAATATAAACTACAACTTAGCCAGAAACTCTTCTTTTCTGATTTTTCTGCCGCAGCACTTGTCCTCGTCACAGTATCCGAGTCGTTCGCATTTGGGAACAAGGTAAGGCGCAAGCCACGGTTCTTCTTTCAAGAGTTCTTCGCACATCATTTTGACCATTACTCTTATTTCGTACTGCGCACGTGTGCAAAGACGGATATTAGCAATATGTATAAGTTCTCTGAGGTTTAAAGAAGCAACCATGGAACTTGCCGCAGCATTTGGAAGAACAAATCTTGCATCTTCTGCGGGGATTCCTGCTTCTGTCATTTCTGTATAAAAATCTGCAACATTAGACATAAAATCTTTATATTTTTGAGCCAGTTCTGGATTTCTTTCTACAGTAGGGGGAATGATATAGTCAAACTGACCTTTTTCTTTAACATATCTTTGAGATTTTTGAGAGAAGGATACGTGTCTGTGTCTGACAAACTGGTGGGTACAGGCTCTTGATACATTTGAGATTGCAAAAGAAACCTGAATATGTTCGATAGTGGAATAATGACCGGAAGAAATAACTCTTTCAATGAGTTTGAGCATTTTTTCTTCATCATCTGCTTTGTCATAAATATTGACCGGAGAATCCGCACTGTAGCATGTTCTGCAAGCTGTATAAATTGTTTTTAGCATATTTTCAGGCTTAGAAATAAGCTTTACTACCGGTTTGTTGTTTTCCATAATTCCCCTGTCTCCTTCAATTTCCAATATTATGATAACATCCGCACAACTTTTTGTAAAAACATTAACGTTTTAATTCATATTGTCCAGAACATGGTTGACGCGTGACTTTTAAATGCTATGCTAAATGTACAATAAATTTATTTTATTTAGTTTACGCCACCAACTTAAACTAATAGAATAAGAAAAGGAACACAAAATGACAATAAACTTGGCAAAAGAAGAAAAAGCAGCAATCATCAAAAAATTCGGCAAAGATGCTAAAGATTCAGGCTCTGCAGAAGTTCAAATCGCACTTTTAACCCAGAAGATTTCTGAACTTACAGAACACTTGAAAATCAACAAAAAAGATTTTCAGGGCAGACGCGGTCTTTTGATGATGGTTGGTCAGAGAAAAAGACTTCTTGCTTACGTTAAAAAACAAAACCTTGAAGAATACAGAGCACTTATTAAAAAACTCGGTATCAGAGGTTAGTTTTAAAAATTTGAAAAAAGACTCCTTTTTTAATTTAAAAAGGGGTCTTTTTTTTACATAAATTAATGAAACTAAAACAGCCGGCTATAGTATAATTATTTGTATGGGACGGAATAATTATAAAAATTATAAGAGTGATAAAGAGAAGTTTAAAGAATTTGATAAAAAGCTGATTTTCTGGCAGATTCTGTGCATTCTTATATGCTTTGTCATAATCGGATATCTTTTTCTCGTAATGGTAATAGATGTCAAAAACTACCGCGCTCAGGCAAAACGCCAGAGAAGCGCCAAGAGTTTTGTTATGAGAGGCGCAATACTTGACCGCAACGGGATTAAACTTGCCTCTGACAAGACTTCATTTGACGTGTATGCCCATCAGGAGTATTTTGACCATACACCTAACGAACTTGCTGCTATACTTGCACCGATATTGAACGTTAATAAGAATCAGCTTGCAAAAAAACTTGCTCAGGATGAAAAGATTATTGTCTTGAAAAAAGACGTATCCCGTACAACCGCACTTGCAATAAGAAAACTGGGTTTAAGAGAAATAAGCCTCGGTAAAAAAAATGAACGTGTTTACCCACAGGGAACAATGGCGGCGCATATCTTAGGCTACTATAATGCGGATGCGGATGTTGCAGCAGGTATAGAACTCACGGCAAAAGATAAGCTGGAGGAAGTTGAACAGGATGTAAACTTTGAAAAAACACCTGACGGCGATATTATCTATGAAGTAAATACAGACCCTGCCGCCACAACAGCACCCTTAAGAGGTAAATCAATCACTCTTACAATTGATTCTGCCATACAGCATGTGTGCGAGGTGGAATTAAATAAAGTCATCCGCGAAAAGGGTGCACTAAGGGGAACCGTTATTGTAATGAACCCCAAAAACGGAGAAATTCTGGGGTATGCGGTTTATCCCTCATACAACCCTAATAATTATAAAAAAGCAACACTTACACAGCTTACTAACTGGACATTAAGCGATGTTTTTGAGCCCGGCTCCACTTTCAAAGTTCTTACCATTGCTTCTGCAATAGAAAACGGCAGACTGAACGAAAACTCCAGAATCCTTGATACGGGAAAACTCGATATAGATAAATGGACAATCAAAAACTATGACTATGCAACAAAACCGTTCCCCGGCAGCATAGACCTGTATTATTTGTTTGAACATTCAAGCAACGTTGCAAGCGCCAAGGCTGCATTGATGATGACAAAACAGGAACACTATAATGTTTTAAAACGTTTTGGTATAGGAGAAAAAACAGGCATTGACTTACCCGGTGAATCAAGAGGTCTTATCCCGCCTGTAAAAGACTGGCACAAGTCGACACACGCTTCTGTCGGTTACGGCTACAGTATATCAGTAACAGCAATACAAATGGCTTCTGCTATTTCTGCTATTGCAAATAACGGGGTTCAAGTAACGCCTCATGTAATTAAATATTCACCTGAAGAAGAAGCTGAAAAAATTAAACATACTCAGGTTATAAAACCGGAAACCGCACACAGCGTGACAAAACTTCTCGCAGGCAGTATAGACCGTTCCAAATCACCGGTTAACCTTGAAGATTACCACGTAGCAGCAAAAACAGGTACGGCAAGAAAGTCATCAAACGGCGGCTATTCCAATAAGCTGGTAACATCTATTATCGGTTTTCTTCCTGCAAGCAACCCGCAGGTGGAAATCTATGTCGTAATCGACTCACCTTCAAAAGGTGCTCTGTGGGGAAGCACGGTTGCAGCACCCGTATTTAGAGAAGTTGCGCTTCAAGCAGCGCGTATTATGAATATTGCTCCTGATAAGAAAAAATAAACAATAAAGGAATAAAATATGAAACTAAGCGAACTTATTAAAGATATAAAAAATAAAAGAGTAGTGAACGAAAAAGATACAGACATTACGGGTATTTCGTACAACTCAAAAACAATAGAAAAAGGCAATATATTTGTCTGCCTCAAAGGCGAACATACTGACGGTCACGACTATGCAAAGACAGCAGCAGAAAACGGAGCAGCAGCACTTTTTTGTGAAAAAGAAATTGCAGGCATTGACCTTCCGCAGGTAATTGTAGAATCAACGCGTCACCAGATTGCAGACATAGCGGCTGCTTTTTATAACTACCCGTCAAAAAATGTTAAATTAATAGGTGTGACAGGCACTAACGGCAAAACAACCGTTACCCATCTTATTCAGCGTATTGTGGAAGATGCACAGCACAAATGCGCATTGATAGGGACACTCGGGTATAAATTGTCCGGTAAAGATTCTTACCACGATGCAAAACATACAACACCGCAGGCACCGGAGTTGCAGAAAACTCTTGAGATGATTTGCGAAAATAAAATAGATTACGTTGCAATGGAGGTAAGTTCTCACGCGCTTGAGCAAAACCGTGTTGGCGGATGTGATTTTAACGGCGCAGTGTTTACAAACCTTACACAGGACCACCTTGATTATCACATTACAATGAACAATTATTTTGAAGCCAAAGCTTTGCTGTTCAGAGGGTTGAAAGAGGGCGGTTTTGCAGTAATTAACAATGATGATGAATACGCACAGCGTTTCAAAGAAGTTGTGCCCAAAAGAGTTAAAATTTATACCTACGGTATAAAAAATAACGCGGATATCACTGCAGAGAATATTGATTTTTCTATACACGGTGCAAAATTTAACTGCAAAATAAACGGCGAAACAAAATCCGTTAACTTACAAATGAACGGAATGTTCAGCGTATACAATGCTCTTGCAGCACTTGCAGCAGGTATTGCAATGGGTTTTGATGCACAGACCTGTATTAAAGCACTTGAAGAGACTAAAAGCGTAGACGGAAGATTTGAGATAGTTTGCAAGAAACCTCTGGTTATTGTTGATTACGCTCACACACCGGACGGACTGGAGAATGTGTTAAAAGCAGCAAGAGAACTGACATCCGCTGACAGCAGCCTGATATGTATGTTTGGCTGCGGCGGGGATAGAGACGCAACCAAACGTCCTAAAATGGGCAAAATTGCAGACGAAGCTGCCGACATTGTTGTTGTAACAAGCGACAACCCCAGAAGCGAAGACCCGCAGCTTATTATATCCGATATTCTTGCAGGCATAAAAACAGTTAATACACAGAAGGTTTACGTTGAGCCTGACAGAAGAACAGCCATATCAATGCTCAAAAATATTGCAAAAGAAAACGATGTAGTAGTGCTTGCAGGCAAAGGGCACGAGGACTATCAGATACTCAAAGACGGCACAATCCACTTTGATGACAGAGAAGAAGCAAGAAAAGTTTTTGGATAAATAAACATTATAAAAAAGACCCATTAAGGGTCTTTTTATCTTATATCAAAAAACTTGTGCACCTGACCGATTAGCCGTGTATTGTGGTATTTTTCCGTAAAAAGGTTGAAAGTTTTCACGATTTTGTCGTGCGATACAGCAATCTTATTTCCGTCCATTTTTGGCTGCAAGACAAGTGCAATATCGTATTTTTTTGCCAGTGCAATACATTCATCCGTCTCAAAATCTCTTATGCTGTCATCAAAAACCAGTTTTGCAAAAATGTCTTTATGTTTACAAATTTCCAGAAATTTATCATGTTTTGAATATATGTCGCCTATTTTTGCGCTCGAATCCAGTTTAAAATCCATCGAAACAATGTCTACATAATCAATAATTCCTTCAAGCGCCTTTGGCATTGTACCGTTTGTTTCAAGATAAATTTTGAGATTCAAATTTTTCAATTCAGGAAGAAATTCTTTTAAAAACTCGTACTGTACAAGAGGTTCTCCCCCTGTGAGGCTTACGGAATGGATAGCAGAAAGGTCATAAGATTTTATTTTCTGCATAAGTTCTTCAATCGAATACTCATCGCCTTTGTCAAACTCCGTATCGCAATAGTCACAAAGCAGGTTGCATCCGCAGAACCTTATAAACAGCTGCCTGTAGCCTATATATGGACCTTCTCCCTGTATAGAGTCGAATATTTCGGCAATTTTTGCAGTTCTAGTCATTTAACAAGTTCTCCCTGATTTTGTGGTTGGATATTATTTTAAGCTGTTCATAAAGCCTGTTTTCTTCCGCTGAAGTTTCTTTTGGAACTTCGATTTTTATTGTAACAATCTGGTCGCCTTTTTTCTTTGTTCTGGAATCTTCTACGCCCTGCTCTGACAGCCTGAATTTTTGACCTGTTGAGGTGTTTGGCGGTATTTTCATAGACACACTGCCGCACAGAGTCGGCACTTCTATATTTGCACCGAGCACAGCCTCAAACGGGGTGATAGGAATCTCGCACAGTACATTGGTGCCTTCGTATTTAAAAAATTTGCTTTCTTCTATATCAATAAAAAGATACAAATCCCCGTCTTTGCCCCCGTTATAACCTTTGTTGCCTTCGTTTGCAATCCTGATTTTGGCGCCTTTTTTTACACCCGAGGGAATTTTTATGTTCAATTTTTTGTGAGTGGAGACTTCACCTGAACCCTTGCACAGAGGACATTTGGAACCGTTAATAAATCTTCTGCCCTCGCATTTCGGGCATCTTTCACTGTGAAGAACATTCACTGTGCGGTGAGTCCCGGAGATGGCTTCCGACATTTTAATATTTACATTCAAATTTATGTCTCTGCCGTTTTCGGGTTTTGTTTTTTTAGCTTTTTGGGTCTTATTATCAGAGGTAAACAAACCGTCTAATATACTTTCAAAAACCTGTGAAAACGACCCTTTGTGCTCATCAGATTCTTTGTGACGGGCAGTATTTTTGTCAGCAGAAGATTTCTGTGAACCGGTACGTGTCTGTGTTTTTTCTTTTGTAGCTGCAGAACTGCTTTCGCCATAGGCTTTTTTTGCCTGAGATTGAGCCTGAGACTTAGAAGTGTAAGACGTCTCTCTTTTAATATTAAAGCCTTTTATAATATCATACTGGCTTCTTTTTTGAGAATCACACAAAACCTCGTATGCTTCTGTAATTTCTTTAAATTTGATAATACTTTCCTGCGAGTTGTCATTAACATCAGGGTGCCATATTCTTGCCTGTTTTCTGTATGCGGCTTTGATTTTCACCTCATCACAGTCAGGTGAAACTCCAAGTATGGCATATAAATCTTTCTGATAGTACTGGTTCACGTTTTGTTTTCCGTTTGGTGAATTTAATTATATCGTTATTTTAATGAAGTTCTAAGAAATTTCAACGACTTTTTTTATTAAATTCGGAATCTGTTCTATTTCATCATAGCTTATATCTGCTCTTAATGAAATTCTAATCCTTGATGAACCTTTGGCAACCGTCGGATGGCGGATAGGAAGAAGGTAATATCCCTGTTTGATTAATTCACGTGATACATTCAGCGCAATTTCATTTTCTCCGAGAATCACAGGTACAATGTGGCTTCCCCCCCTTGTTTCAAGACCTGCCTGAATAAGTTTTTCTCTCAGTTTTTGTGCGGTTAAAAGCAGCTGCTGTCTTTGTGATTTCAGATTCGGCAGAATCTCCGTAATAATACAATATGAAAACGCTATATTTACATCAGGCAATGCAGTTGAAAAAATCAACGGTCTGCTTTTGTTAATGAGATAGTTAATAAGTACATCATTTCCCGTACAAAAAGCACCGACAGAACCGACTGCCTTGCCAAAAGTGGCAACGATTAAATCTATATCTTTTATACAACCCTGCTGCTCTGCAATGCCGAGACCTATTTCTCCGAATACACCGAATGCATGGGCTTCATCCACAACAAGGATTGCATTGTATTTTTTCTTTAACTCAATTAATCTGTTTAAATCCGCAATATCGCCGTCCATACTGAATACGGATTCAGAAACTATTATCGCGTTTTCATATTCATTTCTGTGTTTTTGCAATAGTTCTTCCAGATGCTCATAATCAAGATGCTTATAGCGAAACATCTTTGCTTCCGACAGTCTGATTCCGTCAAGAATACTGGCGTGGTTTAATTTGTCGCAAAATACAGCATCTTTTTTAGTTAAGAGTCCTGACATTATCCCTATATTGGCATGATAGCCGCTGTTAAAAATCAAAGCTTTGTCTTTTCCATAAAGAGAAGCAAGAAGACATTCCAACTTGGCATAAACAGACGAACTGCCGGTAAGAAGTCTGGAGGACGATGAACCCAGTGAAAAATCACCTATCCTGTAAAAACGTTTTCGTATATCTTTATCTTCCGCAATACCGAGATAATCATTCGAAGAAAGATTTAAATAGCGTTTAGATTCTTCCAGAATATATTTGCCGTCTTTTTTCAAAGAATTCAGTTTTCTTTCACAGGCATTACAGCGCAGATTCTCCAGTTCTTTTTTGTAAGTATCAAAGTTGCTTTTCATATTGCTCCCTAAATAAAAGATAATGCAAGAAGAAGACTTATTATAAGAGTCAAAATCTGTATGTTTGTGTAAAAGTGTACTTTTTCATAAGAAGCAAAATGTCCCGTAATAAAAGGCAAAAACAAAAATATGGGAAAGATAGCAGCATATACAGCGTTTCCCAGATATAAATTGCTTATAGAAAACCACAGTATAGATACAAAATAAAGTACAAATAAAATGCTTATGACAACAGAAAAATATGCAAAAAGTTTTATTGCATTTTCGTATTTGTATAATAGCAGTTTTCCGAGTATAAAGCCTAAAATTAAGAGTACATTGGTCACTATTATTGAAATCAGTGATACGGGTAACTGATGTATTATGCTATATATTTGAGAAGTATCAATCATTACAACCCCTCACTTTCAAAAATAATTGATGCCGAATTATAATTTTGAGGAGCAAAATTTGAAAGACTGTTCAAAAATTCTATTGATTTTTCAAAAACAAAATCACGCTCATTGTCCATTACAACAAGGTGGTAGCTGTCCTCAAGCCTTATATATTTTCTTATGCTCGAGCCTGTATTTTTGTAGACAAACTCTGCACTCTTAGGACTGGTCAGGTCATCTTCTTTTGCATGCATTAAAAGAATAGGCGCTTTTACCTTAAACATGTTTTTCTGAGTATATTTAGACAACTTCAAAAGTTCGTAAATGCAGGACATAGGATAATTGTCCAGAGCTTCCGTGTTTCTTTTTTGCAAAGCTGCAATTTTCTTTCTCAATGCTTCATTTTTGAGCCCGTAAGGCTCTCTTTCAGGGAATGAATAATAGTATCTCAAAATAGTATGTACGCCTATAGGCATCAAGAAATTGTACCACGGGATTGTCCAGCCGTCTAAGAACAGAGTCGTGGATAAAGAAATTATACCTCTTACCTCTCTGTACTCGGCTGCGATTGCAAGCGCAAGAACCGCACCCATGCACAAGCCGCCTAAGTATACTTCATCGTATTTTTGTGTAAGTTCTCTGTAATGATATGTTGAATCAGTGTACCAGTCCTCCCATCTTACGGTTTTAATATTTATCGGGCTTGTACCGTGACCGGGAAGACAGTAGCAGAATACATCAAAATCCGCATCATACAACGCCTTGCCCATTTTTTTCATCTCAAAAGGGCTGCCTGTCATTCCGTGGAATAACAAAACCGCTCTTTTGCATTTATCTTCGTGTATGAATTCGAAATCTAAACTCTGTCCCAAGGCTTTATCCTGCTGATTACTATGCCTTTTCCATGTATCTGTCAAACAGCTGATCCATAAGTTCCAGCGCCATATCAATTTCTTCATCGGAAATATAAAGCTGCGGAACGAGAGTGATGATATTTTTGAAATAGCCTCCGTTATTGAGGATAAGACCGCATTTTTTGCCGTTGTAAGTCAAATCACCCTTAAGACCTGCCTCGATAATTTCGTCACACAACTCTCTTGCAGGACTGAAACCGTCATTTTCTGTAACTTCAACACTCAAGGCAAAACCAAGACCGTTAACTGTACCGATGTTTTTGTATTTCTTTTCAAGCGCTTTTAATCCGTCAAGGAATTTTGCACCTTTTCGTGCAATTTCAGATTCGAGTTCTTTTCTTTGTTCTTCAAAAATACTCATAACCTCGTATCCTGCACGGGTGCCTATCGGGTTTGCCGCATAGGTAGAGTGGGTTCTTCCGGCAGGGAAGACTTTAGGATTGATGAGTTCTTCTTTTGCCCACATGCCTGCAAGCGGGTTCATGCCGTTTGTTATGGATTTTGCAAAAGTCATTGCATCAGGTTTAACATCAAAATGCTCCATAGCCCAGAGTTTGCCTGTTCTAAAACAGCCCATCTGTACTTCGTCCACCATAAACAGGATGTTGTGTTCATCAAGAACTTTTTTCAATTCTTTAAAATATCCCTTCGGAGGAACAATATAACCGCCTGTGCCAAGCAAAGGCTCTGCAATAAATCCGCCGAATTCGCAGTCTTTTGTTTTAGGGTCATAGACGCCGTTATATTCGCTTTCAAAGAGTTTTGCAAACTGTTTTACGCAGTACATATTGCAAGACTCGCATTTTTTGTCATAAGGACATCTGAAACAATACGGAAACGGTACAAAATGCGCAGTATCAGACATGTGACCAAAATGTTCTCTGTATCTGTAGCTTGATGTAACGGCAGTAGTACCGATTGTACGTCCGTGATATCCGCCCATAAACGCAAACATTCTCGGTTTTTTTGTATAGTTTCTGATTAATTTAAGCATATCTTCATTGACCTGCGCACCGCCAACATTAAATTGGACACGGCCTTTTATGCCGTATCTGTCTATGTTTGCTTTTGCTATTTTTTCAGCCAACAAAGCTTTGTAATCGTAAACAAACCTTGAAGAAATCTGAGGCATTGTTTGGTACTGGTCTAAAACTGCATTTAGCACTCTTTTATTTTTATAACCGAGGTTGCAGCTGGAATACCACATTTGCAAATCAAGATAAGGAGTGTCTTTGCTGTCGTACATATATGAGCCTTCGCAGTTTCTGAAAATCGTTTGCTCATCGTGATAATGAACCGTATCCCCCCAAGAGCAATATTCTTTATCAATTGCCTTTATCTGTTCATCAGAAAGCATCATTGTTGTAGCAGACATTTTTTTCTCCTTTTAAAAACTTTAAAAATCTTTTATATAATTTATTATTTCCTCAAATGACAAAAACCCGACAAGGGCAAAACCATTCTCTCTATCTGATTTAGTATTTTTACAATACTCCAACAATGACCCTTTGGCAAACAAAACATCGGCAAGCCTGGAGGCACAGTAGTCGGACATGCCGTCCCCTGCGTACAATACGCGTTTTGTAACAATTCTGTTTGAATTTATAACATTGCATTTACATACGCCTGATTTTCTTTCGCATTCATGACTAAAATACGGAAAAAATGTCTCAAATTTTCCTTCTTTAAGTTTTAATTTGTTAGAAAAAATCTTTACATCTTTGATATTATTTTTTGCAAGTATCCGTTCAATAAAATAGTCAAAACCGTCTGATACAATACAAAAATCAATTTCCTGAGATCTTATATAATCAAGAAAATCAGGAAAAGTTTCATCTATTTCAATTGAATCAATAAAATCGCTGAGAGTGCTTTCTTTCATATAAGGGAACATCTGCATTTGTTCTTCTATACATTGTTTTGAGCCGATATCACCTCTAAGCCACTTCTCTTCTACTTCAAGCCACAGGTCTTTTGCATATACGCGTAAGAATTTGTTTAATGTATCTTCTTTGGTAATGGTTCCGTCAAAATCACAAAAGAACTGAATATTTTTCATATAAACCCCTCTAAGATTCTACAAAGATATAATAAACAACTCATGTTGTAAATAAAAAATGTTCATGTTATAAAGTTTTTACCACGGATAACTTGTCCGTGAGTCTTAAAGATTGGATGTACCTTCATTTGAAGAAAAACATAAAACTGGCGAAACATGCAGGTTTTTGTTACGGTGTAAAAAGAGCCGTTGAAACTACAAAAAAATTAAAATCCGAAAATACGGACAAAGAAATTTTTGTTCTTGGTGAATTAATTCATAATTCACATGTTATTAACGAATTGTCCGAACTTGGAATCCACACAGTGGATGAACTGCCCTGCGGGAAAACAGGTGTATGCGTTATACGCAGCCACGGTGCGGCGCCCGAGGTTTTTGAAAACGCAAAAGAAAAAGGCTATGAGGTTGTGGATTTGACCTGTTTTGACGTCAAAAAAGTGCAGCAAAAAGCAATCCAGCTTGTGCAGGAAGGTTTTTTGCTCGTGATAGTAGGAAAACCCGAACACCCTGAAGTTTGTGCAATAAAAGCCAACGCACAGCCGCATGGCGAACACGTTATTGTTGCGCCTGATACAGAAGCATTAAAAGAGTTTGAAAATGAAATCATCAAACACAAAAGAGTGGGCGTGGTTGTACAAACAACGCAGAGAATAGAAAACCTCAAAAGCGTTGTAAACTATCTTCTGCCTCTGGCAAAAGAGGTAAAGGTTTTCAACACAATCTGTGCTTCCACATCTTTGAGACAATCCGAGGCAAAGAGCCTTGCACAGGAATCTGATTTGATGGTGGTTGTAGGCAGCAAAAAGAGTGCAAACACTACACATCTGGCAGAGATTTTATCAGGCATTACATCAACCATCCATATAGAAACGGATGAAGAACTTGAAAAATACGATGATTTAATAAAAAATGCACAAAATATCGGTGTAACAGCAGGTGCTTCCACCCCCGACGCGATAATTGAAAATGTTATAAACAAATTAAATAATTACTAACGAAAGGAAAAAAGTAAAAATGACAACAAAACAACTAGATGAATTCGAAAGACTACTGGAAGAATCTTTCACATCAAAATTAAGCGTAGCTGACGTTGTAAGAGGCCAGCTCGTAAAAAAAGAAAACGACGGATACCTCGTTGATATCGGTTCTAAATCAGAAGGTTTCCTTCCTAACAGAGAAATCCCGACATCAATGATTGATGATATGAACATCGGCGACTGCAAAGAATTCTACATCTTAAAAGAAGATGAAGACGAAAAAAGCGGTATGCTTCTTTCTCTTAAAAGAGTTGCTTGCGCTCAAGCATGGCAGACTCTTCAAAACGCTAAAATCTCAGGTGAAACAGTTACTGCAAAAGTTGTTTCTCTTGTTAAAGGCGGCGTAATTGTTGAAGTTAACGACCTTCGCGGTTTTATCCCCGCTTCACAATTGAGAACAGGTATGCCTTTTGACGGTTTGATGAATCAGGAAATCGAAGTTAAAGTTCTTGAAGCTGACGCAAAAAGAAACAAACTCATCCTCTCTCAAAGACAAGCTCTGGCTGAACAAAGAGAACAGCTGGTTGACGAAGTTATCTCTAACCTTGAAGTTGACCAGATTGTTGAAGGCGAAGTTGTAAGAATCGCTGATTTCGGTGCATTTATCGACATCAACGGTGTAGATGGTCTTCTTCCTATCTCTGAAATCTCCTGGCAGAGAATCAAACATCCTTCCGATGTTTTAACACTCGGTCAAAAAATCGAAGTTAAAGTTCTCAAAATTGACGAAGACCTCAAACGTATCAGCTTGAGCTTAAAGAGAATCGGCGACAATCCGTGGGAAGAAATCGAAGACAAGTTTGAAGAAGGACAGGTTATCACAGGTACTGTTAACAAAGTTACTTCTTTCGGCGCTTTCATCAACATTTTCCCCGGTGTAGAAGCATTGCTTCCTGTTGCTGAAATGGAAGACTCAAATGCTAACCCGTTTGATATCTACAAAAACGGCGACGAAGTTAAAGTTCTTATCAAAAAATTTACCCCGCAAGAACACAGAATTGCGCTTAGTGTAAAAGATATTAACGAATAAACTTTCAGAACAATAAAATAAAAAGGCGGATGAGTTTCATCCGCCTTTTTTGTATCATTATCTAATCTTTTTTCAGCCTTTAATTTAAAGCAGAATTCCTGCGATACTTGCAGAAAGATAAGAGGCGAGTGTTCCGCAAACGAGTGCTTTTACCCCGAGTTTTGCAAGATCTTTTCTTCTGTTTGGAGCAAGTTCTCCGATACCGCCTATTTGAATGGCAATAGAGCCAAGATTTGCAAATCCGCATAGAGCAAATGTTGCAACAATTATACTTTTCTGGCTCAATACAGCTTTTATGGATGTTAAATCCAAATATGCAATAAACTCATTGAATACAAGCTTTGTACCCATCAAAGCCCCTACATCCATTGCTTCTTTGAAAGGCACACCCATAGCAAGTGCAAACAAAGAAAAAATACTGCCGAGAATCTCTTTTAATGAAAGATGGGTTAAATCAATATGAATAAAAGAAAGATTCATATGAAGAACATTTGCCATAAACAGACCCAAATGCCCGAGAATCCAATCCACCATAGATATCAATGCAGTGAGAGCAATAAGCATAGCTATTACGTTAATTGAAACCTTCATACCGTCTGAGGCACCGTGAGCAATAGAATCAATAAGGTTTACGTGAGTTTTTTTGATTTCCACTTTAACTTCATTTTTGGTCTGAGACTCTTCTGTCTCAGGGTAAACAATTTTCGAAATCACAAGCGCTCCGGGTGCAGCCATTATAGACGCTGCAAGCAGATACTCTGCAGGTATGCCCATCCCGACATACATTGCCATAACTCCGCCTGCAATACACGCCATAGAACCTGTCATTGAAGCAAGAAGTTCCGACATAGTCATTGTAGCAAGATAAGGCTTAATCATAATCTGCGCCTCTACCTGACCAACAAAAGCAGATGCAATGTTTGATAAAGACTCCGAACCCGAAACATTCATGAGTTTGTACATAATCTTTGCACAGAATTCTACTACACGCTGCATTATACCGTAGTAATAAAGAATATTAACCAGTATCAAAATAAAAATAATTGTAGGTATTAGCTTAAGAGCAAAAATAAACGCAGTACCTTCACCGAACAATTCTTCCATTCTTACAGGCTGATTTGTCAAAACACCGAATACAAAATTCCCGCCTTCGTTAGAAAAATCAAGAATTTTTTGAATAAACATACCTATAACATGAAATATTTTCTGACCAAGAGGAACTTTCAGCACAAACACTGCCAGAAGAATCTGGAGTATAAACCCCGGAATAATTGTTTTGAGAGATATGGCTTTTCTGTTGTTAGACATAGCATATGCTATCCCCAGTATTAATATAATCCCGATAATTCCGACAAATCTATCCATGGTGCTTCCTTTATTTTCTATAAAACAATTGTACTTAAACAACCGTTAAAATACTAAACATTTTTTATATAATTTTGATATTTGTAACAAAATTAACATTTCAAAACCGAAACATGCAAATATCAAGCATGTTTTGTTTTGTATAAAACATAAAAGTGTGAAGGAATAACTATGACCACGCCTGTGTCCGGAATACAACCCTCATATCAGCCAATCGGAGCATATCCTGTGTACAATGCTGCAGCGCAGCAGGTAAAAGCAGGGCATTTTGTAGTAAATCCGCCTTCTATCCGCCCTTATTCTTTTTACGAAGATTTGAAAAAAGGCGATAACTACTTTAACGAAGTAATGACAGTTTTTGCTTCAAAAAAAATGCCGCCTGATAAAACAAAAACAAAGAAAAAAAACATTGCCGGAAAATTAATCTTCTGGACAACCGCATTAACAGCATGTATTATTGCATATAAAAAACGTGATAATATCGCAGCACTGTTAAAAAATTTCAAAAAATAAAATCACCGGTTTGATTGTCACAAATTAAATCTGATTGAGTCATAATATAGCTATGGATTTTAAGTCTCAAAAAAACAATGAAATAAATAATGACAATAACGTAAAGGCAAACTTTTTTCAGTTTACCAGAGAACAGCTGTCCGTAAATCTCAGTAAATACGATACTGTAACAAAAGGCAACCCGACATCATTATTTAATTCAAACGCAATAAATGCTGACAGACTGAAAGAAAAGCCCGTAATCTATCAAAAAAGACTCAATTCTCTTGACTCGGCAATGCTGGAAGAAAGTGCATATATTGCGCTTGATGACCCTGATTTGAAACTGGAAAAAAAGATTGAAAACCTTGAACAGGCGTTAAAAGAAATAAAAGAAAAACTCATAGTAGCAGATACAATTCAGGATGAAAAAGCCAAACAGGAACTGCTTAAACAGAGAAAAATGCTTGCACAGAAACTCGCCAATCTGCAGGCAGAGTATAAATCTCAAAACCTTGACACAAAGCTGACAAGTGCAATAACAAGATTTTTAAACTTTCCTCAGGAACTAAAGAAAAACCTCAAAAAAAGATTTAAAAAATTTCTGCGTCGTTCAAAACTCGTGCGAAGGTTTACACCGCTTGCACGTGTGCTGATGGTGAAAGATACACTTGGCAGACTTGATAAAATTAACAAATCAGTGGATGAACTGGTAAAAATGCACGTACCATTCGGAGAACAGGAAGCCAGATACGAAACGCTTGTAACCCATCTTCAAAAAGCAGGAGCCCTGCATTCACAGATTCTAAAAGAATTAAACGGATAAATCTTTGACAAGTGAGGTAAGATAGTCAATTGAACGATTGGATAACATCTCATTTTTAAGTTTTTTGTTCTTTTTAATCTTTTTATCCGCAATTAACTCCGATACAATCCCCCAGTTTGAATTTATCGGCTGAAAATGCTTTTGAGAAGAATCGGAAATATAATGCGTCAAAGCCCCTAGCATAGTTATCTGAGGCAGTTCAATCAGAGGCTCGTTGTTCAGATATCTTGCCATATTTATACCCGCAAGCATGCCTGATGCTATGGATTCAGTGTAGCCTTCCGTGCCTGTAAGCTGTCCGGCAAAGAATAAATCTTTTCTTTTTCTGCATTGCAATGTTGGATACAGAACCTCGGGACTGTTTATAAATGTGTTTCTGTGCATAACTCCGTAGCGAAGAATGTTTGCATTCTCAAGACCCGGAATGGATTTTAATAACTCTTTCTGGCTTCCCCACTTGAGATTTGTCTGGAATCCCACAAGATTGTACATTGTAGCGTCTCTGTTATCCTGACGAAGCTGAACAACCGCATAATTTTCTATACCAGTCCTCTTATCAACAAGACCGACAGGCTTCATAGGACCGTATCTGAGAGTATCTACACCCCGGGAAGCAAGCACCTCTATAGGCAGACAGGATTCAAAAAACTTTGCGCTTTTTTCACCCTCTTTTTCAAAGGTTTTTAACTCAATCTTCGGTGCATTAATCAAAATATCATAAAACTTTTCGTATTCTTCTTTGTTCATCGGACAGTTTATATAAGACGCCTCACCCTTGTCATAACGGCTGGCATAAAAGGCTTTATTAAAATTTATTGAATCCTTTTCCACAATCGGAGCAATCGCGTCAAAGAAATGCAGATGGCTCTCGCCGGTAAATTTCTTAATATCCTCAGCAAGAGAGTCCGATGTCAATGGCCCCGAAGCAAGTATCACAGGCACATTTTCAGGAATATCTGTAATTTCCTTACGAATAACGTTAATTTTTCCGCTTTTTTCAATCAACTCTTCAACTGTTTTTGAAAAAAGTTCCCTGTCTATAGCAAGAGCATTTCCGGCAGGAACCTGAACGTCTATAGCTGTCTGAATCAAATACGACCCGAGAATAGACATCTCTTTTTTCAAAAGCCCGCTTGCGTTAGTCGGATCAAGAGAACCAAGACTGTTGCTGCATACAAATTCGGCAAGATTCTGCGTAGAATGAGCACCCGTTGTTTTTTGGGGGCGCATTTCATACAAATCAACCTCAAAACCTCGTTTTGCAAGCTGTAAAGCCGCTTCACATCCTGCCAGACCTGCCCCTGTGACCGTAACTTTTCCCATTACTGCATCATCTCATCATAAGACTCTAAGTCATTGTAATTAAACATATTTACAAACTGGTATAAAAGTTCGGGGAAAAATCTTCTGGAACCAACCTCGAGCATAACACGCAGCGCCTCTTTAGTGTTTTTTATTTTATGAGGCGTTCTGTTTGAAGTCAAATCATCAAAAAAGCTGCAAAGCCCAACTACTCTAGTCAAGTCAGAAATCTGTTCACCCGAAAGCTTGAAAGGATAACCTGAACCATCGTTATTTTCGTGGTGTTCCAATGCCACAAGACAAATATCCTCGGGCATTCCCATTTCATACTTCAAAATTTTGTAACCAAGCTGTGTATGTTTTTGATAAATCTTATTATCCTGCTGGGAAAGCGTAGTTTTTTCAAGTATTTCTTTAGGCAGCCTTGTCGTACCTATATCATGAAGGAGCGCAGCCTGCGCAAGCTTTTCAATAATATCTTCATCGTATTCGAGTTTGTATCCCATTGCAGTAGCAAGAATTGCGGTATTTAATGCATGGCAGTCCTGATAATTACCCAAAAGCTTTAACTGCGAGCAGAATTTTACATCAGGTATAATTGCCTGTACATCATCGAGAATTTTGTCTTTTATCTCATCTACCATCTGAATGGCATCTTTATTGGCGTTTTCCTTTATCGCAAACATGGTAGTGGCATAGTATGACTTCATATCCACCTGTGCCTGCGCTTTGAATTTGGATTTTCTGTTTACTGTTTTATCAAAGATAATTTCTTTAGGCTTTACCGGCTCAAAGACATCTTCCTGAAATGATTCCTGCTCTTGCTGAAATACCGCCGGCTTTGGGGTTTGTTTTTCTACCGGCTTTGGAACGGATTTGTAAAGAACTTCGTACTGGCTTATTTGCAGCAGTTTGCCTGAAGTTAAAATTTCACCTGCATTGACAAGCTTTTCTCCCTGTTCATTATATAAGTCAAAAGGCAAAAGCTTAAATTTTACCAGTTCTTCAACAAGAATCTTTTCCATAAAATCCCGAATTTAAATAGTAATACACTATTAATTATAGGCTAGTTTTTATGATTTGCAAACAATACGTTTAAATGATTTTAAATTACTGGTATAATAGCTGCAAAAGAGGATATTTTATGACAACAGAATTAAGCTACATCGGACATAGTGCATTTTTTATAAAAACAGAAAATCAAGGAATCTTGATTGACCCGTTTATCTCCGGCAACCCCTGTGCAAAATTTGAAACAAATAATCAAAACATTACAGATATCTTTGTAACACACGGACACGCAGACCACCTCGGAGATGCAATTACTATAGCAAAAACCGAACGTATACCTGTCACAGCTGTTTTTGAACTTGCAAACTACTGCATGGAACATGGTGCTCCGGCAAAAGGTGTAAACCTTGGCGGTAATCTAAAATACGGCTGGGGCAAAGCAAGATTTTTGCCGGCCTTTCACAGCAGTTCCACACCTGACGGAAGATATGCGGGAATGCCTGCTTCTATTCTCTTTGATATAAACGGCACAAAAATCTACCACGCAGGCGATACATGCCTGAATTTTGAAATGAAAACAACAGGCGAAATTTACAGCCCTGATATTGCTCTTCTGCCTGTAGGTTCCGTATACACAATGGATATTGATGAAGCCGTAACAGCAGCAAAATGGCTGAACGCAAAAAAAGTAATCCCCATGCATTACAATACGTTTGATGCAATAAAGGTAAATATTGAAGAATTAAAAACAAAACTTTCCGCTCAAGGAATTGAATGCAAAATACTTGAACCGGGTGAAAGCATCAAACTATGATAAGCTGTGATTCAAAAATTGCTTTGATGATTGTACCGACAGGCATAGGCGCCTCAATAGGGGGCTATGCCGGAGATGCCAGCACTTACGCCCAAAAAATTGCACAACATATCCCGCTTATTGTAAACCCCAATATTGTCAATGCAGCAGTTTTTTCAGGGATTACGGACAATATGCTCTATGTGGAAGGATGGTGCATCGAACAGCTTTTAAAAGGCAATATAGGACTAATCCCTTCACAAAACAATAAAATCGGTGTGATTTTTGACAGAGCAATCCCAGAAAATGTTTTGAATATCCATATAAACACAATAAATGCAGTTAAAACCGTTTACGGAACAAATATAACGGGATGGGAAATCACTGAAGAAAAAGCAGGAGTGGAATTCTTCACAACAGAAAACGGCATTTCCACAGGCACGCTGAAAAACCCTGAAACCCTTGCAAAAGCAGGTAAAAAACTTCTGGATAAAGGCGCACAGGCACTGGCTGTTGTATGCTTTTTTGAAGAACCGCCCGAAGACGACTATGAAAACGGCGACGGCGTAGACATTGTAGGCGGTGTAGAGGCAGTTATCTCGCATTATCTGTCAAAAAAACTTCTCTGCCCTTGTGTCCACGCTCCGGCATTTGAAGATGTAACAATTACAGGCAGACAGGTAAACCCTAAGGTCAGTGCGGAATACATAACACCGACATTTTTGCCCTGCCTTCTTACAGGTTTAAAAAATGCACCGCTTATAAAAGTTTTAAAAAATGAAAATTCAGGGAATTGTATTACTTACAGGAATATTCATTCCGTTACAGCACCGCATGATTCTCTTGGTTCAAGTACTATACTTGATGCAATTGAAAAAAACATACCTGTTTTTGCAATTAAAGAAAATTCTACTGTATTAAATATAAATAAATACTCAATTAACAAACAAAATGATATAATCGAAAAAGATACTTACGAAGATTATATAGAATATTTAAATATGGAGTTGTTCGTATGAAAATGAATAAAAACGCATTTACAATACCGGAATTATTAATATTTTTAACAATCGTAGGGGTAATAAGCGTATTTATGCTCACAATAATAAAACCGGGTGAAAAATATCTGCCCTACGCATATTACAATGCATACAATACACTTTCCACAGCTGTCTTTAATATCAGAGAAGACGCAAATGACCTGAATATGTCAGATACTAACAACACAGAAAAGCCAGAGGATAAAGTATTCCCCGGTGCAAATAACGATTTTACACAATCAAGCGCGCTGACTACAATGGGAAGAGAACTGTGTAAAAAACTTGCAATAGACCCGAATGCCGATAGTGAAACAGCAGCACAGTACGGTTATATAAACACCTCCGAATACTTTTGTTCAACATTTACCCCCATCAGTAACTTTTCAGCTACCTTTCCCGACAATCAGACTCCTGCTTTTCGGGCATCAAACTCAATGCTTTATTACATCAGTATAATGGGAAAACTCGAAGTTCCGGATGCAATGAATAACAATAAAGTTCAAACAATTAAATACTTTACAGTTTGGGTAGACCTCAATGGTGACAGACGTCCGAATACGGCAAAATGGAGCCCTAAAAAACCGGCTGATATTGTTCCTTTTATAGTTACAACCTCGGGCACTGTACTGCCTGTTGGTGCACCAACAATTGATACGAGATATATGACAGCAAGGGTTCAATACCCGACAGACAGTAAGAGAAAATTCTCTGTCAAATCCGCATCATACTACGAAGCGCAAATAATGACATACGGAGATAAAGAATTTCCTTCTTATGATTTGTTATCTTTAAGAAGTTCTATTAAAAAAGTAGTCAGAGCTCCATATAATCTGATTAAAACAGAAATTAACGAAATAGATAAACGTGCAAAACTTGACGACAACTGCAAAATGACAGAAAATGAACCGCCTGTCTGCACATTAATAATTGATGAAAACACAAGAAATTAAATTTGTCCGAGCAAAATTCGTGATAAGGAGTGATAAAGACGTGAACGAATTTTGGGAGTGGCTTATTGAAAAGGTGAGTCAATGACGGCTCGAAAGTTCGAGGCGACAGTGACGACACTAGATTAGTTAACTGTGATTTTATAATTGTTAACTCTAAAGAAGCTTCAGGTTATTTGAGGCTTCTTTATGGTTTGGGTCAAGCTCCAAAACCTTCTCGTATTCAAGTTTTGCCTCATCTTTTTTGCCCGCAACTTCATAAGCAAGTGCCAGATTATACCTGATGTCAACATTATCAGGGTCTAAAGATACAGCAACATCAAGTGATTTTATGGCTGATTCGTGTTCTTTGTCTTTTGACTGCAAAATACCAAGGAAAGTATGGGCACGCGAGTTTTTCGGGTCAATAAATACAGCCTCTTTATAACATTTTTTAGCTTCAATAAAGTTTTGAAGTTCGTAATAAATATCGCCCAGAGTTTCGTAATAAAGTCCGACCTCGGGAGCAAGTTCTATTGCCCTTTTACACTGTCTTATAGCCTCAGAATAATTCTTTATGGTTCTGTTTGCACAGGCAAGTTTGTAATAAATCTCGGGATTTTCGTTATTATAGTGCAATGCTTCCGTAAATTTATCAAAAGCAGGCTTTGTTCTGCCCTGTGACAAAAGATATACAGCTTCTTCCGCAAGTATTGTGGAAAGGTTGTTATGGATTACCTTTATATCAGAAGGCACAGCAACTTCGATTGCATCATCACAGACTTTTTTTGCTTTTTCAAAATCCTTGTTCATACAGTGTGCCATTGCCAGAGTCTGGCTTAACAGCAGATTGGTAGGATCTTGAAGAATAGTTTCGTTAATCAGCCCGATACTCTCTTGAATTTTTCCTGTATACAAATAAATCTTAGCTATCTGGTTTTTTACGGCAAAAACATCAGCTGTAGGAAGTTCCAGTGCTTTGTTGGCGTATTCAAGAGCTTCATCATAAGCGTGAATATGAAAAAGAAGATTTATAATCTCATCGTAATACACATAGTTTTCAGGCTCTAAATCAATAAGCTTTCTTGAATAATAAAGAACATTTTCTGTATCTTTTTCACGAAGATAAATTTTTCTCAGTTCCTTGATAACATCCACATCAGAAGAGTTGTGTTCAAGTACTTTTTTATACAGATGTATTGCCTTCTTGTACTCGCCATATATAGTATATATGCTTGCCATTATGCCGTAATACTCGACTTTTTCCTCTTCATCGTCAATATAGGCAACAAGCTGCTTATAGAGTTTCAGTGCAGACTCTTTTTGCTTATTATTGTAATAAAGCTGGGCAAGATTTCTCATTGCGTTTAAATCATACTTATCTTTACTCAAAAGGTAGCTGTAAAAATGTATTGCTTTTTTATTTTGATGGGTATTTTTATACAAATTTGCAAGCTGCAGATACATACCCATATCATCAGGATAAAACTGTATTAAAACAAGAAGATTTGATATTGCTTCATACTCTTTTTGCGAATCAATATATGATTTAACAAGGAGTTTTCTCAAATCATGATGATACGGATTCTGGCAAAGATATTTTTTGGCAAGTTTTTGCGCCGTACCTATATCACCCGCAGCAAGAAGAGCGTCAACCTGCTGATAAATTTCTTCCGGTGTAATCTGTAAATCGTCACCGTCTTTTTTTCTGCGGCTTGAAGCTTCTTCTTTGAGCCTTATATATACATATGAAAGACCCGCAAGGAAACAAATAAATAAGACTATAAGAATAAAATTATTTAACATCAAAAAATCCCGAAATCATTAACCCGGAGGCCAATTTAAAGGCCTGCCTGCAAGTATGTGCAAATGAATATGAAATACCGTCTGCCCTGCACTTTCACCTGTGTTAATTACCGTCCTGTACTCTTCGATACCCAGTTTTTTCGTAACATTTTTTACAGCTTTGAAAAGTGCAGACATAACTTTTTCATCATCAAGTTCATTTATGGAAGCAAAATGTTTTTTGGGAATCACGAGTATATGTACAGGCGCCTGCGGATTCAAATCATTGAATGCAACCGTGTCATCGTCTTCATAAACAAACTTTGACGGAATCTCCTTATTAACTATTTTGCAGAATATACAATTTTCCATATACAACTATCCTTTTTTATTATTATAAAGCATTGTTGAATAATTGGAAAGCATACATTTGCAGTAAAAATTCGTGCCTGATGCGATTCGAACGCATGGCCTTTTCCTTCGGAGGGAAACGCTCTATCCGGCTGAGCTACAGGCACAAGTCATATTTTCTTTAATTATATCACGACAGCATCAGCACAAAGGATAATTTTTAAAATATTTTATATTATAATAAAATCATCAATTATACAGGAATAAAAATATGACAAAACCCGTTGTTGCCGTAGTAGGACGTCCTAATGTAGGCAAGTCCACATTTGTAAACAGAATAGTAGGAACCCGCTCCTCCATAGTAGATGACCAGCCCGGTGTTACCCGTGACAGAATATATTTTGATGTCGAATGGCAGGATAAGCAGTTTACCCTTATCGACACAGGCGGTATTATCCCCGGTGACGAAGATGAGATAATGCTCAATATCTTTACACAGGCAAAAGTAGCCTGTGATGAAGCAGAAAAAATTATCTTCCTCGTTGACGGCAAAGACGGAATCAACCCTATTGATTACGATATAGCAAACGTGTTAAGAAGAAGCGGAAAACCCGTATACCTTGCCGTAAACAAGATTGATGCACCCGAGCATTTCAATAATATTGCTGACTTTTATGCTCTTGCCGTTGGCGAACCTCACCCCATCTCTGCTTTACACGGTTCGGGCGGTGTGGGAGACCTTCTGGAAGCAATTACTGAGGATTTTGAAGCCAATGAATCCGATACTGACGAAGGATTAATCAAACTTGCAATAGTAGGAAAGCCCAATGCCGGAAAATCTTCTATCGTCAATGCACTTCTCGGTGAAGAAAGGGTAATCGTAAGCGACATCTCAGGCACAACACGCGACAGCATAAACTCCAAAGTAAAATACGAAGGTGAAGAGTTTATACTCGTAGATACGGCAGGGATAAGAAAAAAATCCAAAGTCGACTGGGGCGTAGAGAAATTTGCCGTAGACAGAGCAATAAGAGCCATCAGAGACTGTGATATTGCCGTACTTGTAATTGATGCAGCAGAAGGTCTGACAGATCAGGATAAAAAGATTTCACAGACAATTGTTGAAGCAGGCAAAGGGCTTATTGTTGCTGTAAATAAATGGGATCTTGTTGAAAACAAAGACAAATCCGACCCGACTGCAAAATATACGCAAAAACTTGTGCACGAAGCACCTTTCCTTGATTTTGCACCAAAAATCTTTATCAGTGCAAAAACAAAACAACGACTCGTAAATATCTATAAACAGGCAAAAGAAGTTTATGCAGAATGCACCAAACGTGTTTCCACAAGTATACTCAATAAAATTCTGCTCGAGGCAATGGCTATGAACCCGCCGACAACAAAACGCGGTAAAAAACTCAGGGTTTATTACGCAACACAGGTTCGTACAGCGCCTCCGACATTTATACTTTTCGTAAATGATGAAGACCTTGTACAGGACAGTTACAAGCGTTATCTTGAAAACAAAATGCGAGAAGCCTTCGGGTTCTTCGGCACACCAATCAGAATGTCATTCAGAGAACGAAAAGAAAAGAACTAGATTCTCTTAACCAGCCTTTTGGCTTTGTCAAACAATGCATGAAAGACTGTCTTATATCTCGCACATTCAGGGTCAAGCAAATACAATTTACCTGTTTTCGGACTCAAACCCAGCTGGTGAGTGTCACCGTCATACAGGTCATGCGGCCGCAATCCGGCAGCTTTTATCATATCTCTCATTTCTTCTACAAAATAATCCGGTATATCATGCCGGGAGAGTTTTTCTTCAATATAATAATATGTCTTACCTTTATGACCTGACTTTAATATAGGCAAATCAAAATCCTTGGCAGGTCTTTTCATAGAAAAATGATTGCCGTCTGTGAGTTTTAGAATTTGACCGTCTTCGGTTTCAAAGACCGCAGCCCTTGCACCGAATCCTGCAAGCTTTATGATTTTGCTTTTCAATATATCACCCTGAGCGCGCAAATCATTGATAAACCTGTAAATTACATCTTTTTCACCGATAACACCCCTGTCAATTTTTTTGTCGCGCAATATATCATACAGTGCCTTTTTTAAAGTAACAGGCTTCCTGTACTCCATAGACAAATACGGATGATATTCATAACTGTAATCCATCACAGGTCGCTCTATAGCAGATTTTTTGCCAAAAGAAATATTATAATTATTCGGATTAAGATTTACGTTCATACCTCTATAGTAAACCGGTGAATTTTAAAAATTGCGGATTTTGATGTAAAATAATTAAGAAAATTTAATGAAAAATGACAGGAGAAACTATGCTTCAAATTGCAATAGCAATAATAATGGGATATTTGATTGGTTCAATACCTACAGGCTACTTGATAGTAAAAGCAAAAACAGGAGAAGATATAAGAAATGTAGGCTCTGGCTCTACAGGTGCAACCAATGTTAAAAGAGTGCTCGGCAAAGACTGGTTCTTTATTGTTATGCTTTTGGACGCAATCAAAGGTGCTTTCCCTGTTGTTATAGCATATCTATTCCTTACAAAATATGCTCAATACGGCATTACTCCCGTTGCAGCAGCAATAGGTGTACTTGTCGGACACAGCAAATCTATATTTCTCGGCTTCACAGGCGGAAAATCCGTTGCCTCGGGCGTAGGCACAATCCTTGCACTGTCACTTCCCGTAGGACTAATCACTGCAGCTATCTGGGGTGCTGTAACATGGATTTCAAAATACGTATCACTCGGCTCAATTATTGCTCTGGCTTTGACACCTGTTCTTATGTGGGCTTTTAAACAGCCTGTGGGTTACATTGTGTATTGCGCTATAGGAGCACTTTATATAATCTGGCTTCACAGAGAAAATATAAAAAGACTCATCAAAGGCGAAGAAAACAAAGTGAGAGAATAATGCCTCAATATAACGGATTTAAAACGGTTCCTAAAATTGCAATAGATGACAAAGACACGCTGTCGCTTGTTTACACACCGGGAGTAGGTTCCTCCTGCCTGAAAATAGCAGAAAATCCGGATGCTGCTCT
Source organism: Candidatus Gastranaerophilales bacterium (assembly GCA_944322725.1). Taxonomy (GTDB): domain Bacteria; phylum Cyanobacteriota; class Vampirovibrionia; order Gastranaerophilales; family Gastranaerophilaceae; genus Limenecus. Next base: position 32,140 of record CALUPU010000002.1, read on the forward strand.
TGTTTATACAAACAAAATCAATTCTGTTGCGGTTATAGCGTTCGACTATGAAAAAGCATTAAAACGCGCAATATTTTTAAAAAGCGTACTTTTGATTGACGCATACCCGCTCACAGTCAATACAGAAATCGCAAAAGAAGATTTTAAATTCGCAATTGAAAATATCGACATAAACTTCTGTGCGATTGACCTTTCGTTGATGGAAGATTTTACAAAAGATATTGAATTTGATATAGAAATTCCTGTCTTGAAAGCACCTGTACAAAATCTCAAAGATTTTTTCGGCGCAATTTCAAGAAATGTGTTTATGATTGACCCGACAAAACTTCAGGGGAATGTTCAAGAACGCTCTTTACAGCTTCACGAACTCTCCGGAGGGGTAATCGAAACAGAATTGACAGAACAAAAGAGAAATAAACCCGTAGCAATAGTTTCTGACGGCACAGCAGTTCTGGGTTACGGAAATATAGGTGCACTTGCCTCCATCCCTGTTATGGAGGGTAAAGCAGCACTCTACTCCGAACTTGCGGATGTTGATTCAATGGTATTCTGTATAAAAAGCCAAAAAAGCGAAGATGTAATAAAAATTGTTCAAATTTTTGCGGATTCTTTTTGCGGAATACATCTTGAAGATATTGCCGCACCTTCTTGCTTTGAAATAGAGAATGCACTCTCACAATCTTTGAATATACCTGTGTTCCATGATGACCAGCATGGCACGGCAATCATAGTTCTTGCTGGACTGTTGAATGCGCTTGTGCTCGAGGATAAAAAACTCGAAGACATAAAAATAGTTATAGCAGGTGCAGGCGCTGCAGGTACTGCCGTTGCAAAGCTTCTTCTTTTTGCGGGAGCAAAAAACATAATTATGGATGACATCAACGGAACTGTTTACAAAGGCAGAGAAAGCAACGACAAATACCTTGAAGAACTCGCCTGCATGACAAATCCGAATGACGAACGCGGTGAACTCAAAGACATAATAAAAAATGCGGATGTGTTTATAGGACTCTCAAAAGGCGGACTCCTGACAGAAGAGATGATTCAGTCAATGGAATACAGACCGATTGTGTTTGCTCTTGCCAACCCCGTGCCCGAAATTATGCCTGATGAAGCAAAACACGCAGGCGTGTATATAATGTCTACAGGCAGAAGCGACTTTGAAAACCAGATAAACAATGCTCTGGCTTTCCCCGGGCTGTTCAAAGGACTGATTGACGGTAAAATTAAAAAAGTTACAAACGAGATAAAACTCGAAAGCGCACTTATGATTGCCTCAATGGTGCCCACAGACGAACTCACGCCCGATAATATCCTGCCCGATGCACTGGACAGAATGCTTCCCCTGCAGATAGCAAAAACCATTGAAGAAAAATTTTCTAAATAAAAATGCTCTGCGTTATAACAGAGCATCTTCGTAAGGTTTCAGGTTTTAAGGAGTTCTGTGGAAAATTCTGTTCCACAAGTTTTTGAAGAAGTTTACGGTTGCGTTAAAAGCATTTTTACAGCCTGTGCCGATTTTTTGAGCAGTATTGCTGCAGAAAGTTTTTACACTGTTCCATGCATTACTTAAAGAAGCCTTGAGTCCGGCACCGCCGTTTTTAAACAACTGTCTGCCTTTTACAGCGCCAAGAACAGCTAAACCTGTTAAGAGAATACCCGCTGCGACTTTTTTTGCAGTCTCGTATTTATCTTTTTTTACAAAAGTATTTGTATTTAAATCACTTGCTTTAGGTATATCAGAATAAGCATTTGCAGCTTGTGCAGCACCGCCTGGTACAGCCATTGGAGCGGGCTGAGGAGCAGCGGGCAGCGGGTCGGGCAAAACCTGACCGGGTAAATACGGCATATTAGGAACACCGCCTCTTTGCGCTACATAATTTTGCAGATAAGGAGAAGGAGTATCCGTAACATATCCGACAAGGTCTTCTGCAATAACACCGTTTGTTGTCAACCTGTCAAAACAGTTGGCATAAACGGGATAATTTGTATTCATACTTACTGGCTGCATAATTGTAATCTCACACTATAACTTTCACACATGTTATTAAAGTATTTTGATTACAAAAAATTGCCTTATTTGTAAAAATCCTGTTACAAACTACGCCATCAGATAGTTAATTATGGTTCTTACACCCGCGCCTGTAGCACCTTTCGGGAACTCATTCTGAGGCTTGTCAAGAAACGCAGTACCTGCAACATCAATATGCGCCCAGTGAACTTTTTTAACAAAGTTTTCGAGGAATATTCCCGCAATCTGCGCACCGCCCATTCGCGAACCCGTATTTTTCATATCAGCTATATCGCTCTGGAGCGACTCTTTGTATTCTTCAAACATAGGAAGCTGCCACATTTTTTCACCGCCTGCATTTGCGCATTTGATAAGTTTGTCAATCGTAGGCTGGTGGTTGCCCATGATACCTGAGGCTGCACTGCCGAGAGCCACAACACAAGCACCTGTCAAAGTAGCAATATCTATGACTTCGTCTACACCCAGATCACACGCATAGCAAAGAGCGTCTGCAAGAGTAAGTCTGCCTTCCGCGTCTGTATTGTCCACTTCGATTGTCTTGCCGTTCTTTGCGGTTAAAACATCACCGGGTTTGTAAGCAGAACATCCGGGCATATTTTCACACGCTGCAATAATGCCGTGAACCTCGCAATTAGGCTTAAGGTCTTTTAATACGCTCATAATACCGAGAACCGCAGCAGCTCCGGACATATCGTCTTTCATGTTAAGCATTGATGACGGCGGTTTGATATCAAGTCCGCCCGAATCAAAACATATACCTTTGCCGATAATAGCGATTTTTCTCTGAGCGGGTTTTTGAGAGCCTTTGTATTTGTATTTCATATGGATAAACTTGGGAGGCTCGCTGCTTCCTTTTGCAACACCGAGGAATGCACCCATGCCCATTTCTTCTATTTCTTCTTTTTCATAAACAAGAACTTCAATATCCTTCAGCCCCTGTGCTATTTCAGCAAGCTTTGTCGGAGTAGCATATGCAGGCTGTTCGTTAGACAAATCTCTTGCAAAATTCATTGCAGAAGCAATAATTTTACCTTTTTTTATACCTGCTTTTGCTTTCTTACAGTTATCTTCAACCATATCAACAATTACAAACTCGTCAACACTTTTGGGTGATTTTTCTGTTTTGTATTTGTCAAAAGAATAAGCACCGATTAAAGTACCCTCTGCAATCATTCTTGCACTGACTTCAGGATCATACCCGCCGATACCGGCACCGTGAAGAACAGAAATAACCTTTTTCGCACAGCCCATTTTTTTGCATTTTTTTATAACTTTAGCAGACAACTCTCTGATACGGTTAGGAGAAAAATCCTTATTTTTGCCAAGACCGACAACAAGAACCTTATCAGCAGCGATTTTTCCGTATGTAGGTAAAACATACATTTTACCGAATTTACCGTCAAAACCTTCTTTGCCTATAACGAATTTTGAAATCAAACCGTCCAATGCATTGTCAATTGCACCAGTAGCACCTGCAGGAATTTTCACCCCTTCGAAAAGATTTACAACAAGTACATTCGCGGAAATTTCTTCCAAACGACCGTTAACTACGGAAATCTCAAGTTTATCTGACATATTAAGCCCCTTCATATTGTTAATCCATAGCAGAATTATACGCTTTTTTTTAAAGAGGGTAAAGAAAAATACATCAATATACCCAGCAGCACTATCGTCTCATGTTCGGATTGATATTATTGTTGGGATTCAAATTCGGGTTGTTAATTCTCATCTTAGGCGGGCCGTCTTTACCGTAAACAAAAGCAAGAATCTCCGCAACAGCAACATAAAGTTCCGCAGGGATAACATGATCGACCTGCACAAGTTTGTATAAAGAACGTGCAAGAGGTTTGTTCTCGACAATCGGTACATTGTTCGCCTTTGCTATTTCCCTGATTTTAAAAGCCATATAATCCACACCCTTTGCCACAACAACAGGCGCAGGAGCAATATCTTTGTCATATTTGAGTGCAACAGAAAAGTGTGTAGGGTTTGCAACAACAACATCGGCATTGGGAACAGCACTCATCATCTTCTGTTTCATAAACTGCATTTGAGCGGACTTGATTTTCGATTTGATAATCGGGTCCCCTTCCATGTTTTTCCACTCGTCTTTGATTTCCTGTTTGGTCATCTTGATAGACTTGTTAAATTCGTATTCCTGATATTTTTTGTCAATAAATCCGATAATAAGCATTGCTACAATGATGTTTATTATCATCTGGGTAAGAATACCCGCAAGCACGGCAAAAGCAGTCGGAATATCCACACCGAGAAGACCAAGCAATTCGTCCTTTCTGCCCATAACCGTAGAAAAGCCCACATAACCTACAATGCCAACCTTCAAAAACGACTTTGACATCTCAACAAGATTCTTTGGTTCAAACGGGTTAAACATCTTTTTCAAACCCTGCATAATACTGCTTGGAGTAAGTTTATCTATCTTAGGCTTAATCTTTTCAAGAGTAAACATAGGCCCGACCTGCAGCCTGACAACCAGAGCAGTAGAAACAGCCAGCCCGAGCAGAAACGGAAGCATAATTTCACCCGTAATCTTTGCATAAGGAGCAAAAAGGGTAATTATGTCATTTGTTTCTATTTCATTTGGATTGAGGTGAGTAAGCGTATAATAAAGCAGGTTCTTAATCTTCTCCATGATATAAGGAGACAGCACAAACAAAAGCCCCACCCCTGCCGTGATGGTCAAAGCCGAAGTCATATCCTGACTCTTGGCAATATTCCCTTTTTTTCGCTCGTCCTCCCGCCGCTTGGGGGTCGCCTCTTCCGTTTTTTCGTCTGCCATTTCGTTTTACCTTACATAAAGATATTGAGTATACCCTTAAGATAATTCTGAGTAACCGTTGCAAGATATGTTGCTGTCGGTGCTAAAAACATAAGTATCAAAATGATACCAACATATATTTTTAACGGGATTGCCACCATGAAAATATTCATCTGCGGCATCATTTTTGACATAAATCCCATCAATACTTCTGATACAAACATAACACAGAATATCGGCAAAATCATGCTTATCCCGATAGAAAAAATCGAAGATGACATATGAAGCACCTGAGAAACTATACTTCCTGTAAAAGCATAATCCGGTGCAAGAGAAAAAGACTGAAAACTCTTATACAAAGCAGCAAAAAGCCACTGGTGTGCATTTAATGCAACAAAAACCATCACTGTAATATATGAATAAAGCTGAGAGAGCACCTGCGTAGATTCTCCTGTAGCAGGGTCAAGCACCTGGCTCATCGAAATACCTATCTGTATGCTGACAAACTCCCCGCCGATTTGTACGGCAGCAAACAAAAATGTGGCGCAAAAACCTATTATATACCCTATTGCAAACTCACGAAGCATAAACATCAATAATTCGGGCATACTGTGAGGCACAGCCATGCCTGTATTTGCCGCAACCATAGGAAACAAAATAAAAGCAACAAGAGCACACAGCCAAATTTTGACCTGCTGGGGAATCGGATACGTTGAAATCAAAGGCATTGAAAAAATCATACCGCTTATTCTTGTAAAAATCAGCACAAAAATTACGATATTAGACGGTGATAATAATGTCAGTAAATTTGGCTGCATTCGTGTCTTTCCGTCCCTTTCCGCCTATTGTACAATTGAACTGATATATTCAAACATCTCAGTGGTTCTTGCAACAAACATATTAAGCATCCACGGCATAAGTATAATAAGCGTGAGAATGCCGGCAATAATTTTGGGAACAAAAGTCAGAGTGGCTTCCTGAATCTGTGTTACCGCCTGAAAAATACTGATTAAAAGCCCCACTACCATACTGACAATAAGTATGGGCGTGGACAATATCAAAATAAGTATTAATACATTCTGTGTAAGTGTTAAAAAGACTGCGTCTTCCATATATTATGTTCCTTAAACTATGTTATAAATCCCTCAAGCAGAGTTTTGGTAATCAAGTACCAGCCGTCTATCATAACGAATAAAATCAGCTTAAACGGCATAGCTACAGTAGTAGGAGGCAAGAACAGCATACCCATCGAAACAAGAATACTTGCCACTACAATATCAATTACAAGAAAAGGCAGAAAGATTACAAACCCTATCTTAAAAGAAGTCTTAAGCTCGCTTAGAACATATGCAGGCAAAAGAGTATATGTGGGTACATCCTGCCAGTTTTTAGGCTTTTCAATTTTTGCCATACTTAAAAATAAACCCAGTTCTTTTTCATCCGTGTGTTTTATCATAAATTCTCTTAACGGAAGAATTGCCTTGTCCAAAGCAACCTGCTGTGTAATCTGATTGTTCATATACGGCTGAAAAGCTGTTTCGTTAATTTTGTTAAACGTAGGCGCCATAACAAAAAACGTCAAAAGCAATGCAAGACCAGCAAGCACCTGATTCGGCGGCAGAGTAGACGTACCTATTGCCTGACGTGTAAGAGCAAGTACAATGATTATTCTTATAAACGCCGTGCACATAATAAAAATACTCGGAGCAAGCGTCAGGATTGTTAAAAGAATAAGAATCTGTACACCCTGCGAGAATTCCTGCGGTGTGTTAGCCTGATTCATACCCACACTGATTGTAGGAAATGCAACGGCTGCATGCACGGCAGAATTAGCACAAAATGCAAGAATAAAAGCACTGAAAACTTTTATAAACCTTTTTAAATTTGTCATAATTCTCCAATTTTTCATACTCAACATAAAAATATTTTAAACCCTATTTGTTATAGTGACTAATTCTTAATTAAACTTAAAGCTATTGTGTTTAATCAAGTTATTTAATAATATATTTTTATTATTTTGAAAGGAACGCAAAATGTTAGAATTTATAGAACAGCACCGCAATTTTATTTTTAATACACTGCCGGACTTCCTGCAGAACAAATGGACTCTTATGGTATTCAATATCATAATTTTTGCAATATTTGTAAAACTTGCAAACCTGTTTATAGATAAACTTTTAGACAGAGTCTGCAAATATAAAGACGACTTTGAATTTAAAAAACAGCTTATTACCCTGAAATCAATAGTAAAATCAATTGTGGATACAATCATTGTTGCCTTCGGAGTAATGTATATCCTGAACGGACTCGGAGTAGACATAAGACCTATCCTCACCGCAGCAGGAGTTCTGGGTGTGGCTGTAGGTTTCGGCGCAAAGAGATTTTTTGAAGATATCATAACAGGTCTTTCACTTCTTCTTGAAGGACAAATCCGAGTAGGCGATTATGTAGAAATTTCAGGACACCAGGGCGTTGTGGAAAAAGTCGATATAAAACTTATCCAGATAAGAGATTTGCAGGGCAGAATACACTATATAAGAAACGGCATGGTGGATACCGTTATAAATTACACCCGCGACTATTCATATTATGTCTTTGATCTGGGAATTTCCTACAGCGAAAATATCGACAATGTAATAAATACGCTTAAAGAAACAGATGAAAATTTCAGGCAAAATGCAGTTACAAAAAATTATGTCCTTGCTCCGCTTGAAATCCTCGGCGTAGACAACTTTGATGATTCAGCCGTAATAGTAAAAGCAAGAATCAAAACCACTCCAATAAAACAATGGGAAGTGGGCAGGGAATTTAACAAATACATCAAAGAAAAATTTGATGAAAAAGGAATAGAAATCCCGTTCCCGCAGCGCACGATTCACATGATTAACGACACTCAAAATGATTCATGATAGAATGAACTTACGTCACTATTAAAAAAGGAAATAAGAATTGTCGGAAATAAGTTCATACAAAACAGCAAGCGTAATAGCCAGAATCCTTGATGACAAACTGGCTAAAGATATAACCATTTTGAATATAAGCAATGTGTCTGTTCTGGCAGACTATTTTGTAATCTGTTCCGCAGACACAAACACACAGGTAAAAGCACTTACAGGATATGTAAGAGACAGAATCAAACATCTCTTTGACAGAATCCCCTGCGGAGAAGAAAACGACCTGAAAAACAGATGGAATCTTCTTGATTACGGTGATGTTATTGTACATATCCTTCACAGAGAAGAACGAGAAACTTATGCAATAGAAAAATTCTGGTCGCATGCTCACAAAATAGAACGCGAAGATTGGGAAGCAGAGTCAAAAGAATACTCTCAATATGACCAATTAGACCAATAATTTTTCTTAATAATTCTCTGCAAAATTATTCCCTTTAATATATAATTAGATAAAAACTATACAGACTAGGGAATAATAATGGCTAAAAAATCTAAAGAAAAAATTAAAGTGGCATTCCCTCATATGGGAAATATTTATGTTGCGTGGGGTTCAGCTTTAAGGAGACTGGGTGTTGAACCATATATACCGCCATATTCCAGCAAAAGAACACTTTCTCTGGGTACAAAGAACAGCCCCGAGTCAATCTGCCTTCCGTATAAACTTATTCTGGGCAACTTTATAGAAGCTATTGAAGGCGGAGCAGACTATGTTGCAATGATTTCTTCACCGGGCATCTGCCGTCTGGGCGAATACGGTGCAGGTATCCAGAATACCCTTGAGGATATGGGATATCACGCAAATTACATAGAACTGCAGCTTTATGACGGGATAAAAGGTATGTTCAGATTCCTTACGGAATTAACAGGTGTAAAAAATCCAATAACAATTATCAGGGCTATTATTTTTGCTTTTAGAAAAGTATTTGCCGCAGACAGAATGGAAAACCTTCTCTCATACTATAGAGCAAGAGAAATCAAAGTCGGCGACGCGGAAAAAGCTTTTAAAAAAGGCATGAAACTAATCTATGAAGCAAACCACTACAGCGAATTGAAAAAAGCAGAAAAACTTGCAACGGCTGACTTGAAAAAAGTCGCAATTGACCCGAAACGGGAAGTATTGCATGTTGACCTGACAGGCGAAATTTATATGGTTCAAGACCCGTTCTCTAACCAGAATATAGAAAGAGAACTCGGAAAAATGGGTGTTCAGGTAAGAAGAACACTGACTATATCCAGCTTTTTAAAAGACGCAATCATACCAAAGATGTTTGTTAAAGGCGAAACTCACCTTGAACGCGCCTTCAGACTTGCAAAACCTTATCTTTCAAGAGATATAGGCGGTGACTCACTTGAGTGCGTCTCAGACATTGTTTTTGCTAACGAAAACGGCAAAGACGGCATTATCCACATAAGCCCGTTTACCTGCATGCCTGAGATTATGTCGCAGAATTTCTTCCCCGCAATGAGAGAAAACTGCGAAATACCTATTCTTCCGCTTATCATGGATGAACAATCGGGCAAAGCAGGTTATATTACAAGACTCGAAGCTTTTGTAGACCTTATGAGAAGACGCAAAAGAAGAAAAGAACAGCAGCTTGCTGCTTCAACAAAATAAAATTCTATTAAGAATGAGAGGGAATACATGAAAATTTACATCGAAGACATTGCACAATACGAAGGCAAAGAAATTACACTTCAAGCGTGGCTCTATAACAAACGCTCAAGCGGTAAACTCCACTTTTTGCAATTAAGAGACGGTACAGGAGAAATTCAGGCAGTTGTGTTCAAAGGCAATGTATCTGATGACGTTTTTGCTCTTGCAGATAAAATTACTCAGGAATCCAGCGTTGAAGTAACCGGTACAGTGAAAAAACACGACCGCTCAAAAATCGGTTACGAAATCGATGCAACGGACGTAAAAGTAATCGGCGAATCCGTCGACTATCCCATTACTCCAAAAGAACACGGCACACACTTCCTTATGGAGCACAGACATCTGTGGCTCCGTTCTTTAAGACAAAAAGCAATTTTAAGAATCCGTCACAGAATAATAAAATCTGTCCGCGATTTCTTTGATAACAAAGGTTTTACTCTCGTTGACGCACCGATATTCACTCCGAATGCATGCGAAGGAACAACAAACCTTTTTAAAGTAGACTACTTTGACGAAAACGCTTACCTCACACAAAGCGGCCAGCTTTATATGGAGGCTGCTGCAATGGCTGTGGGTAAAGCTTACTGCTTCGGTCCTACTTTCCGTGCGGAAAAATCAAAAACCAGACGCCACTTAACAGAGTTCTGGATGGTAGAACCCGAGGTTGCTTTCTTTGATATTTATGATGATATGGATTTAGCCGAAGAATTCGTTGAATACATTGTTCAAGAAGTTGTAAAACACAACCGCGCTGACCTTGAAGTGCTTGAAAGAGATATTTCAAAACTCGAAAACATCAAACGTCCGTTCCCGAGAATTTCTTATGACGAAGCTATTGAAATCCTTAAGAAAAAAGGCAACGATACAGAATGGGGCGCAGACTTTGGCGGTGATGAAGAAACATTAATCTCGGAAGAATTTGATAAACCTGTAATGATTCACCACTACCCGATGGCGATTAAGGCATTCTATATGAAGCAGGAAGGCGACAAAGCAGCCTGCGTGGATATGATTGCCCCCGAAGGTTACGGCGAAATCATCGGCGGAGGACAGCGTGAAGAAGATATTGATAAACTCAAAGCAAAAATCAAAGAACAGGGACTGCCGGAAGAAGTCTTCAACTGGTATCTTGATGTAAGAAGATACGGAAGCTGCAAACATGCAGGCTTCGGTCTCGGTATTGAACGTACTGTTGCATGGATTTGCGGTCTTCACCACGTTAGAGAAACAATCCCGTTCCCGAGACTTATGGATAGAATGTATCCATAGCGGAATTTGACGGGCGCGTATCAAAGAGAGCGTCCATGTGAGTCGGGACGGTGACTCCCGACGAACGTCAGTATTCCAAGACGCGGAATCTGACGGGTACGCAGTGTGAACATAGTGAACCCAGTACCCATGTGAGTCGGGACGGTGACTCCCGACGAACGTCAGTATTCCAAGACACGGAATGTAAATTTATCTTAATAAACTATCAAAAATATTAATGTCCGGTTTTATATCAGATGTTAATATTTTTGTCTCAGGAGAAAAAATGATAGTAAGATACAAACCAACCTCGCTTTTAATAACACCGAAAGCAATGAAAAAACTTTCACAAAGACACGATAACGAATATATTCATCTGGGCTTGGAAACCATAAGAAGAACTGTTGAATGCGGTCAGAATAAACTAAGTTTTGTGCAAAAACTTCAAAATTTATTTACGCCCAGAAGTAATCTTTTTGTGGTTTTGGATGCAAATAATAACAACTTTTTCCTTACGGCAGCAAGACGATTTAACTCAAAAGTATTTAAAGGCTGGACTGAACCGATAAATCTTGAACAAGCTGCTATGGATAAAAGCATAGTTGATAAAGCCTTGAAAAAATCAAAAGAAGGCATTCTTCAAGAAATAAGATACCATAATGGCGAAAGACATTTCTTTGAAATTTAAAAAAACTTTTTGCTCGTGATATTATTATCTTAAGAGGTAATAATTTAAAACGGGGATTAAATGAAATGTTTGAAAAATTCAGAATAGGCGTAGATATAGGCGGAACTAACGTAAAAATTGCTCTTGTGAATAAAAAGGGCGAAATCTCGTATCCGAAAACCGTTCCGACCCGTGCTGAAATGGGTTATGAATATACTATCAGTAATATAACTCAGTGCATAAAAGACTTGATGGCAGAAGCAAAAATTTCAACAAATGATATCGAAGGCATCGGCTTCGGCTTCCCCGGTCAGATTGACTGCGACAACGGTATTGTAAGAATTCTGCCGAACATACCCGGATGGATTGACGTACCTATTGCAGAAATTATGCAAAAGGAATTTAACGTACCTGTAAGAGTAGACAATGATGTACGTTGTGCTGCCCTTGCAGAACTCAACTTCGGCGCAGGTAAAGGCTGCCACAATCTGATTTGTATTACGGTAGGCACAGGTATAGGCTCCGGTATTATCATTAACAACAAACTCGTGCGCGGTGCAAGCAATGCTGCAGGTGAAATCGGACACATAAAAATGGAAATGCACGACGGTTTGATTTGCGGCTGCGGTGATACAGGATGTTTTGAAGCTTATGCATCAGGTCCTGCAATCGTTGCAATGGCAAAAGATTACGTAAGAGGCGGTAAAAGTGCTAAGTTCAGAGAAATCGCAGGTTCAACCGCGGCAATAACTCCCGCAATCGTTTGTCAGGCAGCACAGGAAGGTGATGTTGTTGCAAAGAAAATTTTTGAAAGAATGGGCGAATACCTCGGTATCGGACTTGCCAGCGTAGTAAACCTGTTAAACCCGGAAAAAATCGTTATCGGAGGCGGTGTTGCAGATGCCGGCGATATTCTTTTTGAACCCTTGAAAAAAACATTAAAAGACAGGGCAATGCCGATTCAGGGTGCTGCGGTTGAAGTTGTTCCCGCACAGCTTGGCAACACTGCAGGTATTATCGGTTCAAGCCTGCTGATTGATAATTAGCTGTTAAAAGTAAAACCTTTTTACTTAACACCAAAAATATGCTAAAATTGCTTTAAAGATACAAACGGAGAATGAATTATGGCAAGAATAGTTAGACCCTCCTGGGCAATAAGATGTGTACAATCCAGCTGCAGAGAACTCTTTGAAGTAGCAATACTTGAAGACGGCAAACAGCAGGAAGTTGTATGCCCAAAATGCGGCGAGCACTACCTCTATCCGGTATTGCCCGAAAACGCTGACGAAGAATAATCATGTTCTTTCCAAGACCGGTAACGAACAAAAGATACTATCAGTTCAGCGAATATTTAAAGAACAAATTCGGCAAAAAAGTATACAAGATTACGCTTGACGCAGGTTTTAGCTGCCCGAACAGAGACGGTACAATCTCTTCGGGCGGCTGTATATTCTGCGATGATGGAGGAAGTTTTTCCAGAGCGCACAGTGCATCGCTTTCTGTGGAACAGCAGGTTCAAGAAGGCATACATAACCTTTCAACAAGGTTCAAAGCACAGAAATTTATGTCCTATTTTCAGGCATATTCTAATACCTACAAACCTGTTGCAGAACTAAAAAAAATCTATGACAGTTCCCTGTGCCATCCTGATATAGTGGGGCTGTCCATAGGCACACGTCCTGACTGTGTAGATGAAAAAAAACTCGACCTTATTGCGTCATATACGGATAAATACGAAACATGGCTTGAGTACGGCCTGCAGTCAATGCATGACAAAACCCTCAAATTTATCAACCGCGGTCACAATTTCGAAACATTTTTAAAAGCATACGAACAAACAAAACAACGAGGTATAAAAGTGGGAGTGCATGTTATTCTCGGTCTGCCAGGCGAGACAAAAGATGACATGCTTCAAACAATCAAAACACTTGCCGACCTAGGTGTTGACGGTGTAAAATTTCATTGCCTGTGCATTTTGCCAAACACAAAACTCTATGACATGTATGAAAAAGGTGAAATCACACTGCTTGAAGAAGATGAGTACATAGACATTGCCTGCGACTGTTTGGAACTTCTTCCGTCTGACACAACAATCCACCGCCTCGGCGGCAACGGATTGCAGGCTATAAAGGTCGCGCCGAAGTGGCTTAATAAAAAATTTGAGATTTTAAACAGAATCGATGAAGAACTGGAAAAAAGAGCCTCATGGCAGGGAAAATATTTTAACGAATATTAGTAATAAATAAAAAACATATATAAATATATAGATTTAACCTTTGTGTAATGACATACAGAAAATTACTTTAATAACAATAAGTCCGATTTGTCTGAGGATTTTGAAACATAAAAAAATATTTCAAAATCCGAGTTATCGGACTCAAATTAAAGTTAGTTTCTGTTGGAATGAAACAGCAGGTTAAATCTATATATTTATATATGTTTTCACATGTTCACACATTAATCTTTATACAGATATAAAGATTAGATAAAGAAATCAAGAATCGATAAATATTTGCTTTATAATGTGTACAACGATAAGAAAAGTCATGGAGAAAAAAGATGCACGCAGACTCTATTAAATATTTTTTAACTCAATTAGAAACAGCAGACAACAAAAGCAAAGCTGAAATCGAAAACATGCTGGTAAACGTAGGTTCAGCTGCAGTACCCGTTCTTGTTGAACAGCTTCAAACAGTAAAAGGCGCGGTAAGAGGTGTTGTTGCGATGTCTTTAATCAGAATCGGCGAACCTTCTGTTGCTGTCCTCAAAAAAGTTGCTGAAAACAACAAAGATTTCGAATGGGTTGCTAAATATTTAATCTCTGAAATCAAAGGCGAAATTGCAGCTTAGTTCTCTATTCATATAGCTGAAACAATATTTTAAATTAAAAAAAGGATTGGTCTTCTTTTTAAGAGCCAATTCTTTTTTAGTAAATAAAAAAATAGCAAAATTTTTTTTGTTCACGTGTTTAATAATCAAATAAAACAAATAAATATACAAAATATTGAGGAATGTAATACATCGTAGCATATTTCTTGACATTCAAATTCTCAGCCGACTAATATATATATAAAGGAATAAGTGAGGTCATATGAAAAGTTCAACATTATACAGATCAAATCTTTCCAAAGAAAAAATGGTCTTGTTGGAAGAATTAAGAGCCAAATCAGGCGCACATACTTCTAACGAAGCAAGAACGCCTGATGTCTATATCAGACCGGCTAAAGAAAAAGAACTCGATGTACTCTGGCAGAATTTCAAAGTAAACCAGAGAGAAGAAAAATCTCCCGGCGTTTACTTGATTACAGGTTTTATTGCAGGTGCTCTGTGCATGTTTTTAATGACTGCACTGTTGAGTTTTAGTTCCAATGCTATTAACGAAGCAAACAGCCCTGAATCGCCAAAACTCGTTAAAAAAGTTAAACCTGCTAAAGAAGCTAAACTTTCTATCATACCTGCAGATCAGGCTGTTGAAGAAGCTAAGCCTGCCGCACCTGAAACATATACTGTTAAGTCAGGCGACACTTTAGAAGGAATCATTATCAGATTCTACGGCAAATACGACCCTTCTAAAATCAGCAAAATTATGCAGGCAAACAATATGTCTAACCCGAACTCTTTATCAATCGGTCAATCTTTGATAATTCCGTTAGACTAACAAAAACAGGATTTAAAAAACCGCTTCTTTTAGAAGCGGTTTTTTTATATTTAATAACTTGAATTAGCCCTTCTTTTCCATGCGACCATACGCATACCCTCTGCAGACGGCTGGGCTGTTGTATAAATATTAAAATCATTCAAAGGCTGTGCATAATGCTGAATAAAATCAACATTGGTAATTTTTTCAACACAGGTATTGCAGCCGAATTCTTCCTTGATTACGTCCGCAAAAAATTGCTCATCCTCGTTTAGAGACAAATCTCTTATATTTTTGACGATATCCATATCTCCATTTTATACTTTTGTATGAGATTTTCTACCTTTTGTTATAAAAATGATATAAAATTGATACATAATGTAACATGGAATACAAAAAACTAATATTTTTTGTTAACAAGACAATCGTGCGCCATTGTCTCAAACTCATCGTTTAAAGAAATAAGTTCAATTTCCTCTTTGTATCTTTTATGAAGTGCCAAAGAAATTAAATAATCAGCAAAATGCGGATTCTTAGGCAAAAAAGAACCGTGCAGATATGTACCGAAAACATTTTTATATCTTGCACCTTCTGTTTTGTCTTTGCCGTTATTGCCATGCCCTATTTTTACTGTCGCTATAGGTTCTGTTGCTCCGTTTATGTATGTAAGCCCGCTGTGGTTTTCAAACCCAACGAGAGTCCGCGGCAAAATAAAATCGCATTCTGCAGTTACATTGCCGATAAACCTTGTGTTTCCCGCTTCCGTATATGCATCCAATAGCCCTATACCTTCAAGTCTTTCTCCTTCATGCGGCTGATAGTAATGCCCAAGAAGCTGGTACCCCCCGCAAATGGCAAGAAATACTGCGTTTTCATCAACAGCATCCTGCAATGCTGCCTTGTGTTTTTGAAGTTCTTTTGCAACAGCAGTCTGCTGAGCGTCTTGACCGCCGCCTATAAAGTAAAAATCATATTTTTTTATATCGATGGTATCACCTGTTTCCACAGCATCAATATTAACATCTATACCGCGCCACTCGCAGCGTTTTTTTACTGTTAAAACATTTCCCCAATCTCCGTATATATTAAGAAGTCGAGGGTAAAGATGCGCAATATTTATAGTTACATTTTTACTATCCATGTTTTTAATTATTGCAAAAAATCTGGTTGAAAACAAATTTTAGTTGTATAATTATTTAGTAAACTTCCTGGTGAGTGGCACTCTGCCGAACAAAATGTACCGGCGGCACATTTTATGAGAGGAAGGTAGCGCAAATGCTGCCACTGCTCGATAATCTGATAACTAAATACTTTTAAAATGGGTGAGTGGCGCAGTGGTAGCGCAGTTGACTCTTAATCAATTGGTCGTGGGTTCGAATCCCACCTCACCCATAAATTTTTTAAAAGAGGACATACGTCCTCTTTTTTGTTTATTCGAACCCACAGGTGGGATAATCTGAAATCGCAAGCTGGCGCTCGCTCAGTCCCACCTCACCCATTTTTTATGCTTGCTGTATTTTTAAGTCTGTTTTGCTCGGAAGTAAAATGACAAACTGTCATGCTGAATTTATTTCAGCATCTATTTTATTAAGACTAAAAAGTTATTAGAATTCTTTCTAAATCTTTAACCCAAATTGCAACATGTTCTATTCGCATATTTCCCTCAAAGCGTTTAACATATTATTTAAAATTACAAGTATTTCATCATTCGGCCGGATTAACAATTTACTGACGTTTTCTTCAAAGTCTTTAGGTAATATTTTACAGTTACCTTCTGCGTATTGAATAAGTCGTTTTTCACCAGGGTGTAAAAGTTCGTTTATCGCAAAAATTACATCAAAATAACTTGCCAGAAAAGCTGATATTCTATGGTTAATTGATACAATATCATATCGCTTTATTGCTTTTTCTATCTGCTCATAATACGAAGCAAAGGGTTTATCCTTCATTAACATTATATTTCGTTTGATTATATTTTGTTTTAGTTCTTTCGGGTATTGCGTTTTTATTGCATTTTGTAGATTTAAAAGCCAATTATCTTTGTCAAATATTATTTCAAAATTTTTTAATGTAAACAGAAATGCAGTGGTGTAACCGTTTGAGGGATAGTGTTTAAACCAAACATTATCTACAATATTTTCAAACCAATTTGTATTCCAATACATAACATCCAGTTGTTGATTTAATTTATCAACAAAAAATTCATCTCCTGAGCCAAAATACTCACCGCCAACTTCATATTTAGATGAATATTTCTTGATAATATTTTCTCTGTTAATAATAGGAATCTCTTTTTCAACAAAGACATAAACATCAATATCAGAAAGAATATCTGATGTTTTATTTGCTCCAGAGCCGCCTATTGCAGCAGCTTTAACGTGTGGAAGATTTTTGAATTCTTGTAATACTTCATTAAACATTATTTAAGCAATCTCTGATGATACAAGTTCAAGCTTATTAATTAGAAAATCGATTTCTTCTTTTGTAATTAAATAACCGGGTAACAATCTGTAGGTTTGCCCTCTTCTTACTGCCTGCAAAAGTACGCCTTCTTCAAGCATTCTTGCCTGAAATTTTTTATAAATATCAGGATATTTTTTGAAAATATCATCATCTAAATCAAAACCGAGCATAAGCCCGTTGCCTCTCGGATTGCTAATCAACCTGCATTTGCGTGCAAGTTCATTGAGCCTGTCAAGAAGGTATCTGCCGTTAGTTTTATTTCTCTCTAACAGATTTTTTTCTTTAACGGTTTTTATTACATAAGAAACAATGGAACAAGCTAAAGGATCATTTTGATGCGAGGAAAAATGAATAATTTTTCCTTCGATTTTTTCAGCCAATTCTTTGCTAAACGTAACGGAAGAAACAGCAAAACCCAGCCCCATTGCTTTTGCGCACACAAGAATATCCGGTTCCACGCCGATTTTTTGATAAGCAAACCATTCACCCGTACGCCCGAATCCTGTCTGACATTCATCAAAAATCAATATTATATTGTTTTCATTGCATACTTTTCTCAATTCAACGAAAAACTCATTATCGGGAACAACAATACCGCCTACACCGAGTACAGGCTCTACAATAACTGCAGCTACATCATTTTCGTGTTCGCGCAGAATTTCCTGCATTTGACTGCGCACATCTTTCGGCTCATAACTTTCAATAAAAGCCTCTTTTTCATTATTCATCAGTCTTGCCCAGATGCCGGACATTGTCAGACGCTGTGACCCGAGAGTTAAACCATGATATCCGTTTTTTAATGCAATTATCGTATTTTTTCCTGTAAGAAAACGTGAATATCTAAAAGCACACTCATTGGCTTCTGAACCTGTTGAAAGAAACATTGTTTTAGTCAAAGAACCGCCAGTAATATCAGCCATATCTTTACAAGCCTTAAATACTTCCGGTGTAAGGGTAGAAGTGTTTGTATGATAAATTTTCTTTAGTTGATTCAAGACTACTTCCTGAAGCCCTTTGTCATTGTGACCAAAGCTGAGACAAAACTGTCCTGAATTTAAATCAAGATATTTTTTGTTATCAACATCATAAACCCAGTTGCCATCGCCGTGATCAAGAATGACAGGATTGTACGGTGCTACTTCAAACAAATATGTATTGTCTATTTTATTTTCAACTGTACTATTCATGGTATATCTTCTCAATGCCTTTCTCTAAAGTAAATTCAGGAACAAAACCAAGCAATTTTTCAGCTTTTGTAATATCAGGAATATTGTCAAATGTCTTGCACTCAACATTTATCTTCTCAATATTCAATTTTTTATTATAAACTTTTTGTGAGATATTTATCAAGTCTAATATGCTGTCATTGCTTGCACCTGCAATATTAAACACATCAGACTCAGGGTATTCAACAGCTTTTACTATTGCCTGTACAGCATCATCAACATATAAAAATCTTCTTTTTTCATTTCCGGTACCGTAGAGTTTAAAACACTTATCATTTTTAACAGCATCGAGAAGTATCGGAATAATTCTTACGATAGGCTCGTTCGGACCATAAACCTGAGAAAATCTTAACATTTTTAGTACCGTACCTGTTGCCGCTGCTATTCGCCTCATATAAAATTCACCCGATAACTTGGCAAGACCGTACGGGGTGAAGGCATTTAGTTCACAATCTTCTGTATAATTTATTTTTTCAGGTACACCGACAATATCTATTGTACTTGTGTACACAAAATTCTTTATCCTGCCGCAAACATTCTGTGCAAACTGTACAAGCGGAATTAAAGTAGAACTGACCGCTTCTGCATAAGTTTCCTTCTTTTGTCCTATTACGGGAATATTTGCCGCCATGTAAATTGCTGCATCAAATTCACCGTATTTGTTAAATAAATCTTCGTATTGAACTGTATCAGAAGATGACAAATCCATTTTTATATAATGAATATTATCAGTATCAGGGATATCTCTCCTTGTTATAACATAACACACGGCTCCGAACTGTGATAATATATTTACGGCCCTTTTCCCGATAAATCCTGTACCGCCCGTAATCAGTATTTTTTTGTTTTTCAAATTATCTAAGTTCATAAGTCTCATATCTCCTGGCATATATTTTGTCATATTTTAGATTTTTATCAATATCTATTTCCTGTCCGCTGAATATTTTTATCTGGTTTTCAATTATATCCAAGCCTGAACGCATACTATAATCAGTACCAGCTGACATTCTGGGGTTGATCTCTATCAAATAATATTTTCCTTTATCAAAAATATACTCACAATTACCTGCACCGTAAAAGCCTATAAGATTTATCAGCCTGTTTGTTACATCTTCAAGATATTCATTTTTAACGGTTTTTACAACTACACCGCACCCGTTTTTATTTCTGACTAGTTCCTGTCTTACAAGCGATACAAATTTGTTATGTTTTATATCATTTACAAATTCTACGGTAAAAAATTCACCTTCAACATATTCCTGAACAATATATTCACTTGCATCAATATCCGTCATATACAAATCAAGTTCTGCTTTGTTGTTAATTTTCTTACAGCCGTTGCTCGCCCGCCCGCTTGAAGGTTTTACAAAAACAGGAAAGCTAAGCTTCGTTGCATCAACATCCGCAAGACAAGAAGTTTTTGTGTATATTTCAGGAAGATTCTCTTTAACTGTTTCAAATGTTTTAAACTTATTTCTGCATATACCTACAGATTCTGCAGAAGAACAGCATACAGTAGTACCGGCTGCTTCAAACAAATGTTTGTTCTGAGCGAGAAAATAAACTTCTTCATCAATTACGGGAAATAAAAAATCAATTCTCTCTTTTTTACATATATTTAATAAGGATTGCTTATAATCTTCCATTTCATAGATGCTCGGAACTCTGTAAAATTTATCAATCTCAAAAGAAGCCGGGATATATTCAGCAGGATAAATATCTGTACCCACAACATAATTATCAGGCGTTTCTTTTAGATACTTGGCAACAGTTGAATTATTATTAGTACCTACTGCTGTTAAAAGAAACCTCATTAAATAACCTCTTTCATCCCGTGAACATCAAATTAACATTATTATTTTACAGCAAAAAAATAAAAAAAGCCCGCTATTATACATTGTTTGATTGTATTAAAATGAAAATTAATCACCCAATTTTTTATGCAGCTTTTCTAAAAAAAGCTTTGCAGCAGGAGAGAAAACCTGATATTTTTTCCATACAATATCCAATCCCGATTCCAGCTTAGGGTAAAGCGGTCTGAAACACAAATCACTTTCTTTTGATGTATCAGCAAGTTTGTCGAGCGTAATTGCATACCCTACTCCTGCTTTAACCATTATTGCTGCATTGTATACAAGATTATATGTTGCAGCTATATATAAATCTTCATACTTATCGCCAAACCAATTCAAAAATCCACTGTCTTTTGCATATTTGGGAGACATCTGCCGGGACGCCAGCAATGGAATATTAATCAAATCCTCAAGTACTATATCTTTTTTTCCGGACAATGGACTGTCTTTTCGCATGATGACACCCCATACATCCTTTTGAGGAAGGGAAAGACTGTCATATTTTGATACATCCACAGGCTGAATCAAAATGCCAAAATCAAGCAATCCTCTATCAAGTTTTTCAGTAACATCTTCCGCATTTCCGGAATAAATATGAAATTTGACAGCAGGAAATTCAGATTGTATTTCCTTTATAATTTCAGCAATGTACTTCATACAATCAGATTCACCACCGCCAATATAAATATCACCGCTCAATGTTTCATTTATAGATTGAAATTCCGAACGCGTCTTTTCAACAAGTTCAACAATTTCTTCAGCTCTTTTTTGCAGAATCATCCCCTCGGGAGTAAGTGTGACTCTATATTTTCCGCGAATCAAAAGTTTTTGTTTTAATTCTTTCTCCAAATCTTGCAGCTGCCTGCTCAAAGTTGGCTGCGTCAGATGCAAAGAATTTGCAGCCCCCGTTATACTGCCTTCTCTCGCCACTGCAAGAAAATATTTGAGTACTCGTATTTCCATAATTTAACAATACAAAACTAAATTATACCCGTCAAGCATTTTTAAATATTGAATATAAGTATTTGCTATTTTTAAAAAATCATAAATAATAAAAAAAGGGATTATAACTTATGGATATTATAAAAGTCAACACAAAAAGAGGTCTTGAACTAAAAGGCGCAATATTTGCCCCCTCGCAGACAGATACAGTGCTCGTTATGCTTACAGGAATCTGTTCAAATATTTTTCAAAATGAACTTTTGTATTCAACAGGAAAGCTTCTTGAAGAAAATGGCATAGCAACAATCATCGCACATGCACATGATTCTTTCTCATGCTTTGCGTATTCTGATTTATCAACAGGCAAACAAAAGCACACTGGTGTGTTCAATGATGATTTTAATATGGTTTACGAAGATGTTGATAGCTATGTTAAATATGCAAAAGAACTCGGGTTCAAAAATATAATCCTTGCCGGACACTCTCTTGGTTCAAACAAAATTATTCATTATCTTGGAAACACGAATAATAATTTTGTGGATTATTTTATAGTATCTTCTCCGATTGATATTATGCACTGGTGGAGTGTTATGCCAAATATAGATAAATGCTTTGCAATGGCTAAAGATTGGGTAGACAAAGGTCATGGCGATGATATACTCCCGTTTTTGTTCGGAGGCTTTTCTCCTATGACAGCAAACACCGTACTGGGATTTTACAATGCGGATAATCTGAAAAACTGTCCTGTTTTAAGTAAAAAAGGCGAAACAGATTCATTGTATAATATCAAACCAAACGGTTCCTTTATAATAGGTTCCAAAGATTCCGTAGTCGGTGAAAGCCCAAAAAGATTTATGGAAACTCTAAATTCCCTGACAAAATATCCTCAAAAAAATCAAGTAATCGAAGTTATTGGAGCCAGTCATATATTTTACGGAATGCACGATGTATATGCTAGAACAATCGTAAACTGCATTCAAAATCATTTTTTGTCAAATAAAAAGGAGAACAGTAATGTTTAAAAATATTCTGCTTTTCTGTTTTACTTTTATATTAATAATAGGAGGCAATCTTATGAGTAATGCAAAAGATAATGATTGGGACAAAACCTTTACAAAAAGCGATAAAGTTAATGTAGAAAAGGTTCATTTTAAAAACAGATACGGTATAGAACTGACAGGTGACTTATATATCCCTAAAAATTCGTCTGAAAAAAATTTACCGGCAATTGCCATAAGCGGTCCTTTCGGTGCAGTCAAAGAGCAAGCTTCAGGTCTGTATGCACAAACACTTGCACAACGAGGGTTTATCACACTTGCATTTGACCCGTCTTTCACAGGCGAGAGTTCCGGTGAGCCTAGAAATGTTGCATCCCCTGATATCAATACGGAAGATTTTTCAGCTGCAGTTGATTTTTTGTGTAATCAAAAAAATGTAGACCCTGATAAAATTGGTATTCTTGGTATTTGCGGCTTCGGCGGAATGGGACTGAATGCTGCGGCAATTGATACAAGAATAAAAGCAACCGTAACCTCTACAATGTATGATATGTCAAGGGTTAACGCCAAAGGATATTTTGATTCATTGGATAAAAAATCAAGATACGAATTAAAACAAACTCTAAACAGACAAAGAACAGAAGATTACAAAAACGGTACTTATGCAAAAGCTGCAGGATTACCCGGGAAGTTAATCGGTAAAGAGCCGCAGTTTGTACAGGATTATTACAGTTACTACAAAACACCGCGCGGTTTTCATAAACGTTCCATTAATTCAAATGGAAACTGGAATATGACATCTTCTCTGTCTTTTATTAATATGCCGATACTCATATACAGTGATGAAATTCAAAGTGCAATATTAATGTTACACGGAGAAAAAGCACACAGCAGATATTTTAGTGAAGATGCTTTTAAAAAACTTAAAGGTGACAATAAGGAATTATTAATCATTAAAGGTGCAAACCATGTAGATCTATATGACAATCCGGAAAAAATACCTTTTGATAAAATTGAAAATTTTTATAAAAAATATTTAAAATAGTTTTTACAAAGCTTAATATTTTAATTCTTGAACAGCAAAATTTCTGTTTTTTGAACTTATATAAATAAGGTCACAATCCGGAGGTTCGCAATATGCTTATCCTGAACAACTCTTACTCAAATATTTATGCCGGTAAAACAAAAAACAGAAATTTTTACAACGCAACGCTGACAAATAATACTTCGAATACCGCTGACAATTACACTCTTTCTTTTTATAACTCAAGCAGAAACTCTGTACCCGTTGATTTTAAATACAATACGAAAATATCTTTCGGTGAATTTTTCGACCCTAACAGAACAATTCCTCATATTGACTATGAAGAATATAAAGCAATGACCGAAAGTACCAAAAAGAGGTTCAGGAAAAAATATAATGAATTTATGAAAGCCGTAGACGAAGAAGAACTGGTTGACCTGAAATATAAATACATGCCTCTCAAAGAAAACAGAGATATGGAAAATTTTATAAAAATCTCCAAAATTTATACAAAATATAAAGACAATCCGATTATATGCCTTGGCCGCAGCCCAAAATGGTTTTTAAATACCGCATTATGGATGAAAGACGGTATAAATGATTACAAATTTGTTGCGTTTTCTAAATTCTGGTACAGACCTGACAGCCATGGTTATAAAAGAATGGATAGTATGGCACCAACGCCAAAAGAAGAAACAGCTTACAGAAACTACCTCAAAAGAATAAAAGCAGATCCTAAAACAATTGTTGATAACATGGAAAAAACAGGTAAAAAAACAATAATCACTGACTATATCTGTTCAGGTAAGGGAGCATGTTCATTTCTGGATGTATTGTCACGATATGCAGACGATTTAGGGATATTGGAAAAATTTGCAAAATCGATTCAAATTGTCGGTATCGGCTCAATGGATTACATGGAAGAGTTAAACCCCTTTGCTGAATATATATCAATCCCGAGAGTACCAATGCCTGACAAACTCAGACCTTATAAAAATGAAATAAAACAAGAATATTATGATATTGATTACAGGGTTTTTGAAGAAATGCTTCTGAACCAGAATACTAATGAATGCCGCTCTACATATTACCCGCATGAAACCTGGACAATATACAGACCTGACCAGTTCAAAACAGGTTTAATTAAAGATTTGAAAAAGGTAAAAGAAATGGCAAAAAAATTAAAAACAAAAAAAGATTCCATGTCATCATTTACGCCTGCAATGTACGATTTCAGAAACCTGTTAAACTTCCATATTCTTGATGAACTGGATAAAAGAGACCTGCTGAAAGAGACTCATCGCTCTAAAATGTAAAAAACAGGCTTCGGATTTTTGCGAAGCTTTTGCAGGTTAAATTCTAAGCGGTACATATTTTTTCTGTCAATTTTTTTTCGTTTTTATGTTTTATACTAACTAAAAATATTTAACAGCTTACAAACTTATGCAAATTAACCAGATACCTTCTTTTAAAGCAATACAATTAAATAATACAGAAAAAGAAAAAGCCAAACTTGTCTTTGACGCTTTTAAATCTGATTCAACAGAAAGACAGGAGCAAACACTCAAAAATGATTTATTGCAAATATTTGATAAACACTTGCAACAAGAAGCATTAAAAAAAAGTTATTTGTGTCAGGATAAAGAAAATTATTTACAAAATCTGTATCTGCACTTCTTTGAAACTATAGAACATATAAAATCAAAAGCAAACCCGCTGGATTTACTGATTGAATCCATTGATAAACACAAAGTACAGGAAGATGATGCTAAAACAAAATACAAGCGTATAAAAATTTATTCCATTGATGACTTAACGCCTTACAGTACCACATCCTATGAAAAAACATATGTGAATCTCAAAACGGCTGACGATCTGCCCGTTTATACCAGTGCACCATCACTTGAAGAACGCAGGGAATCAAAATCAAAGTTTAAAAAACTTATCTCTTCCACAAACCTTACAAAATCACAAAGCCAAGCGCTTACTCTGCGTTCTTCCGGCAAAACATATAAGCAAATATCAGAAAAATTACATACATCAAAAACTAACACCATATACAAGGTAAGCACTGCAATTGCAAAAATTCAAAATGAAAATAATATTCTTAGTATAAAAATTAAAAATCAGGCAGAAGCTTTTAAAACCAACTTCAAGACGAACAAAACATTAAAAGAAATAGAACAGCTTCTAATAAAAAACCCTTACTTAATAAGTTATGACATAGAAAAAATGGCAGACAATGTAGAAAAGACAGCAAAAAATCTTGGTCTTTCAACAAAAGATTATTTTAACTGTGTACTTAGTGTTCCGGGACTTTTTGCACAAAAACCCGAAACTATAACAAACAATGTAAAATTGGCAGCAAAAAAACTCAATCTGCCTGTAAATACATACTTAAATGCCTGTTTAAAAATTTGCACTCTTTTTTGTCTAAAGCCTGAAACTATTGAAACAAATGTAAATTCAATGGTCGGTTATTTTAATTTTGACAGAGATAAATATATTAAATCTGCACTAAGACAACCCCAACTGTTTTACCAAAAACCCTCAACTTTAATTGAAAATATTGAACAAGTATCAGAAATGATTCATGTTGACCCTATTCAATATGGCTCAGCGTGCCTCAAACAACCATCTTTGTTTGTTATTAAAAGTAGAACAATTTTGTCTAATATCGAACAAAGTTCTAATTGTTTAGATATCTCCAAAGCGGACTTTATCAAAATTGGACTTATTCAACCGCAATTATTTTTGCAAAAGCCACAAACTATACTAAACAATGTAACAGAATACTGTAAATTATTAAATATGTCGAAAAAAGAATTTATGAAAATAGCATTAAAATACCCTGCATTGTTAAACCAAAGAGCTGATACCAATATGGAACATATAAAAGAATCAGCTAAATTGTTAGAAGTTTCTGAAAAAGAACTTTTGGAACAAGCTGCAATCTCACCATTTTTATTTGGGTACAATCCAGAGAAAATTAAACACAAAGCCGACATCGCTTTATTATACAAACAAATAAAAGGAAAGCAGAATGAAAATATCATAAAAGCAATCCGTACGATAACAGACGAAACACATTTTGATATAATTTTAAAATATATTCTCCAAAAACAACTGGGGATATCACTCAAAAACAAAAATTTACACCAAAATATTCAAAATTTTATAACAATCAATGAAAATAAAAAAATAAAAGTACAGCTGCCGCAAAATCCTGTAACCAAAGAATTTATTGACTATGTGAATAATCTGTCACTAACATCTGCGGGGAAACATATCTTTGATTTTAAAATAAAAAATGTCTAGTACAACAGGTATAAAAAACAGACTCCGGAAACTTCCGGAGCCTGTTTAATTTTATCAATCTTAGAAAAACTAAGCAGTTGCGCCTGATTTTTCAATGATTTCTTTTTCAACGTTAGCAGGAACCTGTTCGTATTTAGCAAATTCCATAGAGAATGTACCGCGGCCCTGAGTTTTTGAACGGATGTCTGTAGCATAACCGAACATTTCTGCCAGCGGAACCATTGCTCTGATTTTTTGGATTCCTGTACCTTCGATGATTTCCATACCTTCGATACGACCTCTTCTGGAAGCAATATCACCTACGATATCACCTGTATTTTCTTCAGGAACTTCGATTTCAACTTTCATCATAGGTTCTAAGATACAAGGTTTAGCTTTCTTACAGCCTTCTTTGATAGCCATAGAACCTGCGATTTTAAACGCCATTTCTGAAGAGTCAACTTCGTGGTAAGAACCGTCATACAGTGTAACTTTAACGTCAATCATCGGGAAGCCTGCTAAGATACCGCCTTCAAGCGCTTCTTCCATACCTTTTCTTGCAGGTTCGATGTATTCTTTCGGAATAGCACCGCCGACGATTTTGTTTTCAAATACAAATCCTGCATTTTCTTCAGCCGGTTCGATTTGAATTTTAACGTGACCGTATTGACCTTTACCACCGGACTGACGAATAAATTTAGAATCCTGATCAGCGTTGCCTCTGATAGTTTCACGGTATGCAACCTGAGGTTTACCTACATTAGCGTCAACTTTGAATTCTCTCAAAAGTCTGTCAACGATAATGTCTAAGTGTAACTCACCCATACCGGAGATGATTGTCTGACCTGTTTCTGTATCAGATTTAACACGGAATGACGGATCTTCTTCAGCGAGTTTTTGAAGAGCAATACCCATTTTATCCTGGTCAGCTTTTGTTTTAGGCTCAATAGCTACAGAGATAACAGGCTCAGGGAAAGTCATTTTTTCTAAGATGATAGGAGCTTTTTCATCGCACAGAGTATCACCTGTAGTTGTGTCTTTTAAACCAACAGCCGCACAGATATCGCCTGCGTAAACTTCTTGAATTTCGTTTCTCTGGTCAGCGTACATTTGTACAAGTCTTGAGATACGTTCTTTTTTGCCGTTTGTAGCGTTAAGAACATAAGAACCTGCACTCAATTTACCTGAGTATACACGCAAGAATGTTAAACGACCTACATAAGGGTCTGTCATAACTTTGAACGCAAGTGCTGCAAAAGGTTCATCTTCAGATGAATGTCTTTCAACTTTTGTACCATCTTCCAATTCACCTTCGATAGCTTTTACATCAACAGGAGAAGGAAGGTAATTAACAACATTGTCTAACAGAAGCTGAACGCCTTTGTTTTTAAATGCTGTACCGCAGCACATAGGAACAATTTTGTTTTCACATGTTGCTTTTCTGAGAACTTTTTTGAGTTCTTCCATTGTAGGTTCTTCACCTTCAAGGAATTTCATCATAAGTTCGTCATCATGTTCTGAAATTGCTTCAACCAAAGCTGCATGGTATTCATTGGCTTTTTCTACCATGTCGGCAGGAATATCCTCAACTTTAATATCTGTACCAAGGTCGTTAGTGTAGATATAAGCTTTCATTTCAAGAAGATCTACGATGCCTTTGAACTGATCTTCAGCACCTATAGGAAGCTGGATAGGATGAGCATTAGCGCCCAGTCTATTTCTCAACTGATCTAATACACGGTAGAAGTTAGCACCTGTTCTGTCCATTTTGTTTACAAATACCATTCTTGGTACTTCGTATCTGTTAGCCTGTCTCCAAACTGTTTCGGACTGGGATTGAACACCACCTACAGCACAGAATACTGATACTACACCGTCCAATACACGCAGTGAACGTTCTACTTCAATAGTAAAGTCAACGTGACCGGGGGTGTCGATAATGTTAAGCTGGTGACCTTTCCACATAGCTGTAACAGCAGCTGATTGGATAGTGATACCGCGTTCTCTTTCTTGATCCATAAAGTCGGTTACTGCTGCGCCATCGTGTACTTCACCGATTTTGTGAGTTTTACCTGTATAAAACAAAATACGTTCTGTTGTAGTTGTTTTACCGGCATCGATGTGGGCTGCAATCCCGAAGTTTCTAACTTTTTCCAATGGGACTTGTCTTGCCATTTTCGTTTTTCCTTTTTTATTTAACTAGTACTACTTATTATTTGTCATTTATTTTGTGACAACTTTATAAAACAGCAAAATGCTATCTTATAAAAATTCTTGCATAAAAACGAAAATTTTTAAAGAAAATATTACAACAATTGTTTGAAATAATAATAATCTTATATTTTTTATGATAAGATTAATTTTATTTACCTGCATAAGGAGAGATTACGATGAGAGAATTAGCACTTATAATGCCTGTTTACAACGAAGAAGGTGCTATAAAAAATGTCCTTGAAAAATGGGACAAAACTCTTTCTGACCTTCATATAGATTACAAAATTTTTGCATACAATGACGGCTCCAAAGATAAAACAGGCGAAATCTTAAAAGAAATTTCTTCGGAACATGAAAATATTATTGCAATAAATAAAGAAAACTCAGGTCATGGACCTACAATTTTAAAAGGATACAGAGATAATGCTGAGGAATTTGAATGGATATTCCAGATAGATTCAGATAATGAGATGAAAGAAGACTCCTTTCACAAGCTGTGGGAAAACAGAGAAAATTACGACTTTTTGATAGGTATAAGAGATGGCAGGGAGCAGGTTTTATCCAGAAAAATTATAAGTGCTGTTTCAAGAATGTGCATAAGAATTTTTTACGGCAAAGGGGTATGGGATGTAAACAGTCCTTATAGACTCATGAGAACTGCAAAATTCAAAGATGTTTACTTCAAAATTCCGTCTGACACATTCGCGCCGAATGTTATAATTTCGGGCTACTGCGCAAGAAAACATTTAAAATTTTATGAAACTCCCGTTCCATGCGGTATAAGAGAAACAGGAGAAGTTTCAATCAAACATTTTAAACTCTTAAAAGCTGCAGCAAAATCATTTCTGCAAACAATAAGATTTTCCTTCACAAAAATGTAGAACACGGAGAAAATAACAATGCTCAAAAAGATTTTTATAGGCTTTACTATGTTGTTAATCTTAACAGCAGGTATATTAACTTTTTTCAGAGAAGAGATATTTGTATCAACGGTAAGAGTATGGCTAAACGATTCATCAAATACTTCATGTGAATTTCTTGTCAAAAAAGACAATAACCAAAAGAAAATTGTTAAATCAGAACTTGAAAACAAGATAAAAGCAAAAGTAGGTTCTAAAGTAACTATCAATATTATATCTGACAAACCGGGAGATATAAAACGGTTACAAAACGGATATTTGCGCTTTAATTATAACGAATCACAAAATTATGCTACAATAAAACAACACGGCAAATTAACTCATATAGAATATAAACAGAAGGTGCCTCCTACATCAGAATATTTGAATGTAATATTCGAACACCCATGGATGTTTTTTAGTGTTTTATCACTAATTATAATATTCTTAAATGCTTGTTTTTATCTTTTTTTAAAAACTGCAATCAATATTTATAAAAAAGAGGGATTAAACGATAATTTTAAAATATTTCTGCTAAAATCAGTATTTGTTTTTGGCATATTCTTATTTATTTACCAGCAGGCAATTTCAACTTACTGGTGGCTTGACACTTCTTTCAACACCCTCATTGCTAAAAATATAGCATTTGGTTACGGATATAACTACACAGTCAATGGAGAAACGATTAAATTTCCTGCTGTTATCACAACTGGCTTTCCGTTTATGTTTTTTGTAGCTGCTTTCATAAAAATTTTTTCTAATACCGCATGGATTCCAAAATTTGCATGTTCTGTTGTGAATTTGCTGCTTCTTGGAGTTACGATATATCTGCCAAAGTATTTTAAAAGCATAACAAAACTACAACTATGGGGCTGGAGATGTCTATTTCTATATTTTGTCATATACTCCATAAATTATGGAATGAAAGATCTTTCTTGCTCATCATCTCTTATGGGAGAAATGCCGGCTATTTATTTTATTTTAATATCTGTATTTATACTCTATATTGCACAAAATAAAAAATATTTATATTTCTTATCGGGACTTATTGCATCTTTAGCATATTGTACAAAAGTACTTTCTCTTCTCTCAATAGCACCCGTATTGCTTATATTTATACTTTATAAAGTATTTAAAAAAGAAGAAATAAAAACATTAATCATAAATATATTAATTTTTATGGTCGGCTTTCTTACACCAATAATACTGTTTGAAATATATAAACTAGCATCACTTAACAGCTGGACACAATACCTTCAATTAAAATCTGATGAAGCAGATTTCTTTTTTAACAAAGGCGGATCAGGACTTAATTCTCTTAGTAATAATTTTAGTCTTAAACTATCGGCATTACTTGTACAAACAGGCTTGCTAAGATTTTTATTGATTATTCTCATACCTGTATATGCAGCTTATCAATTTATTGCAAAAAATAAAACCAACACAAAATGCACATCTCTCATAACAGCTTTATTCTTCTCTTCATGGTGCAATTTGATGTGGTGGCTCTTTTTGAATGATAAAACGTGGTTAAGACATTACCTGATCGGTTTTGCTTTATTCATAACAGCCATAAGTTTATTTCTTTTTATTGTAAATAAAAAGAATAAGATAGTAATTACTATCTTAACCGTACTATTCTTAACAATGCCGGAAAACAATATTGCTGATTTAAAAATAACAAAAATGTCAAAATATCTAAAAGCAGCCATTACAGAGAATACAGACATGATGGAAGCGGCAAAATTTATCGAACAAAATCCGCAAAATAAGTATTTTGGAATACATAGTGCAGAAATATTTGAAATGCAATACATTGCAAAAGATACAAGTAATATTTTTGTCATAAATGGTTCACAACTTTCACAACTTTTTAACAAAAATGTAAAAAATAAAGTATGGATAACAAATAACAATTTAATTGAAAAAGAAATCTACCCTTTATTAAAATACAAAGATAACATAATCTTTCATAATGATACTTATATATTTTATGACTGTGACTAATAAAAAAGAGGTCTTTTTAAGACCTCTTTTTTATAAAATTATGAAATCTTGTTATTTGGAGGCTTTGCTGCGTCCTGCTGACATTGCCGCATCTATGCCTGTGAAAATAAGTCCGCAAAGAACAAACATGCCACCCAGTACAGCCGCACGCGGTCCCATTTCTTTTAAAGAAAGAAGAGGTTTATTTTTTCTGGCTAATCTGTACAGGTTGATTCCGCCATCCCAGATACCGCTAAAAACTGCACCTGCAGCAAATTGTGTAGCAAGATAACCGGCTATAGTAGCTAATTTAGAACGCTTGTTCGGCTTTTTCATTTCCTGCGGTTTGTAATCTATAATTTCTGCCGGTGCCTGATGTCCGAAAGACTGTTGTCTTGCCGTCTGATAATTATTTGCCTTAACTGAATTTACTGCTTGAATCATAATTTGCTCCTTATTTTCTATAAGTATAAAGCCTCAAAAGCAGATTTTTTGCTATTTTTAAGAAAAACTGTAACATAAGTTCACTATTATGATAGAATGACATAGTGACAATATCAGGGAAAACTCATGGACGAAAAACATTTAATACTGGAACAGTACAGAATCTATAACGAAATGAAAGAGAGTTTTATTAACCGCTCTTTTATGATTAACAGATTTTTTATGATAATTTCGGCAGTATTTTTGTTCAGTCTTATCTTCACAAAAATGCTCGCAGCGAATCAGTTTTTTCTGCTTCTGGGGCTGGAAATTTTCGGTATGGCTTCGTGTATAATGTGGATATCAAATCAGGATGCGTATTCCACAATAATCAAAATAAAATACAATTCCGTAATAGAAAAGCTCGAAGACGACCTGCCAAAAGCACCTAACAAAGACGAATATAAAGAACTGACAGACAGACGTTCCAATAAGAGAATAATTCTTGTAAAAGACATTCAAAAATGGTTTGCAATCCTTTTGATGTTTGTATTTTTGGGCAACACACTTATTGATGTAGTTAATCTGATTTTGTCTGCATTTGTAAATAATTAACCTTTCCGGCAATGCTTTTTTTAAAATTCGTGTTCATAATACGGTTATGACTACGAATGAAATTGAAATTTATACATTACCAACATGCCCTTTCTGCCAGAAGGCAAAAGAAAAACTCAAAGACAATTATCTTGATTATACGGAATACGATATCTCGCATAATGAAGAAGAATTGCGCCATAAACTTGCCGAACTTTTTGAAATTCCGTCAGGACGTGCTACAGTTCCACAAATAACCATCAACGGAAAGTACATAGGCGGCTACTCTGAATTGAAAGAATTAATCAACGACGGCAAACTTAATCAATACTTAAATTAACATTTGCTTTTCAAGGTAGTTTTTCACCTTTGTCTATTATATAATTCCTTTACGAGAATTATATAAGGGTACAGGTATGGCTGAAAATACAGAAAAGAAACGAATAGTTACAGGTATGAGACCTACGGGTAAACTCCATCTTGGACATTATCTCGGGGTTTTGAAAAACATGGTCAAACTCCAGAACGAATACGAATGTTTCTTTTTTGTTGCTGACTGGCACGCTCTTACTACAAAATTCGACTGTACGGAAAACCTTATTGAAGACACAAAAAATGTTGTCCTTGACTGGCTTGCTGCAGGTATTGACCCTGAAAAAGCACACATATATATTCAGTCACATCTTCCGCAAACAGCAGAACTGCATATTTATCTCAGCATGATTACCCCGCAAAACTGGGTGGAAAGAGACCCTACCCTGAAAGACCTTGTAAAAATGCTAAAAACAGGCGAAGGCGACTCAAAACCAAATGTTTCTTACGGATTTTTGGGCTATCCTGTTTTGATGTCCGCTGATATCCTGACTTTTAATGTGGATTTTGTACCCGTGGGAATCGACCAGGTTGCGCACATTGAGATTACCCGTGACATTGCACGACGTTTTAACAATATTTATAAAACAGAACTCTTCAAAGAAGCAAAGCCCATCCTTACCAATATCCCTATGCTTAAAGGTGTTGACGGTCAAAAAATGGGTAAATCCTTCCATAACGATATAAAGATTTCAGATGACGAAGAAACGACCGCAAAAACAATCATGAAAGCAATAACAGACAGAAGCCGCGCCAGAAAAGACGACCCCGGTCATCCCGACAAATGCGAAGTTGCTTTTGAATACTGGAAAGCTTTTGCAACAGAAGAAAAAGTTAAACAGGTAGAATCGGAATGTATCGCGGGCAAACGCGGATGTGCAGACTGCAAACGCGAACTCGGATGTTTAATAAACGAACAGCTAAGAGAAATCAGAGAACGCAGAAAATACTACGAACAACACCCTGAAATTGTTGAAGCAATCATCAAAAAAGGCGATGAAAAAGCAAGAGAAGAA
Source organism: Candidatus Gastranaerophilales bacterium (assembly GCA_944322725.1). Classification (GTDB taxonomy): domain Bacteria; phylum Cyanobacteriota; class Vampirovibrionia; order Gastranaerophilales; family Gastranaerophilaceae; genus Limenecus. The sequence goes on from CALUPU010000002.1 coordinate 66,418, forward strand.
GCTGAAAAAGTCCTGAAACAAATCCGAAAAGCAGTCGGAATGTATCAGGCATAAAAATTGTCCGAGCAAAATTCGTGATAAGGAGTGATAACGACGTGAACGAATTTTGGGAGTGGCTTATTGAAAAGGTGAGTCAATGGCGGCTCGAAAGCTCGAGGCGACAGTGACGACACTAGATTAGTTACTCAAGAGCACAGTGAAACAAATTTGACAGGAGCACAAAAATGCCGCTAACAGGCAAAAACATACTAATAGGAATAACCGGCGGTATCGCAGCATACAAAATCTGCGAACTTATCCGTATGTTCAAAAGAGCAAACGCAAATGTCAAAACCGTTGTTACAAGAAATGCTCTGGAATTTGTTACACCGCTTACACTGGAAACACTTTCTCAGGAGCCTGTTTATTATAAACAATTCGAAACAGAAGAAAGAAAACCCGAACACATTGCACTGTGCAGCTGGGCAGACGTGTTTTTGATTGCACCCGCAAGCGCAAACACAATAGGAAAAATCGCAAACGGGCTGTGTGACAACCTTTTGACCTCACTAGCCTGCGCTTTTCAAAAACAAATTATTTTTGCTCCCGCAATGAACACCGGAATGTGGAATAACAAAGCAGTGCAAAAAAACATCGAAACCTTGAAATCCTACGGTGCAAAATTTGTTGAACCCGAATCAGGATACCTTGCCTGCGGAACGGAAGGTCAGGGCAGACTTGCTGATTTGAACTCTATTTATTCTGCTGTTGAAGAATTATTGCAGGAAAACAACAAATTTTTAAAAGGCAAAAAAATCGTCATAACAGCAGGCGGAACAAAAGAAAACTTTGACCCCGTAAGATACATCGGAAACTACAGTTCCGGCAAAATGGGCGCGGCTCTTGCTCAAAAAGCCTGCGAAGCCGGCGCTGATGTTACACTTATCACGAGCGCTTCCCTTACAAGGAAGATGTCGTTTAATACAATCTGTGTAAACTCCGCAAAAGAAATGTTTGAGGCTGTACAGGAAGAATTTTATAACAAAAATGCGGATATACTTATTATGACAGCAGCTGTTGCCGATTACAGACCTGAAAACTGCGCTGACCTGAAAATAAAAAAAGAAAACACTGACGAATTGACAATTAAACTCGTTAAAAACCCTGATATATTAAGCGAAATGTGCAAAATTAAAAAGCCGAACCAGCAAATTATAGGTTTCTGCGCAGAAAGCAACGACCTTATTAAAAATGCAAAAACAAAAATCCGTAAAAAGGGCTGCGACTGGCTTGTAGCAAATGACATTTCCAGAAAAGATACGGGATTTTCAAGCGACTACAACGAGGTTTTTGTGCTGGACAAAAACCTGAACATAACAAAAATAGAAAAAGACACAAAAGAAAATATAGCGTCAAAAATACTGGAGTCGATATGGCAAAAACAAGCGAAATAATAAGGATTCTTGAAAAATATGCCCCTCCCGAACTTGCCGAAGAATGGGATAACTCGGGCTGGCAGGTGTTCTACGGCAATGACAATACCTCCAAGGTTCTTATTTGCCTTTCTGTTACGGATGAGGTAGTTAATCAGGCTGTAGAACTCGGGTGTAATCTTATTGTTTCGCACCATCCCGTGATTTTTCGCCCCCTAAAAGTCATAAAAGACATCAAATTAATAAAAGCAATTCAGCGTGGAATCCAGATTTATTCGCTGCACACAAACTGCGACAAAACAAACAACGGCACAAGCGACATAATTGCAAAAAAACTAAACCTTAAAAAAACAGCAAAACTCAATGACTTTGTAAGAGTAGGTCTTGCACCGTACAAGATGACTCTTGATGAACTTGTTTCGTACACAAAGCTTTCGTTTAATACGGAGAGAATTAAACTTACAAACAATTCTCACAAATCAGTTATAAAAACAATTGCGGTATGCGCAGGTTCAGGAGCAGAGTTCATCGAGGATGTTGAAAGATACAATATTGACGCATTCATAACATCGGAAGTAAAATATCATGATGCTATAGATTCACGACACTGCGCAATTCTCGATATAGGTCATTTTGAATCGGAAAAGCCATTTGTCGAAGAAATAAAAAATCTTCTGGAAAGCAGTAAACACAGAATAGAGGTTGTTGTTGCAAAAGAAAAAGCACCATGGTCTTATGTTTAAAATTTCTTGCAGGCTGCTTGCAGTAATTGCACTTATTGTTATAAATTTTTTTGCACAGAGTGCAAATGCTTACCAGACTGCACTAATCACCTACCCTGACTATAACAAAAACTGGAAACAAATATACTTTGGCAAACAGGATCAGGAAGTCATCTCACAGTGGATACCTTCGTACGAATATATCAACAACTGGTCTGAATCTGTTGTTTTTCACTCCTATAACTGGGCTAAGGGTAACAACTGCTACAAATTTATGGCAAACCTTCTTGCAAGTATGGCATCTCGCAACAAAACAATGAGAAGTCAGATAATAAAAGACCGTCCAGAAGACTCCGTTGCAATGTGGTGTGCGGAAAAAACCTCCTCCATGCCCGCACAATGCGAGATTCTGCGGGTAACCTCCGCATACGAGGGCATTGTCTCGATTCACTATATCAACAAAAATCCCAAAGCCTTTATGCAGTATCAAAAAGACACATGGCTGCCTATAATAAGAAATGTCAGGATTTATTACAGCTATTTCAGATGGGACAGGGTTACGGGCAAAGAAACCTCTGTTCAATTGCAGTAATAAAATCACCTTTTCAAAGGTATTACAAATCTCAAAATCTTTGATACAATTGTTCCATGGATTATTCTAAGGCATTATCTATATTAAAACAGAGCGCAACATATAACCTTGCCAAACTTCTGCTTGAACAGGGGCAGGAGTTTTTTGAAACTCTCGGTGAAATGGGAATCCGCACCTGCCAGGTTATAAGAATAATTATCAAACAAATTTTCACGGCACAAATAAATTGGAAACTTCTGATTGACCAGTGTTCAAGGTTTGCCGTTGACTCTTTGCCTATTACATTGACTATTGTCGGTATGGTTTCCGTAATTATCTCAATGCAGGTTGCACCGGAGATGGTAAAACAGGGCGGAGAAAAATTTGTCGGCATGCTTATGGGTGTGGTTACAACACGTGAGATGGGCGAAATTATGTCGGGATTCGCTATAATATCAATGATAGGCTCCGCTTATGCTTCTGAAATCGCCACTATGAGGGTAACAGAACAGATTGACGCGCTCAAGGTTTTGAAGGTAAATCCTGTTGAATATCTTTTCGTACCGAGAGTGCTTGCAGGCTTTATCATGATGCCTTTTGTAGTGATTCTAGCTTCTACATTCGGGCTTATCTGCGGAGGTATTGCAGCATATTTGAGCGCACACGTGAGCAGGTTGAATTACATAAGTTCTCTGTGGCAGGGATTGTTCTTAAAAGACATCTTTGTCGGACTGGGAAAATCCGCCTGTTTCGGCGCAGCAATAGCGCTTATAAGCTGCACCTGCGGTTATCTTGCATACGGCGGTGCAAAAGGCGTCGGTATATCAACTACAAAAGCAGTAGTATGGTCGTTTGTGGCAATATGCATAATTGACTATATTTTTGCAACAATATTTTTCTTTTAAGCACAAGCCGCAAATAACCAAATAGGACACAAAACAATGAGCATAGAAGTAAAAAACGTAACAAAATCATTCAGAGATAAAATTGTACTTGACGATGTCTCCTTCAAAGTTGATGATGGAGAGATTCTGGCAGTCGTAGGGCTAAGCGGCGCCGGAAAAAGTACTATCCTGAAACTCATCTGCGGATTGTCCAAACCCGACAGCGGAGAGATAAAAGTGTCAGAAGGCGACATTGCAATGGTTTTTCAGTACTCTGCGCTTTTTGACTCATTGAATGTATTTGAAAATATAGCCTTTGCTCTGAAAGAAAGAAAAGAATTTAAACACAAATATACAGACGAACAACTTAAAGAAATCGTTGCACAAAAGTTGAAACTTGTAGGTCTTGAAGGCATAGAAGAAAAAATGCCCCACGAACTCTCAGGCGGTATGCAAAAACGTGTAAGCTTTGCCCGAGCCATTGTAACAGACCCCAGAACAATACTATATGATGAACCTACAGCGGGTCTTGACCCTGTCTCATCAACAATGATAGAAGACTATATCGTAAGATTGAGAGACGAATTTAACCCCGCTTCTGTCATCGTAACCCATCAATTATCCACCATTCAAAGGTGTGCGGATAAAGTAATCATGTTATATAATACAAAAATCGTATACTCCGGCACTCCCCATGACATGATAAATAACGGAAACGAATATACAAAGCAATTCATAAGTGCAAGTATAAACGGTCCTATGAAAGTAGCCGGTACAGATTAACAACCAAGGAATCGGAAGAATAAAAATGCGTTTTTCATCCTCATTCAAAGTCGGATTATTAACACTGACAGCACTTATTATATTGATTTTCTCCATACTGTGGATAAAAGGCAGAGCCCTGTCCGCAGGTGAAAGACTTTTTGTAGATTTTAAAGACGTAAACGGCATAAGACCCGGGTCTGCAGTACAGCTTATGGGATTTAGAATCGGACAAATTGAGGAAATAGTCCCAATGCTTTCCAGTGCTGATGACCCCAGAATTAGAATAAAATTCGTTATAACAGAGCCGGACATTAATATTCCTAATGCATCAACTATCTCAATCCAGCAGTCAGGCATCATTGGAGAACAATTTTTAGAAATTACGCCTCCCAGAATAAAGACTGTATATCTCCCAATTAACAAACGCTCTTCTGTTCTCCATGCTAATGACAATGTACAGATGATTCTTAGCGAAGAACCTCATGTTATAGGCAAAATTAAAAAAATTGAAATTATAGAAACTAAAACTCTTCCTATTAATTTTCAGGAGGAAGTTAAAACACCTTCCGCATACAAAGTAGGTTATATTGTAACTCTGCCCGGTTTGCAGCTTCCCGACAGAATGCAAGGAACAATCAAAACAGAAAATTCAAAAAACTATCTTTTTATAAAACCCGCTACAAAAATGGAGTTTAACTATCCTCAAAGTACTTCAAGATTTACAGTAATTGAACCGTTACGTCTATCAGATTTTATGGACTTACAATACAGAGCTGCTGCTGCTCTTGCTGAAACAAATGAAAAACTCAGCGCAATACTCTCTGATGATGTAATAACTGATCTAAAACAAATTATAGGAAATATTGATCTATTAACAATAAAAGCTAATGCAACAATGGATAAAACACAGTTACTCATAGATTCTACAAGACAAGATCTAGAAAGTCTCATGGGTACAACTGAAAAAATGTCAGTTAAAATTATGACATTAACTGACAATGTTAACGAAATCATTGGTGACAAAGAATTTAAAGACACGCTTATGTCCACTACAAAATCTATTGATAGATTATCAAGAAATCTAAATACTATACTTGAAGATCCTCAAACAAAACAAACTCTTGAAAATCTTCAAGTGGCAAGTGCAAATATTTCGGAAATCGCAAAATATGTCAACACAATGACAAAAGATCCTGCATTAAAAGCACAAGTTAATAACACTGTTACTAAATTTAATAAAGCACTCGATGACTTGTCCTGTACACTAGAAACAGTCAATGGACTTACAACTGATAAAAAAGCAGAACTTAACGACACAATAAATAACGTAGCAGAAACCTCCAAGAACCTTCGCAAATTTTCAGAAAAACTAAATAAAAGATTCTTGCTATTTAGATTAATGTTCTAAAATTTAATAATCAAAAAACGGCTTGAATGTTCAAGCCGTTTTTTGATTATTATGAGCGATAACTCTGAATTATTCAAAATGTTGTTCCATTTTTGCTCTGTCTGTGTATTTTTGGTCAATTTGACCTGCTTTGTAGTTGTGCTTATTTAATACATGTGTTAATAGTACCAAGCCGCTAAGCACAATACCTGTAAGGATCTTTTGACGACCTGAAGTTTTTGCAATTTTATCAATTGCATTTTTTGTAAAACTTATGAATTTAGTTCCAAGATTACAAGCAAGACCAGCTATTTTCCCTTTGGTTTTTCCATAAAGTTTAGTAAGTCTTTGTTTTCCTGCTTTTGTTACACCTTTTTCCATGTTTACATATTTGCCAACTTCAGAATTATTAAATATTTTTGCTTGCTTTGCAATATCTTTGCTAAGATTTTTTAGTGCCTTGTTAAACTTTATATTCCAGTCCATTGCCTTACCCTTGGTCATTTTGTTAGTAAAACTATAAGCAAAGGCTGTACTTCCTGCGACTGCTGTTGCTTGAACACCTGTCGATAAGTTGTTTTTAATGTGCTCACCTGCACAATTCATTCTGTTACCCACAGAACCTTTGTCTTTTGATACCAGCGGTGCGATTGCTCCCATAGATGTTTGAACTGCAAAACTTGTCATAATTTACCTTCCTTCCTTTGTCTAACATTATCTGAACACTTATTTTTAAAGAAAAAGCCTAAACTATAGTGTAGGGTGGAGTTTAGGCTTTAGGAAATTTCTTTTTGTGTAAACTCCTTACTCTTACATGAAGTATTTTGTTTTTTTAAAATTGCGTAGTTTTATGAAATTAAATTTCATATTATCCATAAATATAGCAATATTGCCTCATTACGGGTTTACAAAAGTTAATATAAAATACAATAAGATATCTATTTTTTCGTAATTAAGAGATTAAACTTCAAGGAAAATAATTGTGGGTATAAAAAAAGACCTCGGCAAAAAAATTAAAAGAATGAGAATAAAAAGAGGTCTTACCCAAGAGGCGCTATCAGAGGCTGTTGAGATTTCTCAAAGAACATTAAGCGGTATAGAAATAGGCGAGAATTTCTGTACTGCTGAAACTCTGGACAAAATTATCAATGCTCTTGATACAACACCGGAAGAACTTTTTGCTTTAGATCATTTAAAACAGGAAAAAGATTTGATAAAAGAAATATGTGAATCGGTTCACAATCTTGATTCCGATAAACTTGAAATAGCGTATAAAGTAGTTAAAGGTCTTTTAAAAGAATAATATTTCATATATACTGTCGTTATGATGAGTCAAAGCAGAAGAGACATTAAAAACGTACGAAATTTTTGTATCATAGCGCATATTGACCATGGCAAATCTACTCTTGCCGACCGTCTGTTGGAATATACAGGCACTGTTGCACAGCGTGATATGCAGAATCAGCTTCTGGATTCAATGGATATTGAGCGTGAACGCGGCATTACTATCAAGCTAAATGCTGCAAGAATGAAATACAAAGCTAAGGACGGACAGGAATATGAACTGAATCTTATTGATACTCCCGGTCACGTTGATTTTTCTTACGAGGTTTCCCGTTCTCTTGCTGCGTGTGAGGGTGCGTTGCTGATTGTAGATTCCACACAGGGTGTGGAAGCGCAGACTCTTGCTAATGCTTATCTTGCAATAGACCAGAATCTGGAAATTATTCCTGTTATAAATAAAATTGACCTGCCTTCTGCAGATGTGGACAGGGTCAAGGATGAGATTGAAGAAATTCTCGGTATTGACTCAGAGCACGCTATTCCCGCCAGTGCCAAGGCAGGAATCGGAATAGAAGATATACTGGAAGCAATAGTGAAGTTTGTTCCTCCGCCTCAGGATACATCGAACAAGCCTTTAAGAGCGCTTGTTTTTGATAGTGCATATGACCCTTATCTTGGTACGTTGTGCTTTTTCAAAATTGTTGACGGCAGTATAAAAGTCGGCGACAAGATTAAGTTTATGGCCTCCGGCAACAAATATGAAGTTGTTGAACTCGGGTACCTGAATCCGAATCGTGTACCTGTAAACGAACTTGTGACAGGTGATGTAGGGTATATGGCATGTTCCATTAAAGAGTTAACAAGGTTTGTCGGGGATACTGTTACGCATGCAGATAAGCCTGCTGCAGAACCTTTGCCGGGATACAAAGAGGCACTGCCTGTTGTATTTTCCGGACTTTATCCTGTTGACAACGAGGATTATCAGGACTTAAAAGAATCATTGGAAAAACTTAAACTTAACGATTCATCCATAACATTTGAACCTGAAACCTCTTCTGCGTTGGGTTTTGGTTTTAGATGCGGATTTTTGGGAATGCTCCATATGGAGATAGCACAGGAGCGTCTTGAGCGCGAATATGACCTGTCTCTAGTTACAACGGCACCTTCCGTAGTTTATAAGGTGCATAAAACAGACGGCAGTATTGAAGAAATTGATAACCCTGCCAACCTTCCTGACCCGCAGTACAGAGAGTTTATCGAAGAACCTTATGTAAAAGTTAATATTATTGCGCCGAATGATTATACCGGCACTCTTATGGACCTGTGTCAGAACAAGCGCGGAATCTTTATAAATATGCACTACATAGACAAAGTCCGTGTGGATATAGAGTATGAGATGCCGTTAAGTGAGGTTATTGTTGATTTTTATGACCAGTTAAAGTCTCGTACAAAGGGTTATGCAAGTATGGATTATGAGTTTAAGGAGTACAAGCGTTCTGACCTTGTCAAACTTGATGTCATGCTTGCAGGTGAGGTTGTGGATGCATTGAGTGCAATTGTTCATAAAGACAATGCTTTTTATGTGGGGCAAAAGCTTACGGCAAAATTGAAAGATATTATCCCTCGCCAGATGTTTGAGGTTCCGATTCAAGCGGCTGTTGGCGGAAGAATCATTGCGCGTACAAACATCAAAGCACTGAGAAAAAGCGTGCTTGATAAATGTTACGGCGGTGATATTTCTCGTAAGCGCAAGCTTTTAGAAAAACAGAAAAAAGGTAAAAAACGTATGAAAGCTGTCGGACGCGTGGAAGTTCCGCAGGAAGCGTTTATGGCTGTTTTGTCGCTTAGCGAGGATTAAGCAGGCAATGTATATATAAAATAATAAAACTTGATGTTTCACTCAAACAGAATATAATTTGAACCTGTCTCGGCAACTCGGGCTTTTTAAGTTTTATTAATTCTAAACATATTTTTTAACGGTATTCAAAAATTCCATAATCTGAATAGGTTTTGAAATATAGTCGGCACAGCCAAGTTCTTTTGCTTTGTTAACTTCATTCTCCATTGCACATGCAGAAACAACGATAACCGGCGTGTTTTTGTCATATACCTGCAAAAAGTCATAACCCGAAACAACAGGCATCTGTATGTCAAGAAGTATCAGGTCATAATCGTTGTCTTGGGCTTTGTAGAGACCTTCTTTTCCGTCTTGCGCCGTCTCAACTTCATACCCCTGTGAAGACAATATGTCTTTCATAAGCTTCAAATTCAATTCATTATCTTCAATAATAAGTATTCTGCTCATAATCTTTAAACATCGTCTTCGGTTTTTATATGTTCCAGAGGCAATCTTACAAAGAAAGTTGTTCCTTCTCCGACAGTGCTTTCAAACCATATTTTTCCGCCGTGGAGCTCAACAAGTTCTTTGGTGATTGTAAGTCCCAGCCCTGTAGAACTTTCTTTTTTTGAGTAAACATTGTTTAACTGTACGAATTTGCCGAAAATTTTGCCTTCGTATTTTTTATCAATGCCAACGCCGTTATCTTTTACATATATCAAAACATCATCATCAATTCTGTCATAGCCGATTTTAATCTCACCGTTTTCCGGAGTGAATTTGATTGCATTGCTCAAGAGGTTGTATAAAATCTGCTGGATTTTTTGGTAATCAGCGTCAATTTCCAGAAAATCTTTTGCATTTTTTTCAAGATTGATATTTTTCTTATCAGCAAGCGGCCTGACTATGTTTGCTACTTCATTGAACGAAGTCTGCAAATTGAATTTTGAAATAGCGAGTTTTACTGCTTTTGCTTCAATTTTTGAAAGTTCAAGAATTTCATTAATCATACCAAGCAAATGTAAGCCTGATACGTGAATATCTGTAACATATTCTTCCTGTTTTTCTGTTAAAGGTCCGAAGATTTTCATTGACAATGCTTCTGAAAATCCTATTATTGCGTTCAGTGGTGTTCTCAGTTCATGTGAAATATTAGCAAGGAATTCATTTTTTACCTTGTCTGCTGCAAGAATTTTCTCATTCTGTTTCTTGATGGTTGCGTATGCTTCTGTTTTGTCAACAATGCTGTCTTGAAGCGCTCTTAATTGCAGTTTGAAAACACTTGAAAGCTCCGAATCCTTAATGGAATAAGAAACAAGCGCACTGAACGCTTTTACCAGCTCTTCATCATCCTGTGTAAACGGAAGTGATTTTTGTCTTGATATTAATAGGAAACCGAAAACCGTCTCTCTAATATTAAGCTTTGCTAGCATAAAACAAGAATTCGTTTTTTCAAGTTTTAGTGCATTAAAAAATGCGGAATTTTCGTCAAAAACAAAAACTGCTGTTTCATAGAGTTTTGTTTTCAATATTTCAGGAAAATTGATAATAGTTTCCTGTGCTTTCACAGGTGTAGAATCATTATAAAACTGTCTGTATTGTATGTTTGCACAGCCTGCGTTGAGATAGCATATAAATGCATTGTCAAAATCTACAATATTTCGCAATTCATTAAGCGATTTTTCAAAGTTTTTTTCTAAATCATCATCCGATGAAAGAATTTCCGGTATTCTTTCCAGTACGTTTTTGTAATTATTGTTCATGATTATTTATTATATGTGTATCAGATAATAAAGACAACTTTTTATACATATTATTTAGTTTTTTTATTTGAACCTTTTGAAATAATTAATTCATTGTTCTCTACTCTGTACTTAATCATATCAACTTCAGGGTCGACTTCTATCAACTCAAGAACAGTATTGTTTATATATGCACACCAACCTGTTCCGGAACGTATAAGTTTTCTTTCCATTATTTTAGCCCATATATTTACAATGTTACTATCAGTATGATATTATTTCTTCTGTGTTTTTACTACATTGATTAACGCCATGTATTTATTAGTATTTAAATCAATATAAAAACATTGTTAATATATATGTTGATTAATTCATATAGGAATGGAATAAGTATGAATAAGATAAGTCATATTGTTGAATCTAAAGAATGCTGCGGATGCGGTGCTTGTAAGAATATTTGCCCTGCCGGTGCTATTTCGATGCAGGAAAATGAAGAAGGTTTTTTGTACCCTAATATCGATGAAACAAAATGTTCGCATTGCGGACTGTGTTCTAAAATTTGTCCTGTAATAAATTCTGATTTTTCAAATAATAAAAATCCGGATTGTTTTGCTGTCATGGCGGATGATGATTTAAGAAAAGAATCTTCTTCCGGTGCGGTATTTCCTGTACTGGCTGAATATATTATTTCAGAAGGCGGTTATGTATGCGGTGCAGCTTATGCGGATGATTTTTCCGTCGAGCATCTTATTGTTGATACAGGAGATGATTTGGGCAAGCTTAAAGGTTCAAAATATGTTCAAAGTAATATAAAAGACTGTTATTCAAAAATAAAAGAGGTTTTAAACACAGGTAAAAAAGTTCTTTTCAGCGGATGTCCTTGTCAGGTAGCAGGCTTGAAAAGTTTTTTGCAAAAGGATTATGAAAATCTTCTTTGTGTCGATTTGATATGCCATGGTGTACCATCTGCTAAAGTTTTTAAAAAATATTTAAGCGAAACTTTTCCGGATGAAAAAGTTGAAAAATTTGATTTTAGGGATAAAACATATGGCTGGAAAGAATATTATCTTGGAGTTAAAACAAATATAAAAAAACATTTGCTCTATCCTGCTTCAAATCTTTTTATGCGCGGTTTTTTGAATAATTTATTCTTAAGAGAAAGCTGTTATGTCTGTCAGTTTCAAAAATTACCGAGACAAGGTGATTTAACTATAGGTGATTTTTGGGGTATTTATGATTTTGACAGAAATCTTGATGATGATAAAGGAACATCGCTTCTCCTTGTCAATAATGATAAGGGCAAACGGTATTTTGAAAAGTTAAAAAATAATTTTATAATGCGCTCTCACGTGCCTTTAAAACATGCAATAAAATATAATTCAAATATTGTAAAACCATCTAAAAAGCACACGCAAAGACAAAGATTCTTTTATAACATTGACAAATATACACTGGAAAATAATATGGAAAATTGTTTAAATGACAGAGCCGATGTGGGAATAATGAATCTTTTTTATTCTAAAAATTACGGTGCTGTTTTAACTGCTTATGCAATGCAGGAAGTCATTGAACAACTTGGTTTTTCTGCCAAAATTGTGAATTACACTCCCTCAAAAAAAGAATCTTCATATTTTAATACAAGATTTAGAAACAAATATTTAAATTTAACGAAAAGACTTATAACTGATAAAGATTTATTTGGTTTGAATTTTAATATTCATTGTTTCATCACGGGTTCTGATCAGGTTTTTAGAAGCAGCATTTTGTCTGATTATAATAAATATCTTCTGGATTTTGTTTCCCCTGAAAATAAAAAAATAGCATTTAGTGCAAGTTTCGGCATAGGAACTCCGGAAATACAAAAGGAAATGTCTGCACAAGATATGCAAGCATATACAAACTCTTTAAAGAGTTTTGATTTTGTTTCAACAAGAGAAGATTCCGGAGTAGAAATATGCAAAAAATACTTTAATACCGAGGCGCACTGGGTAATAGATCCAGTATTCTTGTTGGACTCTATTAAATATGATGAATTGATAAATAATTGTAAAAATATTGATGATAAATATAAAAATTCAATTGTGACTTATATATTGGATAATAATGAAAAAGTAGAAAAACTTCTTAATCAAATGAGTAAAAAACTTGATAAGAAGATTCAGCAATTATCTGCCGAAAATGATACAGATGTAGAAGAATGGCTTTATGCATTTAAAAATGCATCTTATATTATTACGGATTCATTCCATGGCTGTTGTTTTGCTCTTATTTTTAACAAGCCGTTTTTGTGTATTAAAAATAAACAAAGGGGCAATGCAAGATTTGACTCATTGGCAAATAAATTTAAATTAAAAAATGTTTTTGTTTCGGATATAGAATCCTTGATTGAAAGTAATGATTTATTTCCGGATATGGATTATAAAGAAATAAACGGAATTATAGAAGAAGAAAAAATTAAAAATAAAAAAATATTGAAAGAGTTGCTGGTTTCTCCAAAGGTTTTTGATGTGGAAAAACTTACTTATTCTCAGGCAATCAATAAGAGCAGGCTTCTGTCTTATATAAATATTCTAAAAGACAAAAATAAAATTTTATACAAATATTATTTTTATACTTTAATTTATAATTTTAGCAAAGGTTCATATAAGACAAAAATAAAACAAAAAAGAGCTGACCTTAAACAAATTATAAGAAAATATTCTTTAAGATAATAGAAAAAGAGTTCTTTATTAAAAAATAAAGAACTCTTTTTCTTATAAAGATTGTTTATTAGTCGTCAGCGTGACCTGCTGTGCCTAATACATCTCTCATTTTGTGCATAACCATTTCTTTAACGGCTGTTCTTCCCGGTCCCATGTATTCACGCGGATCGAATTTTTCAGGATGTTCAATGAAGAACTCTCTGATAGTAGATGTCATTGCCAATCTCAAGTCTGTATCGATGTTGATTTTAGCAACGCCGTGTTTAGAAGCATAGTTAAGCATATCTTCAGGTACGCCTTGAGCGTTAGGAAGGTTTCCGCCGTATTTGTTGCATTTTTCAACAAGTTCTTGAGGAACTGAAGAAGAACCGTGCAATACAATCGGATAATCGCCGAAACCTGCTTCTTTCAAAGCGTCTTTGATTTCTTTAAGTCTGTCAAAGTCTAATTTAGCTTCGCCGGAGAATTTGTAAGCACCGTGTGAAGTACCGATAGCAATTGCTAAAGAGTCACAGCCTGTTTGTTTAACAAATTCAACAGCTTCTTTAACGTTAGTGTATTTAGCGTCTTTAGCATCAACATTAACGTCATCTTCAACACCTGCAAGTTTACCGAGTTCTGCTTCAACAGAAACTCCTCTTTCGTGAGCGTATTCAACAACTTTTTTAGTAACTGCAACGTTTTCTTCGAATGAGAATCTTGAACCGTCAATCATAACGGATGAGAAACCGCCGTCGATACAAGCTTTACAAATTTCAAAGTCTGCACCGTGGTCTAAGTGAAGAGCAATCGGTACAGTAGTTGTAGCCAGTGCTGCTTCTACTAATTTTACAAGGTAAGTTTGGTTAGCATATTTTCTTGCACCTGCAGAAACCTGCAAAATGATAGGTGAGCGAGTTTCTTCAGCTGCTTCTGCAATAGCCTGCAAAATTTCCATGTTGTTAACGTTGTAAGCACCGATAGCATATCCGCCAGCCAATGCTTTTTTGAACATTTCGTTTGTTCCAACTAATTTTCTTTCTGCCATGAGTTTTTCTCCTCTTTCGTACTCGTGCATAGTCACAACAAAAATACCTCAAAAAAAGAAGTTTTACAAGAAGTTTGTCCGTGTAAATTTATTGTTTGTTATTCTCCCCGCGGAAGAAGTGTACAGCCTGTATTGGGGTTGTATTCACAAATACAATTTTTTCCGCTGTTCTTTGCGTTATAAAGAGCAACATCGGCAAGTTCTATAAGAGTCTGTTCGTCTAATGCGCATGAAGGATATTCACTCATACCGATACTTACTGTAGGGCAGATATTTATATCGTCTTTTACATTAATTTTAATCTGGCTGATATTTTTTCTTATTCTTTCTGCAATAATTTTTGCATCATTAATGTTCGTTTCAGGAAGAATAACCGTAAATTCTTCACCGCCGTATCTTGATGCAATATCTATTTTTCTTACTGTTTGGGAAATACAGCTTGCAATTTCTCTTAATACCTGGTCTCCTACAGGGTGCCCGTAGGTATCGTTAACACTCTTGAAGTTGTCTATGTCCATCATAAGCAGTGTCATCTCGTGGTTGTATCTGGATGAACGTTTGATTTCGTTTTCGAGAAGTGTGTAGAAATGCCTGTAAATATAAAGTTTTGTCAGACCGTCTTTTGTTGCAAGTTCGTAAAGTTTGGCGTTATCTATGGCAATTGCGGCCTGATTTGCAAGCGCTTCAATAAATTCCAAATCCTGCTTGTTAAAGAGTTTACCGTTTAATTTGTTCGTAATGTTAATTACACCTATGGGCTCGCCTTTTGCAATCAAAGGTACACAAAGAAGTGAGTTAACATTTAATTCATGACCGTTGTCTATGAATCTCGGGTCGTTCTGTCCGAGGTTTGATATTATGGATTTTTTCTCTACAAAAACCGTACCCGCAATACCTTCACCTACTTTAATTTTTGAACATTCCACAAGACCGTTATTGATTTCTGTTTCAAGATTTTTGTCTGCAAGACCGTATACAACTTTTGTCTGCAAAATATTTTCTGCAAAGTTATACAGCATTAAAGAGCCTTTTTCCGCATCAATTGTTTCCAGTGCTTTGTTCAAAATTACACGAAGCAGACGTTTAAGGTCATCAATAAAGTTAACAGCCTGAGAAATGTTATAAAGAATAGAAATATTATGTAATGATTTTTGCAGTTTTTTCAGGTCGTTTTCCTGATCCCGTCTTTTAATATACTTGATAAGTATCGGACCTATGTAGTTAAAAACTTTTGCAAGGTATGCCAGTTCCTGTGAAGTGAAATTTGTGCCGTCGATTTTGTTTCCTATGGAACACATAAAATACGGAATATTGTCTTTTTGAAACAGCTTAAAGTAGGAACTGTTGAGATTTGCAAGATCGTATTTTTCCCAGAAAGATTTATATATGGGTTTGCCGTTATCATCGGCAACTTTTATAAATTCGTTTTTGTTTAATACTTCCCAAAAGCCTTCCTCATCATTTTCAAACTGGAAATATTCATGATCGTCAGAATTTGGGCTTGACACCATGTAGTAAACTTTGTCATGGTTTATGAAAAATCTGACATTTTCTATTCTTAATGCCTGTGTTACAAATACGGTAACTTTTTCGATTAAATCTTCAATCGAATCGGCCTGCGTAGCTATAATACTCAATTCAAACAAACTGTTCAGGTCATAAAAGTTTTTTTGAAGTGTAGTTATTTTTTCGGATAAATTCTCCATAATACATATTCTATTAAAATTTAAGTAATAATTCAATCAATTAAATGGATGGACACATAAGTTTTAAACAATCTTTTTATGCTTGAAAAATAAGCTTCTGCACTATATAATGAAATACATTATGGAATGTTTGCACAAAAAAAGAGAGCCGGTTTTGGGGTTTGAAGTGGATTTGTTTACGTTTGAAGACGCGCTTCAATATGTCCATAATCATTTGAAAGAAAATAAAGGTCTGCATATTGTTACCATTAATCCGGAAATGATTGCTCTGGGTAACAAAAACGACGACTTCGGAAGGGTTCTCAATGAGGCTGATCTCGTTATTCCGGACGGAGTAGGGGTTAAGCTTGCCCTGAAAATAAAGGGGGTAAATCAGGAAAATATTCCCGGTATAGAATTTTCTAAAAAATTAATCGGAATATGTGAACTTGAAGGCTTTACAATAGGACTTCTCGGAGCCAAAGAAGAAGTTGTACAAAAGGCTGCACAGAATCTTAGAAACGAGCACAAAAATCTTAATATTACTTATATAAGAAACGGATATTTTGACGAAGCACAGGAGGAAATAATCTGTCAGGAAGTCAAGGCAGTTTCTCCAAAGGTTCTGTTTGTTGCACTCGGCGCCCCAAAACAGGAGTTTTTGATTGCAAAATTGAAGCAGCAAATGCCAAATACAGTTTTTATTGGTGTCGGCGGAAGTTTTGATGTTTGGTCCGGAAATGTAAAAAGAGCACCTGAAATTTATCAAAAAATGGGGCTTGAATGGCTTTATCGCACAATCAAAGAGCCGTCAAGGTTTAAGAGAATCTTCCCTGCTTTGCCAATGTTTTTGATTCAGGTTATAATAGAAACCGTACACGAGAATTTGGTTAAATAAATATGATTCAATTAAGAGGTGTTACAAAAAAATACAAAAACAATTACGCATTGAAAAATGTCAATCTTGATATTATGTCCGGCGAGTTTGTTTTTATTACCGGTTCCTCCGGCGCCGGCAAATCCACTTTGATGAAGCTGCTGTATAAAGAAGAGACACCAACCTCGGGAAGTGTTATGATTGGCGGAATTAATATTGCCAATCTTCCGTCGGAAAAGGTTCCTAACCTCAGAAGATGTATGGGTATTGTTTTTCAAGACTATAAATTACTTATGAATCAGAGCGTTTATGACAACTGTGCCTATGTAATCAGAACTCTCGGTATGAGCAGTAAAGAAATTGAAGCCAGAGTTACCATGGCGCTAAAAGTTGTGGGGCTTTATGACAAAATGAAAGCAAAAGCCTCCGAACTTTCAGGCGGTGAGCAGCAGAGAGTTTCAATTGCGCGTGCTATTGTTAACGGACCGCCGCTTTTGATTGCGGATGAGCCTACTGGTAACCTTGACCCTAAAAATTCCATGGAAATCATGCAGATTCTTGAGCAGGTAAACCAGAAAGGCATTACCGTTCTTGTTTCTACGCATGACCATGCTATGGTTGATTATTTTAGAAAAAGAGTTCTTACTCTTGAAGCGGGTCAGATAATAAGAGATGTTCAGGCGGGAACCTACGAATAACAAATAATGAGTAAATAAAATATGAGTGATGAGTCAACAAAAGCTATAATAAAAAAGAAAGTTAAAGCACATATTCCAAAAGACTGGCTTAAAGAATTAAGAATCGTCTACAGAATAGGTCTTGAGACAATATACGGAATTAAAAGAACCGGATGGATTAACCTTGCAATAATCACGACTATGGCTGCAATTTTGACAATCTTCGGCTCTTTGTTCAGATTTACAATTTCGCTCAATTCATTTGTTCATGAACTTGGCAATGCGCTTGAAATATCTGTATATTTAAAATCTGATGCGTCAACTGATAATACAGCAAAAGAAATTCGTGAACTTGAACATGTTGAAAGAGTTAAAATAATTCCCAAAGAAAAATCTTGGGCTGATTTACAAAGGGAAATAGATGTGCCCAATTTTGAAAATCCATTGCCAGATACGTTGCATGTAAAAGTAGATAAGCCTGAGAATATCACTGTTGTATTCAATAAAATTAAAACGATGTCTGGAGTTGAAGATTTGAACTATGCACAAGATATCGCTAAGAAAATGCAGATGTTTAATAATGTTGTGCATACAATAACTCTTCTTGTTGTTGTTCTTACGGCTATTTTGACAATAACTATAATAAATAATACAATACAATTGGTAATTCAATCGAGGAAAGAAGAGATTGAAATTATGCGCCTGATGGGTGTAAGCAACTGGTATATTAAAATTCCTTTAATATTACAGGGTGCAATATACGGATTTGTTGGTGCTTTGATTTCTTTACTCCCGTTGAATGCAGTACATAACGGACTGACAAAGGTTCATGAATTTTTTATGGTGCCTGCGCCGTTACTTGCAAATAATACCGTTATACTGGTATTGTTCATTATAGCAGTCGGGTTCGGAGCCGGCGGTAGTTTATTATCAATCAAGAAACATTTACAGGTATAAGATATGGATGCACAACAAGTACTGGAACAGATAAAAGAAATTCCCGCAATGCCTAATGTTATTGTTAAGGCACTCGGTATAATCAAAGACGATACCTCGGGAACAAAAGAATTATCCGAGATTATGGCGTATGACCAAGCCCTCACGTCTCAGGTGCTGAAGCTTGTCAATTCGGCTTATTACGGGTTTGCGCAGGAGATTACATCTGTTGGCAAGGCTCTGGCCCTTCTTGGTATGACTCAGACCAAAAATATTATTATTGCTGTTGCAATGAAACCAATGCTTACGTCTCAAGGCGGACGTGATATGTGGAAGCATTCTCTAAGATGTGCGGTAGCTGCAGAATATCTTGCTGAAAAGACAGGTATCGCTGATGCGGGAGATGCTTTTACAATAGGATTTTTGCATGATATTGGCAAAATACTGTTGAACATTGTTGATACAATGGCGTATCAGAAGGTAAGAACTTCTGTTAAAAACGGTATGGATATAATAGAAGCTGAAAATGAGATGTTCGAAACAAACCATGCGGACATGGGCTTTCTTCTTGCTAAAAAATGGAAGTTGTCAGTGCTTCTGGCAAACTGCATTAAATATCACCATGACCCGATGTCTTCTTCTATGCCGCAGGTCAGCGCTCTGGCTTACGCAGCAAATAAGATTTCTCATGAAGAGCCGGATTTGTTTGATGAATCTATTATTAAAGAACAGCTCGGTCTGGATGTGAGCACTCTTATGCAATACAGAGATGCTATAAATGAAAAGGCAAATGTTCTTTTTGCAACTCTTAATGCTGGCTAGGTTTACTTTCAAAAAGGATTGATTATGAAAAAAATGTCTCGTTTTACTGCATTCACTCTGGCAGAAACTCTGGTTACACTTTCAATAATAGGAGTGGTTGCTGCATTAACAATTCCCGCTTTGAAAAATCATGCTGACGAGCAAAAATTTGTTGCACTTACACAAAAGGCATATAGTGAAGTATCTGCAGCGACAGCAAGAATCGAAACAGAGCACGGAAATATAGCTTTTTGGGATTGGTCAGGTTATTCAACTGAAGATGAATATGCTAACGATACAGAAAAAGACCTAGGTGGCCCAAATTTGGTAAGAAGCTGGTATAAGAAAGCTTTGAATGTCAGTGGAAAGATGGATAAGACTATAGGATATGGGATACCCTATAGTCGTTTAGATGGAACAAGCATAGGTGCATCTATGCGATCTGCTGCTACGTTTGTTACTGTTGATGGTATGTATTGGCAAATAGGCGGTGATACGGGTTCACCTGGACCATATATAATTGTGGATGTAAATGGTGCGCTAGAACCTAACATTGTTGGCATAGATGTGCACAGCTTTATTGTCACAAATGATGGTATTCTCCCTGCAGGAACTCCTGGAACGACAAATTGGTTTGGGGGGGATGTATGGAATTGCACAGCATATGTTATTAAGTACGGTAAAATGCCTTGGCTTAATAATGCAATGGACAAATGTCCGTCTATATAGTTGATGACTAATTTTTAACAGTATATAAAATTTAATTATAAAGATAGGACGTATGAATGAAAAAAGTATATAAAATGAATGCATTTACATTTGCAGAAGTCTTGCTTACACTGATAGTAATCGGTGTAGTTTCTGTCTTGACAGTCCCAACATTGAGAAACCATGCTGAGGAAGCAAAATTTGTTGCAGCAACCCAGAAAGCTATGTCTGAAATAGCTGCAGCTACTACTAATGTTGAACTTGCTCACGGTGATGCTTCTATGTGGAACTTTGGTTCTGCTCAAACTGTTGAGTGGTATAAAGAAGTAATGAATGTTATACCTGTTCCTCAGAATGAACTAACATGGAAAAGATATACCCTCGGAAATCAAAGATCTAATTTCCCTGCAAGTTTTATAACTGCTGACGGTATGGCATGGTCAATAGGCACAGGCGGGTATTCATGCGGCGGCGGAGTAGGTCTTGTTGATGTGAACGGACCAGAACCTCCTAATACTATCGGTATTGATATGCATGGTTTTAGGATAGGACATTTATGTTCTGGCACAGGACATAAATCTAAGTCTGGTGATTTCGGTATTTACGCAATGGGCGACATGTTAAATGATACTAACACAGAGTGGGGTTGTACTTCTTATGTTATAAAACATAAAAAAATGCCGTGGCTTTATACTCCACCAACACTTTCATCAGGGCAAAGCGGATGTCAGCCTTATTCGGGTAAATAAGCATAAGGAAAGGATATTTCATGTTTTCAAAAAATAAAACAGCATTTACTTTAGCGGAAGTCCTTGTGACTTTGACTATTATAGGGGTTATTGCTTCTTTGACCATTCCTACTCTCAAAGAAACTGCAGACAGAAGCTCAAATGAGGCTGCTTTGCGGAAGGCATATTCTACAGCATCTAATGCTTTTGCACAGTTACAAGCAGAATATGGTTCCCCGATATATTGGAGAGTTCCAACTGATGCAAAGAATATTGATACATCTTTAAGAGGTAGTAGAGTTTTTACTGATGGTAAGGACCAGATGTTTGCTTGGATGTTGAAACAAAAAATGAATGTTGCTTCTGAAACAGGGATTCCACCTGAAAATTACCAAATAAAGAAACTTTCCGGATCTAACCTCAGCAAGACTGAAGAAAAAATTGATGATACTTTAATATATTTGGGAAATAACACTGGACAGGTTTCTTTTCAGACAGCAGACAATATGTATTGGTTTCCTTCTCAAACATATAGTGGCTGCAAGTATGAAAAAGAAATAAACGCCAGTAAATATCCATTTTCGTTGTCTCAGATGAATCGACCATTGTTTGCATTACCAGCTTATGCTGCAGATAAAAATTTAACTCCAGTTGGTGTTGTAAATGGAGATTTAGTATCAAAATTAAATAAAACAGTTTATGTCTGTGGATATTTGATGGTAGACGTGAATGGTTCTAAAAGTCCTAATTTACTCGGCATGGATGTTTTTGTCTTTGATGTTACAACTAATGGAGTTGTTCCTCACTCGGCAGAAAAAGATGACTGTAAAGATATGTCAGGTGATGGATACAGCTGTTCATCTAAGGTTTTAGCTGGCGATGAACACGCACTCGATTTTATATATGATTAAATTACATAGGAGCTATTTGGAATGAAAAAAAATAATGCATTTACTCTCGCAGAAGTACTTGTTACGTTGATAATACTGGGTGTTATTGCTTCTATGACGATACCTGCTTTGAAAAAAACATCTGATGAAAAAGTTTTTGTTGCAACACTTTTAAAGGCGCAGTCTCAGCTGACTCAAGCAACAAAAACACTGAAAAGAACAGAAGGTCCTATTGCAATGTGGACTGATTATTCAAATGCAGAAAATGCACCCGAACAAATAATAAATATATACAAAAAAATTATGCCCCCTGCATCAATTTTAAGTAAATCATATACAATTAATCCTTTAGTTTCATCGGAGAGCAAGAATACAGGCAGTTCTGATGATAAAAATAATTCAAATTCATCAAAAGGTGAAGACCAGGATTCTGAAGAACAACAAGCCTTCACTGAAATACCTAATGATAACCGTACTATAATGACAGCGGATGGTATAGTTTATACACTTGCATCGGTCAATAACTGTACTGCGGCCAATGCAGCTTCAAAAAATTGTTTTAGATTTGTGGTTGATGTTAACGGCTCCAAAGAACCTAATATGGTAGGTGTTGATGTTTATGCATTTGATGTAATGAAAAACAGCGATGTTATACCGGTAATGGGTACCTGTCCTCCTGCAGGCGGCAGTGATTATGGATGGGGATGTACTTCAAGGGCTATTGCAGAGAAGGATATCAGCTGGTAGCAATCAAAATATTATTTAACAAAAAAAGACTCTGTTTTACAGAGTCTTTTTTGTATTTATAAAAGAAAATAATTTAATGTCTGTCAGTCATAACAAAAAGACTGATAAGGTCATTAAGGGCAATAGCTTGTTTTTTGTAATCTTGAACCTGTTTTTCAAGGCTTTTAATGCTATTTTTATATTCTGCAATTTGAGACAAGCAGGATTTTGCACTTGCTGTCAAATTATCCTGACCCTGCTGTGCTTCTTTTAATACACTATTCATTGAAATGCCTAGTGCTTCCATAGTTTGGCGTATGATTTGGGCGCCTGTTTGTTTAGATACACCCTGAGGCAGCTGCATGATTAGTCTTTTTAATACAGCTACATTTGCGGGCATAGAATAATTTTTCTGTGCAGGTGCACTGTTCAGCATAGGCTGCTGATTATTAAATATTTCTTGTTCTTCAAACATTGGTGATTCCGTTTCTTCAAAATTTAAGTTTTGGGACATATCCTGCGGGAAAGATTCTTCAAAATTGTTCACAGCAGGTTCATTCAGTTCCATATCAAGATTTTTTTCATCAAAATCAATATTCTCATCTTGTAAATCATCTTCGAGTGAAAAATCGGAAAAGTTGTCATCAAGGCTTATATTGTCTGTAATAACAGCTTCTTTATTGTTTTCTTGAACAGGTTCTGAATTCACTTCTTGTTCCATAGTATCAGGTATGGGTTGAATTTCGATTTCTGCTTGTTTTTTGAGTGCTTCAACAATTTTTTTACCGACACCTGACGGGAGTTTATTTTCTGCCATATTACTAACCTTTATCTTCTTTCATATAAATTATATATAAAATACAATTATTTTTCAAAAATTAATTACAATATATTAAGCATGCATTCTTTGTATAAAAATTTGCATGCTTAATTTTGTTTAATTCAAATATGCACCAAAAGCAGAAAATGTTTTGCTTTCAGGAGATATATCAGCTGAAGTTTGAGAAACTTTCATTTTTACGGATTCTACAGCTTCATTATTTTTCTTAGAGGATTTTTTGCCTTCAACATAGTTTGTTATTGCAATATTAAGCTTTGGTATACCCCAGCCCAGAACAACACCGGAGTAGATATATCCCAGCATTTGAGCAATATTCTTGTATCTTAGCTGTCTTATTGCTGTTTCGGCTCTGTTTATTACTTCAGCATGTTGTCCGCCTTTTTTAAGTTCCTGCTTAACGGCATCTACAAGCTTTCTGAACGGAATTTGTTTTCCGTCTTTTACTGATTTTATATTTAATTCTTTAAGTGCCGGATAAAGAATTTCTTCATGTGACTTTTCTACGGATTTTGTAATAAAGTTCCATAATCCTTTACCGTACTGCTTTTTGTCATAGTTTATTATGTCTTTATCCAGAGCACGGGCTGTAAGTTTTGATACAAAACCGCCGAGTATCAGCCAGTTTGCAAAACCAAGAGAATCTTTGATAGCGGATTCTCTCATTTCGTTTTTGTCGCGTGCTGCAAATATGCGGCTCATAATTGTCATGCCATAGATGAACTTGAACTGTTCGAGAGTCGGAACCATGCCTTTGTATTGCAATTTTGACAGGAGTTCCGGAGCTGCTTCTTTGATATTTGAGTATAATTTTGACGGTTTTTTCAAAATTGTTGCTATCATTGCAGAACCCATTGCAAGTCCAAGGACAATTTTTGATATTTTAAATCCTTTTGAATGGTCAGGCTCTCTGCCTTCTACGCCCACGAAGCCGTCAGAGCCGGTACGTTTTTTTGTAAGATATCTGTTAAGCGGCTGAACGCTCATACCTATACCGACAGGTACAGCCAGACCTGCTGCAACAGTAGCAAGTTTTCTGTTTTTGATACCTTTTAGGAATTTTTCAAGATCTTTTACCACGGCACTTCCGTCATGTGCAGCTTTGTCTTTAACTGCTTTGAACATAGAGTTTGCATTTACCGTAAGGTCGCTTAATGAACCATCAACACCTGTCGGAACGCCGTCTTTTACTATACGAAAAGATGTTGAGGCAGCGGTTTTTCCTGTTATTGCTTCTGAAAGTTTTGCAAGTGTGGATTTATTTAGACGGTATTCTTTTGCACCGTCATCAAGCATAATGCCTTTTGCCGTATCTATAAGCCCTGTATCAAGAGAATGCCAGGCCTCTTCGCCGAGTTTTGGGTCAGTGGTATTTAAGTATTGCAGGTTTTGGAAAAACTTAGCCCAGTATTTTTCGGCATTATAGCCTGCATTTTCTGCTGAATGGTTAACAAAATCTTTAAAAGTATCAATAGTTTTGCCATCCATAAACATCAGGTGAGCCTTTACCCCGTTTGCTTTGTTAAAAGCGGAAGAAACAAGATATCCTGCACCGAGTCCGACAATACCTGCAAGAGCATGGTTAAATGTACCCGAAGATTCTCTGAAACCTGTTTCCATACCTGCATCTGCAGAACGGGAAAAATCAACTATTGTTCTTGGCATAACCATAGAGAAAAAATCTACGAAACAAGCACCTATTGCAGGGCTTGTGTTTAGCCAGTTTAATGTTTGTGCGGCAAGTGCACCTGCACTTTTAAAACTCGGATTATTATTTTTTTTATTATTATCTTTTAGCGGGGTAGAGTATTTTAATGTTTTCGGTTGTAATTGTGTAATTTGTGTTATCATTTTTTTTCCTGTTTGCTATTTTGATTGTTCCATCATCATGCCAAACGCCTGAAAAGTTTTTTTGTTGCTAGTAGATTTTAAATTTAGTGATGGGTATGTTATTAAGTCTTTTAGTCTTTCCTTGAGTTTCATCTGCTCTTTTCTTTCGGTTTCTTTTCTTACATACCAGGGAACAAGAATACCCAGCAATAACATCGAGAATCCGAGAGAACTTACTTCACATATTGCTCTGAGTCCTTTGGCTTTTGCTCCGTGAATGGCACTGTCTGCTGCTTTTATTGCATTAGCTTCATCAAAGCTTTTTAGTTTTGTATCTTTTACCCAGTAAACAAACTTTTTAAGCGGGTTTTTTGTATCGGGTTTTTCTTTCATATAATTCAAAAGAGGTACACCCTTTACTTTTTGCATTATAGTACCAACAAATTTAGAAACATAGTCCCCTAAGAAATATAAACTGGAGAATGTTGCAATATCTCTCCATGTTACTTCTTTGAGTTCGTTTTCATCTGCAGCAACAAGCATTCGGCTGGCAAATGTTGCTGTTGCAATCCATCTGCACTGATCCATTGAAGGCATATTTTTTGTAAATTGAAGCATTTTAAGACTCGGCTTTTTCATCATGGAAAGTATTGCTACACCTACCATAAGCGCTGCCGCACCGAGTTTTTTAGTGGCAAAAGCAGATTTTTGAGCGGTTGTCATTTCATCTTTTTGTTTGCCTTTGCCGAAGTTTTTGTAAATAGGTGCACCTTTTGTGCCTGATGATTTTTGTGTAATCCATCTGTTTATAGACTGCATTGACGCAGCAAGAGGAATAACAATGGCAAGACCGATAAGGCTCTTCTTGTTAACAAATTTTGTGGATTTTCTTATAAAGTCTTTAATTTTTGAAGTATCGTTTATTTCAATGAATTTTTGACCGACATCGATACCGTCTCTGAGCATAGTTGTTATATTGTCGTGATAAACTTTGCCGTGTAATTTGATATGTTCTGCACCTCCGGTTACTTTGAGTATTTTGTTATATAGACCGTTTCTTGCAGCTTCAAGGACTTTTTTGTCTTTTATGTTTTCTTGAATTACTCGTTTGTATTCTGTTATTTCGTCTTTTAACATTTCCGGTTTCAAACGTATCCATGCTTCGCTGTTAGATAGTTTTGCACCTTTGCTGTTTAAGACATGTGCATCGCTTAAAAGTGAATCAACAAACCCGTCAGCGGACTTGTCTGATTTTATGTAATGTTTGAACATTTCCATCAGGCTGTCTTGGTTTGCCCACATTTGAGACAGTCCCTTAGTTTCTTTGTTAAAGGCTTCCATTAATTTAGCAACACCAAGAACCACAAAGCCTGGTATCAGACAGTTAACGACAAGTCCTGATGACTCGCGGCGGAATGTTTCCGCAGCTGCAAAACCGTTAGTTTTCGCATCTACAACTGTTCTGGGAACAATAGCTGTTGCCATGTCTATCAAAGACACACCTGCCATAGGGTTTGTGTTGCAGTATTGCAATACTGATGTTGCAACTTCTATCGGACCTTTAAAGGAGGGAGTGTTTTGAGCAACCGTATTATATGAAGACTTTTTGAGGTCTTTTTTGTAAACATCCTGTTTGTTTAAACTTACTTTATTTATCATAACAATTTTCTACTAGTGTCTTTTAACCATAGTCGGTGATTTCTGTACTTATATGATATGAAAGACCTGTTATTATTACAAATCACCTCAAAAAAAAAATTGCTATCATGAATTGTTAAATTTTTTAAAGCTGTGTGATGGGCTGTGGTTTTTTATTTAACAATATAAATATTTTGTTTTTATGTGTATTTTTTACATTTATTTCGAATTTTAAAGTTGTAAAAATAAAATTAAATTCGTTTTTACAAAACTTAATAAAATTTTTGTAAAAATCTCTTTACAAATAATAACAAATTATTAAAGTTTGAAAAAGCAAGTGTCGATATAAAGGTTGGAAATCAGTAACAGGGATTATGCAAATGGCAGAAAATTTTATTAAAAAACCTTTTGGTATGAATATCAAAGTTCCTACCAAGACTATAAAACAGATAGAAAAAACTGCCGGAGGTACGGTAGGAGGAATTTTTGATCCGTTGTTCAATTTTATTGATGACAATCAGAATGTGTTTACAGGTGATGTTTCAAAGGAAATTGACAAGTATAATATCATGCAGTACAACATCAGTGCTGCATTGAGAAAAGACAACGTCAACGGCGGATTTGATATTAAAGGATAATCATTACCTTGTATAAACTCTGGGCAAACGTACGCGAAGCGCACATGTAAGTTCATAATGTATTGTGCCGAGTATCTTTGCCCATTCATCAACGCCGATGTATTGTCCTCCGTCTTCTCCTAAAAGTGTTATTATATCACCTTCTTGAGCGTCGCAGTCTGTTATATCAAACATCATCTGGTCCATTGTA
Source organism: Candidatus Gastranaerophilales bacterium (assembly GCA_944322725.1). Taxonomy (GTDB): domain Bacteria; phylum Cyanobacteriota; class Vampirovibrionia; order Gastranaerophilales; family Gastranaerophilaceae; genus Limenecus. The sequence goes on from CALUPU010000002.1 coordinate 93,913, forward strand.
ATATTACCGATTTGTTTGACTTTTTTACCGTTTATAATTCCGCATATTTTATTGGACAGCCCTCTAAAAACGCCGTCAGCGTATCCTATAGGGATTGTTGCTATTTTTGTAGGGCGTGTTGTTTCAAAAGTATGGCAGTAGCTTACCCCTTCATCAGGTTCAGCTGTATGGATATTTGTAATTCTTCCTCTTAAAGACATTGCCGGTTTTAAAAACGGCTCTTTTGTACCTTGGGTTAAGTCAGGCTGCAGCCCGTATATGCCGATACCAACACGCGCCATATTGTAGTCAAAATTCTTGTAACACGCAACCGCTGCTGTGTTGCAGCAATGAATAAGCAGACCCTTTGTATCAACATTATCAACAACATTTTTAAACTGTTCATACTGTTTATGAGCAAAGGATTCAGTTTCCGCAGTTGCAAAATGTGTAAATATTCCCTCTAATTCTATAAAATTACAGCTTCGTATTTTTTTGATAAATTCAACTGCACAGTCAGGGCGCACACCGATTCTGTTCATTCCTGTATCAATTTTTACGTGGACTTTGGGTTTTATTTTAAGTTTTTCATATGTCTGACGGCAGGCTTCTATATGCTCATCAGAAAAAACAGAAATAGATATATTATTCTGTGCAGCCCTGTCAAAAGACCATACAGGCACAGCTCCAAGCACAAGAATAGGTGCGGTTATATCGTTTTCACGCAATTGCAGACCTTCATCAATAGATGATACGCCTAAAAAATCCACACCGGATGCAAGTAACACAGGCGCAATCATAACCGCACCATGACCGTATGCGTCAGCCTTTACCACTGCAAAAAGTTTTGCACCTTTTTTCAAATACTTTTTAAATTCCAGTATATTATGCTCAATGCAATCTAAATTTACTTCTACCCATGCGTCACGGTGGGTATTTAAAAAAGATGCTCTGTTAAATTTCACTTTATCACCCGCAATCGTTTTTATGTATTAATTTTACATCAAAACAATTAAATTAGTTCAAATCCATGTATAATTGTTATATGGTAAGCCCGCTAAAAGCTTCCGGACTCAAAACAACATTACTGCAGGATGAAGTTTGAGAAAGGGGGTGATAGCAGGTGGTTATAACTGAAAGAGCACTATGGCTTATCTTGTTGATAATCATAGCGCTCAAATTAATCACTTAAGGGGCTTTTAAAGAGGATGTTAGCGCATCCTCGCCCTATAAATACATTATAAACTATTTAACACATATTTCAAGAGGTTACTTATTAACAATGAAAATAGCTGTAATATCTGATATACATGGCAATATGCAGGCGCTGGAGGCTGTTTTGAACAATATAAAACAGGAAAACTGCGACAAAATTTTCTGCCTCGGCGACCTTGCAATGGCTGGTCCCGAACCGGCAAAAGCAATAGATAAGATTGAAGAACTCATTAAAACAACAGATTTCACCTGCATACAGGGCAATACCGATGAAATGATTGTTAAATGTGACAATCAGATGATTCATATGCTTGAAGAAAACAATCCGGTTATGGCACACGCACTGGAGTGCGACGCAACAGTTGTTTCAGAGGAACAAAAACAGTTCTTAAAAAAACTGCCTGCTCAGAAAGAGGTGGAAATTGAAGGTGTCAAAATTCTTCTGGTACACGGAAGTCCGAGAAAAAACAATGAGAACATATACTGCGATTTAAAAATCGAAGAAGTGGAAGAAATGATAAAGGGCACTGATGCAAATGTAATCTTTTGCGGACATACACACGTACCGTGCGGATACCAGACAAACACAAGACAAACCGTTGTAAACGTCGGAAGTGTAGGTCGTCCGTTTGCTGAAAAACCTAAATCCTGTTATGCAATCCTTGAAGTTAACAACGGAGAATTTTCCATAAAACACAACCTTGTTGATTACGATGTGAAAACTGCAGCAGAAATATTAAAAAGCAGAGGTTTTGAAGGTGCTGACAAACTTGCGGCTATGCTTATCAGCGCAACAAGCCGCTACCCGCAGTGAAATATTTGCTTTAAATTAAAGAGGCAAAGAGTATTTATTTTTCTAGCTCGGTTCGCTTGCGTCGCGTCTCACAGGCTTCGAAAAACAAACACTCTTTACCTCTTAGGAAAAACAAAAGGAAAAAAATATGATTGAAAGATACAGCTTAAAAGAAATGAAAGACCTGTGGGAATTGGATTCCAAATTCGATTTCTATTTACAGGTAGAACTTGCAGTCTGCGAAGCATACAATGCGCTTGGAAAAATCAGCAATGAAGATTTAAAAACCATTAAAGAACGCGCAAAATTCAGCGTTGCAAGAATAGATGAAATAGAAAAAGAAGTCGGGCACGATGTAATAGCCTTTTTGACAAACGTAAACGAAAACATAGGAGAAGCATCAAGATTCATACACATGGGAATGACGAGCTCCGATGTTATAGATACTGCTTTTGCTCTTCAAATCAAAAAAGCGTCTGAAATTATTGAAAACGACCTTGATAAAGTTATAAAGACTCTAAAAAATAAAGCAAAAGAACATAAGCATACTGTCTGTATCGGGCGTTCTCATGGAATCCACGCAGAGCCTATGACTTTCGGGGTAAAACTTTTAAGCTGGCTTGACCATTTTGAAAGAGTAAAAAGAAGATTTTTAACTGCAAAAGAAGAAATCGCACAGGGGCAAATATCAGGTCCTGTCGGGACATACAGCAATATTTCACCTGAAATTGAAAAAATTGTATGCGAAAAACTCGGACTTAAACCGGCTAAAATTTCCACACAGGTGATTGCAAGAGACAACCACGCATATTATATGCAGTCGCTGGCTTTGATTGCGGCAGCCATTGAACAGTGTGCGATAGAGATACGTCATCTTCAAAGAACAGAAGTGTTAGAGGTTGAAGAAGCCTTTAAAAAAGGACAAAAGGGCAGTTCTGCAATGCCTCACAAAAAGAACCCGATTTCATCCGAAAACCTGTCCGGTCTTGCACGTGTAGTAAAAAGCAATGCACAGGCAGCAATGGAGAACATTGCACTGTGGCACGAAAGAGACATCTCTCACAGTTCTGTTGAACGTATTATTTTTCCTGATTCAACAATTCTTATTGATTATATGCTCAATCGTTTTGACAGGCTGGTTGAAGGACTTGTTGTACATAAAGAAAATATGCTCAAAAACACCTCGCTATTCGGCGGAATAGTTTTTTCTCAAAGAGTACTGCTTGCACTTACTGACAAAGGACTTTCAAGGGAAGATGCCTATGCTCTGGTTCAAAAAAATGCACTCGAAGCTTTTAATAAGCCTGACGGTGATTTTAAAAAGAACCTTTTGTCCGATAATGATGTGACGTATGTACTTTCTTCTCAAGAGATTGAAAGCTGTTTTGATTCAGGTTACTATTTAAGAAATATTGATGAGATTTATTCAAGGTTTGGAATATAAATCGGAGAAATTATGGGTTGTTTGAAATTTATAATTAAAGTAATAATTGTAATTCTTGCCGTAATCGGGTTTCGCTCTCTGGGCGGCTGGGATTGGTGCGTAAAGACTTTTCATATCGGCGAAAAGCCCACACAGGAATCAATTATTGAAAAAAGTATGGATGTTGCTGATTTTTCAAAAATTCCGGATGAGTACGAAATATCTAAGTCAGCAAATGTTCTCGGCTACAGGGCTGTCATCGCCCAGCATGAGGCAACAGGTCAAAAACTTGCTGTTGTGAACGAAAATAAAGGCATAAAACTGACAAAAGAGGATTTTAAAAACGGTCAGTTAAAAAAAAAGATTGATGACATAAATAAAAAACTTAGTTACCAGTATATACACATTGAAGATTTTAAAATTCTTAAACAGGGCACAATGAAAACAATGGGGCAGACCGTACCTTATGCGCAGTTTGAGGCAGAGGTTACGAATCTTCCCATCAAGAAAATAAAAGGTATGATTTCTGTTGCTCAGGACAATGACGGCAAGAACAAAATTATTGTGTCTGCAAATGACGGAGGCAAGTATTCACAAATAATTGCGGAACAGTTTTTTAAAAATGTGAAGCTAAGTAAAACTTCTAAAGAAGATTAAATATATCTCTTTTTCGAAGCCTGTGAGACGCGAAGCAAGCGAACCGAGCGAGAAAAAGAGATATATTTAATCTTTACTTACAGAAAGAAATTATGCAAAAAACATACGAAAAATATATGAAAAAATGTATTTCTTTAGCCCGTAAGGGTGAAGGAAGAGTCTCCCCGAACCCGCTTGTCGGTGCAGTACTTCTCGATAAAAACGGCAAAATTGCAGGTACGGGCTGGCACCAAAAATACGGCGAGGCACACGCAGAAGTAAACGCCGTAAAAATGGCGGAGAAGAACAACATTGATATAAAAGGCGGAACAATTTTTGTATCTCTTGAGCCCTGTTCTCACTACGGCAAAACTCCGCCCTGTGTGGATTTGATTATCGCTAAAGGAATTAAAAAGGCTGTAATCGGCTGTGTTGATCCGAATCCGATTGTTGCCGGCAGAGGCATACAAAAACTCAAAGAGACAGGTATTGAAGTTGTAACAGGTGTGCTAGAAGATGAGTGTAAAAAACTCAATGAAATTTTTATAAAAAATCAACTTGAACAGAAACCTTTCATTGCTATAAAAACAGCAGTTACATTAGACGGAAAAATTGCATCAAAAACAGGTTCTTCAAAATGGATTACCTCGTCTAAAGCCCGTGAATATGTGCAAAAGTTGAGAAACAAATACGACGCAATTCTGACAGGTTCAGGCACAGTGCTTGCTGATGACCCGTCTTTAACCTCCAGAATGAAAAACGGAAGAAATCCTATCCGCGTTGTAATAGATTCAAAAGCTCTGACTTCGCCTGATTCAAAAGTTTTTTATAACGATGGCACAAAAGTATTTCTTGCCGTTTTTGAGGCAACAGATACATCAAAATATCCTCAAAACATCGAAATTATAAAATGCCCGAAGAATCCTGAATCAAAAAAACTCGACCTCAATTTTTTAACGCAAAAACTTTATGAAAAAGGTATAAGAAGCATACTCATAGAAGCAGGCGGTGTTTTGAATGCTGCTTTTATAAAAGCGGGGTTGTGCGACAGGCTGTATCAATTTTCAGCACCTAAAATACTCGGCGACAAAGACGCAAAAAACTTTGTCGAAGGCTTTAATATTGCTGATATCAATGATTGTGTTCAGTTAAAAATTGAACGGGTAAAAATATTAGAACCGGATGTTTTAATAGAATCGGTTTTTGTAAAGAATTTATAAAGGCTGTGTTTTCGGGTGGTATTATTAAATAATAGATAGATGGTATGGAAAAAGGAGATAAATGAATGATTCCTATAGTAGATTTAAAAAGACAGTACAAGCAGACAGGTGCTGAAATAGAAAAAGCTGTTGTTGATGTTTTGCGCTCAGGTGCATATATTCTTGGTCCTAATACAAAGGCTCTCGAATCTGAAATGGCGTCTTATGTCGGTACAAAACACGCTATCGGCTTAAACTCAGGTACTGATGCATTGCACCTTGCTTTAAGGGCGCTTGATATTGGTAAAGGCGATGAAGTTATCACTGTTGCTTTTACATTTGTAGCTACTACGGAATCTATTGAAATTGTCGGAGCAACTCCGGTATTTGTTGATATTGACCCTGATACCTTCAATATGGATGTAACTCAGATTGAAAGCAAAATTACTCCCCGCACAAAAGCAATTATGCCTGTGCACCTTTACGGTCAGCCTGCTGATATGGATGTTATTATGGATATTGCAAAACGCCATAATCTCTATGTAATCGAAGATTGCTGCCAGGCTATAGGTGCAACATACAAAGGCAAAAAGGTCGGCTCTTTCGGCGACATTGGTGCATACAGCTTCTTCCCTACCAAAAACTTAGGCGGTATGGGCGATGGCGGTATGGCTGTAACAAACAGTGATTACCTCAAAGACAGAATGATTGCTTTAAGAAACCACGGCGGTGCTGTAAGATACCATCACGATGAAATTGGTGTTAACAGCCGTCTTGATGAAATCCAATCTGCAATACTCCGTGTAAAAATGAACTACATTGATGAATGGAACAAAATGAGACGTGAAGTTGCTCATAGATATACAGAACTCTTCAAAGACTGTGATGATGTAATCACACCTAAAGAACTTGATAACACATACTGTGTATACCACCAGTACACAATCAAAGTTCCTAATCGTGATGCAGTACAAAAAATGCTTCAGGAGAACGGTGTAGGGGCAATGCTTTACTATCCGATTCCTCTGCATATGCAAAAAGTTCATGCTCACTTAGGCTACAAAATGGGCGACCTGCCACACACTGAATACAATACGCAGCATGTAATGAGTCTGCCTATGTTTGCAGAATTAACAGCAGAAGAGCAAAAAGAAATTGCTGACAAAGTAAAAGATGCAATTGCAAAATGCAAAGCAGCCTGCTAAGTTTGTTAAATTTGTATAAAAATATCCTCCTGTAATATAATTACAGGGGGATATTTTTTAGGATTGATTATGGAAAATAAATTTGATTTGGGAATTATAGGCGGAGGACCTGCAGGATATAGTGCAGCAATAAGAGCCTGTCAAAAAGGATTAAAAACCGTTCTTTTTGAAAAAGATTGCATAGGCGGTGTTTGTTTGAATAGAGGCTGTATTCCTACAAAAACAATTTTGCACTGCACTGACTTTTATAAAAATCTGAAAAAAGCGGAAAAATTCGGTATAACAATATCTGATAAAGCTTATGACTACGACAAGATTTTTAACCGCAAAAACGATGTAGTATTAAAAATACAAAAATCTTTGACAAAACTTGTACAGAGCTATGGCGTGCAGATTGTAACAGGAGAAGCAAAACTTTGTGCTGCTGACTCAATCGAAGCCGGCGGAAATATTTATCAGTGCAATAATATTATTCTTGCAACAGGTTCAAGACCTGTACAAGTTAAAGGAATGGAGTGTGACGGCGAATTTATTTTAAACTCTAATCAGGTGCTGGAACTTTCCTCACTGCCTGATAATATTCTTGTTGTCGGCTCCGGTGCAATAGGTACGGAGTGGGCAAGAATATTCGCTGCACTGGAAAAAAACGCAACTGTTATAGAACTTGCTCAAAACCTGCTCCCTCTTGCGGATATTGATGTTTCTAAGAGACTTGAGCGTCTGTTTAAGAAGGATAAAATAAAATTCTATACAGGTACAAAGATAGAAAAAATTGAAAACAAAACAGTTACCCTATCAAACGGACAGGTTTTAAATCCTGATATGATACTCTGCGCAATCGGCAGGGAACCTGTGCTTCCCGATGGAATTGAATTTGAAAAAGATGACCGGTTTATTAAAGTTGATGCAAATTTTCAAACGAATTACAAAAATATTTTTGCAGTCGGAGATTTGAACGGAAAACTTCAGCTTGCTCACAGTGCCGTGCATCAGGCTATTGGGGTTATTGATTACATTGCAGAGGGTAAACCTGTGCATTTTAATCCAGCCCGTGTACCTTCTGTTATCTACGGAAACCCTGAAATTGCCTGGGTCGGACAAACAGAAGAAATGCTTTTGGGCAAAGATTATAACGTATCAAACTTTCCGGTTGCTGCTCTGGGCAAGGCAATGGCTGATGATGAGATTGACGGCTTTGTAAAAGTTTTGTCCGTTGATGATAAAATTGTCGGTGCGCATGCGGTTTCTCCCGAGGCTTCGTCTTTGATTCAGCAGTTTGTTTTAATGATAGATAACGAACTCACGACAGATGTTATTTTAAAAACTTTTTTTGCTCATCCGACATACTCAGAGGCTGTATTTGAGTCTGTTCTGGGGCTTGAGGGGATGAGTCTCAGCCTGCCGCCTGATAAATAATATTAGTATGTTACAAATGATATTTATATCTAATCCAGATACTTCACTTTTACAACAACTAATTTCAACTTAAGGCTCGCGAACTCGCTTCGCTCAGACACACTCGCCATGATATTGTTTCAATAAGTTGTTCTACAAAGTTACGTATAAGATTATCAATAAATATCATTTGTTGTGTTATTATTTTTTAATTAATTTTTATGATATAAAATTGTGTTATGGAACGAAAACGCTTACCGGAATATCTTAAACGGGGAATAGTAGACACTGAAAAAACAAAACTTGTCCGCTCTATTCTTAAGCACAAATGTCTTAATACAGTGTGCGAAGCTGCACGCTGCCCCAATAAAGCAGAATGTTATGCAAAAAACACGGCAACATTTCTGATTATGGGCAATGTCTGCACACGTAACTGCCGCTTCTGCAATATTTCAGGAGGAACTCCTCAGCCCGTAGATCCGCAGGAACCGCAGAAAGTTGCGCAGGCGATTACAGAGTTGAATCTTGAATATGCCGTAATTACCTCTGTTACACGCGATGACCTTCCTCTGCAGGGTGCAGATTGTTTCCGTGATGTAATTCTTGAGACAAAAAAACTCGTACCCGGGATAAAAATTGAGGTGCTTACTCCTGATTTTGAAGGTATACACGACCTTATTGACATAGTAATAGATGCAAAACCTGATGTTTTGAATCATAACATTGAGACTGTACGGAGTCTCTATCCAAAAGCGCGTCCGCTTGCTCAATATGACAGGTCATTAGACTTTTTAAAACATGTAAAAGACCGCGACCCCGAAATGATGACAAAATCAGGGCTTATGGTCGGGTTAGGCGAAACTTTTGATGAACTTGAACAGACTTTTTATGACTTAAAATCTGCCGGCTGTGACATTGTAACAGTCGGTCAGTACATGCAGCCTTCTAAAAAACATCTGGAAGTGGAAAAGTATTATACGCAAGAAGATTTTAATCTGGTTGAAGAACTTGCCCGAAAAGCGGGAATAAAGCAGATAGTGGCGTCAGGTCTTGTGAGAAGTTCTTACCGTGCTTTTGAAACATTTAAATCTGTTTAAAATTCTTGAAATATAACAAATTATTAACTGCGTGTTTTACACTTTTTCATTTTTAATTTAGAATGATATTAAGCGGTATTGCTTTTTAAAGCGGAATATTCTTTAAAAAAGTGGGTCAAAATTGGATATCAAAACAAAAGCTGCAATAAGAAGAAGTTTGGCGGAGTATAACGAACTCATTGAGACTATCGCCAGAATTGAATTTAAAAAGCTTTCGTCCTCATATTTAATAGATTTTTCCGAACTTGTGAATATAGGTACGCAGGTTGTTCATCATTTTTGTTCCACAACTGACATTACTAATTTTAACAATTCTTATATTTCAACCGCAATTAAATGGGCAATAAGAAACGAAGTCAGACGCCGCTACAAGTGGTATTCTCAAAAAACTAAAAAAGAGAACCCTTCTTTGTCTGAGGACGATATTTCTGCCGTTAATGCAGATATCAGAGAAGCCGTTTATAAAACAATTCTGTCTATCGATGAAATGGCAGAGGCTGAAAATCCTACACAGATAAAAGACGATACAAGAACGCCCGAAGAACTTATTGCTTTTAATGAATTAAGCGAAGCTATAAAAGAAGCGATGAAAAAACTTCCTCAAAGAGAGCATGATTTGATTGAGGCAAAATTTTTCCATGACAAAAAGCTTCGTGAACTGTCAGAAGATTTTGATATTTCTCCGTCAAGGATTTCAAGAATTATTCAATCCGGCTTGAATAAGATAAGAAAAGAACTTGAAAAAAATAATCTTGCTTAGCTGAACAAAGCTTTTACAAAATCCTGAGCATCAAAGTTTTTGAGGTCTTCCATTTTTTCACCCACGCCGATGAGTTTTACAGGCAGATTCATTTCTTTTGCAATAGCAATTATAATACCGCCTTTTGCAGAACCGTCAAGCTTTGTCAGTGCAACTGATGTAAGGTTAACGCATTCTGTGAAAACTTTTGCCTGAGAAAGTCCGTTCTGCCCCGTGTTTGCGTCAAGAACAAGTATTGATTCTCTCAATGAGTCTGGTGCATTCTTGTCAATAACCAATTTGATTTTAGATAACTCCTGCATCAGGTTAAATTTATTTTGCAGCCTTCCTGCTGTGTCTATTAATATCACATCGTAATTTTCGTTTTTGGCTTTTTGAATCGCGTCATATACAACAGAAGCAGGGTCAGCACCATCGTTTCTTACTATGTCGGCTCCTGCCCTTTGGCTCCAGATGTTTAACTGTTCTTCTGCTGCAGCACGGAATGTGTCTCCTGCAGCAACAAGCACGCGTTTGCCCTGTTGTTTAAAACGGTTTGCAAGCTTGCCTATGAGCGTTGTTTTGCCTGCTCCGTTAACACCTACAATGAAATACAAATTTAATTCATTTTCTTTATAATTCAGCGTGTTTGAGCCCGCATGGGTGAGTATTTCAGAAAATTCATTCTGCAGATACTCTCTGACCTGAGATGGTTTCATTTTGTTTTGTTTTCGGAGTTTATCAACTATGGATGCTGCTGTGTTAACGCCAAGGTCTGCTTTAATCAGGAGTTCTTCCATATCATCCAAAATGAATTCGTCGAACTCTTCTTCATTTTCTATTTGTTTTACTACATTTCCTACCAACGACTGGGATGTGTTTTCGATTGTTTTTTTTAAAGACTCAAAAGTAAGAGAAAAAATATTTTTTTTCTCCTCTTTTGGTTGATTTTGTTCAGGCTCGTGTGCCTGTTCATCTTTTTTCTTAAAGAAATCAAACATACTTGTTTCCTGTGTTTGACGGCTGACAAATCGCAGATTTGTTCATTAGCTTATTTTAGTCTTTTTTCTCGTCAATAACTTTGCCGAGTATTCCGTTAATAAATGACGATGAATCATCTGTAGAATATTTTTTAGCGAGTTCCAATGCTTCATCTACAACGACTTTTTCCGGCACTCCTTCAATAAACAACAACTCGGAAATAGCAATTCTCAGTATGTCTTTATCAATTTTGACAAGTCTGTCCAAATCCCAGCCGTGAGCATATTTTTGAATCATAGAGTCGATTTCCTGAGAGTGTTCTTTGTAGGTGCTTGCTATTTGTACTACATAGCTTTTTACTTCACCGGTATGCTCGAGCGCTGTCATTTCTGCGATTTCGAGAGCAAGTACAACTTTTTCCGATATTTCAAGCAGTTCTTCCAGACGACCGCTTAAGTCTGATGTCATAGGCAGTGCAACAGGAATATTGCTGGCATGCATAGGGCGTTTAAGGTTTTCAGGGCTTTCCGCTTCGTAAGTATCAACGTATTCTTTCATTGCATTGATAGCGCCTACGCAGACTTTTAATTCGTCTATTGCATTGTTTGTCAATGTTCTTACGGATTTGAGTATAATATCTTCAAACTCTGTCTGACTGTACTGTGTGAATTTTTTATCAAATTGAGAAAATAATATTAAAGCTAATTCTCTTGCAGCTCTTCTTGCTTGCATATATAGTTCCTTTACCTGTCTTATGTGCTTGTATTTATTATAGACATAAAAAAAACATTAATAAAGAAAAAATAAAAAATTTGTTTTGGTGTTTTTACACCAGACGGGAGTAAGAAACGAGTTTTGAAATATCGCCTCTCCATTCATTCTGCCATTTTTCGATTATTAAGTCTGCCGGTGTGAGTCCTTTTTCCATAAGGTTTAATAATGGTTCAAGAAGAATTTCTTCACCTTTGCCGTATGACTTGAGACTTTGATATGAAATATCTGTTATTTCTTTTGCTATATCTTTTAACGGAATATGCTTGATTTTCATTGCAAGTCCGCATTGAGGGGTTTTTCGTCTCATGTATTCTATATCAAAGTATGTTAAATCTTTAATAATATCTGATACAGCTTCGATAGCCGAATCGTTATATATCAAACCTTTCCAGAAGGCAGGCACAGCACAGATAAACTCAGAACGCTGATTGTCGTGGTTTCTTATTTCAATGTAACTTTTGAATCGTACATCAGGAAAATATAGACTCAAATGCATGTCCCAGTCTTGTTTGGTTGCCGTAAAGCCCTGCCATCCTTCTTTAAAAAACTGTCTGAAGGTTATATTTTCTGTTCTTAAAGCTGTTTTTACTCCGTTTATATTGCGTTCTATAAATATCATCGGCACATCAAGCAGTATCTGTGCATATTGAGAAAAAGAAAAATCGCCGTTAAATATTTTTGAACTAACAAGCCCGCAGCGGTCATTGTCAGTATCAAGCCAGCTTGCTGCACGGCTGGATTTGTATTTTGTAAGACGTCCGTTTCTCACGGGTGAATTGGCAAACATTGCACTTACAAGCGGTGAAAGCTTAAGCGCAAATGCAAACTTTTTCATTGCATCTTTTTCGTCTGCGTAATCAAAGCTGGATTGTATACCTGCGGTTTCTCTCATCATTATGAGAGGCTTTTTTGCTACTGTCGGAAGGTATTTTGTCATATATTCATATCTTTTTTTCGGGATAATATTGATATTTTTATATATTGATACAGGCTGGATTCCGTATCCGAGCCAGTATATTCCGAATTTTTCCGCTAGTTGAGATGTTACTTTGTTGTAGTTATCAAGAGTCCTTTTTACATCAAGCAGATTGTTTGACGGATTTAAACTAATCTCTGTTTGAGACCCCGGCTCAAGAGAAATTGTACCAGCTTCTGCTGATAATCCTAAAAGCGCATTATTTTCATAAATCCCGTGCATATTATTTTTTTTGTATGTGGCAAGAAATTTTGCAACATCAGTATAAGGTGCTGCTTTATAGTCGGCTTTTCTGACAGGCAGTTTTTCAAATTCAACCCCTACCCGCTTTTGTTTTATTATGCTGTCAGGTTTTATGCCCGAGCAAAATATGTCTGTAAGCTGTGATTCGTTGGTTATAATATTTTCTTCTGTTTTTAGATTAGGATGATTTAGCATAGTCTAGCACAATTGGGCAGCGGGAACTTTGCCCTGTTTGAGTTCTATAAGTTCAATGAGTTTTGCCATTAATGCATCTTGAAAACATTCGTTGTTATGTGCATTGATTTCTCTTATGAAATAACAGGGACTGGTAATGTTAATCTCCATTATTTTACCGTCCGCAACATCCAGTCCTGCCATGTAGAGTTCTACTGCATTTAAGTGTTTTGCAACCTTCAACGCCATTTCTTTTTCTTCTTTTGTCAGCGTGGAGGCTTCAAAGTATTTGTCAGAGTGTTCGCTGAATTTAAAATCATCTTTGCCCGGGAGTTTTGTTATACATTCGTCAAAAACATGCTCGCCAAGAATGAGTATTCGTTTGTCGCCTTTTGCTGCACCTTCGAGATATTTTTGCACCATAACCATGGTTTTTCCTTTGTTTGTAAGGTTGTTGATAATGGCATTGATGTTTCTTTCTTCTGTGTCAAGATAGTACACCCCTCCACCAAAGCAGAGATTTAGCGGTTTTATAATAGCTTTTTTGTGTTCTCTGACAAAGTTTTTTATCTCATCAGCATTTGCCGTAACAATGTTTTCAGGAGCAAATTCCGTAAAATAATTCAGGTGGAATTTTTCATTGAAATTTTTTATTGCTACGGGATTATTGATAACAACGGTTTTTTCCGTATCAACATAATCAAATACATTGCAAGCATTGATATAATCAATATCCACAGGCGGATCAGGACGGAAAAAGACTGCATCAAAGTGTTCTATTATGTATTTTTTAGGTTCGTCTTTTTTGTAGAAAATATCACCGTTTTCTTGATAAGCCTCATAGCACAATGTTTTTGCAATATTTGCTTCTGTCATCAAGCCGCTTTTAATACACACAAAGACCTCGTAGTCTCTGTACAAAAACTCTTTTATAAGCCAAAAATTTGTTACAAGGTCGTTAAACTCAAAATATTTCAGTTCAAGATCGTCAATTACAAATAGAATAGATTGTTTGAGTGTGGTCATAAATTGCTCCCACTTCAAATATACCAACTACAGTAAAAAATACAATAATATGATATGATTAACCCGTAAGGTGACTTTACAACTTTAAAGGAGAAATATATGAAACTTTTGCACGCAATGATTAGAGTAAAAGATATAGACAAATCAATGAAATTCTATACAGAACTGCTCGGACTCAAAAAAACTCATGAAATTAAGCTTGACGACTGTATCCTGCACTTTTTAAAAGGTGAGGACGGTGATTTTGAAATTGAACTTACTCAGAATTTTGAGAACCCTGAAAACGGTTATAAAAACGGAAATGCTTTCGGACATTTTGCTGTTGAGACAAAAGACATGGATGAATTTGATAAAAAATTTAAAGCCTTTGGCGGAGAATATATGTATGAGCCTTACTTAATGGAAGAGGCACAGTCCAAAATTGCTTTTATCAAAGACCCTGACGGAAATGAAATAGAAATAATTCAGAAGATATAAATTCCGCTAATCAAAAAGAATATTTTTGATTAACAAAAATTAATAAACCAGCAAATTTGTTGATAATATATTCAGAACAATAGAAAAAACAATCCTGCTTTTTTGAAAAATCAATAGAAAATAATATATCTTTTAAAGCTTCTTCCAGGTGTAAGAATATTATTACTCCTGACCAGAAAGCTGAAGCTCATATGTATATTCATATGGCATCATTAATATGCGGAGGTATCTCTGCTGCAATGGGCGAAGCCTGTGCTGTCGGGGCTGATATTCCTCTTTTAATATCTGTTGAAACAAAAATGTTTTATGATTTAATAAAAAATTTTAATGTTCCAATGAGTGCCGGTTTATTGCATGCTGCTATGCATATGTTCTCTGCAGGTATAACCGGAGGCAGAGTATTAAAATGGCTAAATTCTATTGCATCTGTTGGTGGTCATGTGGCAGCATTACCGACAGGAGGTGCTGGTAATGCTGCAGTAACAGCATATCTTAGACTTTCTAACGGTGCATTGTCTGCTATGTTCTGCGAGGCTATGGGGTGGGCGTTTGTAAGGGATTACCGGAACGGAAAAATGAATACTAAGGACAAGGCTAAAGAATTTATAGCATTTATAACATTTCAAGGGTTAATTATAGGTTTTGAGCAATATATTGATTTACAAAAGCCAGCTGAAAGATTAGAAGATTCTGCAGCTAAAGCATTAGGTTTATCTATTGCAAAAAATGCTTCTTCTGAAAATGCAATGTTTATAAAAGCAGCAATGCAATTTTTAAGTACCAATCCAATGTCTAAAGCTGCAAAAGGAATTGAGCTTGTTACACCTGCTATTGCGGCTCATATGGTAGAAAATGGCGGGAAAATAAATAGTGAATATGCAGAAAATCTTATAAAAGGCTCATTATATTCACTTGTTTGCAGTGAAATTTTTGGAGATATAAATAATGGTGAAATATTCAAAGAAAAAACAAAAAAATTTATGGGGTATATTATGAATGACGAACAGTTATCAAGAATGATTGAACATAGTTTGATATCTGCAGGTTTAAAGCAAGAAGGTAAAGTTATATTAAATGAAAAGACCCTAAATTCATTAGAGTCATTGTATAATGAAGTTACCCCGAGAGTCGTTGAAATAGCAAAAACAATAAGAGGTATATAATGAAAATAACAGCTAATTACAATAAAATACCAAAATCATTTCAAGGAAAAAGACCGAATGACTCAACATACCGGGTGATAAAAAATCCTGAAACAGCAAGCGATGCAATGGAAAGGGGATTTGTAAACGATTTTATCAAACGAAATCCAAACTGGGAACAGGACGAGGAACTTGTGCACAGATTAAAACAGGATACAAAATGGGCACGAGACAAAGGTAAAATACATTCACAATGGCATGAATTTGATGATTATCCAGGTGTAGCTGCGGTCTTTTTCTCAGCAGTTTCTATTTTAAGTTCGCTATTTTTATATAAAAACAGAAATGTTTTTTCTAAGATGGATAAAGCTACAAAAATATTGTTGCCAATAGGTTCTCTAGGTGGAGCGTATATTGCTGCGGATTCAATAAAATACATATTCACAGGACGTAACCTCTTTGAAAGAAAACAAAATAATAAATCATAAAATAAAAAGGACCGGTTAATTTACCGGTCTTTTTTTCGATTTGGAAATCGTCCAAATCTCCTCCCAAAAAATTTATAAACAATTCTTTTAAATTCAATATAAATATTAAAGCATTCAAATAGTTGTTTGTGAAGGGTTTTCGGGCATGGTGAAACGTAACATTTTTTTAACAATCATGCAGACCCACTGCTCATCATGGTTTCCATGATTTTTACTCATGTAACATTTTTTAATAATTTCTATTTTACAATCTTATAGATTTTAAATTCCGAAGGTTTTAATTCTCCAAAGTGCATTTCCGATTCGGATTTGTCGAATTTAATTTCTTCAAACAATGCTTTGCCTGTGTCATCGGAATCTTTGTAAACATACTCGCTCACGATAGAGTAATCACAGGGCATGCTTATTTTTTTGTCGTATACAATGCTGCCTTCTTTTATGAAAGAGTTTGTAATGCCGTCTTCGTTTGTCTCTGTTACTTTTTCCGTAGGAGAATTATAGTTCGCCACAACAAGCAAAGATTCTTTTAACGGATTTTTAGAAACCATCCAGCACACAAAGCCGTCATTATCCTGTGTAATGATTTCTGCTTCTCCTTCTCGAGTGAGTTTATTTTCCAGTGCAAATTTATTTATGGCATTAAACTTGTTAAAAAATTTGTAATCTTTTTCTCTGGGCATTGATACTTCTGCGCCTATAACACTTTCTATACCTGTTTTTGTAAAGGATTCATCACCGTCAATGTACATAACAGGACGCTGTGCTTTTTTGCCTCCGGGGAGGAATTTGTATTTGAACCATTTGAACAGAGCACCGTCTCTGCCAAGCTGTCCCGGGTACTGGTCTATTGCGCAAAATTCGCCGTCTTGATTGTTGTAACTTTTTAGGACGGACAAATCTCCGTATGCGGAGTTTGTATTGTCGGAATTAAATTGTTCTAAGTCTCTGTTGTCCTCTATAATTGTCTGCGGGGTCTTGCAGAATTGAGAAACAATGTCATTGCCCCAGAGAATATCAAATGCCATATCATCGTGATATTCTTTGTAATATTTGTTCCAAAGCATGTATTCAGCAAGAGTTGCAAAATGAGCAACTGCTTTTTTCATCTCTCTGTTTGCTTTGCCGAGAACCTCTCTGGGTGCGCGATAACTTATCGGTACACCGTCTTTTTCAGAGACGTCATCTACTATATGGTCAATATGGTCAACTCTGAATCCGTCAAAGTTGTAGTCATTTTGCAATTTTTTCAGATAGTTTATGTAAGTTTCTATTACTGGTTTGTTGTATTCGCCTGTTTCAAGATATACAAAGTAGTACGGTGTCTGGCAGTCGAGGTTTGCAAAGTGTGTTACATCGCTGCATTTGTAGTCAAAGTGTTTGAAAACAGGGTAATCGCCTGTTTCGGACATCTTATCGAACACGGGAGTGCCGGCAGAACACCACGCTCCTCCGGGTGCGGGCCAGAGACCTTCTTTTATTAGTGTTTGTATTGTTTCTCCCTGTTTTACAATATCTTTTTCCTCTACAGGGTCAGAAGCTTTATATCCGTTAATTCTTGCGGCAATTTCTTTTGCTCTTTTGTGCAGTTGAATCTGCACATCTTTTTTCATCATAGCGTCAGAAAATTCTTTTTTCTTCGGTCCTATGATTTCTTCGAACTTGTCGTAAATATTTTTGTAATGCTCTGACAAATCATTTGAACCTTGCTTCAGAGTTGCTTTGTATATATCTCTTACAATTTCTACATCTTCGATATCAAAGATTTCTTCTAATTTTTTTGCAGCAGCATCTGTTTCTGCTTCTATTTTTTTTATGAGTTCTTCTACATCATACCAGCGTGCAATTGCGGGGTCAGCGAGAACCATTTTTGAGAATCTGCCTGTTTGGGGAAGTACATCATAGATTACACAGTGACCGGCAAGCTGAGCAAGTTTTATAAACAACTGCACCTGTTGTTTTGTATTAAGATTCAGATTTTTGGTTATTTTTTTGTCTTCAAGATGAGGGCTTACTTCCGTGCTGACAGGCAGATATGCACAGCCGAATTCTCTGGGGTGAAAAGGTATGAGGTATACTGTAGTACCGAGAATTTTTGACTCTTCCAGCCCTGCAGGCAAAATAAGAATCTGTCTGAGCCAGTCAATGAGTTTGCCTGTTTCCTGTGTTTTATTTCCGTCAGCAAGACCTGCGAGATTTATCAGCTTGATGTTATGCTGTTCTTTTTTTATCCAGTCTCCGTTTTTATAACCTGCTCTTTGTGCGGGTGAGAGGTTATTGTTTTCAAAGTTAAATATGCCTTGTTCTATATCATAGACATTGTTTTTTGCCCATTTGATTTCAAGACCATACAGCACTTCTGCTGATGAAAGTTCTTCTAGTGCCTTGATATAGGGGTATGGAAGATATCCGTTTTCTTCAATGATGTTTTTTAAGAATTCTTTTCTATCTTCGGGAATGGAATCATAATCATAAAGGGTTTTGAGTTTTTCTATAATTTGATTCAGACCTGTGTCAATTTTTTCCTCTTGATTTCCCCCGCCGAGATTTTTAAAAAAAGAAAACATAATATACCTCACATTAATATAAGCCCTTGGGAACACCCACAGGCAAATGATACCATAATGTCAGGCATGAATAAATACACCGGTTGTACTTAAAAATTTAATCTTTTACGACTTTAGTCAAACCTCTTGGTGAATCAGGATTTTTGTCCAGGAGATTCGCCATCTCGCATGCCATTAACTGCAGTGACAAAAGTGAGCCGAAAATTGCTTTCATTTTTCTTTTAGTCTTTATATAAATGTTTATGTCGCCTGATTTTACATTCTCAACTGATGTTATTGTTATAACTTTAGGATTGTACTGCTTTTTAATTTTTTCAAGATTCTTGATTGCAAATTCCGCATTTTCTTCATCAATGATAGCAATTACTATAGACTTTTGATTCAGCACTGCAACGTGACCGTGCATAAATTCGCCGAAAGGATACGCCATAACATTAAGATAGCAGGTTTCTTTCATTTTTAAGGCACCTTCTTTTGCAATCGGATAGTAGTTTTTGTTGCCGAGGATAGAAATATTATTGTACTGCGCAGTAAGATTTGCAGCCTGTGAAATTTTTTCAAAATCGTTTGTTATTGATTCAAGATACTCGCTCAATCTTCTCATTGTGTTGAGATATCCTGATATGTCTTCACCTTTCTTTGCAATAAGCTTAAGCATAACAAGGATGGAGCAGAAAATCTGTGCTGTAAGCGCTTTTGTTGAAGCAATACTTTTTTCTTCGCCTGCATCGGAAAGTATTTGATAATCACAAAGCTTCCACATTGCAGAATCTTTTGCGTTAGTAATACACATCGTTTTGACACCCTTTTCTTTGATTTTTTTCAGGGCATTAAGTGTGTCTGATGTCTCTCCGGATTGTGAAACAAAAATGTATAAAGAATTTTCTGTTATAAAATGTTTCTTCTGGAGAATAAACTCACTGGAGTATTCGTATGCGCAGGGAATACCGGCATATTCGATAAATAACGGGGCTGCGATTGCCGCACAGTTGTAGGAAGAGCCGCTTGCCACAATAACTATGTTGTCAACCTTGTCAGGAAGTTTTAATTTGATTTCTCTGTTTTGTTCAACGTAATTTTTGATAAGATTTTGAATAACAGAAGGTTCTTCAAAAATTTCTTTTTTCATAATTGATGACATGGCTTATCCTCTATCCATTTTTAGCTTTTTAAAAGGTCGTAATAGTTTTCCTGAGCATACTTGTACAGGTCTTTTAATGCAGTCTCAACCTTCTGCCTGTATATTTCCATATCTTCTTTTGAACAGTCGGACGGGACATAAATAGGCTCTCCGTAAACAGCAATTGTTTTTACACCCAGAACGGGAAATCTGAATTTATCCCATGTATCGAATTCTAAAAGCCATTTTGACGGTGAATACCAGGTCATCGGGATTATCGGCACCTGAGAAAGTTTGGCAATGTTGATAATACCCTCTTTGGCAACACCAAAAGGACCTCTCGGACCATCAATGGTAATAGCCGCACATTCACCCTGCTCGAGTTTTTCAAGCAATGCGAGGGATGCAGATGCACCGGAGCGTTTTGAAGAACCTCTGACTACTTTTATGCCTACGTGCTCTGTGGCTGCAGCAATAATATCACCGTCATTTGACTTTGATATCATAACATTGAGTTTACCTCTGTCTTCGTTAGCATACAATCCGCACTGATGTGCATGCCACAGTGCAAATATAACGGGTTTCGTTTTGGGAAAATTTATATTCTTACAATTGTAGAATATACTCTCAAAAGCATAAAAATGCTTTAATACAAATGATAAAAATGAAACGAGTTTCCTTTTGTCCATATTTTTAAACATAGGGTTATAATACTATAAACAAAAAGAATTTGCACCCTTTATAAAGATTAGGCTCTTCTCATAAGGTCGGAAAGTTTTACTTCTTTGTTTACTTTCTTTTTTACTCTTTTAATTATCTGCTTTGGTGCTCTTTTGAATCCGCTCAGCCCTACCATTGTACTTTTTTCTTCTTTAATCAGAAGGAGTTCTTTCATCAAATCAACGAGTTCTCTCACTTTGTATTCCTTTCATTCTCTCAAACATAATTTAATTTATGCCGTGTCTTTTTTTAACCCCCGCTTATGGTATATTGGTGACTATGAGTGATGATATTCAAATTTTAAAAGAGATTGAAAACGCAGCACTGCTGTGTGAAAAAGATTACACAAGAGATGATATTTTTTGTGTTTTGAGATTCGATTCCGTATCAAATCCTGAAATAGATATAGAAAAACAAATATGTATTCTGAAACTTGATACAATACTTACACAGGAAGAAGCGGATTTGCTTGCATTTCATCAGACAGGGCAGCACGGGCTTATCAGAGAGGCTTGTTCTCAAAAAATAAACGAGTTTATGAAAAATCCTCTATGTCTAAAATTTTTTCAGACAAAAGAAATATCATTGATTCTTTTAAAAGCAGTAAACGACATAAATCCAAATATCTGCCGTACGATTATAGAAGTGCTGCCGTTCATTGAGGACAAAGATTACTTCCTTCATAATCTTTATGAAAGATTTGAGGAAGTATTTGAAGAACTTGAGAAATTGAAAAGAAGCAACTGGTATACAAAAAAATTATTTAATCTTTACTGGTGTCTTGAGGCGCTGGCAGTGCTGCAGGCTCCGGTTAATGAAAGGCTTGAGGCTGTCTTAGAACGCTGCTCACGGTTTAGAGATTATACAATCAGAGAGAAAACAGCAATGGTAATTTCTCTGCTGCAGCAATCTTCCCCTGTTATAGAAAGCATAAAAGAAATTCTTAAAAATGATGAGAATTTTTATGTAAAAAGATATTCCTCTCAATGGTAAAGATATATGACGATGCCTTGCAACATGGTTTTTATACTGGTAAAATCAGCATAAGAACACGAAGTGTTTAGAATTAAGGAGATATTTATGAAAAAACTTTTAACTAAAGCTTTGATGCTTGCTATGGTTCTTTGTTTTACGTCTTTAACTTCTTTTGCCAAAGAGTATAAAGATTTGCCAAAAGACCACTGGGCATACAAACAAATTCAGATTTTGACTGATTTTAATGTTGTAGTCGGGTATCCTGACGGCAACTATCGACCTGACCAAGCTGTTACAAGAGGCGAGTTTGCTTCTATGGTAGTAAAAGCTTTTGATCAAGAAAAAGCTGAAATCAAACAGCCTGTAAGCTTTACAGATGTAAAAAATACAGACTGGTTCTGGGGTGTGATACAAAGAGCCGTTATGTTTGATCTTTTAAAAGGATATCCTGACGGACACTTTGACCCGTATGGAACAGTTTCCAGAGGTCATGTTATCTCTACTGTAGTGAACGCTTTGACAACAGAAACCGTATCAAGACAAAAAGCGGAAGAAATTCTAGAAAACAGCTACTCTGACTATGAGCAGATTCCCGAATGGGTTCTTATTGCTGCAGGCAAGGCTGAAATTCTTGATATGATTGTAAAAGCACCTGGAGATGAAGGCAAAGTTAATGCGCAAAGACCTGCAACAAGAGCAGAACTTGCTGCATTCCTCGTTAAAATGCTTGAACAGGCAAAACTCAATCCTAACGCAAAACTGAGAGAAGCAATGAGCCCCAGAATGGCTGACGGTATTGTTATACCTGCAGCTCTTGAAGGATATATTGCTACAATTCCTGCAGGAACAGTTATTCCTATCATGGTTGTGAATAAAGAAATCACATGCAGAAAAAGCAAAGTCGGTGATCAGTTCCTTTCAAAACTGCCCAAAAACCTTGTAACAAAAGAAAGATATCTTCTTCTTGTGGAAAACGATACACTTAACGGCAAAATCTCAAGTGTAAAAATAGGCAGACTCTTTATAAGAAACGGTGAAGTTGTTATGGAAACACACACCATTACAACCGACCGTAACCAGACAGCTGCATTCTGCGGTGATGCACTGGGAGGATACAGACCTGAAGGATTCTGGAAAACTTTATACCTTAAAATCTTCAAAGGTCACAAAATTCAAATCAAAGAAGGCGATATTCTCAATTTGAAATTGAAAAAACCTGTTAAAATTGATTTGACTAACGGAATGATTATTGAATAAAAAATATAATTATTTAAATTAAGACCGGGATTTTAATAATCTCGGTCTTTTAATTTATTTATAAGCCTATCATTAAAGTTTTTTGTTATTTATCCGATTATTAAAATACATGACAACGGAGAGACAATATGCTTTTTAAACGAAAATGCAAGGTAACATTCATAGCGCACGGTGCAACTCTTTATACGGAGGAAAACCGTATTTGCGACAAAGAAACTCATCCCCCTCTTAATGAGCAGGGACAGGAAGAAGCAGATCGTATAGCAAGATGGATAGTTCACCGTTCTCCTCAGATTGATAAAATCTATACAGGAGCGTCTTTAAGCTGTGTTCAAACAGCACAATATGTTGCGAAAGAGTACGGACAGGATTTTGAAATCCGTCCTGAACTAAAAAATCAGGATTTCGGTGAATGGAAAGGTTTGAGTTATACAGAGATTGAAGAACGATATCCGGAACAGCTTCAAAAATATCATGAACTTACCTCAAGCTATGCACCCGAAGGCGGGGAAACTCTACTGGAATTTGACGCACGTGTTGAAGAAACAATGAATAGCATTATCGAAGAAAATATAAACAGCCGTATAATTGTTGTTACACATTCAAATTTCATAAGAGCGGCAATAAGAAATGCTCTGGAACTTCCTGTTGAAAATCAGAACAGAGTATTTATCCCGACAGGAAGCGCAACACAGGTAAAATATTATAAAGGCTGGAATATACTTATGTACTCAGGTCATGTTCCTTTGTTTTTATAAAGAATCATTCTGCTTTAAGAATTCCGGAATCTGACAGGCTTCTATTGTTCCAACAACAATTTCCCATTCAGGCATGGCTTCTTGAAGTTCTTCTCTCATATGAGAAAGCAGCCCCGGAATAATAATTTTTCTTGTATTTACTTTTTTTGCAAGTTCAAAGTCTTTAACTGATTTTGCAACAAGTTCCGCAGTGAATTTGTCTGCTGACCAGGCAGTAAGTACACTCATTCCGTCAGATGGTGTTACAACAAGATAAGAACCCATAGGCAGGGTTTCAAGTTCGCCTGCTACCGCAAAATATGTGAGTGCAAAATTTGTTGTTAAGAGAATAGGTGCATTTTTATCAGGCTCGTTAAATTCATAGACCTTTGCTTCTACCTGCAGCGGCTTTTGCGGATTTGTATAAATATTCTGTCTTAGTGTAAAAAGTGTGGAAAGCAGTGCAGCATTAAACTCGTTTAAAACAATAATATTAGCGTATCTGCATATTAAAAGAGAAGACACGGCGCATGCCTGCATTGAATCCATTCTTTCGGGAAGCCTCACCATGACAGGATAAGTAAGAGGCTCATATCGCTGCAGAATGGCTGCACGTCTTATGTGTGTAAGCAGTTCAACAACATTTGATATGTTTTTTTCTCCGTATATAAGGTCAAAAATAATTTGTTTTGCACCGTTATCTATAGCTTTTTGTGAAAGTTGTGCAAGTTCCTGCACATTGCTGCCGGATATGATTTTGTAATCTTCTTCATTGGAAATAACGGCAATACCTGCATTTTTGATTTTTGTTCGTGCTGTTTTGAGGTCTTTACCTGTCAGATAAACCGCATCAACTTTGAAAACTTCACCGATTCTTTCTATCTCATAACTTTTTATCTGTTCAAGCTTTTTATCAAAATCAATATCATCAGAGTCAAGCGCTATTGCTATAACAGTGCGGTTAACAAATGTTTTATCATGCCTGAACATTACAGTTTCTCCGCCTGTTACAAGGTTTTCTGACAGTTTGATTTCGTGCTGTTGAATTTTGGATGCTTCATTAAATTTTGATTTTAATTCATCCGGAATATGAGGGCATTTTTCAATATCAGCCTGTTTTTTGGCGAGTTTCAAGGCATAAGCCATACAGGTCGGGCAGCCGCATTTTTTGCAGTTTGTGCCTTCTGCTTTTTTTGCTCCGGGAAGATATTTAAAAATCTGTAAACCTGTTAACTCCATTACAGAATCTCCTTCAAAATTTCTGCGCTTTTGGGATTCCATAATACGACTATGTCTGCACCTGCACTAATCATTGCGCCGGCTCCGGCAATCTCCCACATAACACAGCGTTCATCAAAGTTTCCCCAGCATTGAGTAAATGTATCAGATTTTGCTTCTTTTGCTCTGTAAGATTCCTCACCTATAAAAGCAATAATCGGCATGTTAAGCATTGTATCTCCGTTAAATGCAGCCTGTCTGATTTTTTCTATAATACTGTAACCATAATCAAGTCCGTATCCGAGACCTCCCATATCAGGGTCAATTAGTATTCTGTCAGGAGACATTCCTTTATCAGTTGTTAGTATGTTTAATTCCTTTGCCAGATTTATGTCAATAGGGCTTCTTAATACCAGAATATGATTGTTTTTTGTTACAGCGGGAACTATCTGTTCGTATGTGTTTTCATCCGCAAATGCAATGATGGATTCACAAGGGGCTTTTTCCGCAAGCAATGGTACGAGTTTTTTATCAATGTCATTATTGTTTGCACCTCTTAAAATCAGGGGATGGGAAATAATAGACGGCAGTTTTTCTAAAAAGTCTTTTATTGCGCAAAGTTTTTGTTCAAGATTTTCTTCCGTTATATCAAATTTTATGGAAATAATATCGGCTTTATTTTCTTGTGAAAGTTTTTCTAAAAGTTTGTTGTCAGAGTATAAAAATTCAAGTGCTATAAGTGGTTTTGCCGTATTGCTGTTTTCTTTCATAAAAGAAAACGACTTACTGCCGCCTATTTCTAAACCCTTATAATCTATCTTTCTTATGTCTTCTTTTATACAAAAAGATAAGTCTAGCTGTGTATTATGCATAGACTTATCTTAAAAAGTAAATGTTTTAATGTCAAATTAGTCCAGATTCATACTTGCTTTTACGACATTAGGTATATTTTCTTTAATTGAAGGTCTTTGATTTTGTTTACTTGCTTTGTATATTTGTTCAACCATATTATAGTTTAATTCTTTAAGTAATTTTTGTAATTTAAAATTGTTTGAAAAATTAACTTTACCATAGGCTGCGTTAAAAGCTGTGGATATAGGATCTTTTTTTGCTGCTCTTATAATACTTAGTCTTTCTTCTCTTGCTGCTGCTCTTAACTCTTGTGGAACAAATTTTATTATTCTATCTACTGTTACTTTATCGATTTGCATTTTTACCCCTTTTCTTGTTACATATTGAGTTGTGCTTGTACAAAAAACGTCAATTTTTTATTTTGACGTTTTTTATGTGTAAAATTTACAATTCTTATTGTTTTTATTTTATTAGACTTTTACCGGTCATTTCTTTAGGTTGTTTAATCCCTAAAAGCTGAAGCACTGTCGGTGCTACGTCACACAAAGCACCTGTGTCTTTGAGTTGATATTTGCCTTCACCGTTAATCAGCATAAACGGAACGGGATTTGTTGTGTGTGCGGTGAACGGAGCGTGAGTTACAGGGTCTTCCATGCATTCTGAGTTGCCGTGGTCTGCTGTTAACAGCATTACAACACCGTTTTCTTTTGCTTTTTGTGCAATTTTACCCACACATTCATCAACTGTGTGAACCGCTTTTACAGCAGCATCAAAGACACCTGTATGACCTACCATATCAGGGTTGGCAAAGTTTACAAGGATAAAACCGTACTGAGGGTCATCGAGCGCTTTTATTACATTTTCACAAACTTTAGGAGCACTCATCTCAGGCTGCATATCATAAGTTGCAACTTTGGGAGAAGCAACAAGAGCACGTGTTTCAAGTTTTCCTGATTTTTCTTCTCCGCCGTTAAAGAAAAATGTAATGTGAGCGTATTTTTCGGTTTCTGCTGTTCTAAACTGTTTTACTCCGTTCGCGTCCAGCACATCTCCAAGGATGTTTGTAAGTTTTTCAGGCGGGTAAGCAATCGGAAGAGGAAATGTTTCGTCATACTGCGCCATACAAACGTAATAAAGATTTTTTCTTACTGCTTTTCTTGAGAATCCGTCAAATTCTTCAAAAGTCATAGCACGTGTGATTTCGCGCGCTCTGTCAGGTCTGTAGTTGAAAAAGATTATTGCGTCGTTGTCTTTGATTCTTGAGTCAGGGTCAGCATTTGTTATTGTTGGTTCAACAAACTCATCTGTCACCTCTTTAGCGTAAGAAGCTTTGATTGCTTCATCAGAGTTCGCAGCTTTTTCTCCTTCACCGAGAAGAAGTGCATTATATGCTTTTTCTACTCTCTCCCATCTGTTATCTCTGTCCATTGCCCAGTATCTGCCGGAGATTGTAGCTATTTGAGGCAATTCGTATTTTTTGAGTTCTGCTTCAAGTTCAGCTAAAAATTCAACAGCGCTTTTGGGCGGAGTGTCTCTTCCGTCAAGGAAGGCGTGGACATAAACTTTTTTAAGTCCGTTTTCGGCAGCCATTTTGACAAGTGCTTTCACGTGGTCAAAAGAACTGTGCACACCGCCTGTAGAAACAAGTCCGTAAAGATGAAGTGCCGAGTCATATTTTTTAACATGGTCGATAGCTGCTTTAAATTCTTTATTTTCAAAGAATTTGCCTTCTCTGATTTCTTTGTTGATTCTTGTCAAATCCTGATAAACAACACGACCTGCACCGAGGTTGAGGTGACCTACTTCGGAGTTGCCCATTTGTCCGTCAGGCAAGCCGACATATTCACCCGAAGCATTAATTTGTGTATAAACTTCTTCTTTTTTCAATTTGTCAAAATTTGGAGTATCTGCTGTTTTTGTAGCGTCTTTAGGGCAGTTGGTATTTATTCCCCAGCCGTCCATAATGCAAAGAAGCACTCTTTTGTTATCTGTCATAATTTCTCCTTTTTAATTTGTTTCGGTATATATATTATCAATGCTAAAGGAAAAACTTAAAGTGGCAGAAAAAATTTTGTGCTGAAAGTAAAAATTATTGAAAATAATTTTTTAAGCCTTTGCTTAAATTATTATTTTTGCAGAGTTTTTTGAGTTTGCTTATTGCACGATTTTCAATTTGTCTGATACGTTCTCTTGAAACACCGTATCTGGAGCCTATTTCTTCAAGAGTTTTTCTGTTGCCGTCATCATTGAGTCCGTATCTCATAATGAGTACGTCACGTTCTTTCGGACTCAGCTGGTTGAGCATTTTTTGAATATCTTCAAATAAATTTTCCTGAGAAACCCTTGTGTCAGGAGAAATTGTAGATTCATCCACAATAAAATCACCGAGTTTTGATGATTCGTCTTTAGCTGTTGCTGGTGTTTCTATACTGATAGTGGATTGTGCTGCCTTGATAAGGCTAGTAAGTTTGTTTACAGGAATACCTACACGATAGGCAATTTCTTCTTTTGAAGGCACTTTACCTGTCTCTGTAGTTAAATCTACCGTAACTTTTTTGATTTTACTCAAAGTTTCAATCATGTGAACCGGCAGACGTATAATTCTTGATTTGTCCGCAATCGCACGTGTAATGGATTGCTGTATCCACCAAGTTGCATAAGTTGAAAATTTGTAGCCTTTAGCATAATCAAATTTTTCTGCGGCTTTCATCAGACCCATATTTCCTTCCTGAATTAAATCAAGGAAGGATAGCCCTCTGCCTATATATTTTTTAGCAATACTTACGACAAGGCGCAGGTTTGCATTGACCAGAACTTCTTTTGCATGCTCGTCATTGGTTTCTTTAATTTTTTTTGCAACTTCAAGTTCCTGCTCTGCTGTTAATAGCGGGATTTTTCCTATCTGTTGAAGATATATCTTTACGGAATCATCGGCATTGACGCTGGAAACATTTTCTGCCGTTTTTGGCTCTTCCACAGACATAATAAGTTCTTCGTCTTCAGGTTCTTCTGTAATTTTATCTATCGAAACTTCCCCGTTGTCTTCATTATTTTCTATATCTTCCGGGGTAAATTTCTCTGTCTTGTTTGCCATTTATTCTCCTGTAGAATTTAGGTTAATTAATATTATACACTATGTTTCAAATCTTGTCTTACTGATTCGTATATTATTGCGCATGCTGCGTTGGAAACATTGAGTGAGTTAAAGTTTCTTAACATCGGGATTTTTACTATAAAATCTGATTTTTTAAGATTGTTTTTCGAAACCCCTGTTTCCTCTCCGCCCATAATCAGAGCAAAATTCATGCCGGTGTAATCAACATCAAAATAATTATCTTTCCCGTGTGCGTCTGCCGCAATTATCCAATAGTCGTTATCTTTTAATTTGTCAATCGCGTTCGAAAGACTATTAACCTGAATTAAAGGCATGTGGTTAATGGCGCCTGCAGATGTTTTTTCTACTGTTGAGTTAACCTGAGCATTGCGTCTTGAGGGTATTATTACAGCGTCAAACCCGGCACAGGCGCAGGTTCTGATTATTGCTCCGAGATTGTGTGGATCCTCAATCCCATCTAATATGATAATTCTTGAAAAACCTTCTTTTTTAGATTCCAAAAATTCATAAAAATCCGTGTATTCAACAGGTGATGTCATTGCAATGATACCCTGATGATTTACGTCTGCAAATCCGGCAAATCGTTCTTTCGGAACAAATTGAAACACTATACCTCTGTTTTTTGCAAAATTTATTATATCGTTAATTTTAGAGTCATGAGATACACCTTTAGAAATTAATATTTTGTTAATTTTGCGCACATTTTTTGTAAGTGCTTCAAAAACAGCATTCCTGCCGTATATATAATCTGATTTATTGATGTTTTTCTTATCCATAGCAACAAATTTGTTCCGTTTCTAAATATTCTTGCCATAATAATTATACTATAATATAATTGTATCAGTTTAAATTAGAGTGTTATCAATTTGGAATAATTGGAATTAGTTGATGAATAATTTTTTAGCAAAATTAAAGCCTGACACAAAGAAGGTTAATGTTGGTATTTCAGTATCACCTAACGTAGGTGTTGAAATGATGGTCGTAGATGCACAGCAGCATAAAATCATGAAATATGCTCACAGACCTCTTGCTTATAACTCATCTACCCGGGAAATAGAAGATTACGGCGAATTTAAACAGGCTCTTCAGGATTTGTTTAACGAACTGCGTATCACGCCAAAAGATGCTAATGTTATACTTAACATGCCGAGTGTCTGTTTCGGACATACTTTTTTACCTACAGTTCTTGATGACGAAGGTATTACTACCGCTCTTATGTCAGAAATTGAGCAAAATTATCTGTTCAAGAAAAACATACCCGTTGTCAGCTGGACAGAGGTAAAAGAAAATAATTTATCAGAAAAAAGATATATTTTGTATTCTGCAATACAAGAAGGTGTCGTTGATATAATCAAACAAATTTTTAATGATCTTGGTGCTACTCTTATTGCTATAGAAAATACATATTCATCTTTGATGAAAACTCTTGAATATACGGAGTTATCCAAAGATTTTGCAATGTCTCATGGCGCTTGGAATATTCTTCTTGTTTCTCAAAACAGTTTTGCTGTATTCTCACTTCTTGGCTACAGCATTATAGAATATGTGGAAGAGCCTCTCGCAATTAAGTCGTTTAACAATGATGAAGTTTATGTTGCGATTGCTCAGGCAGCTTCAGCAGTTCTGGATAAATATCCTACGGATAAATTGATGATAATCAGTGAATCCAATGATGTAAGTTCAGAGATTCTTGCTATTCAGTTAAAACAGCCCGGTGATGTAATATTTTTGGAATGCAACCAGTATTCAAAACAGCCGATTATGGATGTTGATTTGAATGTGCTTCCTCATTACATCAAGGCAATTACACCGGAAGCTATTGGTGCTGCCGTATATAGAGCAAGAGAGTTCGGTGTAAAACTTAATTTCCTTGCACAGACAGATTACCATGCTCCTGATACTGTTAATGTAATGGGCTTTGACCTTACTAAAGAACAGCTTATTATTTATACAGCATTAATTGGTGCTGCGATTTTAGGCGTGTGTTTCCTTTGTTCTCTTGCTGTAGGAACATACGGTGCAAGTCTTGAAAATAAACGTTCTGCACTTGAACAGGAAGCACAGGCTCAGGAAGCCGAGCTGGCTCAATTGAGAAAAAGCAGCGGCAAAATTGATATTTATTCTGCAGCAAAGTCTATAGATAAGAGTATGGCTGACAAGATTTTGTATTATGATTCTCTTGGCTCGGATATTCCGTCTAAAGTCTGGCTGACATCTTTCTATGCAGATACTAACGGTGCCTACGGCATAAAGGGTCAGACAACTTCTGTTGATGATGTTTATCTCTTCTTCAGAAATATAAAAGGTCATGTACCAGATTCTGATCTTATTTTATCGAAACTCGGTGTTGATGATAACGGTGGTGTTATTGATATTGAAAAAACACCTAATGCAACATATACATTTGAATTGACAAATAATGCTTTCGGCTCAGTAAAACAGGATAATCCAAATCCTCAGACGGATAAAGCAAATGCTCAATCTCCGGCACAGGGTGCTTCTGCACCATCTGAAGCCGCAGCTAATCCGAATGTTCCGACTTTACCGGAGTTGCCGCAATAAGTTAATCCTGATAAAAAGTGAAAGGGTAAAATTAAAGTGAACAATAATCAGCAAAGTATTTATATAGTTATACTTCTGTTCTGCTTAATAGGCGGATTGTATTTGATATTTCAAAAGGCTCAGCCTGCATACAATGCTTATCAGGATGTAAAAACAAAAACAGTTGCCGTTGAAGATACGAAAAAACAAATAGAAGATCTCAAAGCTAAACAGGCAGCTTATGAACGTGAAGAAAAAGTTTCTACAAAACCTGTATATAAAAGCGACCTGGCAACTATGGATCAAATGTCCTCTTTCGGTGTAATGTTTGAGGATGTGATTCAATCTGCAAAATATAACGGTTTGAAATTGCGTTCAATTTCATACAATCTATCACCTGCGAATGATATTGTCGTAAAAAATATAGTCAGTGATTATAATATATGTGCGATTAATATGCAGCTTATAGGCAACTATATGCAGTTTCGTTCATATTTTCAGGATATATATAACTATCCTTATCTTATCAATCTTGATAAAATCAGTATTACCCCATATGAAGGCAATAAAAAAATTCTTATAGCAGATATTACTGTTATACTTTATTCTGTAAAGAATGATTTGCAAAAAGCTGCTCTGCAGGCTGCGCAAAGTGCTCAAACAGATGATGCGGGTTCGGGACAGTAATATTATGAATTTTCAAGAAAGTCTTGGTCCGTTTTTAAGCCGGAATTGGATAGGTTCTGTTGACAATTACAGTGATTCCGATATTGTAATGATAGGTCTTCCTTTTGACGGTACTTGTTCTTATCGTCCGGGCAGCAGATTTGCTCCGGAAAGGCTGCGTATCGCCAGCTGGGGGCTGGAGGATTATTCTCCGGTTTATGACAAACATCTTGATGATGTAAAATTTTACGATGCCGGAGAGTTGGAATTTCCTCTTGGCAATACTCAAAAATCAATGGACTTGATTGAGAAAAATGCCCGTAAAGTTTTTGCAGACAATAAAAAGTACCTTGGAATAGGGGGAGAACATCTCGTTACTTATCCTGCAGTTAAAGCATGTTTTGAGAAATATAAAGATTTAGCTGTTATCCATTTTGATGCACATACGGATTTGAGAGAAGATTATCTCGGTGAAAAATTGTCTCACGCATCTGTTATGAGAAGAATAGGAGAAACAATAGGCTTTGAAAATATAAAACAAATTGGTATTCGTTCAGGATTAAAAGAAGAATTTGATTTGATGAAAGAGTTTAATACACTTGTTCAAATGTCTTCTGATTTGGACTCGATAAAGAATAAAAAAATATTTTTGACAATTGACGTGGATGTTCTGGATCCTGCTTATATGCCCGGTACCGGTACACCTGAACCTGACGGGCTTACGTATAGAGAACTTGCGCTATGGATTCAGTACCTCAAAGATTTTGATATTGTAGGTGCAGATATAGTAGAACTCGCTCCCGATTATGACAAGAGCGAGGTCTCAACAGCTGTTGTTACGAAGATTGTTCGTGATGTTTTGATGATTTTATAATCAGAACATTTCTAAACCTGCGTATTTTGTTCTTGCAATATTAGCAGTATTTTCTATTGCCATTGTAAGAATTTTTTCTACAACATTGCGAACTTTTGCAATATCTTGTTTTAGTTCTTCATGTCTTTCTTCTTCAGCTTTTTTTAATGCTTTTTGGAATTTTTCAAAACCTGCCATTGTGAATACTCCCTTTTCATTTACGACTTACAGTATACTTATCGGTTTTACCATCTCAAAACTTTAGTTTTTTCGTTTTGTTTATTAACATTTAGTTACAATTTAACAACATATACTGTAAAAAATTATTTGCCTATACCTGAAAGTAGCATTATAATTATATTTATGGATATAATTTCGCAAATAAAAAATAAAGTAATAGTATCAGTTCAGGCAATGCCGTCAGAGCCTTTGTACAGAGAAGAATGTATGATAGCAATGATGCAGTCTGTTGTAAAAGGCGGTGCAGCTGCCCTGAGGGTTGCAGGAGTCAGAGATGTTATCAATGCGAAAAAACTGTTTAATATTCCTGTCATCGGCATAACCAAACCGGAAGTTATTCCGCCCAACTGGCGTGAGATTGTCTATATTACGCCTACAATAAAAGACGCCAAGGATTTGATACAGGCAGGTGCGGATATAGTTGCACTGGATGGTACATCAAGACCCAGAGGCGAAAATAATCTTAAACAGATAATCAAATTTATTAAAATAAATAAAAAAATAGTAATGGCTGATGTTTCAACACTTCAAGAGGGAATTAATGCAAGACTGCTCGGAGCGGATATAATATCTACAACTCTGTCAGGCTATACACTTGAGTCTCCTGAAAATACTGATGAGCCTGATTTTGATCTTTTAAAAGGACTGGTTGAAGCAGTTGATTGTCCGGTAATACTTGAAGGTCGTATTTGGACACCCGAGCAGGTTGATAAAGCTTTTGAAATCGGTGCTCATTCCGTTGTGATAGGTTCTGCAATTACACGTCCTCAGTTGATTACAAAAAGATTCATAAACAGATAAATACATAAATAGGGAAGTTTTATAATGCATGCAAAAAAGGCGTTGGGGATTGATATAGGCGGTACAAAAATCTGCTACGGTATTGTAGATGAATGTGGGAATCTGCTTTCTGATGTTAAAAAAACACCTACGCCAAAATCTGCTGGTGAAATTTATAATAAACTGAAAAATATTGTAGAACACCACTATGATGAAATCGATGTTGTCGGGTTATCTTCAGCAGGGGCAGTCAATCTTGAAAATACAAAAGTTGTCAGTTCTACTCCTAATCTGCCTGCCGGATACAATGACATAGATTTTTCTACTCTTACAAATAAACCTGTATATGTTGAAAATGATGCAAACTGTGCAGCTTTTGCTGAATATAAAATGGGTGCGGCTAAAGGTTTTAAAACAGTTCTTATGATTACTATAGGAACAGGTATTGGCGGCGGGATTGTAAATGATGGCAAATTATATAGAGGTTCAACAGGTAATGCGCTTGAAGTAGGCAGTATGAAAATTTTTGCTGATAAAAGACAAAAATGTACCTGCGGACGATATGACTGCTGGGAGTCTTATGCTTCCGGAACCGGTTTGAAAAACTGTGCTGTTTATGGTGCAGGAAATTATCCTGAATTTGCTTCAAGTATTTATAAAGATAAACTTCTGGAAGAATTAACAACTTATGATATTACAGACGGAGTTTTAAAAAACG
The DNA here is from genome assembly GCA_944322725.1 of Candidatus Gastranaerophilales bacterium. Taxonomy (GTDB): domain Bacteria; phylum Cyanobacteriota; class Vampirovibrionia; order Gastranaerophilales; family Gastranaerophilaceae; genus Limenecus. Next base: position 128,231 of record CALUPU010000002.1, read on the forward strand.
ATGAATTTTCTATAAAGGTGTTCAATCAGTGGCTGGAATATATCTTTGTGGGGCTTGTATCTCTTACAGACATTTTTAATCCTGATTGTATTGTTATCTCGGGCGGAATGTGTGCTTTTATTAATACTCAGGATATGGAAAGACGTATTAACGCGGAGTCTGTTGTTACAAATGTTACTGTAAAGACTGCTATGACTGAGAATCGTGCAGGTATGATTGGTGCAGGGCTTCTTGCCTTAGGTTAATACTTTTGGCTGAAAAACATTAGTAAATAATATTTCTCAAAAAAAAGCCCGGTACTTATTGTCCCGGGCAAGTTGCCATCACCTATTATTGTAAAAATTTATCTATTGTTATTTTTTAATTATTTAATCGTTTACTGGATTAAGTTCAATGCCAATGAAGGCAGTTGGTTAGCTTGAACCAGCAGTGATGCTGATGTTTGTTGAAGAATCTGCTGTTTTGTATATTCAGCTGATTCTTCAGCGATATCAGCGTCCATGATAGTTGATTTAGCTGCTGTAGCGTTTTCGATTGTAGTTGTTAAAGAAGATGCTGCAGCTTCAAGTCTGTTTTGAATAGCACCGATTGTAGACTTGTTAGTATTGATTATGTTGATTGCTGCGTCTACTGTTTCAAGATATGCTGCTGCTGCACTGGGATCTTTGAATGTAGCGGCTACAGCATCAGTTGTACCCAATGCTAATGCACCGTTAGCGCTCATGCAGGCAAATACATCTTTTGATACGTGGATACAGTTTGCCAAAGGATCTGCATCTGAACCTACCTGAAGTCTGAGGTCATTTGTAATGCTTCCGTTTAAGAGGTTAAGACCGTTGAAGTTAGCTGAGTTAGAGATTCTTGTGATTTCATCCATACGAGCAGCGACTTCGTCAGACATAGCTTTTTGTGAATCCTCATCATATACACCGTTGGAAGCCTGAACGGTCAAGTCTCTGATACGATTAAGGTTATCTAAGATTACATCGAGGTTTCCTTCTACTGTACTTAATACGTTATTTCCTGTTTCAACGTTCGATTGAGCAATTTTTGAACCGCTGATTTGTTTAGAGAGGTTTGTAGCTACGTATAAACCTGCAGCGTCATCTTTTGCACTGTTGATTTTAGAACCTGTAGACATTCTTTCCAATGCCGTGTTCAATGCGTTTGTAGCTTTGTTCAAATTATTTTGAGTTTTCAAAGCTGACATGTTTGTGTTAACGATAATTGCCATACGATTCTCCTTTCGGCATAACCCTAATTTACATCCTGTAAATTAAAATAGACTGTAATACTATTTTTAATCTAATAGCTATATTTCCCTATTTAGACTGTGAATTTAAGTTGACACCTGTTCTTCACATACATATAATATCGCTTTGTATATATGAACTTAATTCTTATAAAGTTAGAACTTTTTAATACTTTGGTATGAAAAAAAGTAAAATTTAAATGAAAAAAAGCCGGAGATTGCTCTCCGGCGTGTAATTATCGTTAACTCTTTATACATCTGTAATTAACTTATTATTAAACTAGCCTGCAATAAGATTCAAAGCGAGTGACGGCATAGCATTTGCCTGAACCAGCAGTGTTGCCGATGTTTGTCTTAGAATCTGCTGTTTAGTGTATTCAGCTGATTCTGCCGCAATGTCAGCGTCCATGATAGTTGATTTAGCTGCTGTAGCGTTTTCGATTGTAGTTGTTAAAGAAGATGCTGCAGCATCAAGTCTGTTTTGAATAGCACCTATTGTAGACTTGTTTTTATTAACAAGGGTGATTGCCGCGTCTACTGTTTTGATATATTCTGCAGCAGCACTGGGATCTTTGAATTTTGTAGCAATATCAGCTGCTGCCCCGAGTTTGAGAGCACCGTTAGCGCTCATGCAGGCAAATACATCTTTTGATACGTGGATACAGTTTGCTGTTGCATCTGAATTTGCACCAACCTGTAGCCTTAAGTCATTTGTTATGCTTCCGTTGATTAATTTCATACCGTTGAACTCTGCTGAGTTAGAGATTCTTGTGATTTCATCCATACGAGCAGCAACTTCATCAGACATAGCTTTTTGTGAATCCTCATCATATACACCGTTGGAAGCCTGAACGGTCAAGTCTCTGATACGATTAAGGTTATCTAAGATTACATCGAGGTTTCCTTCTACTGTACTTAATACGTTATTTCCTGTTTCAACGTTCGATTGAGCAATTTTTGAACCGCTGATTTGTTTAGAGAGGTTTGTAGCTACGTATAAACCTGCAGCGTCATCTTTTGCACTGTTGATTTTAGAACCTGTAGACATTCTTTCCAATGCCGTGTTTAGGGCATTAGTTGCATTATTCAAATTGTTCTGTGTCTTCAAAGAAGACATGTTTGTGTTAACGATAATTGCCATTGCATTATCTCCTTTCGCATATCCTGTGTATAACGTCCCTGTTCGGTACTATCATATTAAGGCATTGAAAGGTGGAAATTAATTCTTATTAAGTTTGAGATTTCTACAACTTAAGTATATAAAATATAAAAAATTGCACGCAAAAGTATACTATTGTATAGAACATACAACTTTTAAACAGCTTGAAATAAGGTTTTTTACAACCTTTGGTGCAAAGTTAGCCAAGAGCATTAACAAGTTTGAGAGCCAGAACACCTTCCATCTGGTTTGCCTGTGTCAGCATAGAAGACGCTGTCTGCATTAGCAGCTGATTCTTTATAAAGTTCGAAGTTTCGGCTGCTATATCTGCATCCATAACCGTGCTGTAGGCACTGTTGAGGTTTTCATTCTGTGTCATAAGAGCATTGCTTATTGACTCAAGTCTTGACTGATAAATACCTGCCGTTGTAATTCTTTCGGTAATAAGATCTGCCGATGCCTGTGCTATATCAATAAATTCAGCGGCTGTACTTGCTGTTGCAAAAGCTGCAGATACCGTAGCGAATTTGCTTGTACCGCCGAAAAGATTAATTGACTCTGTGTCTGACTTCTCAAAAACTCCTTCTATACGAAGCGAATTAGTGGAAGGATCAGCATTTGCACCTATTTGAATTCTTACTCCTCCTGATTTTGTACCGTCAAGAAGGTTCAATTTATTGAATTTGGATTCTTTCGCTATTCTGTTAATCTCGTCAACCCTTTGCTGAACTTCGTTTGTAATAGCTGTTTTTTCCTCGGTTGTCAATGTTTCGTTTGCATACTGGGTTGCAAGGTCTTTGATTCTTTCAACCTGATCGTTTATTGAATCAAGGTCTCCTGATGCGGTTTGGAGCATATTGTTAGCAAGAGAAACATTTTGATAAGCGATTTTTGAACCTCTTATCTGAGAATCTAAACCTGCGGCATAATATGAACCCGCAGGGTCATCTTTTGCACTGTTGATTCTGCTTCCTGTAGACAATCTTTGAAGGCTTGTGTTCAAACTCCATGATGCACGTGTAAGTGCATTCTGCGCACGAATAGCCGGCATATTTGTGTTTATGACGATAGACATTATAAATCCCTTTATTAACTTTTAGACCTATCCTTAGGCCTTCTGACGATACTTTTCTAAAGTTTCTTTTGGGGAAAAGTGTACTTTAGTTGTATGGTTGTACAATAGATAAATCAGGAAGTTTTTACTTTCCCTACAACTTTAGTATAGATTTTTTTTCTTAATACATGAAGTCTAATTTGAATAAGTTTTACAAAAGTACATATATTGTTTATATACATATGTAATATATAAGATAATCTCCTCCTTGTTATCGGCTTGCCGGCGTGATAGAATGATTTCGGAAATAAATATTATTAGGAGTTAAAGGGTAAATGAAAAAAGAATTAATTTTTATGGGACCTCCGGCGAGCGGAAAAGGTACACAGACAAAAAAACTCGCTGCTGATACAGGATTTATTCACGTTGATACAGGCTCCCTTTTAAGAGCGGCAATGGCAGAAGGTACAGAAGCCGGTAAAATTGCTAAAGATTATGTAGAAAAAGGTGCGCTTGTTCCTGTTGAAGTTGTTGCACAGATTATTAAAGACAGACTATCTAAAGATGATGTGCAGAATGGTTTTATTCTCGATGGCTTCCCCAGAAGCATTGAACAGGCAAATATGCTCGATGAAATGCTGAAAGAAATTGATGCAGGCAAGGAAGTTTCTACAAAAGTAATTTACTTTGACGTACCTATAGACAATCTTATGGAAAGAATCATTTACAGACGTTCCTGCCCTGCCTGCGGTGCTATTTATAATTTAAAAACTATGCCTATCAAGCAGGAAGGCATCTGTGATGCTTGCGGTGCAGAACTTGTACAAAGAAAAGATGACACCGAAGAAATTGCTAAGAATAGATTTGACACATACTTTGCCCAGACTGCTCCGCTTATTGATTTTTATGAAAAAAGAGGCGTATTATCAAAAATAGACGCAACAGGCTCAATAGATGAGATATATGAAAAACTGAAAGAAGTGATTAAATAATGGCAGTACACAAAAAGTCACGTGAAGAAATAAAACTGATGAAAGAAGCCGGCAACATTGTTGCTTTGGTTCATCAGGAAATGAGAAGAATCATTGAACCCGGTGTTTCAACAAAATACCTTGATGATGCTGCAATGAGAATTATTAAGGAGCATAAAGCAATTCCTACGTTTTTAGGATACAATGGATTCCCTGCTTCGATTTGTGCATCGGTAAACGGTGAGGTAGTCCACGGAATCCCGAGAGAGACTTGTATCTTGAAAGAAGGCGACATTGTAAGTATTGATGTCGGTGCCACATACAGAGGACTTGTCGGAGACGGTGCGTGGACCTATCCTGTCGGAAATATTTCTGATGAATGCAAAATGCTTCTTGAAACAACAGAGAGAGCTCTTATGGCTGCGATTTCAGTTATGAAGGACAATACACTTTTAGACGATGTTTCAGGTGCAGTCGAAGATGTTGCAAATGAAAAAGGGCTCGGCATTGTTCGTCAGTATGGCGGTCATGGTGTAGGTCGACAAATGCACGAGGATCCATTTGTGTTCAACTACAGAGTAGGCAATAAATTTGTCATTAAAAACGGTATGACAATTGCAATAGAACCTATGTTGAATCTCGGCTGTGATGATGTCCACACGCTGGAAGATGATTGGACTGTTGTTACAAATGACGGAAGACCTTCCGCTCACTTTGAACATACAATTCATGTAACTGACGGTGATGCTGAAATTTTGACTAAATTGTTATAAATAAACTTAAAAATACCCTTCTTTTTATAAGAGAAGGGTATTTTTTTGTCTAATATCTATAAAAGTATGGTATAAAGATATTATGATAATTGATTGCACGCACCTTGCTTTAAATAATCCCGATGATATACTGCCTTATCCTTCATACAAGTCGGGTTTGCTTGATGAAGATAAAGGCTATATAAAATTTGGTTATCCTTCTTCCTCGTATCCTATTTTAAATATGCCTTATATTCTTGAGGACTTTGATGGCAATACAATTCCTCCCGGGCATTATCAGATTGTTCTCTCACCGAATAGAAAAACGCTCTATTTTGTTGAGTCAAATCAAATAAGAGCATCTGTTCCTGTTGCAAAGCTTGTAGAGAAGATGGTTTCACAGGAAGAGGAACGGGAACGCATAAAAGAACGGGAAAAACAGGCTAAAAAGTATAAAAATAACAAAAGAAAAAAGCCTCTTGACCAAACAGAACGCAAGCATCAGGCGAGTATGGAGGCTTCAATTGACGCCTCAAATCCAGAATATTACATTTTAAACTACAAAAACGGCAATATAAAGGCTACAGGATATATATTGAAGTAATTTATGTTTTTATTATCAGTTCGGCGGGAGTTACGTCCCGCCTCACAGGATGTGCTCGCTCCAACTCGCTAAGAAAAGAAGGCAAAAAAAAACCGGAACTCTTAATGAATTCCGGATGAATCTTTTTTTGATTCCTCGTGTGTGTAAGTAAGTAGTAAGTGTAGGTTAGTGTGGTAGGTCAGTGTGTATGTATAAATTAAATCTTTTTCTCTCGGTCTCTTTGTATTTCTTGTATATATATAAAGTATTTACTTAAGAAATAATTGCCTTTTTGAAAAGAAATTGGTTAATATTTCTTAACGTTTGCATGAAATCCGTATTAATACTAATATTACAAATATGAATATTAACTATGAATTTGAAACAATATCCGCAATTGCAACCCCTCTTGGTATTGGCGGGGTCGGTGTAATTAGGATTTCAGGCGATAAAGCTTTTGAAATTGCAGAAAAAATTTTTTCATCAAAAAAACTAGAAGCCGGTAAAATACACCATGGCTGGATACTGGATAATGAACAAAAGGTGGATGAGGTTATTGTCCTGCCTTTTAAAAACCCTCACAGCTATACGGGCGAGGATGTTGTAGAAATTCAGTGCCATGGCGGTCCTAAGGTTGTGAAAAAGATTCTCGACCTTACATTGCAAAACGGCGCAAGAATGGCACAGAAAGGCGAATTTACAAAGCGCGCATTTTTAAATAAAAAACTTGATTTGTCGCAGGCAGAGGCTGTCTTAGATATTATTCATGCCAAAACTTCAAACTTTGCACAAAAAAGCGCAAACAACCTCTCTGGTATGCTTGCTCGAAAAATTAAAGAAATAAAAGATTCTCTTTTTCTTTTGTATTCAAGAATCATTGCTGCCGTGGATTTTCCTGAGGATGTAAAAGAGCCTGAGTATTCATATTTAATAGAAGAAATTGAAAAGAATATAAAAAAAATAACAGATATTTTAAAAAATGCAAATGCTTCCAATATAATGCGTCAGGGTATTAAAATAGCTATTGCGGGATGCCCCAATGCCGGTAAATCCTCTTTGTTCAATGCTTTGCTGAACCTTGAACGGGCTATTGTAACAGAAATTCCCGGTACAACAAGAGATGTTATACAGGAGTCTTTAGATATTGATGGTATTCCTGCTACTCTTATTGATACGGCGGGCATTAGAGACAACGATGAGGTTGATAAGGTAGAGGCAATAGGTATTGAGTATACCAAAAACTGTGTTGAAAACTCGGACTTGATACTGTTTTTGTTTGACTGGAGCAAGGGCTTTGATGAGAACGATGCTCTGATATATGAAATGATAGAGAATAAACCCCATATCAAAATTGCTGCAAAGTCTGACCTTGCAGAGGTTCCGAACCCCGAGGCTTTAAATATTTCTTCAAAAACAGGATACAACATAGAAGAATTAAAAGAAAAAATCAAAGAAGCAGTACTCGATAAAGATGCTATGGAAACAGAGTTTGTGACCAACCGGAGACAGGAAGAATGCCTTCGTAATGCGAAAAACGCTCTGTCTAATGCGCTGATTGCCGCACAAAACGGAGAATTGCAGGATTTGATATCAATAGATATTAAAACAGCACTGCTTGCTTTAGACGAAATCACCGGTGAAGTTATCACCGATGAAATCTTAGAAAATATATTCGAGCATTTTTGTATAGGTAAATAGCGGATTTTCGCGGGCGCGTATCGAAGAGAGCGCCCATGTGAGGTCGGACGTTACTCCGACCGAACGCAAATAATCAAAGAGGCGGATTTTGTTATCTTGCACTATCCACATATTTTCTTGCACAGTCAAACATTGCGTCAATAAGCCCGTTATTTGTCTGGAGGTTCATTCCTGCAGTTTGAAACAGTTGTCTTGCTCTTTCCTCCCAGAAAGGGTATATTTCTTCTTTGCTGATATCCAAGACCTGCGCTATCAGGGAAAGTTCTTTCCAATCTAGCGGTATAGGTCTTGCCCCTCTTAAGATATCAACAATTTCCACACGTTTTTTTCTCGGAAAACTTTTTAACAACTGTACTGTCGAAATGCCTTTTTGCTGTTGTTTGTCTTTTAAAAATTCAACAGATTCGTCAATGATAATAGGTTCCTGCGGAATTTTGTATTCAACAAATTCTTCCGGCTCCACATCCATTACTGTTGCAATTCTCTCTAAAGTTATCCCTCTGGTAGAAAAAGGGATGGCATTGTCTATCAAATTGTATACGTATGAAAGTGTGACTCCTATCATCTCTGCAAAATCTTTTTTATGCAGATGATTTGATTCAAGAAAATTCGCAACCTTTTCACTGCTTTTCAAGTTTACTATGGCTTTGCTTTTGGTTGACATTAGTCTCCTCCGTCCCTAAAATATATTTGGAAAAGTTTTAAAAATATGTTTTAATTTAAACTCACATTATATTGATAAACTGCTTTTAACTTTTTGTTATTGGTAAAAAGGACGTAACACTTAGAGTAATTTTATTTTTTGATAAAGTTCAAACAAAATTTATATAGAAAGTAAAACCATGAAATTAATAACAGGTCTGGGTAATCCGGGTGATAAATACAAATTTACACGCCATAATGCAGGTTTTATGGCGCTTGATTATTTGAGTTATCAGTGGAACTTTGATTTTAAATTCGAATCAAAATTTAACGGCGAAATTGCAAAAATTAATAAAGACGGCGAGTCTTTAATACTTTTGAAACCTCATACTTTTATGAACCTTTCAGGACAGTCGCTGATTGCGGTTATGAATTTTTATAAGATTCAAAGAGAAGACATTCTTGTGATATATGATGATATTGCTATGCCTGTCGGAAAACTTCGCTTTCGTGCCAAGGGCTCTGACGGCGGGCATAACGGTATCAAGTCCGTTATAAATGTTCTGGGCGGGAATAACAGCTTTGACCGTTTGAAAATAGGCATAGGCCCACAGCCTCCTTTGCCCTCCGAGGTATATGTAATGCAAAATTTTTCACAGGAACAACTCACAGAACTGAAAACAGAACTGCCTGTTATAAAAGATGCTGTTGAAGCGTACCTGTCTGACGGCTTGTCCTCTGCTCAAAGCCGCTTTAATTAAAGCAGCTTTATGTCTTTTTCAATTTGAGCCAATACTGTATCGAGGTTGGCTGCATTGGAGCCTGCACCCTGTGCAAAGTTCGGACGGCCGCCGCCTTTGCCTTCTGTTGCCGCAGCAATCTGTCCTACGATTTTGCCTGCATTAACACCTTTTTGAACAAAGTTATCGGAAACTTTTACCATGATAAAGACACCGCCGTCTTTTTTGAGCGAACCTATTACAATAATGCTGTTGCCGAGTTTATCGGATAATTTTTCCACAAACTCTTTTACCATTGCAGGTTCAAAGTCTTCAATTTTTGAAATAAACAACTTGCCGTCTTTGATTTCTTGAGTTTTGCTCAAGAAAGTAGAAAATTTTGCGTTTGCTATTTCTTTCTGAAGTTCAACTGTGCGTTTTGTCAGGTTTTTGTTTGTTTCAATAAGCTTGTCAACACGCTCGCCTATTTCTCCTACTTGAGATTTGAAAAGATGTGCGAGTTTTTCTGCTTCTTTTGCTCTGTCGTTGAGGAATTTGAATGCCGCATCTGCAACAACAACCTCAATACGTCTTGAACCTGCTGAAATTGCAGATTCCTGTACAACTTTGGCGAGTCTGATTTCTGCCGTGTTGTTTACGTGAGTACCGCCGCAGAGTTCGCGTGAAACAAAATTGCCTTTTTTGTCTTTTACTCCGACAACCCTTACCTTGTCGCCGTATTTTTCACCGAATAATGCCATTGCTCCGCATTTTTTAGCTTCTTCAGCGTCCATTACATCTGTGTGCTGTTCAAGCCCCTGTGAAATCCAATCGTTCATTAAAGCTTCGACCTGTTCGATTTCAGAAGCTGTCATTGCTCTGTCAAAAGAGAAGTCAAAACGTGTTTTGTCCGGTTCTACCTGAGAACCTGCCTGTTTAACACCATCACCGAGTACTTTTTGCAATGCTGACTGCAAAAGGTGGGCTGTTGTGTGGTGGGCAGTGATTTGTTTTCTTCTGTATTCATCAATAGCCGCACAAACTGTGTCATCTGTTTTTACTGTGCCTTCTGTAATTTCGGCTCTGTGAGCGTAGAGATTGTCTACTTTAAAGGTGTTTAAAACTTTTGCTTTAAAGTTTTTACCTTCAATCACGCCTGAGTCACCAACCTGACCGCCGCATTCTGCATAGAAGGGTGTTGTGTCTAAAATAATATCAACGGTTTCTCCTTCGTCAGCAGTATCAATTTTTTGCGCGTCTTTTACGAGTGCAGCTACTTTGCCTTCGCCGCAAGTTTTTTCATAGCCTGTGAACACAGTCTCGCCTTTTTCTTTTTCAATATCTATATAGATAAGGTCGTCAGTTAATATAATTTTTTGAGCAGCTGCTTTGGCTCTTTCTTTCTGCTCTTTCATACATTTTTTAAAGCCTTCTTCATCAACGGAAATGCCTTTTTCTTGAGCAATTTCAACTGTCAATTCAAGAGGGAAACCGTATGTGTCATAGAGTTTGAAAGCATTTTCTCCACTGATTTCTTTTGATCCGTCTGAAAGAAGGTCATCCAGCAGTTTTTGCCCTCTATCAAGAGTCTGTTTAAACTTTTCTTCTTCTTTTTTAATAACATCTTTGATTTTTTGACGGTTTTCTTCGAGTTCAGGATAAGCTTCTTTGTAGTTGTCTACAACTGTATCAACGATGTTGTAAAGGAAAGGAAGTTCTAAGCCAAGCATTTTTCCGTGGCGAAGAGCACGTCTCATAATCATACGCAGAACATAATTTCTTCCCTCGTTACCCGGTACAATTCCGTCTGAAATCATAAACGACACACATCTTGCGTGGTCTGTGATTATCCTTAATGATATATCTGTTTTGTTATCCTGTTTGTATTTTTTGCCTGTCATTTCACAGACTTTATTCAAAATAGGCGTTAAAAGGTCTGTTTCAAAAGTTGAAGTTTTGCCTTGAACAACCATTGCAATTCTTTCAAGACCCATGCCTGTATCAACATTTTTCTTTTCAAGCGGAGTGAAGTTGCCTTCTTTGTCTTTGAAAAGTTCTGTGAATACAAGGTTCCAGATTTCAACCCATCTGTCGCACTCGCATGTCGCAACAGAACAGTCATCGCAGCATTTCATATCTTCGCCAAGGTCATAGTGAATTTCAGAGCAAGGACCGCAGGAGCCTACGTCTGATACAGGACCCCAGAAATTGTCTTTTTTGCCTTTTCTGAATATTTTTTCGGCAGGGATTCCGACTTTGTTATGCCAGATATCAAAAGCTTCATCATCGTCTTTATATATAGTGATGTAGAGTCTTTCAGGGTCTAAGTGAAGGTAATTTGTGACAAAGTCCCACGCCCAGGGAATAACTTCATCTTTGTAATAATCACCGAAAGAGAAGTTCCCTAGCATTTCGAAAAAAGTATGGTGGCGGGGTGTTCTTCCTACGTTTTCGATGTCAGAATCTTTTCCGCCGGCGCGTGCGCATTTCTGGCAGGTTGTGATTCTTTTAGGGTCATAGGGGCATTCTTCATAACCCAGGAAATACGGCACAAATTGGAGCATTCCCGCTGTTGTCAAAAGTACTGTCGGGTTGTCAGGCACCAGTGAAGAACTTTTTACAATTGTTGACTGATGTTTTTCTGCAAAGAATTTTAAAAATGCTTCTCTGATTTGTGCGCCTGTGAGCGGTTTATGTTGTAATTCTGACATAACTTCATTCCTTATTCTTAACTGTTTTATAGCAAAATTTTACTATAAAAATAACTTGTAAAAAACTTTTTTAAAAAGCTTGCCGCTAACGGCTAGCCTGCTTCGGGCATAGTTCTGATTGTGAATTTGTATAAAATTATCAGATAAGTACGCAATCAGAGGAAAAAATATGGAAAAACATAATCTGTACAAAATATGTGCACTTACTGTGACATTAGGATTTTCGGCAGTAATGACATTTGCTGCAATTAACGGAAATGTAGAAAAAACAGGCACAGGAGATTACAATCAGGTAATTGACTCGCACACACAAGCACCTGTTTCACAGGCTGACGTTGCACTTCCGTCCAAAGGGTATCATACACGTACGGATGATGAGGGAAGATTTAATCTGGGGGCAAAAATAGATGCTCCGACAATTATGTCCGTGCAAAAAGACGGATACAAACCTTTTTCTCTTACAGTAGACGGAACTTCCACATCAAAACCTATTGTTATCGGTATTGAAAAGACAAATCCCCACGATATTATTATTGACACAGATATGTATCATATAGGTGATGATAATTATTCTGAAAATTCTGCCAATGCCGGTGAATTCAGAGTTAAAGCAATAGGACCTTTTTATACAAAAAACTTTAAGGTCGGAAATATCCCGCCAAATGAAGATGTTTATCTTGTTATCGGTTCTGTAATAGGTATTGATACAAAAATGGCAAGAGATATGGGACAGTCAAAAGTCAAAACAGCTTATGCTGCACCGCCTCAGGTTTACTTTAACGGAAATATGATTGCAGAACTTAACCTTAACGGAGACAATCAACAGATTAAGATTCCACGCGGGCTTGTAAAACCTAACAGTACAAACCAGCTGACAATTAAATCCGGCAAAAACCTTTTCCAAATGGCTTATATTGACTATGACGACATAGAATTGATGAATCTTTTTATTGAGACAAAATCACAAATTGCACAGGAATAAGTGAAAAAAGAGCCGCTTTATACGGCTCTTTTGCTTTTTTATTATTAAAATTATAAACCTTTATACTGAATCATTGACGTAACTTCAATACCTTCGAGTTTTTTTCTTCCGCCGAGGTCTGAAAGTTCGATTATAAATCCTGCCCCTACAACATTTGCACCTGCTTTTTTAAGAAGTTTGCAGGCCGCGTCAACAGTACCGCCCGTTGCAAGAAGGTCATCAATAACAAGCACATTTTTACCGGCTTCAACAGCGTCTGCATGCATTTCAATCTTGTCTGTACCGTATTCAAGAGCATACTCCTGTGAAATAACATCAGCAGGGAGTTTTCCGGGTTTTCTTACAACGACAAATCCTGCGCCGAGTTTGTATGCAAGAGGTGCGCCGAAGATAAATCCGCGTGACTCAATGCCTACAACGTAATCAATTTTTTTATCTTCATACTGCTGTACAAGAAAATCTACCATAAACTGTAGTGCTTTAGGGTCTTTTACCGCAGTTGTAATGTCTCTGAATATAATCCCTTTTTTAGGAAAATCCACAATGTCTCTAACCTTTGATTGAACGTAATTTTGCATCTTTTTCAATATTCCTTTTCTCTAAATTAATTCATTGCCTGCTCAATATCTTTAATTATATCATCAACATCCTCAAGACCAACAGAAAGTCTCATGAAGTCATCTGATATGCCGCAGGCTTTAAGCTGTTCATCATTCAGCTGTCTGTGAGTAGTCAGACACGGATATGTGATAATTGAACGGGAGTCGCCGATGTTTGTTGCATGGATTAAGAGTTTTACATTTTCTATAAACTTAATTCCCGCTTCTCTTCCGCCTTTGATACCAAAGCTGATAATGGATGATGCACCTTTGGGCATGTATTTTTTCACCATCGGGTAATACTCGTTGTCTTCAAGACCCGGGTAGTTTACCCATTCAATATTTGGATGATTCTTAAGGTGTTTTGCAACTTTGAGAGCAGTATCTGAAACGCGCTGCATCCTTAAATGCAAAGTCTCAAGCCCGAGCAGAGTTAAATATGAATTAAACGGGCTAATGCAGGAGCCGAAGTCTCGTAAAAGCTGACCTCTTGCTTTTACTATAAAAGCTGCTTTGCCAAATGATTCTGTGTAGCTTAAACCGTGATAACTTTCGTCAGGCTCAACAAGTTCCGGAAATTTACCCGAAGCTTTCCAGTCAAAATTGCCCGAATCTACTATCATACCGCCCATAGAGTTGCCGTGGCCGGATATATATTTTGTCAATGAATGAACAATTATATCAGCCCCCCATTCAAAAGGACGGCAAAGGTATGGTGAAGGTACGGTATTGTCTACGATGAGCGGAATATTGTGTTTGTGTGCAGCTTTTGCTGCTGCTTCAATATCCAGAACATTAAGTTTTGGATTCCCTACCATTTCAGTAAACAGGCATCTTGTTTTGGGTGTTATTGCTTTTTCGTAATCTTCAAAGGTCTCGCCTTTCACAAATATAGTGTTTATTCCGAGTTTTCTCAATGTAGAATGAAGCAGGTTGAAGGTTCCTCCGTATAAAGTGGATGATGCAACCATGTCATCGCCTGCTTTTGCAATGTTTAAAACTGCAATTAAAGATGCAGACTGTCCGGAAGACACAGCAAGTGCACCTGCTCCGCCTTCAAGTGCGGCAACACGTTCTTCCAGCACCTGTGTTGTCGGGTTTGATATTCTTGTATAAATATCTCCTGCTGTTTTTAAATCAAATAAATCCGCTGCGTATTGTACATTATCAAAGTCAAAAGCCGTTGTTTGATAAATGGGTACCGGTATACAATGTCTGTTGTCTTTTGCCTGATGAAACCCTTGCACGGCAATGCTGTCAAACTTCATCAACTATCCTCTCTGTTTTTGTTACTAAATTAAAACTGACCTCTTAAGTTTGTTTTAATAATATCAGAAACCCAGGGAACATAGCTGTCCGAGCCTCTCAATACACCCAGAATCAAATAAACTACAAAAACAAAATAAACAAAAGTAACAACAGAAAAACCGAAAAATAAAGGTGTGTTCAAAAAGAAAGTGAGCATTCCGACAAGATTTTTTACCAAAGGAATATAACTCAAAAGATTCATAGCAAATGTAAGACCTGTGATAACTAACCACAGCGCAAATGCAATAAATATAGACTGAAAGATATGATATTTTAAAAACGGTTTCATATCTTTTTTCATAAGTGCTGTAATGATAATAAATATAAAGCCGACAAGCGGGCAAATATATGATACTGAGGCAACTATTTTTTCAAATAAAGAGGGATGGACATAATTTCTAGGATATGACACTTTTTTCTCCTGAAGATTCAGCTTCTTTTCTGTTTATGTATTCCTGTAAGATTTCTATATATACAAGTTTGTTTTCCTGCGCTTGTTCATTATGCGCAAGCGCGGTTCTGTAAGTATGAATGGCATTTTCTAAATCATTAAGCATAAAGTAGGTATTGCCTATAAAGGTATATGTTTTTGCATCATTCGGGTTGATTTCAGATGCTTTTTTGTAGCAGTCCAGTGCCTCAAGATATTTGTGCTGCTCAACATAAATGTTACCGAGCAGAATGTAGGCATTAGGCATATTCGGATTAACTGTTATGGCTTCTTTATACTTGTCAATTGCCAGGTCTGTCCTGCCTGCATCAGAGTATGCAATAGCGTGGCATACATAAACCTGATAAACATTTTTGTCTATTTTGTAGCACTTTTCAAAAAACTTTTCTGCATCATCAAAATCTTTCAAAGATGCATAACAGTTGGCTGTGCAGATTAAAGCTTTCATATTGGTTTTGTCATGTGAAATTGCTTTTTTTAATGTTTTAACAGCCTCTCTGTACATATGCATAGACATTTGGGCACTTGCTTTGTTTATATAATTTTCAGGGTCCTGCTCATCTAAAGCTATTGCTCTGTCATAGTTGACAATAGCACTCAGATAATCTTTGTTGTCTTGATAAAGCAATCCTATTGCATTGAATAAAGCCGCGCTGTTACTTTCGAGTTCCAGTGCTTTTGTGTAATTTTTCATTGCCTTGTTAAAATCACCAAGTTCAGCATAAGCGTTCCCAAGGTTCATATAAACAGAAAAACTGTTTGATTCTATTTCTGTGGCACGCGTGTAGTAGTCAATAGATTTGTTGAGATTTTTGAAATAAAAATACAAACTTCCTGCATTTATTAACGCCTGTGAATTAAAAGGGTTAACTTTTAAAAGCGATTCATATACACCGAGTGCTTCTTCAAAATTCTGCTCACCCAGATAAAGTTTGCTGAGTTCAATATAATTTTCTTCCTCAGCGGGATTTTTGCTTATTTTGTCAATAAGCTGCTCTTTTATATCTTTTTCATTATTATTGCTAATTTCCATAGCAATATATTACTACAATTACAAAAAAAGAGAAATAGCATTAAAAAAGCAGAAACGCTATGTTCTGCTTTTTTTGTAATTATTTACCTAATCTGATTCTGTCTGCAGGAATTGTTACAGTGTATTCCGGAGGCAGTAAATAGCTGTCATATTTTCCTTTATAACCTGTGAAAGAACAAATTTGTTTATCGAACCATTGCAAGATACTTTCACCAATACTTTTGTCCGGATCGTTGTTAGGAATTTTGGGATCTGTTTTTAACTGCGGGTTAAAATTTATCAAATCTCCTGCACGCAGATTAAAGTCGTTTTTTATGTCGCAGAAGAACATTCCGAAATTCTTGGGTGCAATTTTTACATCTTCCGAATCAAAATCCTTTTTAATTATATAGTTATCTTTTTTGTCACCCAGTGCATTATTTAATTTTGCAAGATATTCTTCATCCTGCGGTTTTCCGTCTGCCGGGATTATAATTTTTGAATCTGCTTTAATACTTGTTGATTTGCCCATTTTATTTGCAGCTTGAATATCTGCAACAGTTACGCCGTATTTTTGTGCAAGTCCTGATAAAGTTTCACCTGATTGTACTGTTACGCTAATGCCTGTAGTCATGGTTTTCTCCTCTAAAAAATATCCGTTATACTTATAAAAACATTTGTGATTAGAAAATTGCTTTTTTATATAAACTTTTGTTAACAAATTTATATTTAGAAATGATAAAATAGCAAAAAAATACTTTTTGTTTATTTATAATTATGGTATTATTAAATAATAATGTGTGGAGATAATTTATGTCTGAAAAAACTGCATCAAGTACCGGCTTTGAAAAAATAGAAAAGTCTGAATTAAAAAGGATTGAAATTTCTCAACTCCCGAAAGATATTCCTAACTTTAAAAATTCTTTTGAGTCTAAAGACTCTGTTATTAAAAAATGGCTTACTGATTGGATTACTTCAGGTGTGAAAAAGGGTAAACTGCAGCAGAATACGCTTTTACCTAAAAAATCCGATCTTGCATATTATCTTGGAGTAAGTGTGGGTACTGTGCAGAATGCTATCCGTTCTGTAGAAGATGCCGGTTTTTTAGAGTCAAAACAGAGAATAGGCACCATTATCAGGGATGTTAATACATCAAATCCTATTATCAGAAAAGCTTCTTCAAAAAGAGAAAAAGTTATTGTTCTGATAAAAAAATATATATTGGATAATAACATAAATGTCGGTGATTCTCTTCCATCAGCAAGAGCATTGTCTGCTGTCATCGGAAATTCTACGAATACAACAAGACTCGCTCTGGATTACCTGCATTCTCAGGGCATAATCGAAGCAAAGGCTTTTCGTTCAAATGAATCCAACTGGGTTTTGAAAAAATTACCGGAAATAAGTGATTTTGAAAAAAATTCGATTCAAAATGAAGAACTTGCAGCAGAAACTCTTGTTGTCAAAGTTGAAAATGAGTTAAAAGAATATATTAAAAATAATCTGAAAGTCGGAGATAAACTGCCTGCACATCAGGAGTTGTCCAATATTTGGAAAGTAAGCATAAAAACAGTGCACGATGCTATGAAAAATTTAATTGATGAAGGATATCTTCTTGCCAGACGCGGGCGATACGGTACAAGTGTAATAAAGATTCCTGATGAAAAAGTATTACAGCCGTTGAATGAAACATCAATTTTTGCAAAAGCGGAAGAGGCTGCATTCTACAGCTATCAGAGAATTGAAAATAATATAAAAAAATATGTTAAAGATAATTATGAAATTGGTGACAAACTGCCTTCAATGGATGCGTTGTCAAAACATTTTGATGTATCATCAAACACAATAAGAAAAGCACTTCAAAATCTTTCAAAACAAGGATTTGTGAATTTTTCCAGAGGCAGATACGGCGGAACTTTTGTAGTGGATTTGCCTGATGATGATATGGAAGAAACTTTCCGCTGGCTTGCTGTAAGCCCTGATTATACAATTTTACAATAACAAACGCGGTTATAAAGTATGTCGCCTATTTCACCAGTATTCACCAATATTTCATCAGGTATTGAAAAATACAAATGGAAAACACTTATGACTGACCCTGTTGAGCAAAGACGGGCTCAGTCTATAGATGTTCTCCACGATATGCCATGGATTAATGACAAAGCTATTGCAACGGCATTGACGGAGTTAAAACAACTGGATTTTGCACCTGAAGATTTAAGATACTTAAAAAGTATGGGGGTTGAAATTCCGTTTAATTCCGGAAAGGAAGCTGTAGACTTTATAGAAAAAGAAAATATACGTATTCTTTTTGACAAACCGGCAGAACAGGGCGTACATGCTCAATACGATTTTTATAAAAATATTATTACTATAAATAATGCATACAAAAATACTGACGACTTTGCCGTAATGCTTGCTATAGGAGAAGCTGTGCTGCATGAAGCAGGTCATGCAAAAGATAAAGACGGTTACAGTTCTATTCAGGAGGAATTAAGCTTTTTAGGTATGAATGCCGTAGCGCACCGCGCTTTTTTAAAAAAATACGGTGATATCTTTTCTGATTCTTCAGCCCCGATAATTCAAGACGGTGTGAGCCTGTATGCAAAATTGTTTTTTGATCCTGACCCTGAAAAAAAGGCTCTAATTCAAAGAATACGTGACAAATACGGAGACCTTCCTTCTGGTGACAGGCTTCATCCGCCAGGTATTATTGCAAGAAATGCAAAAAAAAACAAATATACTAACAGTTTATTAGTTTAAAAAGATACATTTCTTTAAATTTACTCAAATTTTAGCAAAAAATTTTGTTTACAAGTTTTACAATTATAGTAAATGGTGTAGCAAACAAGACTGAATTGTGATATAATTAACTCAATAGGTCAGGTTTGATATTATATATATTTTTTTACAATTCTTTTAAAGGAGGCTCATATGTCTACTAAAACTGCATCACACGAAGTGAAAGAAATTAAATCAAAATTTAATGATGAGTTTGACAATTATTTGAAAAAACAATGTTTAAAAACAACATTCAACGGTTTGGAACTTGAAACATTTAGCTGGTACAAAAAAATGCTTGGTTTAGTATAAAGACAAGCTATCAGTTATTAAATTAAAAAGTTAAAATTTACTTCAAAAACAAAAAAGAGGACTTTTGTCCCTTTTTTTGTTTTTTTAACCTTGTTTAATCGACGATTCTAAATACTTCATCGAGTGTTTTTTTAGGAGGTCTTGAGAAATTATCTCCGTCCGGATAACCTACAGTAAGAAGGCTCACAACTTTATTTTCTTTTCCAATCTTTAAAAGTTCGCTGAATTCCTGATATGCGACAAGCGGTGCACACATCCAGCAGGTGGCAAGCCCCAGAGCAGTTGCTGCTAGTGACATATTTTCCACAGCTGCTCCTATACTGAGGATTGAAGAACGGTTGTCATAGTTACTCAACTCTTCTTTTGTCATACCTGAGTTTTGGAGGATTGTAAGCATTGTTGAAACGCGCTTTTTTTCAACAATTGCAAATACCACAGGTGCTTTTGTAAAAAACATGGAGTAGTATTTATAACCGTTAAGCTTTGCTTTATCAATATCGTTATTTACTCTGCTCTGGAGTTCGTCATATTTTTTCTCAACACAATGAGCCATCTTGTTTTTCAGATTGTCATCATAAATGGCAATAAATTCCCAGTTCTGGGTATTGGTCGCACTGGGTGCCTGTCTGCCTGCATCGGCAATAATCTTTATAGCCTCAATAGGGGGTATTTTATTTGTATATTTTCTGATAGTTTTACGAGTATTAAGTACATCAAAAAAATCACGCTTCGGTGTTTCAAATATATTATCAGACATACACAGACTCCTAAACTTATGAATTTTTATTCCAGAAAACTTATATATATATTTATAATATTTTTTGCATTATTTGTAAATACCCTCTGTGCAAATTCTTCGGTGCAAAAAGGATGTGCGACAAAAGATAATAATGAAGAGTTTATATTGTTTATTGTCGATTTTTCTAACAGTATGACAGAGAAACTGCATGGAACAAAGAAAATCAACATGGTTTTGGATACAATGCAGGAACTTCTGCCCAAAATACCTCTTTCAAAGAGAGTGGGGTTAAGAGTATACGGGCACAAGGGCGGTTATGCTGTGCCCGGTCTTGCGTGTAAGGCGAGCAGTCTGATTGTGCCTATGATAAAAGGAAGTGCACCGCAAATTCAGAGTGCACTATTTTCTCTAAAACCTACAGGATGGACTCCTATTACCTATTCATTAAAGCAGGCAGTAAATTCTGATTTTGCCGGAGTTCCGGGGAAAAAACGAATAATACTGCTGACGGACGGAGGCGAAAACTGTGATGAAAGCCCCTGTGACTATGTTATGGAGCTGACAAAGACACGTCAGGATATATTTATTGATGTTATAGCCTTTAATATTTATGACAGAGAAGCTAATAACCAGCTGAAATGTACTGCTCTTGTAACCAGCGGAAAATTTTATTCGGCAAATACAGCAGCAGAATTGATGAACAGCCTTCAGAAATCTTTGAATGTACAAAAAGAAGTACAGGGGGTAATTATTACGCATTAGTAATATTTCAATATTTTTGCTATAAAAAATGACAAAAATAATTGTATTCTTGTTTTATAATAAATGTGTGAAGTTTTCGATTAAATTAACGGCAGGTGTGTGAAATGTCTGAAGAAATTGATTTGAATGCATATATTACCTCTCCTTACTCGTCTGATTTGAAAAAGCAAAGAGATGCTGCATTTGAAAGTGCGAAAAATATCAGAAAAGTAACGGAAACTCCTGAAGAATACCGTATAAGAATGGCTCAGCAGGAAATTGCACATCAGGAAGAGTTGAGGCGTGAAAATACGGATGTATTAAAACAGCGCCTGGCTAATATAGACATTGCTTCAATTGGAACAAAAAACAGGGCTGCCATTGAGAATATGATTCGCGAGGCAGAATCGATAAAGTTTTTTGCTTTATACAATAATTACGATATGAATGCAATCGATTTTAGAACGCTTGACAAGGCTGTAAAAGCAGCACAGCTTCGTTTACAGAGTTTGAAAAAAGGCGAAGATAAAAGAGATATAGGTACAGGCATTTTTGCCGATACATACAGAAAATCTTCTGATAATAATGATAATTTTTCGTATAAGTATTCAGGTTCAGCAATTTCCAATCAAAACAACAGCCTTAAAAACAATCTTTTTATAAAATAAATTAGATTCCGGTTTTTATAAGCTTGATTTGTTCTCTAATGACTGGTATTATTATTTTGTAATTGGCGTTTTAGAATTAATTTATGCAGAAAACTATAAAATATCTGTTTATTTTGTTGATTTTGTCTTGTAATATGGCTGTTAGTTTTGCCAGAGATTTTTCATTTGATGAATCATTTATAAAAATGAACGATTTGTTCAATCAAAAAAAATATTCTAAAGCTTTGAAACTTGCAATGAAAGTTAAAAAAGAAGATTTGACAGCAGAACAAAAAGACTTGTTAAAGCAATTTATGGAAACTGCTGTTATAAAAAAACAGATGGATGACGCGATAAAAACCTTCAGCGTCAGATATGACCAGTACGAAAATTTCTATGTTTATTCCCCTACATTTATTTATGCTCCCAGTATAACTCCATATATTTATTCATTTGAAAATCACACAATTTATAAATTAAAATTTAATGGATATTACCATTCCAGAACGCGAATGTCTCCAAATCTTGTGATATTGAATTCTGACGGCAAAAATTTAATATTTAAGCCTTTTTCGGGCGATGATGTGCTTTTGAACTATAATACACGTGAACGCAGAGTAACTGCATGGGTAAATCTTTCTGATAAAGAGGTTTATAGTGTTGTAAAAGCTATGAATGGCAGAAATGTATCTTTTAAGATAAAGGATACAGAAACATCTAAAGAGGTTGTATCTCAGGTTTTTGCGTCAGAAAAAGAAAAGATTAAAAACGGATTTTGGCTGTATGCCTCATTGAGGGATAAGCTTTTGGAACCCGGAAAAAACAGGTTTTAAGTTAAAACTTTACTTCCTGAGCTTTCCAAGTTTTTTTACCTTTTGCACTATATCCGTAATCACCTAATCTGTGCACTATGAGTTTTTGATTTTTATCATAGAGGTAGCCTTCGTTCTCTGATATATGGATACCGGCAGCAATCAGTTTTCCTTTTGTATTATAACGATAAACTTTTACCGGATATTTGAAATTTTGTTTCTTATTATTTTTATCAATAAATAATAATGTTCCTCCTAGTTTTGAGTAGTAAAGAACAGTGTTTTTATCTGAATTATAAGTAACAGAGTATGCTAACTTTAGTTTTCCTTTTTTATATAATTCTATTGTTCTGTCTGAGGGAGAAATTTCATATTTTATAAAATCTCGATTTGCTTTGTAATCAGGATCCAGCATATATTTTTGAATAGATGACACGGGAATTTCAGTTTTGGCTCCTTCAAAAGTTGCCACCCTCGCTGATTCGACCGTGTAAGTAATACCCCCTTTTAACATTTCTGCATAAGAGAGATTTGTTGTTATAAATATTGAAAATATTAAACATAATAATCTTTTCACTGTTTTTTACCTTGCATAGATATCTTCTTTTTTTATGGAAAAATCTTCGGGTTTGTAGTTTCTAAGATAGTTTATAGCTTGTTGGGGCGTGTCTGCTACATAATAGAGATTTGCAGCTTTTTTGTTTGCAAATTTTTGTTCGATAATGTCATCGAAAAATCTTAGCATATTATCATAAAACCCGTTTGTATTCAGTATTACAATTGCTTTGTTATTGTATCCAAGCTGTTTTTGAACAATCATTTCGCTCAATTCCTCAAGCGTTCCAAACCCTCCCGGAAGAGCAATTAATGCTTCTGAAAGTTCGTCCATTTTGGCTTTTCTGCTCCTCATACAGGGCGTGAGGATAAATTCATCGCAGTAATCGGAATATACGTCAAATTCTTTGAGTTTTTCAGGCATGACGCCTATTATTTTGCTTCCGTTGTCTTTTACTTCTTTTGCACAAGCCCACATTAGCCCCAGACAGCTGCCGCCGTAGACCATATCCATCTTCGCCTGCGCAAGAAGTTTTCCTAACTCATTAGCATCTTTATAATATATGTCCTCCAGAAAATTGCACGAGGAGGCAAATACACAAACATTTTTTATCATAAACCTAATCCTTGAATCTAATTCCTGCTTAGTCATATAATACCTCAAAATCAGTATTATTTTTATAATTACTTGCCTATTGTGCCTGCACAAGTATAAAATAAATGTATGAAATTTCTTAAAAAACTTTTTAAAAAGACAGTTCCAAAGGTAATAGCAGGTGTACTTATTATCCTGTTTGCTCTGTCTGTCTTTGTTTTCTGGGGCTGGTATGTAAAACAGGTCAACAAAGTATTCGGACTTTACTATGTATATCAGGGTGATAAGGCATATAAGGCTCATAAACTGGAAAAGGCTATAAAATTTTATAAAGAAGGACTCAGAAGATATCCGGAGCATTCGCTTGCACGGTGCAACCTCGGTAATATTTATGTAAAGTATGAGGACTATTTTTCTGCGGTTGATGAGTATGAAGAAGCTCTAAAACACGACCCCAAATTTATTGTGTGCCGTATGAATCTCGGTATAGTTTCTGCGGAAAAACTCTCTGATTTTGATAAAGCAATAAGAGAATATCAGACTATTATTGATACTAAAAGACTTACTTTTCATATACCTTTGATTTTCGACAGTGTAAAAAGCACACGTGAGAATAAAACAATAGCCTTGTATAATATGGGGTTGGCATATCGCGGGAAATCAATGCTCATAGGAGAAAAAACACACGCTTCAAACGAGTATCTTGAAAAATCTGCTGCGGCATATAAAAAAGCACTTAAACGAAAAAAACATAGTTACAACATCAATTATAACTATGCTCTTGTAAATCATCTCCTCGGTAATTATAAGGAAGCCGGTCTTAGCTATTGCCGTGCAATAGAAGAAGAGCCAATGGCTTTTGATGCTCATTACAATCTGGCAATTCTGCTTAGAAAAATCGGCAAGCTGCGCGAATCTCAAGAAGAACTTGAAAAATCTATGCTTATTGTAAATACACAGCAGAATCCGTATATTGCAAAATACATCTTTGATATCTATTCACAGGTTGTGGAAAAATCTACTCTTAATGACAGAGTGAGGTCTCCCAGAGGGATTGCACCCGAGTCACAGGTAAAAGAAGGTATGAAAACGCCTCAGATAGTTTCTGAGGAAGTTGAAAATATCGATGATCCTCTGGGTGTAAATCACATTACATATGTTAATGGCAAAGTTGTGGCGGACTCGGAAGAAGCAGACAAGTTTATGAAAAAAAGCTTTAAAAAATGTACGGCAAAAAAAATATTTGAAGACTATGAAGAGGAAGAACTCTATAATGGCAGATACAGCAAAGAATTCTAAAAGATGTACTGATACCATGGATTTTCTCTGGGAGGTTTCAAGTACTCTTGCCTCTGTCAATGACGCAAAGCTTTTGACTGATGCTTTAAAATCAATTTTTGAAAAATATTTCAGTGTGAATAATTTTCAGGTTTATATAAAAGACGAAAATACTTTTACTCTGAGAGATTTTGTTAAAAGCTGGATTATTATTGAAAAAAATCTTCAGCATGAACTTGTCGAAAATATTTTTAACACACTGAAATCAGTAAACAATAACGGTTTTATTTTGAATAATAAAATCCTTAAATATTCATCAAAAAAACTCAATGAACAATTTGATGCATTGCTTACAGATAGCAAAAATCTTATTTACTTCCCTGTATTAAATGAAAATAACCTTGCAGGTGTTATAGAAATTAACTTTGACAGTATTTCAGAAAGTATTAAAAATATTGATTTCTTGCTGTCTTTAAGAATTGCAGTGTCTCAAATCAGTACGGTTATTGTTAACAAGATACTTAACAGGCAGCTTTTGAGGCATATAAAATTTCAAAAAGTAATGAAAAGTATAGCTAAACTCATTGAAACACAGTTTGATCTTGATTATATCCTGCCGATTATAGGTGAATTAATAGACAGATTTGTGTCAGAACATTTGATTTATATTTTTACAAGGAATGATGAGGGTAAATTTGAGTTGTTCTGGCCTTTGGATTGTCAGGATTCAGGTATAATGAAACTTCTGCCAAAACTAAAAGACGATAAAGCCTCTGTTATATCAAAAGACGGCAAAACCGGCTTGTTTGCAATAAGAAACGAAGAAAAAACAATAGGAGTAATAGCTGCAAGCAGCAACATTGATAAACTTTCTCAGACTGATATAGATTATCTTTCAAAATTGAGTGTGCAGGCTTCTGTTACAACACAGAGAGCAAATTCCTATGCACAGGTTTTGAAGTATGCAACACTTGACGCTCTGACAGGTCTTAATAACAGAAGACAGTTTGAAACCCGTCTTAAACAGGAAACTGCAAATGCAAAAAGAAATAAAAAATCTTTGTGTTGCATAATGCTTGATATTGATTATTTCAAACACGTTAATGACACATGGGGGCACAGTGCAGGTGATTGTGTTTTGAAAAATGTAGCAAAAATAATAATCGGTGAACTGCGTGAGTATGATATTGCCTCCCGCTACGGCGGTGAAGAGTTTTGTATACTTTTGCCCGACACTAAGATAAAAGAAGCTGTTTTTGTTGCACAAAGATTGAGAAAAGCTGTTGAAAAGGCGGATATTAATATCTCAGAGGATCAGGTGCTCGGTGTTGATACTCTGAATGTAACAATAAGCGTTGGTGTGAGTGAATATGATGATGATTGCGATGTGCCCGAAAAACTTCATCAGACAGCTGATATTGCTCTGTATGAGGCAAAACGCAGGGGCAGAAACCGTGTTGTTGTCTATGATGAGGCACTGGAGTAGACTCTTTTTGAGTAGAATGTTAATAAATGTTAAAAAATTGGCATGGCTTATTTCTTTGATATTATAAAGATGTTGAGGATATCGTTAAAAAATATCTTTTGTAAAAAATATAATCTTGGGTTGTTTATAATGCAAAAAATTTATATTCACTCCTGGCTGAATAAAGAAAATTCGGCTGCGGGGCTTATTCAAAATGCCGATAGCGATGTTTCACTTGATTTTTCTAATGTAGAAGAAATCTCTTTGAAAGATATCGAACGTCTTTTAGACCTGCAAAAAATTGCGGTTTTTAACGAACTTCGAATCCATGTGGAAAACATGCGGCCTCATATTTCAAGGATTTTTGAACAAACAGGGCTCTATAGACTGCTTACTTTCGGCAATCCTTCCGCACAAAAAATCAGAAAACGTCAGGGGCTTGCATTTGAGTAAAAATAATGACGCACAGGTTTATATAGTTGCAACTCCAATAGGCAATAAATCCGATATTTCACAAAGAGCCGTTGAAGCCTTAAAAAACGCGGATATTATTGCGTGTGAAGATTCCAGAACAAGCGCCAATCTTCTCAAAGATTACGGCATTGATACAAAACTTGTCAGCTATCATAAATTTAACGAAAAATCCCGGACTTTAGAGTTTGTAAAACTTATTGAGCAGGGCAAAAAAATTGCACTGATTTCTGATGCAGGCACTCCGTGTGTATCAGACCCGGGCAGAGTTCTTGTAAAAGAACTCTTTGATAAAGGTGTCAAAATTACTTCCATACCCGGAGCAAGCGCGGTTACCACATTTGTTTCAATGATACCAAGAGATAGTGAGGAATTTGCTTTTGCGGGCTTTTTGCCAAGGGTTAAAAATCAGCAGGCAAAAGTTTTTGAAAAGTTTTTGAGTACGGATTTGGTTTTTTATGAATCCCCGCTGCGTTTGATTGAAACGCTTAACAATATAAAAGATATCCGCGGAGAAAAGGCTCGTGTGGCTGTCGGAAGAGAACTTACAAAGATGTTTGAGGAAGTTAAAGCAGGCAGTGTAAGTGAAATTATAGATTATTATGAGCACAATACCCTTAAAGGCGAAATTGTTTGTATGCTCTATGCTTCAGATAATTCTGATATTGAAGAAAGTGCAATTCTTGAAAAAATTAAAAAACTAAAGGCTTTAAACTTTTCGGACAAAGATATTTCTCAAATAATAAGCACACTTTATGACCTGAACAAAAATAAGGTCTATAAATTGTCTTTGAATGTAAAATAAACTTATGTAAATTTTTTACTCAAATGTAACAAAAATTTTTGTTTATGTTTTTTGGGGCAAATATGCAAGTACAGAGTAATTATAACTTTTTTACTAATCAACAACCTGTGAAAAAACAGAGTTTCGGAGCTGCAAAAGATATAACGCTGAAATATGTTTATGAGAATCGAATGCATCTTTTGCCGCCGAGGATGAAGCTGCTTGTTGCTGATATTGTAGAGAACAATAAAGATATATATGAGCCGTTAAGAGATTTACATTTACGTACTTATGCGCCTCTGCGTAAATACAGGAATCTTGAAAAGATACAGAGTCTTTTTCCGGAATTTGCTCATGTTTTACAGGCTGATAATGTAGTAAAACGCAAAACGCATAATATGCGTGCAATAATGGAGTCTATTCCTCTTGAAAAATTCTCTGTATTTATGTTAAAAGAGCGCTGGGGAAAGTTAAAAAGTCTGGATGAAATTGCACAAGAACTCGGTATTAAAGACAGGAGTGCTTTATCGTGGTTTGTAGCAAAGATAGGGCTGCCTGATATTGACAAGAATTATCAGATACTTGTCAAAGCAAGTGATGCAAAATTGAATGCAAAAATTGCAGGAAAAACCCGCGCGTATAATACAGAACACAAACAATTTGTTATTGATAGAAACAGACAGTTAAGCGAGCAGAATAAAGGATTAAACAGAGAAATTGCTCGTGAAGCCTGGAGAAGACTTCCTCATATCAGAGAGGCATTGAGCGAACATTCGGCTCATACATCATCTTCTGAAAGATTTGCTTCCTTCTGGAGCAAATACCCTGAATACGCCGGTGAATACGGTGCAATGAAAAGACAGATTGCAAAAGAAATCAGAGACAAGAAAAATAATTTGTAACGATATTATAAAATTAGCCCCATGTGATATAGAAAATATAACTTATTGATGTATAATAGCATGGTGAAGTTGCTCTAAACAGACTATTAATCATCAAAAGGAGACAAAATGGCAAGAATATTGGTATCAATGCCCGATGAATTTTTAAACAAAATCGATCAGGTAGCAGGCAGCGAACAAAGAACCAGAAGCGAACTGGTACGCGAAGCTTTGAGAAGCTACATTAAACGTACAAAATTGCCAAGCCCTCAAAAAGCTATCAGCAACGCTAAAATCCTCGAAGAAATTCTTGACTAGGAATCCATTCACACAAATTTAACGGAAGATTATATGGAAGTTCTTGCAATTATTCCTGTAAGAGGCGGTTCAAAGGGAATACCCGGAAAAAATATTAAACCTCTTGCCGGACGACCTCTTGTAGCTTATACGATTGATGCTGCACATAACTCGAAATATGTAACAAGAACGATTGTTTCTACAGAGAATAAAACAATAAAAGATACTGCATTATCTCTTGGTGCGGAGGTTCTGGACAGACCTATAGAATTGGCTCAGGACGAAACAAAAACAGCACCTGTTCTTTTGCATGTTCTTGATGAACTTGAAAAACAAAATTATCACCCTGATGTTGTTGTTCTGCTTCAGGCAACCTGTCCTTTAAGAGATTCTAAAGAACTGGATGAGGCTTTTGAACTGTTTTTGAAAAATGAAAAAAATGGCTGTGACTCTGTATTTGCAGGCAAAAGACTAGGTGTAACACATTCTAAATGGCGTCAGGATCCTGATACAGGGGAATATGAATGCTTGTTTGACTACAGACACCGTCCGCGCCGTCAGGATGTGGACAGGCATTATCCGCTTCTTTGTGAGACAGGTGCAACATATATTATAAAAACTGATGTCTTAAAAGAAGTTAAAGATTTTATCGGCAAAAAACCGCTCGTTTACTTTGACGGCCTGTGTGTTGATATTGATACGGAACAAGATTTCGAAACTGCTGCACAAATAATAGAACAAAGACGCAGAGAAAAGAATTAATAATGAGTAATAAGGAATTTTTTTATACTGACTTTAACAGCCTGGGCAATGTTATGAACACTGTTTTGAATGCTCCTGCTCTCAAAAACAGTATGAAAAAAGCAACACTGTTCAAATTTTGGGCAAAGATTGCGGGCAAAAAGTTTGAAAAATATTCAAGGATAGAGTCTCTTACCGCTCACAATGTTCTTGTTGTTGCGTGTGCAAACGCTGCTGTGAGTTCTGAACTTTTGATGTTTAAGTCTGATTTGCTCAAAAAGCTAAATGAGTATGCGATTCCTCTGGGACTTGAGATAGAGGATATAAATTTTTCTCATAAAATATGGAAAAATGACATTCTGAATAAGGAAGAAATGCCGCAGACTGAAGTAAATCCGCACAAACCGGATTTGTCAGGCTTTAACCCTGATAACATAGAATTGGATGAAGAAGAAGTGGCTTCCATAAGAAAAAGCGTTGATAACAATAAATTTGCCTCTGAAGAACAGCGAAAAAAAATGTTTGATGCAATTATTCTTGACCTGAAAACGCAGAAATATATAAAGGAAAACGGGTTAGCCCATTGAAAGCCAGAGAATTTGTTTTACGGGTTTTGACAAAAGAATTGCAAAATATCCGAACATGAAGTCATAGACCATTTTTGCACCTGTCTGCATAATAATCCAGCCGGATACATGAGAGAATGGGTCTCTGTGTATTATCGCCATTAAAATGAGGTAAAATACCCCTATTATATGTATTGTCAAAACCCCGAGCAAAGATGCTTTTGCAACCGTTGCATAGTTGAATTTGTCTTTTAGAGTAAACGATACGATAAAGATTGCAGGTATATAAGCAAGAATATAACCGAAATTGTATTCAAAAATATACCCGATACCGCCCCCCAGTGCAAAAACAGGGAAGAATGTAAGCCCGAGCAGTATGTATATGAGCACTGCCGTTATTCCGAATCTTTTACCGATTAACGCTGCAATAAAAAAGATAACAGGAACCTGCGGGATATAAATACAATGTTTTAATTTCAAAAAATTTTCATCAGAAGGGTTCAGCGAATTGATGATATAATGTGAAAAATCAAACTGTGTAAATGTTGCAATAATAATTAGAAAAACGCACCATCCCATTACCACAAGTGTACCCATTGTGATTTTAAGTTTTTTGTTCTCTGCATTAAATGCATCAAGTTCTTCTTTTAGGCGTTTTGTGTTAATCATCTGGTTTGAAACTCCTGATGCAATTTATTATATAATGTTTTGAATTTTTCGTACCATATATTTTCCGTAAACATAATCAACGCATTTTCGTTGTTGTCCTGATAGTAGCCTTTTCTTGTACCGATGGATTTGAATCCGTTTTTTTCATAAAGCGATATTGCTGCTATGTTTGATTCTCTTACTTCAAGTGTAATGTATTTAATCTTGTTTTTGTAGCAGTCATCTATTATTTGAAATAAAAGTAGTTGCGCAACTCCCTGTTTTCTGTGTTCAGGGTGTACAGAGAGAGTTGTTATATGCGCTTCTTCAAAAATATGCCAGCAACCTGCATATCCGATGAGTTTTTTTTCTTCTGTGACAGCACAATAGTAGTGAGCGAGGTTGTTAGCCAGTTCATTGTAAAAAGACTCTTTAGACCAGTGATGTTCGCCGTAAGAAAGAGTCTCGAGTTTAATTACCTCGTCTACGTCTGATTTTTCCATTCTTCTGATATGCACATTCATAGGTAAAATTTTAGCAAAACTGTATTTAAAACTCAATCAGGCTTAAAAATAGGTTACGTTGTATTTATATATATTCTTTGTTAGAATACACCTATATTATTTAGATTATGGATTGAGATTTATGTCAGAATTTGAAATGCCTAAAAAATTTAAAAATCCTAAAAAATTGGGACCAATAAGACAATTTTTTGTAATGCTGTTTTCATTTTTGCTTGCAGGTTTTATCGGTGTGAACCTTTATCTTACTTCGCAGCCGCCTATTCAGCATCTCGAAGATTTTAAGCCTAATGTTGTTACAAAATTTTATTCCAGTGACGGCGAGGTTATCAAAACTTTTACTGCATATAAGTTTGAAAAAGTTGATATATCTGAAGTTCCGGATTATATCAAGGAAGCAATCATTGCAACCGAAGATAAAAACTTTTACCACCACCACGGCTACGACCCTGTAGGGGTTGCGCGTTCAATGGTTGTTAACCTTACAACAGGCGGGCTTACACAGGGTGCGAGTACTATTACGCAGCAGCTTGCAAGGATTTTGTTCCTGAGCAATGAAAAAACTTTTGACAGGAAAATAAAAGAGTTTATTGTAGCAGCAAGAATTGAAAAAACAATTCCTAAAGATAAAATTCTTGAAATGTACTTAAACAACGTATATCTGGGCTCAGGTGCTTACGGTGTTGCTGGTGCTGCTCAGATATATTTTAACAAGCCGCTTAAGAACCTTACTCTTGCGGAATGCGCGTTGATTGCAGGTCTTCCGCAGGCGCCTTCTGTTTATTCACCTTACAATGATAAAAAACTTGCTGTTGAAAGACGCAATCAGGTTCTTGGCAGAATGCTCAAGATGCGCTATATAACAAAAGAACAATACAAGCAGGCACTGGAAGAAGAACTGCATTTGAATCCTAACCCCAGTATTTATTCTTTAAACAGGGCTCCTTACTTTGTTGATTATGCAATGAAAGAACTTGAAGAACTTGGCTTTGATGAAACAGAGATTTCTCAGGGAGGATATAAAGTTGTTACAACACTCAATTATGCTGCACAGTCAGCTGCAGAAAATGCTATCAACTCACAGGTAGGCAACCGACAGGCCGCAGTATTTTCATTCTCGCCGATAACAGGTGAAATATATGTTTATATCGGCGGTAAAAATTACTTCAAGAGCCAGTATGACCGTGTAACACAATCTGTAAGACCTCCCGGGTCTTCATTCAAACCGTTTGTTTATGCCGCAGCTATTGAAAAAGGATGGGGACCTAATGATATTCTTGAGGATACTCCTGTAAATATAAACGGCTGGAGACCGCACAACTACAATAACAGATACAGAGGACAAATGCCTTTGTTTATGGGGCTTATGCTTTCCTCTAATGTTATGGCGGCAAGACTTATCAAAGATGTCGGAGTCCGTTCTGTAATCGGAATCGCACGCTCTATGGGTATTACAACTCCTATGGAGTATGATATGACAATTGCGCTCGGCTCAAACGGCGTAAAATTATATGAAATGACAATTGCATACGGTGCTTTTGCTAACGGCGGTTTCAAAGTTAAACCGTATGCTGTTGAAAGAGTTGAGACCTCGCGCGGCAAAGTTATTTATCAGGCCCCCAAGACCCGTGTAATGAAGGTTCTTAATATGAATACAGCAGCCGTTATTACCGCAATGTTGAAAACAGTAATAGAAAGCGGAACCGGACGTTCTGCCAGCATAGGTAAACCCGCTGCAGGTAAAACGGGTACAACAGATGACAGCAAAGATGCTTCATTCTACGGCTATACTCCTGATGTAGTTACAGGTGTGTGGGTCGGTAATGATGATAACTCTAAAATGGGCAGTGTATACGGCAGTACGATTCCTGCTGCAATATGGAAAGCAGCTATGAAGGTAGCCACGGAAAAATTCGGTAATTCGGATTTTGATTATCCAGCAATAGAACTGAAGCGCTATTCTACGGGTGCGGCAAAAACAATCAGTGACGAAGATGTTACGGATGAACCGCCTAAACCAGAACTCCCTAAAAATGAAGATATAACAGGTGATATGCTAAATACGCAGCCTTCTGTTCAAACGCAGAATCCTGTATCTTTTAACAATACATTTTTAGAGCCTGCTGCAAAAACGCAGCCGAAGCAGCTTCCTTCAGCACAGCCTGCAGCACCGGTTAATCCGCCTGTGCCTCCGCTGCCTGTCAGATAAAGATAATAAGAAATAAAAATGCCGGAGTTTATAAAGACAAATTAAGCTTCGGTATTTTTATTCTGAATATTTTTTCTATATCAACACTGTTTATTAAAATATTTATTAAAGCACCGGGTTTTATATTTTCAAAATTTGGAATATCAGGAATAATCCCGAGAATACTAGAATCAGAATATTCTTCTATTAGCCTTGGCGCTGTTTTAATTGCAATATCAGTTGTTCCAGAAGGATATCTGTTTATAATCACTCCTGCAATATCCAGTCCTGCCTGTTTAGCCTGATTTATTGTTAACAGTGTGTGGTTTATTGTCCCGAGGTCGGGACGTGCAACAACAAGCAGCGGTATGTCGAGCATTTTTGCAATATCAATCATTAAGGATTCTTTTGTCACAGGCACCATAAGTCCGCCTGCTCCTTCTACAAAAACTACTTCACATGTTTGTTTTATGGACTGGTATTCCCTGTTTATGGCATTCAGATTTATGCTTACACCGTCAATCTCTGCTGCAATGCGTGGTGCTGTCGGTGGTTTTAAAAGGTATGTGCAAAGTGTTTCTACGTAAAAATCGAGTTTTTTGACATAAGACAGGTCAGGCGAGATAAGAAAACCGTTTTTTTCTTCGGCTCCGCTTTGAATGGGTTTGTACACTCCTGCCTTGTAACCGAGCGACTGCATAACTGCTGCCAGTCCTGCTGTGACAACTGTTTTCCCTATATCAGTATCTGTACCTGTTACAAAAACTTGCATTATTTTTGTTCCTTTAGATTCTGTTTTTCGAGTTTTTGAATCTGTTTTAAAAGGTCACTTATTTCTCTTGGTTTAATATATTTGAATTGACCTTTTTTCAAGCCCTGTATATTTATTGTTCCGTGAGAAATTCTTTTTAATGAGATAACCGGAAAACCCAGAGAATCCAGCATTTTTCTTATCTGTCTGTTCATTCCCTGATAGAGAACTATTTGAAGAACCGTATTTTTGCCTTCGTAATCAAGGATTGAAGAATCTGCATAAGCAATTTTTCCTTTTTCAATTTCTATACCTTTTGCCATTTGCAAAAGATGCTGCTGATTCATTTTACCTTCTGCTGTTACTCTGTAAATTTTAGGGATTTTTATAGACGGATGAGTAACTTTGTTGATAAAATCACCGTCATTAGTCATAATCAAAAGACCTGTAGAATCTTTGTCCAGTCTGCCTGCGGGTTTGAGTTCTTTTACTTCATCAGGAAGAATGTCGTAAATTGTTTTTCTTCCTTTTTCGTCACTCATTGTTGTTATATAGCCTGCAGGTTTATAGTATTTTATATAGACAAAATTGCCTTTTTTAACAGGCTGTCCGTTGACAGTCACTTTGTCTTTTGTGGTTACGCTATAGCCGAGTTCTTTTATGGTGATGCCGTTTACCTTAACGACACCCTGCTCAATGAGTTCATCTGCTTTTCTTCTGGAACAAAGACCGGAAGAAGCGATGAATTTATTGAGTCTGACCTGTTCAATTTTTTTATTTTTTCTGTTAAACATAGTAATTCTCTTACAGCCATCATGAATAAAAATCACTAAAATTGCAACATTTTAGAACATTGAAAAAATAATAGCTGAAAGTGTTTTATATTTTTTGTTAGAATATAGCAATAGAAATGAGCGGGTGTAATATGAGTTTTATTAAAAAAGAATATAAACAGTTATTAATAATACTTGTGTTATTTTTATCAGGCTTGTTCCTGTATACGGGCAAAATGATTAATCCTTATATTGACTTCGGGGATGAAATTTCTTATCCGGTCTCAATTCTTAAAAATTTTGTGCTTTATAAAGATTTGTATGTGCCTTTCGGACCTTTATCTTATCTTTTTAATGCATTTTTGCTTAAGTTTTTCTCTGTCAACCTGACTACTTATTATTTTATTGGCTCTTTGAATGTATTTGTTATTTTGAATCTTTTATATGGTATAAGCAGGTTTTTTCTGGATAAAACTTTCTCATTGCTTATTGTCCTGTATGTAATGGGCAATTGTGTTTTTGTTCCGCATGTTATGAACTACATAACACCGTATTCATATTCTATTGTATACGGGCTAAGCAGTTGTTTTTTATCAGTGCTGATGTTTTTAAATTATTTAAAAACAGATAAAAATTTATTTTTATCTGTATCCTGTCTGTTTGCCGGAGTTGCTGCCGTATGCAAATATGAATTTTGTCTGTACAGTGTGTTATTGTTAATTTTTATTTTTTATAAAAGTTATAAACATTCTAAATTCACTGTGTTTTTGAAAAACGCTTCTGTATGCTTTTGTACATTTATAAGCATTCCTTTTCTGACTTTTGCCGGCTTATTTTACAGAGGTTTGACTTTTGCGGACTTACAGGGATATTTTATTAATCTTAAAACTTTTGCCGGTTCGCAGCAGCTTGCGGATTTGTATAAAGGGTCATTTTATTTTTCCGCTGATATTTTTCTTATTATGCTTTCAATAACCTTTCTTGCTTTTGTTCTTGCAATGCTTGCTTATAAGATAGTAAAAGTTTTTTCTTCCCAAAATTCTGTAAAAATTTCCTGGGCGGGTTATATATTTGTTTTTGCATTGCTTTTGTTTATCGGTTTTAAATTTAATATTTTTTATATTTATATATTTGCGCTGCTTCCTATAATCGTGACGATTTTATATATTTTTAAAATCGGAAAAATAAACAGGAATTTATCTTCTGCTTTTCTGGTTATTTCTGCTATAGGTATAAGTATTAAAAGTTATTGGAGTTTAAATATGTTTTTGTACGGGAGATATTTTCTTCCGTTGTTGCTAATTGCATTCTTTGTTTTAATCTTCTTTTATATCAGACAAAACAGGCTTTTGAGAAAAACTCTGGTAATTTTTATGCTGGCTCTGTGTGTTAGTTCTCCGTTAATGAACTCCGGCGTATTAGAAAATATCAGTTTTAAAGTCAAATCAGATTACGGGGCATTTATGGCTGTTGAAAAAGATGCTTATATTTTTAATAAAATTATCGAATACTTTGAAACAGAAAATGCGCCGAATAAAACCATTGCTGCTTTGCCCGTTAACGGGCTGATAAACTTTGTTACGGGAACGGATTTTATTTTCAGTGCCGGTTGTGATACTGTTGATTTTTTTGAAAAGACTAAACCGGATTATGTTGTGGTCATACGCAATAAGCAGAATGAACATTTATTCCTGCCTCGCACCGTAAAGACTCTTGAGTGGGTAAATTTTAATTATAAAACAGATACTGCTTTTCAAAAAGGCGACAATCAGGTTTTAATATTCAAAAAAATATGATACTATAATTGAAATACTTATACTTTTATGAGGTCTTTTTTGAAATGAGATTATTCAAACCCCACAACTTGCCGGGAACATTAATTTGTGTTGAAGGAATTGACGGCTCCGGTAAATCCACTCAGCTTGCAATATTGAGAGACTGGCTTAAATCAAAGAATCTTGATGTTATTTTTACCGAATGGAACTCTTCTGATTTGATTTCTCAAACAACCAAAAAGGCTAAGAAGAAAAATCTCTTGAGCCCTCGTACGTTCAGCCTTCTTCACGCTGTTGATTTTGCTGACAGGCTCGAGCAGGTGATTATTCCGGCAATGAAGGCGGGCTTTATTGTTCTTGCAGACAGATATGTATACACAGCCTTTGCCCGTGATGTTGCCAGAGGTGTGGACAAAGACTGGGTTAGAAATATGTACGGATTTGCCGTAAAACCGGATTTGACGCTGTATTATAGTATTTCTGCGGAAGTCTCTCTTGAAAGAATTTGTGCGAATCGTGCTCCGTCTTTTTATGAGGCAGGCATGGACTTGAAACTGAGCAACAACCCTTATAAAAGTTATGTTATTTTCCAGAGCCGTGTCAACGAAGAATATGCCAATATGGTAGATGAATTCGGGCTTGTAAAAATAGATGCAAATGACACAATCCACTCTAAGCAGGTTAAGCTGAGAGAATATGTGACACAGGTATTAAGCGCAAAAGGGATAAATATCTAATGGATAACTGTATACATAACAAACATAATCACAAAGGGCTTCTTATTGTTATAGAAGGTACTGACGGCTCCGGTAAGTCTACACAGATTGAAAAGCTGCGCAGATGGATTGAGGATAAAAGCTACGGATGTATGGTTTCCGAGTGGAAAACCTCACGACTTATTGCAAATGTTATTGATGACGCCAAGGACAGAAACCTTTTGAATGCTACGACTTTCAGCCTTTTGTACGCTGCTGACTTTGCTGATAGGATGGAAAACACAATTGTTCCTGCTCTGGATTCAGGGTTTGTGGTTTTACTCGACAGATATACTTATACCGCATTTGCACGTGATGTGGTAAGGGGGCTTGATATTGACTGGGTTAAAAAGTTATACAACTATGCACCGCAGCCGGATCTGGTCTTTTATCTTGATATGCCTATTGATACATTGTTGAAACGCGTTATCGGCACCACAGGGCTTGATTATTGGGAATCAGGAAGAGACATAGGCTTGAGTACGGATTTTTATGAAAGCTTTAAAATCTATCAGGCAAAGTGTCTTGAGGAATACAATAAAATGAAACCCGAGTACAATTTTGTCAGCATAGACGGTACTCTTCCCCGTGAAGATATTCATAATGTTATGATTCAACACGTTGAAAAACTGCTCAATACCGGTAAGCTGGATTAGGCTTACATTCTTTCCGGTGCTTCTACCGCTAGAATATCCAGTGATGTTTTTATAACTGTTGATACTGCTTTAACAAGTGCAAGTCTCGCGGCAGAGAGGTTTTTGTCCTCTGTCAAAACTCTTGAGAATGTGTAGAACTGGTGGAAGCAGCCTGCGAGTTCCTGCAAATATTTGCAGATAAGATAAGGCGCTCTGTTTCTTGCAGCCATTTGTATAATAAATTTGAATTCTTCTAGTTTTAAAATCAGTTTTTTAGCAGAAGCCGCAGCCTTTTCATCGCTTTCTTTCCATAATAGGTCTAAATCCGCATTCAGGATTGCCAGATTTAACTCTTCTTCTTCAAAAAGCGGTGCGATTTTTTCTTTTGTTTCTACGTTTACACGTTCATTTTTAGCATTTCTGAAAATGGAGCAGGCTCTTGCATGTGCGTACTGTACATAGAATACAGGGTTTTCGTCTGTTTTTGATTTTGCAAGTTCAATGTCAAAATCGAGCGTTGTGTCAATGCTTCTTATAATCATCCAGTATCTTGTTGCATCAACGCCTACTTCGTCAATAAGGTCTTCCAGTGTGACCATGTTTTTACGTTTGCCCATGCGCATTGCTTCACCGTTCAGGACAATATTAACAAGCTGCCCGAGTAATACTTCCAGCTTATTCGGGTCATCTCCCAGTGCTTCTATAGATGCCTTCATTCTGGGTACATATCCGTGGTGGTCTGCTCCCCAGATATTTATAAGCTTGTCAAAACCGCGCTGTATTTTGTCATGGTGGTAAGCTATATCGGCAGTCAAGTATGTGTTAGAACCGTCTGTTTTTCTAAGCACTCTGTCCTGGTCATCGCCGAACATTGAAGACTTAAACCACAGTGCGCCTTCTTTTTCATAAAGCATGCCTTTTGCTCTCAGTTTTTCAACGCAAGCTTCTACCTTGCCTGATTTGTGCAGGTCGGTTTCAGAGTAGAAATTGTCAAAATGAGTGTTGAATTTGTTCAGCAGTTCTTTTTGCAGTTCAAGCATTCTTGCTTTTGCAAATGAGGACAGTATATCAAGCTGTTCTTGAGTTAAATCTTTTGTTAAAGTCTTTGCAAAGTCGGACTGTGTTTTAACAAACTCTTTTGCAACAGGGATAAGGTATTCTCCGGGGTAAAAGGATTTTCTCTCAATTTCGTCTGCCGGAAAATCTATTTTTTCTCCCATTTCCTGTAAAACTCTTATATGCAGCGAGCGTCCGAGATTTTTTATCTGGTTGCCTGCATCATTTATGTAAAATTCCTGATAAACATCATAGCCGGCAAATTTTAACAGGTTTGCAAGCGCACTGCCCATAGCAGCCCATCTTCCATGTCCGATATGGAAAGGTCCTGTCGGGTTTGCTGATACGTATTCGAGTATGACTTTTTGTCCTTCGCCATAATTATTGGAACCGTATTCGCTTTTGAGGTTCATAATATCTTTTACAATAGTGTTTAAGAAGGTTTTTCCGAGTTTAAAATTAATAAAACCGGCAACTGTGTTGATTTCACAATCTTCAACTTTTATAAATTCTGCAACTGACTGCGCTATAGCAGGAGGTGCCATTTTTGAAAATCTGGCAAGAGAAGATACGTTGACGGCAAAGTCGCCGAAATCCTCGTTTTTCGGAGTTTCCGCATTAAGAGTAAACTCATCATCTGCTTTCATCTGATTGAGTTTACCATTTTTTACTGCTTCTTTTATAGCCTGTGTTGTAATATCAATAATATACTGTTTTAACATACTTCACCTTTGCAAAATTTCTAATCTTACAAAAATTATAGTTAAAACAAAATAATAATAAAATGCCCGCGCGTAAAATACCTGCTAGTTCTGATTTGACCCTGCAAGCATCTGTCTTTTGAGGGTGTAGCAATAGAAATTATCAATGTTTTCAATACAGTCATCCAGCACACCGATTAACTTTATGAGGTCTGCCTGCATTTTTATATGTTTTTGCTGTT
Source organism: Candidatus Gastranaerophilales bacterium (assembly GCA_944322725.1). Lineage (GTDB taxonomy): Bacteria > Cyanobacteriota > Vampirovibrionia > Gastranaerophilales > Gastranaerophilaceae > Limenecus. Next base: position 167,834 of record CALUPU010000002.1, read on the forward strand.
CTTCTGAGTATTCGTTATCGAATTCCATAATTTATCCCTATAACTCAACATATAATTTATCGGCATAATTTGTAAAAACTTTATAAAAATCTCTACCAGTGTAAAGATATGTAAATAACCATACAGGGGACTTTTTGTCAGATTGCTTGACAAATCCGTTTTTTTTCTATAGTGTTAGTCATGCCTAACATTTTAAAACCGAAAGGAACGTAACATGAATCTTTCAGCTATTGGAAGGTGTATTGACCAGCCTGTTATATTAAACAAACTGCAGAAAAAAATGCCTCTATTGCTAATCGGGGCAGGTGGCGGCTATGGAGTTTATGATACTTATAAATCAACAAAGCGAAAACCAAAAGCATATAGAAAACAAAAGGCGATTAAAAATACTATTATTATTTCAACAACAATTGCTGCATCTTTAATTGGGGCAAACGGTTTAAAAATAGCGGGTAAACAGATTGTTCCGAGACTTCTTGAAAAATCGTCTATGAAGGAAATTTTGCAAAATAATAAAAATGCGGTTGAACACTTTATGCAGGAAACAAAACCTGTAAAAAAGATTGAAAATATATTGAATAAAACAAAATCAGAAGCATTGTCGAGAAAAGAAGTTGAAACAGTTTTAAATGAAATACCGGAGACGGAATCAAAGAATAAACTGTTGTCCGTACTTCTTCCGCAGCCGGAAAATTTGGATGCCAAAGGTATTTTTTCTGAAATAGGCAGATTGTCTCTTCTCGGTGCGATACCTGTAGTCGGCGGTATATTGGGCGGCATTATGGCAGATAAGGTGACGAAAACAGGTTCAAAAAAATCTACTGCTAACAAAATAAAAGAAGGCTTTTATCAATATTTTGCCAATATCTTTCTTTGTAATGTCGGTGCATGCGCTGCGTTATTTGCGGCAGAAGGGCTTCAAAAATCAAAAATTATAAAACCATTGTCCCCTCTTAAAAAAATGTGCGTGATTCTTGCCGGAATCACAGCAACCGGCATTGTCGGCGGAAGTTACATTGCAAATAAAATGAGCCAGAAGATTATTGATCCGTTGTTTGAGGGGAAAAAAGGTAAAAAATCTTCTCTTAACCATAAAGGTGTTTACGATGAGCGCAGACCGGAACTTGCTGATATTGCTCTTCATGCCGATGATATTGCAACAGCCGGTGTTCTGTCAGGTTTTAAATGGATTGAACCGGCTTTGCCTTTAATGTATTTTGTTTCGGGTTACAGGGCAGGAATAGGTTATCGAAATTGACAATATATTTCTGAATTTCAGAAAATTTAGCGTAGCAGTTGCAAGGTTTTTTGCATTTTGAAAATGCCCTAAACATTGAGACATCTTAATGTTTGATAATTTTTTATTTGACAAAATTCACTAAAATTAATTATTATAAGTATAGCAAAAGCTAGGATTGTACAGTAAGGGAGAGAACTAATGGTCGCAAAAGCATACACCGATGATGAATTTGAGTCTTTGATGTCTCAGTATGACTATAAATTTCAAAAAGGTGATCTGGTAAAAGGAATAGTTTGCGGATATGATTCTGAAGGAGTAATTGTTGACATAGGTGCAAAAACTTCTGCAGTGGTGCCCGAAAGAGAAGCAAGAATTGATGTTTCCGTTCCTGTAAAGGATGCTCTTGAAAAAGGTCAGGTATATGAATTTTTAATTATCAGAGAAGAAGATGAAGAAGGCAAGTTTATGCTTTCTCATAAAAAAGTTGCCATGGCTTATGCATGGAAAGAACTCGAAGCACTTAAAGATGAAGACGCTATAGTTGAAGGAACAGTTGTTTCTGTTGTAAAAGGCGGTGTTCTTGTTGAAGTAAAAGGAGTTAGAGGTTTTGTTCCTTCAAGCCACCTTAGAGCAAAGGATACTGAAAACATAGTCGGTGAAAAAATTGAGTTAAAAATTCTTTCTCTTGACCCTGCTCAAAATAACTTTATACTTTCAAACAAAAAAGTATACTCTGATGCTCAGGAAGAAACAAAGGAAAATATGTTCAGCAATCTTGAAGTCGGTCAGGTTGTAAAAGGCGAGGTTGTAAGAATTACGGACTTTGGTGCATTTATTGATATAGGCGGAATGGACGGACTTCTTCCTTTGTCTCAGATGTCTTGGAGATGGGTAGATCATCCGTCAGATATCCTGAAAATTGCTGATACAATTGATGTTGAGGTAATCGGTATTGACCATGACAAACAGCGTGTAAGCTTAAGCCTTAAAAATCTCGAAGCTGACCCCTGGATTGAGGCAAAAAATAAAATCAAAGAAAATGATAAAGTCGAAGGTACTATTACCCGAATCAAACACTTTGGTGCGTTTGTAGAGGTATTCCCCGGTGTGGAAGCGCTTCTTCCTAACAATGAAGTTGTTGAATACCAGAACAAAAATAATTGCATCCTTGCTTCCGGTGATAAAATTAAAACAACGATTATCAAATTTAATCCTGATGACAGAAGAATCAGCCTCAGCATTGAAGAATAATAAAACAAGAAGCGGGGTAATAATCCCGCTTTTTTGTAAAAAAATATGAACTTACGCAATATTTTTGATATTTCTGTTTTTATTTCTTTATACAGTCTCGTGGTATTTTATGATTAATGCAGTGAATACTATAAATAATAATACAAAGCTGACAATGGCATCTCCTCTTGCCGTTTATAAACAGGCGCAAAATCTGACAGCAGTTCTTTCTTCACTTGTCTATCAATCCATTTCAATTTTATCCGGCGGAGATGAAAACGGTGTAACACGTCAGCAGCTAACGGATTTCATTACCGTTCTTGAGAACGAAAATCTTTCAAAAACCAATGCATATAAACTTGTAAATACAATGGTCGATAAATTTGATGTATTATCATCAAACGGTAAAACTATCACTGAAGCTGATTTTCTTGCTGTTATGAAATTTTCTGTGGCTCAAAGTTTTTCACAAAGCGGTTTGTTAAACTCATTAATAAAAGACGGAAGCCTTAGTATTTCCGATTCACTGCTTTCTCAATTCGGGGCGGATAATGCAAATACACTGGCATTGATGAGTTTTCTGGATGAACTGTCTGAGGATACTGTAGCCAAAGTTGCATACGGAATGAAGAATGCAAAAGCCAGAGCGTCTGCTGACCATAGAATCTATGCTTCATCAGATTTTCAGGATTATACAACAGTGACGAAACAACAGGTAACTTTGCCGATTAATATTGCTGTTTAGCTTTTTGTTCCTGTTCTGTTTTTAAACCTTTGTAGTTTAGCAAAAGAGTTCTTGGACTGATTATTCCGGTGTCAAAGAGCATTTGCGCCTGTGCCTTGTTATAAGCAATGATGGAACTTATCAATTGTTGTCGTGCCTGTGTTTTTTCGGTTTGAGATGTCAGTACGTCAATAAATGTGTTTTCTCCCACGTCAAAACCTATAAGGGAAAACTTTAGACCTTCGTCAGCAGCAAGAACCTGCTTTTTATTTGCTTCTATTCTTTCAAGGGCTGTTCTTGAACTGTAGTATGAGCCTACAATACTTTCTTTGACCTGTCTTTCAAGATTTGTCAGTTCATACCTTGCGGTTTTGATTTTTGCAAGATCTGCATTTTTTTGCGTTATAGTTCCTACACCCATTTTTTTCCCTAACGGTACTGTTACGTTAAGGCTCCAGGTATGGTTCGTCCTTAAACTCTGATTCCCAGTTACACCGACTTTTGCAAACTCATAAGTCAAATCTATGTACGGGAAAAAATCTGCATAGTTTTTGTTTTTTAAGTTCACTAGAGAGCGAATTTGCGCCCTTTTGGTTTTAATATCTTCTCTTGATTGCAGTGCAACATTATATAAACAATCAATGTTGTTTTTCTTGTCTATAAGTTCTCTTGCCTGTGCACCATGTTCAAAAGGATAAAGCGTTAATGTAACTTCAATACCCATAATATTTGCCAGCTTTGCCTGTTTCAGTCTTAAGGTGTTCAGTGCTGTTATCAATTCCTGTTTTGCATCTGCATATTGTGCGTCTGCCCTTAAAATATCGTATTTTGAACCTATCCCTATTTGATAACGTGCCTGCATCAGTTTTAACTGTTCGTGTCTGTCTCTTAAATTTGAAAGCAGTACTTCAATGTTTAATTTAGACTCAAGCAGTTCATAGTAATAGAGCGTAGTATTTAAAAGAAGTTCACTTTGAGTGTATTTTACATTATGCTTTTGCGACTTATAAAGGTTGCTTCGGCTTGCCATATCATAGAAAACAGTACCGTTTCCGAGCGGATAATCTACCGTAATACCGCTGTAAATAGGATTTTGTCTGATAACTCTAGGGAGAATATCCCCTACAAGAAATTCACCGTTAAGTGCCTGTATCCTGTATCTGTAATAAAAATCCGGAAGCAAATCGGCTGCTGCTCTTGCATAAAGCCATTTTGCTTCCTGTGCATTTGTTTTTGCAATTTTTATATCATAGTTGTTTTTTAACGCAACGCACAGACAGGTTTCCAAATCTACAGGAAGGAGATTAATGTCCAAACCTTCTTTTATCTGCCTGTCCAGATCTCTTTGTGTTGTTTCGTCGAATATTCCGTTTCCTTCTTTGAGGGATTCCAAAAATCTGTCAGAACGATAATTCCAGATAAGACCTTCTTCTTCTGACTCGCAAAAAACCGGCAAAGCAGGCATGGAGATGAAAAAACTGATAAGTAAAGATATTATGAATTTTTCCATTATCTCCCCATTTTCAAGTGCTTCTACACATAAGAAAGCTTATTTGAAAATGACGGAAATTCTTATAGCCGAACGGCTATTTTCAAGGATAAATCAGTTATCTTATCTGTACTTGACAAATTGTTAGTTATGCCTTACTCTTATATTATAAGTTAGTTTAATCTAACTTATAACGGATTAATTCTTCAAATTTTTAGACCAATACCATAATTCACTTTGGCGGCTGCTAGTCTTTCTCCTGCAGCCTTTTTTATCGTGCGAAGTTACCAGATTACCCTGAAACCTTTAAAAAAGTTTTTTGGAGTTACTTTTTCTTGAACAGGTATAGTGTTTTGTTCTCTGTATTCTGTCTTTGTAAGCGGATTCTGCTTGTGTTCAAGATTCATGATTTCGCTGTTTGTAAAGTGTGTTCGCTCAAGTGTCTCCATAGGCTGTGCTGCCTGTGTGGAAAATATTCTTGAATTAATTTGGGCAGAAACATCCATCGCACCTTCTGCAAATGCGGTTGAGGAAATTGTTGATAGTAATAGGATAGTTATAATTTTTTTCATAAAGACACCCTGCTTTTATTTTTATAAGTTTTCTTTTTTTTGTTTTTTAGGTCTGGGATTTCTTCCGGCAACAATTCTTCCTATATCAGGAGCACATGTTATGTCAAAATGGAATCTTCCCATTTTCTGGTCAACATCATATTTGTTGTTAAGCCCGAATCCCCAGTAAAAACGCGCGGCAAGGTCGCGTTTTAGATTTACTCTTAAACCCAGACCCCAACTCATAAGAAAATCACCGCTGTCAACAGCCTGACCGTCTTTGTATGGGAAAACCATACCGTTGTCCATAAACACAGCACCTTTTATCATTTCTCTCGGGTAAATATAACCCAGCCTGTCTGAACCGATAGCTTTTGGCAGAAACGGAAGAGGTGTTATAATTTCAGCACTGGCAAGGTAGCCGCTTTTACCGAGAAGAAGACCTTCCGAGTATCCTCTTACTGTTGAAAGACCGCCGATTTGGAATTGTTCCATCCAGGGAAGTCTGTCTTGCGGAGAGTACTGACCAGAAACTCTGAATTGACCTATTATTCCGTGTCCGAAGTCATGCAGCCTTGTGATATTTCCTTCATATTTGAAGAAATCTTCGTCGCCGCCCAGTGCTTCAAATCCGACAGAACCGTAATGACCCGTGTACCAGATACCGCGTTCAGTATCTTTTTTTGCATTGAAGCCCTGCGTAACGGAGAATGTGCCGAGACTTGGCAATTTTACGCCTGATATGTCTGTAGTTGAGCGTTTAATGCTGCTTGCTGTGTAGGAACTGAGATTAAAACCCTGTTTGTCGATTAAAGGATGTGTTAAGTAAACGCTGTAAACCTGTGAAGTACCGCCGATACCGAATTGTCTTAACGGGCCGTTGACAACTGATATGTTACCTGCTGAAACTGAAGCACCGAGTCTGGTTCCGTATTTATTAATCGGAAAATTGTAATCAGCAAAGCCCACTCTGTTGCCGCTTCCGAGGTATCCGCCCAGCGACATTCTGTCGCGGTGACCGAATAAACTGTCGGCAGAAAGCATACCTCCCCATCTTGTTGTACCGATGGTTTGGCGGCCCTGATTGTCGGTCATAAATGCTATATGAAACGGAAACGGGTCTTCGGCATTCAGTGTAATATCTGTCTGACCCTGCTCTTCACCGGCAGAAAGACCGACTTTTAATTTTATAGGATTGTTGTTGTTGAATTTTATTACATCTTGTTCCAGTTCGCTGATTTTTAAAAGGTCACCGGGTTTTGGCGCAACGCGGCTTTCGATGTATCCTGTTTTAGTCCAGCGGTTATTTTTTACGGTAACTTTGCCTACCGTACCTTCAAACAAACCGATTTTTAAAACACCGTTTGTAATGTCCTGCGGAGGCAGATAGGCTTTTGATGTAGCATAATCACCGAGAATATAGCACCTTGTAATGCTGTTGACTACCTTGTGGATATCTTCAATTGTAACCGGCTGTGAAAGCAGAGGAGAAGCGAGTTTTTGCAGTTCTTCTTCCGTAAATACACGGGATGCAGGAAATTCAACTTTTGTAATAGTTGCTCTTACAGCGTCAGAATCTCCGGGTTTTGAAAGATTGTCTTCTACAATAACAGGCGGTCTGCCTGATTTTTTGTCTTTAAATTCTGCATACAGATTCAGCTTTTTCTCTTTGTTTTCCTGAGGAAGAGGATTTAACTCTGCCTGCAGCTTTTTGCTTTCATAGAGTTTGTATTTTTGCTGTTCCGGTGTTGTTTCAAGATAATCAGGCGCCGGTTTTGGTGCGGCTGCCTGCACGTGTTTCTCAGGCTGAATAGGAGTCTGATTATTTCCGGTTGCTTTTTCTGGGGATGAGTCGGAATTGTTTGAATTTGTTGTATTGTACTGCACAGCGGGTACAGGCACGGGAACTGTTGATGCTGTTTTAATTACCTGTTGTTGAACTTTGGGTTCAGCTTTTTGTACCTGTTTCACGGGCTTATCAGCAACGGTCTGAGGTTTAGGAATGGAAGTTTTGGCAGGTAAAGGTACAGGTACTGCATTTTTTGCATTTCCCGCTGCACTCTCCGCTGCTATGGTAAAATTTTGACTTAATAAACAAAGGCTTATTAAGAATACTAATTTTTTCATCCTAATCAACAATTCCTACAAGTACTTTAAATCATATATTATTAATTGTCAGCAAGTCAACAAAAGTTAACAAAATTTGTTCTGTTAAGACGGTTATTTGAAGAAAATCCTCCAAATTGTTTACTGCATATATTAATTAAGGTAGTATAATAGTAGAAAGTGATAGATTGGGGAGCAGTTTGGACAAGTATGCAAAAGAATAAAAGAGGCAAAAAAGATATTGATTTTTTAAAGCTTTTTAAAAAATCACTTGCGTTGTCTTTGACCGTTGCCATATTTGGCATTCAGACATCTTATGCTACCAATATCACAGCAGGCGGCGGATATAATACCAATGTCGAAACCAACGGTAATACGACCAATATCACGGGCGGTCTTATAAACAACGGAACGGGATTCCATCACTTTACGGATTTTGATGTTTCAAGAGGGGATATAGCTAACCTTATTTTTGCGCAGGGGGCAGACAGATATGTAAACCTTGTTGATAAACAGGTAAGCATTTACGGTATTTTTAATTCAATTAAAGGCGGAAATATCGGCGGTGATGTAATATTTGTTTCTCCTCTGGGGATGATTGTCGGAGCTTCCGGAGTAATGAATGTCGGAAGCCTGCAGACAATTACACCAGTACAGGGTACTTATAATTCTTTGCTTGACCTCGGTACAGGTATTTCCTATGAAAATAATATTCAAAATTTAAAATCAGATATTAATAATGTTTCAATGACCAATATTCAGGGTAAAATTTTTGCGTCCGATTCCATTGATTTGTCTGATGGCAGAAATTTGATGATTGGCTCTAATGCATCTCTTGTAACGGGGTTTAATGAAAACGGCTTTGCAAAAACCTCTGTAACAGGGTTCAATATGAATGATATTGTTAACTCTGACGGAATTGTTGCTGCCGAATATATGTCTGGCAGCGGCGGTGATATCAAGCTGGCTGCTGCTACAGTTAATGCAACAGGCGGTGTAATACAATCGCAGGGCAATGTCTCTTTTGATGCTTATGACGGGGCAATAACTGTCGGCTCAAAAGTAGTATCCGACGGCAATGTCGACATAGGTGTAAATTCTTCTGCTACTACAAGAAAAATTACTATAAATAATGATATAACAGCGCTCGGAGATGTAAATGTAACTACACAAAACAGAGATGTTGTTCAAAATACAGGCTCAAATATCAGTGCTTCAAAAGTTAATATTTCTTCGGGCAAACTCGGTATTGACGGTAATATTAAGGCGCAAGACGGTATTGATTTCAGAGCAACGGAATTTACTCAGGGCGATGATTCTTCTATTGTTAATAAAAACAGCGGAAATATTTCTATTTCTGCCACCTCTGATATTTCGTCAAATAAAATTACAAACGAAGCTGTAAACGGAAACATAAATATTGCAGGCAGTGAGATTCTCCTTAAAGACACAATAAAAACAAATTCGGGAAGTATAGAAGTTTCGGCTACATCAGATATTTCACAGAGTGATGACAGCTTTAATGGATTTGATTCCGCAAAAAACCTGAATATTACTGCAGACTATAATGTAGGCTCTTCTTCTCAATCATTGAACCTTAACGTAGCAGGTAATGTTAATGTCTATGGTGCAGGTTCTGACGTTTATCTTGCAAGCAAAGATTCCGATTTAAGAATTGAAAATATTTCAAACGCTCAGAATGTTTCACTTGACAGTTCAAAAGCAATAAATGTTTCTAACTCTATAGATGCAAATGATTCTGTCAATATAACTTCACAGGAAGGCTTTAATCAGTCGGAAAGTTCAACAATTAGCGTTCTTGGCGGAAATGGCGATGTATCAATAAAAAATAACGGTAGTGGCGATGTTAATATCAATAATGTTAATAACTACGGAAACGGCAATGTTGTAATAGAAAATACAAACAGCGGTTCTGCACCTACTCCGGGAAATGTTAATTTCAGCGGTAATGTATATACACAGGGAGAAGTTTCTGTTTCATCAGACGGTTCAATCTTACAGGCTAATAACGGTGCTATTATTGATGCACAGGGGAATGTCAATTTATCCGCACAGGATAGTATCGGTACAAAAGAACAGACCGTTGTAATCTCTTCAGGAGGAAGCGTTATTGCTGATGCTGTTAACGGCGGTGTTAATCTGACAGGCGACAATACCGATATTGAACTCGTTAATATCAATGCAGGCACTGATTACAATATTACTGTTACCGGCAATAATGATATTATCTTTAATAAAGATTTGTCCAACGTCAACGGTGATTTGTCTTTTGCCGTTGATAACGACTTGAACATTGATTCAAGCATTACTGCAAGCGGAGATGTTTCTCTTACGTCGAATAAAGGTGACGTTATATTAAACGCGCTTGTTTCTTCTACAGGAGAAAGCGTTGATTTGAACGCTCAAGGCGGTATTTATCAGGGTGACTCTTTTGATAATGTGGCAATTAATGCAAATAAAGATATAACACTAAATGCACAAACCGGAAATGTCGGTGCAGAAGGCAACTCTTTGCAAATGACAGCAGGCGGAGTTGTTGATATAGAAGGCGGAAATATTTATATCCAGAGTCCCGGCAGCTTGAATATTGCAAATATTAACTCCTCCAAGGATGCACCTGATACTGTTGTAAATATTACAACCACCACGACTGATAACGGTAATATTAATTTTTCGGGTGCAATAAAAGGTTCTGATGTTAATGTAAATGCAGCGCAGGGAATCTCACAGTCAGTCGAAGGCAAGACTATTGACGCTTCCGGCAATCTCAGCTTAACTGCGCAAAACGGAAGCATAGGCGAAACGAATCAAGCACTTAATTTTTCCGCGGAGGCTGTTTCTGCAAGCGCTTCAAAATCTGTTGTGCTGACAGGTATTGATACGGATATCAGAACTTCACAAATTCAGGCACAGGAAAATATTGATTTATCTACAAAAATTACATCAGAGGAATCTGAAAAAGGCAGTATAATTGTAGAAAATGATTTAATTGCGCAGGACGGTTATATCAAACTGGATTCTGCTAAAAATCTTGAAATTAATAATAATCTGTCAGCAGGTAATTCAATTACTCTTAATGCGACAGGCGGTATTACTCAGAGTTCCGATGCTTCTATTACTAGCGGTACTTCTCAAAGTGCAGCGCAGGGCAGTGGAAATATTCTTATCTCAAACAACGGAACAGGAGACATTGTGCTCCATGATGTGACCTCTTCAAAAGGTGATATAAGCGTTGTTAATAATGCCGATGGGGCGGATATAATCTTAAATTCCGTGCTCCAATCTACTGATTCTGATATTATTTTAAATTCAGAAAATAATATAATTCAGACTTCAAAGGACTCTGCTTCATTGCTTGCTGCGGGAGATATTGTAGTAAATGCGATAAATGCAGGTTCACAAGCGGGTGAACTTCTTCTGAATGCGGGAGGCTCGCTTTATTCAACCTCTGACAATCTTTATGTAAGAGATACGGACGGGGATTTGACGCTTGGTGTTTTGAATATTACAGATAACGCGAATATTACCGCGCAGGGAAATATTATACAGGATGATGCCTCAAGAGATTCAATTGTCTCTCAAAACGGTGTTATAAATCTTGTCAGCACAGGCGGAGATATAGGCGCAGATAATGGTTTATCTTTAAATGTCGGAGGCAGGGTAAATGCTGATGCTTCAAATATTTACCTTAAAGGTACAAATGTATCAACCGGACTTGTTAATGCGGATAATGCCGTAACTATTGATACAACGGCTTCAAACGGTACTGTTAATATTAAAGATAAAATAACTGCAGGAAGTGATATTAATATTAATTCCGCAAAAGATGTTACACTGAATGCCGGTGATGCTCCTGTACTTAACTCTACGGGAGGAAATGTTATTATCACTGCGGTGAATGACATTTCTCAAACAGGAACTGCAGAATCTATTCTTGCGGCAGGCAATATTTCACTTACAAGCACAACAGGCTCTGTCGGTACTCAAGAACAATCAATGGTTGTAAAAACAACGGCAGGAAGTCTGGGTGCTAATGCGGCTGCGGGTTCTGTTTATTTAACCGGTATTGATACAAATATTTCTTCTTCTGATATTACTGCAGCAAAAGATATTGATTTAACCGTTACCGGAAGCGGAAATATTCTTATTGACGAAATTTTAAATACAAATGACGGGTATATTAAACTCACCACGGACAATGGAATAGATATCAACAACCTTATTTCTGCGTCAAAAGATGTCACTATTGATGCAAAGGGCGGTTCTGTCACACAGGCAGAAGGACTTGATAAAGCGATTTCTGCAGGCGGAAATCTTTCAATCAGTGCACATGGTGATATCGGTGGTGCAGAAAATCAGCACCTGTCTGTTACAGCAGGAGGCAAAGCTGATTTAACAGGTGATAATGTTTATTTGAAAAGCCCTGAAAGTAATTTGACACTTGGTTCAGTAAACTCGTCCGGTGTGGTGGATATTAAGACAGAAACTTCCGGTAATATCAATCTTGACGGATTAGTTACAGGATCTCAAGTTTCTCTGAATGCTGCAGATGGAATTTATCAAAGTGCACAGGGCAAAACAATTGATACACAGGGTTCTCTTTCGCTTATTGCCAATAAAGAAAGCATAGGACAAAAAGGCAGTGCAATCAGCTTTTCAGCCGGTTCTGTTTCTGCGGATGCAGCAAAATCCGTAGTGCTGCTCGGTGAAAATACGGATATTAACACCCAATCGGTCAGAGCCACTGAAAATATTGACCTTACTACAACAGGTACCGGTAAAATTACTATTTCAAATGAGCTTTCTACACGGAACGGATACATAAATCTTGATTCCGCACAGAATCTTGACATACAGCACAACTTGAGCGCAGGTGAGTATATTACTCTGAATGCAAACGGCGGTATTGTCCAGCATGAAGGTGCTAAGATTGAGAGCGGTACTTCTTCTGCCGTAACAGACGGAAGTATTACCGTTACAAACTCCGGTACAGGCGGTATACAGCTTTCAGATGGTATTACATCACATAAAGGCAATATTACCGTTACAAATAATGCTTCCGGTGAAAATGCAAATATAGAAATAACCAGTGCAGTTGCATATGACGGTACGGTAAATATTACAAATGGTTCTCAAAATAATGATATTATCCTGGGTTCGATTGTGTCAGACGGACAAAACGGTGAAGTAAACATTGATTCGGCAGGACAAATTCTTGGCAGTGGTAGCATTTTTTCTTCCGGTGATGTTAACCTCAATGCCCTATCAAATATAGGAGCAAGCAGCAGTTTGCTCGGCATTTCTGCATCGGGTAATGTAAATGCAGCGGGTGATAATATTTATTTAGGCGGTGATTCCGGTGCATTTAATGTTGGTGACATAGCTGCAAACAATACTGTACGAATAGAAAATACCGGTACGGATATAAATATTAATGGCAGCATTCAAGGCAGTGATGTTATTTTGAAGGCTCAGAATAATATACTTCAAACATCGGCAGGTAAAACAATTACCGCTGATAATCTTGAACTTTTTGCGGCAAACGGCAATATCGGAAGTATCGGACAGGCAATAGCTTTTGAAGCAGGAACTGTGAAAGCCGAAGCCGTTAACGGCTCTGTAATATTAAACGGAATAGATACAACAATAAATACAGGCTCAATAAAAGCAGGCTCCAATATAGACTTGAGCACTACAGGTTCGGGCGATATTAATGTAGACGAAGCAATAAATGCAAACGGATATATTGCGCTTAATGCCGCTGATAACCTTAATGTAAATCAAGGTATAACTTCAAGTGATACAATCACTCTTACTGCAGCTGATAATGTACATGTTAACTCAACTGTACAGTCGCAAAATGATTTGTCCGTAAATACGCAGGGCGGAGATATTAGTTTAGGTGCATTGCTTGAGTCAACAACAGGTTCGGTTGAACTTAATTCCGGCGGAAATATTTCACAAACTTTTGACGGAAAAGCGGTTCAGGCTGCAAACGGTATTACTATTGATGCTGTAGGCGATATTGCTTCTGCGGGAAATGAACTTCAACTTAATACCTCAGGTGTTCTTAATGCAGATGCTTCTAATATCTATATAAAAAATAATGAAGGCGGTTTGAATATCGGGCTTGTCGATGCAGAAAACAATATAAAACTTTCTGCTGCCGGTAATATAACCTCTGCTTCTTCTTCCTCTTCTGTAAACGCCGGCGGAAATATTGATTTAAATGCGGCAGACGGCTATAATATCGGCACATCTTCATCCGACAGCTTAAAGGTTAATGCTGACGGTGTTGTTAATGCAAAAGCAGACAATATTTATCTTTCTTCGGATAATGATTTGAACACTGGAATTATTACTGCGGCTTCGGTTGCTGATATAAGAACAACAGGTACGGACAAAAATATAAATATAACTGATTTGATTAAAGCTTCCGATGTATATCTGGAGGCATCGGGAAGTGTGCTTCAAAACAGTGTGCTTGCAAAAACTATCGAAACAAACAACCTGACACTCATTGCTAATAACGGTAGTATAGGTGCAACAGGCAATGCAATTGATTTTTCCGCAACAGGACTTTTAAGAGCAGATGCGTCCGAAGCAGTTGTGTTAAACGGTGTAGGAAGAGATATTGATACTTCCTCTATCAATGCGGGCACAAGTATTGACCTTTCAACAGAAGGTTCGGGTAAAATCATAGTTTCCAGCAACTTAACAGCAAATAACGGATATATCAGTCTTAATGCTGCTGACGGACTGGATTTGAAAAATTACTATCTTACAGCATCTGATTATATCAATCTTGTTGCACAGTCAGGCGACATTCTGCTCAATTCAATGTTAAATGCAGGTACATATATAACAATTGATTCTGCGGGTGATATTTTACAGAGCGTAGATGCGGTTACTCTTACGGCAGGTACTGATATAACCCTTAAAGCAGGCGGTACTGTAGGTGAACTTAACAATGCTCTTCAATTGAAAGCGCAGGGCAATGTTAATGCGCAGGGTGCGGATATTTATTTGACAAGCCCTGAAACAGACATTAATCTGGGAAATATTAATGCATCGAATAATATTTCAATAAAAACAGAAACCAATAACAGCAATATAAATATAAACGGAACAATTACAGGTAATAATATAACACTTGATGCCAATAATAATATCAGCCAAACATCACAGGAAAAAACAATAACTGCATCAAATGACCTGAATCTTATATCGAGAAACGGAAATATCGGAACTACCGACAATGCAATAATATTTGAAGCGGGAACAATAACAGCAGAAGCACTCAACGGCTCTGTTGTGTTAAACGGAATAGACACAACAATCAATACCGGCTCAATAAAAGCAGGCTCCAATATAGACTTGAGTACTACAGGCTCCGGTGATATTAATGTTGACAAAGAAATCAACGCAAACGGATACATCTCTCTTGACGCAGCAGATAATCTCAATGTTAATGAAAAAATAACTTCCAACAGTGAAATCACACTGGCAGCCTCTGATAAAGTGCTTCTCGGTGCGCTTGTAGAATCAACAAACGGCAATATAACAGTAAATGCAAATTCCGGAAGTATTGAGCAAAACTTTAGCGGTGTTGCTTTAAAATCCGGTAATGATATTACATTATCAGGTGCACAAATAGGTAGTGAATCACAGTATATTAATACTGATGCAGCAAATAAAGTTAACGCTGACGGTACGAATATTTATATAGAAAGCGACAGAGCAGTATTTAATATAGGTAATATAAATACCAATCCTGATATTGTGAATCAGACAGTCAACCTTCGTTCCAATACGGGTGATGTTAACTTTAAGAATACGGTTAACGGCAATATCGTTAATATTAATACGGCAAAAAATGTAACACAGGATGCTTCATTAAATAAAGCAATAGACGCAACTACTGTTAATTTTACTGCTCAGAACGGAAATATAGGTGCAGAAAATAATGCGATTGATATTAAAGCCTCTGACAGAGTGAATATTTCACAGGCACAGAATGCTTATATAAACGGGGTCGAAGCAGACCTTAATACAGGTAATATCAATGTAGACTCAAATGCTAAAATTACTTCTGATAACGGCATACATCTTGTTGATAAACTTACGGCACAGAATGTTAACTTAAGTGCACAGGGTGATATTACCCAGGACAGTGAACTTGCCAAATCAATTGAGGCACAGTCTCTTATTTTAAACAGTGCTTCCGGTGATATAGGTAAAACAGACAACGCAATAGCTTTCTCTGCAAATTCATTGTCTGCAAATGCACAGAACGGCTCTGTTGTATTAAAGGGTATTGATACGGATATTTATACAAGTTCAATTGAAGCAGGAAAGAATATTGACCTTAGTACAACAGGTACCGCAGGCATAACAATTGATGAAGACACTTTATCTGCGAACGGTTATATCCGTCTGGATTCGGCACAGGGCTTGAACATAAATAAAAATGTAACTGCCTCCGATTATGTTGAACTTATTGCGAATAACGGTAGTGTTCTTCTAAATTCCGTTATCAGCGGTACGGATGTGACAGTCAGTGCTGCTGACGGAATAACACAAACAGGCGGCGAACTTTTAAGTTCCGGTGTTAACGGCGTAACCGTTTCAAATTCTGCATCAGGCGGTATAACATTGACTGATGTAACGGCACAGAACGGTAATATTTCTGTTGCCAACAATGCTTCCGGTGATGCGGATGTTGTTTTAGGTACTTTAAGTGCCGGCGGTAATATTGATGTAGTAAACAACGCAAACGGTGAACTTATACTTAATGACACTCTTACAGGTTCAGATATTTCCCTGACTTCTCAGAGGAATATTGTTCAGACAACAGATAAACTTGGTGTAAAAGCATCAAACAATCTTACTCTTTCTGCAGGTGATTCTATCGGTACGCAGTCTCAATCATTGATTGTTAATGCGGGCAAAGATGTCAGCATTGAGGCTTCTGATATTTATCTTGAAAGCCCTGATTCCGACTTGAATATAGTAAGCATAAACGCAAACAGAGAGGATAAAACTCTTGGTGCTGTTGAGATTTCTACGAGCGGTTCAACAGGAGATATAACACTCGGGGATTCTATAGTTGCGGATGAAATATCTCTATATTCAGCCGGTTCAGTAAGTGCAATGGATAACCTTTCTGCGAATACTGTTTCAATTACCGCAAATGACAATATATTAACTAACGGTAATGTTACGGCACAAGACGATATTAGCATAATAGGCGGCTCTATAACTCAAAATGCCAATACAATCATTTCTTCTCAGAACGGTGATATTTCATTAAGTGCGATGAATGGTGATATAGTTCTTAACGGTGATATCTCAAGCACAAACGGCAGAGTTTCTGTTTCTAATACTTCAACAGGGAATGCTTCTGTTACTGTTAATAACGTAAGTGCAGGCGACTTTTTCGCAATTTCTAATAATGCGGACGGACTCGTAACCGTAAACGGAACTTTGACCGGTGGCAATAATTCTCTTCTTAACGCACAAAACTCGGGTTCAGAGTCAGGTATAGTTGTTTCGGAAAATGCCGTAATTAACAGTAACGGTACATTTTCAATGTATAACGCGGGAGACAAAGGAATTCTTCTTGACGGTAAAATTAATAATGCTCAAACCGAAGGCTCTTCTGTTACTGTAGTAAATGATAAAGGCAGTATTCATATTAAAGCTGATGTTGATAATGGGGAATCTAATTCATTTAATGTCCAAAACAATGGAACTGACGCAGACGGCAAAGGACTTGTTTTTGAAAACGGTATTATAAATAACTACGGAACACTGGTATTAGAAAATAATGCAGGCTCTATGACACTTGACGGTGTTATTAATGCATATCTGGGTTCTGATAACAGCTTTGTAAACGGTTCTGATTCGGATTTCCATATCAACGGTATATTTGAAAACAGAGGCAATACAGTAACATTTGAAAACAAGGGCGCAGGAAGCCTTATTGTTGACGAAGATGCTGTGCTTTCCGTATACAGTATACAGGACAGCGGCAATGTTTACACCGGAGTTTTGAACCTTCTTAATAATTCAACCACCACAAATGGCGGCGGTGTAACAATTAACGGAACAATTAACAACGGCAGTAATATGATTTCCGGCGGTATATTGAATATAGTTAATGATACAAACGGCGGTGCAGGCGATTACGGTATTCTGATTTCAGATACAGGTGTTATAAATAACTATGCGGAATTGAATATAAATAACAATAATACAAACGGAAACGCATCAGGCGGAATTGTTATCAACGGAAATATTACGGGTGACAAAGGAACGATTTTGACTCCGTCTGCTGGTGCACCTATACCATCCAACAGTGTAAATATTTCAAATAACGCTCAATCTGCACAAAGCGGTATAGAATTCGGTACAACATCAAATGTTGATGTCAAAGGCAATAAGCTGAATATCACAAATAACGGTCAGAAGGGTATTACCTTTAAAGAAGGTTCATCTGTCAGCAATACTGATACATTGACAGTCAACAACCTTGCAGGCTCTTTAAATATAGAAAATAATGCAACTGTTAAATCAGGCTCTGATTTGACCTTGATAAATTCTCAGGCAGGCAATTCCGTAAACATAGACGGTACTGTCCACGGTAAAAAGGTTACTGTTCAAAGTACCGGCTCTAATGTAAATATTGCCCATAACAATGAAGAAGGAAATATTATTTCAGACTCTGACGTTACGATTAATGTTACTGGCGGTGATATTTTAAATCATTCCGATTCGCAGACTGCTCTTGAAAATGCGCAGGGTATAAAAGCAGCAGGCAATATTGAACTTAATGCTTCAAATATCGGCGAGACAGATTCTTCGTTGAGTGATATTGTGACCAACGGTTTTGACAACCTGAATCCTGACAATGCAATACATTTTACAGCTGGCGGAAAAGTTACTGCTAATGCAGAAAATAATTTGAATCTCCTTGCTATGAACGGAGATATGAATATAGACACCGTCAAAGCAGGAAATGCTGTTTTGAGTGCTTTAAACGGCAACATAACAGCATCATCAATAGATACAACAGGTAATTTGTATATGTATGCTAAAGCAGACAGCGCTGATATTATAGCAGACAGCGTGAAATCTGCTCTTCTTAGCGCTGAAGCCGGCAGAAATATTGATATAAATAGTCCTCAAAATCTTGATATAGAGTCAATGTTAAGCAGAAACGGCTCAATTAATCTGGATATAGACGGTGATTCTTATATCAGAGAGATTGCTGCTGCAAAAGATATTACAATTAATGCAGATGGTGAAAAACTGACTATAGTTAACCTTGGAAGAGTCGAACGTAATGACGGAATTATTCCTGAAACAGTCAACCTTACGGTAACTGATTCGCGTAACACATCCGGCAGCAAAAACAGTAAACTCGATATCTACAACGGCTATGTGAGAGATAAAGTAACCCTTAAGGCTGATACTATTACAGCACAGGCTTATGATATTTCTGATTCTGCACAAAAAGGCGATATCAGAAAAGACAGCAAGTACGGTATAGATGCATCAGGATTCCATAATGCTAATACAAAAGGCGAATTGCTCGAATTTGATATTCAGGGTGCAAACTATTCTCAAAAAGATGCCGGCTCAAATCCGAATAACCCGTATTACAAACCCGATGAGAATGATAAACACGCTTTAAATGTTCATCTTACATTAGGTGATTCTGTGGGTGATGCACAGTACGGTGCAAACTTCAAGAAGCTTTATTCTGACTACGTGTTTATTGATTCTATAAATAAAGCAAATCCGGATGCTTTCTCTAAAATTGTTGTAGAAAGCGGCATTATAGGTGAATACGGCATATTCCGAAACAATAATCTTCGCCTTGATATAAATAACAATAATGCAACGGAATCCATAGTGGATGCTTATCCTATAAACAAACATTACGATGATAAAGCGGATAAAACAGTAAGTAACAATACATCATTCTATATGGAAATGGGTGACTCCATTAATATTGATGTGCCTTATAATCCCGATGTGCCTGTTGATCCGATAACAGGAAAAATTTATAACCCCCACAGAAATGTCGAAGATCCTGAACTTACTGAAAAGACAAAAGCCGCTACTGCAAAAGATGCGGATAACTCTGCTGTAAAAGCTGATTCATCCACAGGAATCCGCCAGATTAACTGGGTAATCAGAGACAAGGATAACGAAATACTCGGTGCATCAGAACATGTTGAAAAACCTGTAATACAAACATTGCTAGGTATTTCTAAAAAAGGATTACTTGTTGTTGCTGATAAAAATTCGCCGGAACTTAAAAAAGGTGAAAAACTTCATATTGATATGAAATACAAAGATGTTGCATTTAATGTTGACGGTAAAGTAAAAGATATTAACGGCAATGTTGTGGAAATATCTTTTGTAAATACAGATAAACTTACTTCAACGATTATGCTTTTCTTAAGTATGTATCAGGAAAATCTGTAGTGTAATGTGATTAAAAAACTAGTGTAATGACGGTGTGTCATTTTCATCATGAGATTTATGAAAATGACACCACTTAAATGACGGGTATGTTTCTTTCATCTGTTCCCAGTCAACATGTACGTCATAAGGAAGTGACTTTTCTTCTATCTCTGATGCGCGTTCCTTTTCCCATTCTTTAATAAAATCTATACAAGCATGGTCTATGTAATAAAGACGTTCTGCACATAGCGTGATATTTTTGTCTCTTGGCAGGCTTTCCAATGCTTCTATTAAAGTCGGAAGCTGGATAAAAGTGATGTTACCATGTACTTTTGCAATGATTGTATTTGTTTGTTCATTGTATTCCGTATCAATATCAACTTTCAGCACTTTATAAGCACTTTTTACAAGTGCACAGAAAAATCCGACAAGTATGCCTTCAAAAAGGTTTGTAAAAAGAATTGCGGTTAAAGTTATAATATAGATTGCAAATTCACCTTTGCTTAACTTAAATATGTGTTTTGCCGCATCTATATCTACAAGCTTGTAACCTGTATATACAAGAATGGCTGCAAGCGAAGATACCGGAATAAAATTTAATATGAACGGGAAAAAGCTTACAAAGAGCAAAATCCATAATCCATGGAGTATTGTTGACCTTCTTGTTTGCGCATCTGCATTGATGTTTGCCGCACTCCTTACAATAACACCGGTTATGGGCAAACCTCCGACAATACCGGACAACGTATTTCCTACGCCCTGAGCAATAATTTCCTTATCATAATCAGTTTTTGATTTTGTACTCATTTTATCAATTGCAGTTGATGTTAAAAGCGTCTCTGCACTGGCAATAAATGTAATCACAAGTGCACTTATCAAAACTTTGATATCAAATATATGAGACAATGATGATATCTTGAGAAAGTTAGCATCTCCCCGGAAATTGTCACCGATTTGAATATAATTTATGTCAAAATGCAGGATATTTGCCAGCAGTGTTGCAGAAATAACTGCAATTAACGCGGCAGGCAGCGCCTTTAGCTTTTTAGAAGGAAGTGCGTTCCATATAATTATTATTGCAATTGTGATTATTCCTATTATGCTTGCCAGATGGTGTGCTGAACCATTCATAGGTAAAACAGAATGATATATGACACTGCCTAAATCCAATATGTTTTCAATAAAAGAATTTTGAGGCTTGCTGTCGAGCATAATATGAAACTGTGACAGGAATATTGAAATACCGATACCTGCAAGCATACCCTGGATTATTGCAGGAGATATTGCCCTGAACCATTTACCCAATGATAAAAAACCGAATAGTATCTGTATTAACCCGACAACAAAAATGATTAAAAATAGTTTTTCTATACCGAGATTGTGTATTATATCAACAACAATTAGTATCAAACCTGCTGCAGGTCCCGAAACTTGTAAAGAGTTGCCCGATAAAGCTCCTACAATTATACCGCCGATTATGCCGGATATTATGCCGCAATATACAGGCAGACCGCATGCAATAGAAATACCTATGGCAAGAGGCATTGCAACTAAAAATACGATAATTGAAGCAAGAAAATCTTTTTTTAGTGAATCAGTATTAATCATTATTATTTCGTCCGTGTTATAAACCGAATTTTATAATAACGATTAATTAAAAAATTGGCAATAATTTATAAGAGTAATTTTACAAAAGACAACTGATTGCGCTCTGTGCAGCAGATGCCAGCATTGGAGATGCATAGTAGTTTTTGCACAGATTCTGTGCAAGATTTTGTGCAGTCATTCCCCAGTTTTGTGTGGTTTGAATTTCTCTTAATGCGCCTTTGAGAATATTCGGCACATTGCCATCAGGATTCGTCTCGCTGTATGAAATTGAACCGTCTTTGTTTGTGTCTATATTTGCAGTAAGTTTTTCAATACTGTTGTTATCAAGAAGTTTTTTTAATTCTTCATTTCTTCTGTCACGTACAGTGTGTGCTGCAATTTCGTTTTTTGTTAAAGAATTATCGTTGTTTTTGTCGATTTCATCAAAATTACTTTTTAAATAATCTGCAAATTCTCTTGTGTCAGAGTTCAGCAGATTTGATGTGTAGTTTTGAGCCTTTGAATACAAGCTTGCAATTATACTGTTTTGAGAAATATTTCCGTTTTCTACCTGAAGACCCATAGTCATATTCTCCCCATATTTATTCTTAGTATAGAGCATTATATTTTGTTTTTTATCGGTCATTTATATTAAAAATGTGTGTGATACAATAACTTATGTCCGCTAAAAAGGTTAAATCAATGCAAACAGGCGTAGATATAGAAGATATTTCAAGATTCAAAGGCAAAACTTTAGAAAATGATGAGCATTTTTTAAAAAGAGTTTATACTAAAAATGAACTTGATTACTGCTTTTCAAAAAAAATGCCGGAAAAACATCTTGCGGCAAGATTCTGTGCAAAAGAAGCCGTTATAAAAGCATTGAGCAATATATTGAATAAAAAATTATCCTATTCTCAAATAGAAATTCTAAATACTCCTAACGGGGCACCGTATGTAAATCTTCTTGAAAAAACACAGGATATAAAAATATCCCTGTCACTTTCTCATGACAGGGATAAAGCAATAGCTTTTGTAATTGCACAGGCTGGATAATTATATAGTGCATTTTTGTTTTTGTGTATTTTTACCTATGCAAATATAATCGAAACCTTTTTCAATAAGCCTTTTGGCATTGTACTGGTTTCTTCCGTCAAAGATAACAGGCTGTTTTAATAATGATTTTATTCTGTCAAAATCAGGACGTCTGAATTCGTTCCATTCTGTTAAAAGAAGAAGGCTGTCTGCATTTTCCAGTGCTTCATAAGATGATTTTGAATAAGTTATTTTGTCATTAAAAATCATTTTTGCACAGTCAAAAGCTTTGGGGTCATAGGCTTGGATCTTTGCGCCTCTTTCAAGAAGTGCATTGATGATTGTAATAGCCGGTGCTTCTCTCATGTCATTTGTTTTGGGTTTGAAGGCAAGCCCCCATACGGCAAAAGTTTTACCTGAAAGGTTTTCACCGTAATAGTTTAATATTTTTTTGATAAATATCTGTCTTTGTTTTTTGTTGACATCATCTGCTGACTGCAAAAGCTGATAGTCGCAGCCGTTGTCTTTGGCGGTTTTCAGCAGTGCTTTTACATCTTTTGGAAAGCAGCTTCCGCCATAGCCCAGCCCGGGGAAAAGGAACTGTGAGCCGATTCTTTTGTCCGAACACATCCCTATTCTTACCATTTCTGCATCTGCGCCTACTTTTTCACAGATATTTGCGATTTCATTTGCGTAAGATATTTTAACAGCAAGGAATGAGTTTGCCGCATATTTTGTCATTTCGGCAGATTTTACATCCATGATTATAACAGGATTGCCTGTTCTCAAAAACGGAGCGTACAACTCCTGCATAATTTCTGTTGCGCGCTGTGAATCAGAGCCTATTACCACTCTGTCGGGTTTTAAAAAGTCATCTACAGCTGCACCCTGTTTTAAAAATTCAGGGTTTGATACAACATCAAATTCTTCGTTTGTCTGAGTTTTTATTATTTCCGTAACTTTTTGAGCAGTGCCTACAGGAACAGTGGATTTGTCTACAATGACTTTGTATCCGTTAATAGACTGACCGATGGATTTTGCTACATCGTATACATATTGAAGGTCAGCAGAGCCGTCTTCTCCCTGAGGTGTTCCCACTGCTATGAAACATACAAGCGATTTTTGAACAGCGTCAGCAAGATTGTTTGTGAATGTCAATCTGCCTTCCGAAACATTTACCTTGATAAGTTCATCAAGCCCGGGCTCGTATATCGGTATAATACCCTGCTCGAGTTTTTCGAGTTTTTCAATGTCTTTATCAACACAGATTACATCGTTGCCCATTTCTGCAAGGCAGGTGCCTGCGACAAGTCCTACATACCCCGTTCCTATAACGCATACTTTCATTATTAATATCTCCAATTTTTTTAATAAAATTTTATCATGAGTGTTTGATTTTTTTTAATGTAAAATTAAATATTTTATATATTTTGGTATTCTGCTTTTTCATATAAGTTATTAAACCAAACAAATAAGTTCTGTACTTAATACCAGCTAACTTTTGAAATTCTTTGCGGTCTTTTTTAGGCAAAAATTCTATAAAATCTTTAATTACCTTAAAATTTTCCTCATCAGTACAAAATTGTGTTTCATGGATAAATGCACTCATTGCTTTTCTGTAGAATGATTCTTTTACTTTTTTAAATAATTTTTCTTTGCACAAAGCTTCTTTTAAAGAATTAAATGCAATTAACGCACAGTATGCAGTTCTGCCTCTTTGTGCGGTTAGGCAACTGCCATGATGTATTCTATATGAAGCAAGAAATTCGTTTACGCAGGTAATTGAATCTGCAAGAATAAGTGATAAATGATCAAAGAAATCGTCATTACAGGTTTTTATTTCTTGAAATTTTAAATTATTTTTTAATATAAATTCTCTTTTATATAGTTTTATAAATAAATTAGGTATGCATATTTGAAGTATCCTGTCAGGAATGTCGTCTACGGAAAAACAGTCTTTATCAGGAAGCAGTTCAGTCTTTAATGAAAACTCATTTGGTATTGTTTGCATTATTCTTTCATCAAAGAAACTATATTTGCAGATACAAATATCTGCTTCCATTGTTGTGATTCGATTGTATAATTTTTCCAGCAAATCTTGTGCAATAAAATCATCGCTGTCTAAAAAATACAGGTATTCGCCTTTTGCATTTTCCATTCCTTTATTTCTGCAATATCCTGCACCTCTATTTTCCTGATTTATAACCTTGATTCTGGAATCAAGGTTTGAATATTCTTTTAGAATATTCAAACAATTATCTGTTGAACCGTCGTTTACACAAATAATTTCAATATCTTCAAGAGTCTGGTTAATTACGCTGTCTAAACATTCTTTGAGATAATCTTGTGTGTTGTAAACAGGAATTATTATTGAAACTACAGGCATTTTTCCACTCCTTTTTTAGATACCTTTATCATATAATAAATTAGATAAAATTAAATTTATATTTAAAAATATACTTAATATTTTGTATACATTTGGGGGGATTTTTGTTATCCTTTTTGATAATGGTTGGAGAGACTTTTATATTAAGGAGTATGAATGCCTAAAGTATCTGTTATAATGCCTGCTTACAAGGTTGAAAAGTATTTGAGGCAGTGTCTTGACAGTGTAATTAACCAGACTCTTGAAGATATTGAAATAATACCTGTTGATGACGGTTCTCCCGATAATTGCGGAAAAATAATAGATGAATATGCGGCAAAAGATATTCGCATAAAACCGATTCATCAGGAAAACGGTGGTTACGGCAAGGCTGTAAATGCAGGGATAAATGCGGCAACCGGTGAATACATAGGTATTGTCGAAACAGATGATTTCATAGAACCGCAAATGTATGAAAGACTCTATAACAGAGCAAAAGAACTTGATGCGGATGTTTGCAAATGTGATTTTAACTATTATTTCGGCAACAATGATTACAAGCGATATAACAAATTTTGTAATGTTGCTGAAGAAGGTGAGTTATTCACGCTTTGGGATAAGCCGCAGATTATGAATTATCACGTTTCAATCTGGTCTGCAATATATAAAAGAGAATATCTCAATAAGAATAATATACGTGTAATTGAAACTAAAACAGCCAGCTATCAGGATATGCCTTTTGCTGCAAATGTTTATGCAAAAGGTGCAAAAATTACTCTGATACACGATTCTCTGCTCAATTACAGAACAGAAGAAGGTATGAACTCCTCCACTATCAGAACAGACAGCAGGCTCAGGATTATGCCCGTAATGTGTCTGGAGGCAATGAAAATATTTAAAGAAAACGGATGCTGGGAGGTTGTAAAACCCGTTGCTTACCGTCAATTTTATAATTGTTCTGTAAATATGTTTTTCCAGACTGATAATGAATATAAAAGGGCTCATTTTGACGAACTGGTAAAGCTTTTTAAAGATTTTGATGAAACCTGTAATTCGGACTTTAAGAAAAAAGATTTAAAAATAATAAACTATATAATTAATGAAGATTACGACAATCTGTATAAATACGCGCAATGGCGGGCAAAAAAAGAACATTTTCGAAAATTCAGGAAGAAATTTATAAGCATAAGATGGAATGATGACGAGAAATTTATAAACCTGCTCGGTTTGAAAATAACTGTTCCTAAAAGGGAAAAGAAAAATGCCTGATATTTCTGTGATTATACCTGTTCATAACGGTGAAAAATATCTGAGAGAATGTTTGGATAGCGTAATTTCTCAAACTTTGAAAGATATTGAGATAATTATTATTGATGACGGTTCAACAGATGAAAGCCTGTGGATATGTGAGGAGTATGCCAAACGTGATTCAAGAATAAAACTCATACGGCAGAATAACAAAGGTGCAGGTGAAGCAAGAAATAACGGTCTTAGAAATGCGTCGGGTGAATTTGCCGCTTTTCTTGATTGTGATGATTATTATCCTTCTGTTGATATTTTAGAAACACTGTATAAAAAAGCCCTTGAACACAATGTAAAAGTCTGCGGCGGCTCTTTTGCCGAATTGTACGGAAATGAGATAAAAACAGAGTTCACAGGCAGCTTAAGCGGTTATACGTTTGATAATGAGGGACTTGTTGATTATAAAGACTATCAGTTTGACTTTGGTTATCACAGATTCATTTATAATCTTAATTTTCTAAAAGATAATTCTCTGTATTTTCCTGATTACATGAGGTTTCAAGACCCGCCGTTTTTTGTAAAATATATGATTGCGGCAGAGTCTTTTTATGCAGTTCCGATGATTACGTATCTTTTGCGCATAGGACATAAAAAACTTTTATGGACAAATCAGCAGCAAAACGGCTTGCTGGATGCAATAAAAGACAATCTTGAAACAGCAAAGAAAAATAAACTTGCGGATTTATATGTTTTGACTCTTCAAAGATTGAACGAGCATTCGTATGTTTTCAATCCGGCTGTTAACAAATGCAGCATAAAAACTTATTTAAAATTAGCTAAATTATTGCATTCGGTAGATAAAACCTATATAAAAATTTTTAATAAAGATTTTAAAATAAACAAACATCTTTATCCTGTACGTGTTATTATAAATCATATATTTTCACTGAAAAGAGTTGATAATTATAAGGTTTTGATTATTTGGGGAATTAGAATTAAATTTAAGAGGAGTTAATTATATGAATCTGTCAATAGATAAACCTGATGTATTGGATTTTGAGTTTGTTCAATCAACGGATGAGGAAATTGCTGTACTCAACAGCCTGGGAGAAGAATATAAAAAATACTCTGAAATGTCTAATCAGGACAGAGCATTCTTGAATAGTCTTATTCTTAGAAAAAAGCCACGTAAGATTCTTGAAATAGGTGTCAGCAAAGGTGCATCTTCAATTATTATTCTTAATGCAATAAAGGATGAGGAAGATTCTCATTTATACTCACTTGATTACAATACTGAACATTACAGAATAAAAGGTAAAAAAACCGGATTTTATGTTGACAATTTTCCTGAATTGAAGAAGAATTGGACATTGAAAACCGGAGGATTGTCGTTGAATTATCTTGATGAAATCGGCGGTGATATAGATTTTTGTTTTATTGATACGGTTCATCTTAATCCAGGTGAGATTCTTGATGTTTTGCAGGTTCTGCCTTATTTAACAAAAGATGCAACGATTGTTTTTCACGATACCAATCTGCATTTAAAATCTACTTCCCTTGCATCGGCTTCTGTTTGGTACTTTACAAATAATCTTTTAATGAGTGCATTAAAGGGTAAAAAAATGATTCCTTCTGACAATCCGTATCCTAACTTTAAAGGTATGTGTTCCAATATCGGGGCTGTTGAGGTAAATGAACAAACATTTAAAAATGTTTATGAGCTTTTTAATCTTCTTACAATCAAATGGAGTTATATGCCTTCTAAGGAAGATTTAGCACAGCTTACGGAATTTTTTGCAAGATTCTATAATGAATATTATTTAAGATATTTTAAAGATATAGTTAAATCACACATTGAATATAGAGAATTGAATAAAAAAATATCGTTCTTAGAACAAATATTTTCTGTTAAAAATCAATATAAGCACAAAGTTGTCAGAATTTTAGGTATTAAAGTAAAATTTAAAAATTCTAAAAAAATGAAAGAATATGCGGAGTAAATATGCCTAAAATATCAATAATAGTACCCGTATATAATGTAGAAAAATATCTGTCAGTTTGTCTTGACAGTCTTTTGAGTCAAACTCTTACTGATATAGAAATTATCTGTGTAAATGATGGGTCTACAGATGATTCACTTAACATTCTTAATAAAATGTCTCAAAAAGACTCTCGTATAAAGATTTTTTCTCAAAAGAATCTAGGGGCAGGTCCTGCAAGGAATAAGGGAATTTTAAATTCTATTGGGGAATATATAGCATTTATGGATCCGGATGATTTCTATCCGGATAAGTTTACTCTGGAAAAATTATATAAGGCCGCAATTAAAAACCAAGCTAATATATGCGGAGGTTCACTTCAAACTTATGAGAATGGCAAAGTTTCCGAACCTTGTTTTAAAGAAGCTGTTTTTGAAAAAGAAGGTTTTTTATACTTTAAAGAATATCAATTTGATTATTATTATCAAAGATTTATATATAAGAAAAAATTTTTAATGGATAATAATTTATATTTTCCTGATTATAGAAGGGGTCAAGATTTACCGTTTTTTATAAAAGCGATGACACTTTCAGAAAAATTTTATGCGCTTAAGGATATAACATATTGTTATAGAATTTCTGGCAATACTTCTGCTTTGACAGAATCAAAAAAAATTTATGACATGCTTAAAGGGTTTGAAGATTGCCTTAAATTTACAGATTTACATGAATTGTATAATCTTCATTACAAGATTGCAAAGAGATTGAATAGCTATTTTTTTATTAGAATATTTAAAATTCCTTTGAGAAAATTTAACCCTTTTGTGATTGTACAACTAAATAAGGCAATAAACTCTATAAATATAACTAAGGTTAAAGAATTAGACAGAGATTTTGTTATAAAAGATACTATTGAAAAATATACTTTGAAAGGCTTTTTTAAAAATATATTAAGTATAAAGGAAGATAAAGAAACAGGTAAAACGGTTTTATATTTATTTTTTATTAGAATAAGGATTAAATAAGAGTGACTGTACCCAAAATTTCAATAATAGTTCCTGTTTATAATGTAGAAAAATATCTGTCAGTTTGTCTTGACAGTCTTTTGAATCAAACTCTTGATGATATAGAAATTATCTGTGTAAATGACGGTTCTACAGACGGCAGTTTGCATATTCTGAAAGAATATGCAAACCTTGATTCTAGAATCAAGGTTATCTGTCAGGAAAATCGTGGATTAGCTGGTGCAAGAAATACCGGTATTAAAGCAGCCTCCGGAAACTATATAGGGTTTGTTGATTCTGATGATTGGGTTGATGATGATTTTTTCGAGAAGTTATATAATACAGCATCCTCTTCAAATGCAGATATTGCACGCGCGCCTTACAAATATAGTTATAATGATAAAGAAATTGAAGAGGAGAATTTAACACCTATTCTTACAAAGCGTTTTAGTAATAATGAATCCCTTGGTATAAATGAGCATTCGGTTGTTGTTTGGAATGCTATATATAAAACAGATTTTATTTTACAAAATAATATAAAGTTTGATGATAATATATACATTTCTGAGGATATCTATTTTACAGCAAATGCAACATTTAAATCTACAAAAACTCTTCCTGTTATAGATACTTACTATCATTATCGTCAGGAAGTAAAGAATCAGCTTAGCAAAGTTACTTTGAAAAGAGTAATGGCAGTTTCGCAGGCTAACAAAATTACTACAGAATTTTTAAACAGTATTGAAACAAGAAAACAGGATTATGTAAAAGCATATCAAAGATGTATATGGAGATATGATGATATATTCAAGCGTGCACTTTATATAAACGGTTTTGATGCTGATAAACAGGATATGTTTATTGATTCTTTTATCGATGCAGTCAAAAATTTTAAATACGACAAGTCTTTACTATATGATACAGCAGGTGTTTGTTTTCTTGAAAAATCGGATAAAAAATCGTATGTGGATTTTTGTAACGGGAAAGTTATCCCGTGCTATTATCTTTATAAATTTTTGTCTAAAATAACAATAGGAAAGCACAGAAAAATCTATAAAACGCTTTATAAATCCATGAAAAGATATTATAAAAACAGGAAAAGAGGTTAGGTTCTAATGTCAATTTTTAAAAATATGTTTTCTGTTAAAAATATTGAAGAATACAAAGTTTTGACTATACTCGGGCTTCGTTTCAAAATAAAAAATAAACTCCTTTGTTTAAAAAAGGAGTTTTATCAAGCAATAGCTGATAAAAACAAAGAATTTGAGTATAAAGTTTGTAAGTATATGCCTGAAGAAAAATACAGCGAATACTTAAAAGAATGGTTTTTCTTACGGACAGGACAATCTCTCAATCTTGATAATCCGGTTACTTATAATGAAAAAATACAGTGGATGAAATTGTATGATTCTACACCTCTAAAGACAAGATTGGCTGATAAATATCTTGTAAGAGACCTCGTAAAAGAAAAAATCGGTGAGGAATATCTAATACCGCTTCTTGGTGCATGGGAAAAATTCGATGATATTGATTTTGATAAACTTCCTGATAAATTTGTCTTAAAGGCTAATCATGGCTGCGGCTGGAATATCATTGTAAAAGATAAGTCCAAACTCGATAAAGAAGATGCAAAGAAAAATTTTGATAAATGGATGCATACAAACTGGGCATACTGTGCAGGTCTTGAACTGCATTATAAAGATATCAAACCTTTGATAATCGCTGAGGAGTATTTAGAAAATTCTACTGATGAATTGACGGATTATAAGGTTTGGTGCTTCAACGGTAAGGCGCATTTTGTGCAGCATCTTTGTGAACGTAAAACCGGTTTGAAGATGGCATTTTATGACAGAGATTGGAACAGATTGGATTTTGTTTATTCGTATGAATATAACCAAAATAACATTCCAAGACCTGAAAAGCTGGATAAATTGCTTGAATTGTCGGAAAAACTTGCTCAAAATTTTGCCCATGCGAGAGTTGACTTTTATATATTGAATGACGGAACAATAAAGTTTGGTGAAATTACTTTCACAAGTTGTTCCGGATGTTGCAAATGGAACATCGAAGATACTGATAAAAGATTAGGAGATTTGATTGATTTGAATCCGGTGAAAGATGCGGTGTAGAATGAAAAAATTTTTGAAAAAGCTATTTTCTATAACAAATGAATATAATGGTGATAAAAAAAGAAAAGTTATAAGATTATTTTTTGTTAAAATAACTCTTCCGTTTTCCTCTCCCTTAACTCCTGAAGAATTGATAAAAAAGGGTTTGTGGAAATATGAAATACAATTGGAAACAACCAGTTTTTGCAATGCTAAATGTTCTTTTTGTCCTAATTCTACATTGAAAAGACCTAAAAACTTTATGACGGATGAAATTTTTAATCTGGTAATAAAGAGAATAAAAGATGAAAAATTACCGATAGAAAGATTTATTTTACATTTAAACGGAGAACCGTTGACAGATAAAAAAATAGCCCAAAGGATTCAAATACTAAAAATAGAATTTCCTCAAAGTGAAGTTCGTTTTACTACAAATTTATGTCTGGCAACAAGCGAAAATTTAACTGATATAATTAATGCCGGTATTGACGAGATTACCGTAAGTATGAACTCTATTGATCCGCAAGAGTATAAAAATATTATGGATTTAGATTTTTCCGTAACAATGTCTAACCTTGAATTGTTGTTCAGGCTTAAAGACAAATTGAATCCGAATTTGAAAATTAATATATCTATAGTTGCAAGACCTGATAATGCAGATATGGTAGAAAAATTTGAAAAAACATGGTCAAATAAGGCTCATATACGTGTAATAAAATTGGGGCAATGGGTGAATAAAGAAAAATATATGAATTGTGAAGAAAAAAATAATATTATTCATCAGCCCTGCAAAATATTATATAAGACAATAAATATCTTGAGTAACGGAGATTATGCTTTATGTTGTTTTGATGCAGAGGGTATAGTCGGAAAAAATATCAGAAATTATTCTTTAATGGAAGCATATAACGGAGAGCCGTTTAAAAGAATAAGAGATTTTCAGAAAAATCATGGCAGATTAAATGCAGAATGTAAAAACTGTAGTTTTAGTTAGGGGTTTAGATAATGTCAAATATGAATATAATTCCAATAATTCTTTCAAGTGATAATAATTATGCTCCCTATATGAGTATAATTATGATTTCAATATTAAAAAATGCTAAATCAAACAGTTTTTTTGATTTTTATCTGCTTGTTCCTGATTCTTTCAATGAGAAAAATAAGCAAAAGATACAAAAGGATTGTACCTTTTATAAAAATAAACAGATTAATTTTGTTAATATGGACTGTGAATTTAACAGTGTCAAAAGAATGATTTCTCACATTTCAGAACAAACATATTACAGATTGAAAGCGGCTGATATTCTTCCTGAAAAGTATGATAAATGTTTGTATTTTGATGTGGATGTGATTGTTAATATGGATTTGAAAGAATATTTTGATATAGATATAGAAGATAACTATGTTGCGGGAGTAAAGGCTCCCGGATATCATTTTGGCGATAATTGGACAATAGATTATTGTAAAAAAATCGGGCTGCCTGATATGAAAAATTATATAAATGCAGGTGTTATTATAATGAATTTAAAAAAAATTCGTGAAGATAATATGACACCGGTTATGTGCCAAGAAGCATATCATAATTATCCTAGTGTAGATCAGGATGTAATTAATAAATTATTCTATAATAATATAAAGTTGTTGCCATTTAAGTATAATGTGCCGGTTAGCAGGATTTATGAGAGTAATGTTAGGCTTCAAAAAGTTTTTACTTCTAAAGAAATAGAAGAGGCCAGCACAACGCCTTTTATTATACATTATTCTACTAAAGTCAAGCCGTGGAATAAACCTTTTATTCCACTTAGTGCATATTTCTGGAAATATGCACTAAGTTCCTGTTATTTGCCGAAATTGTTAAAAGACCTGGTATTTAACATCAAAATACAGGATGAAAAAAAGATTATAAATATTTTCGGATTAAAGATTAAATTTAGAGTGAAGTAATATAAGGGCAATATGTGAATGAAACTCAGAGAATTCATTTTTTCAAAGAAATATGAAAACAATCATAAAGTTGTAAACTTTATGGGGATAAAATTCAAAATAAGAAGAAAAAAACAAGACAAAAAAATTACATTTTTAAATAATACAAACATAGAACCGATATATGTTTCACGCTGTCCTCTATGCGGGGAAGAACATTATTATTTTATAAAAGAATATGATATTAACAATCTTATCCAAAAATGGGAAAATCAATTTTCTCTGAATCCTATCTCAAACTGTTACAGGGATAAAATCCTTCAAAGAAGAGAGTGTTCTAAGTGCGGTTTGCAATACTATAATTATGGAATTCCTGATACTAAGGAAATGTATTCACATCTGTATAGTATGCATAAGACTTATTATTCAAAAAATAAATGGGAATATGATATAGCTTTGCAGTTTGTTAAAAAATATAATCCTCAAGCAGTAATGGATATTGGCTGCGGAGCCGGTTATTTTTTAGAAAAATTAATAAATGTCGTTCCTGATTTGTTAGGACAGGAATTTAACCCAAAAACCTTTGCTGACGCGGATTCTCGCCTCGGGGGGGGGTAAAATCACCTCTGACAGCCTGAAACAAATTAAGAAAAAATTTGATATAATTTTTAGTTTTCAGGTGTTTGAACATGTAAATAAGCCTGAAGAATTTATTGAAGATGTATTGAATTTACTCAATAAAAATGGATATCTTGTACTTTCTACTCCGAATCCAGATTCTGCATTAATTAGAAACTGTCCGGGGATACTTGAACTTCCTCCACATCATTGTATTGATGTTACAAAATCTGCATTTGAATATATTGCAAAAGAATATAATCTCGAAATTACAGAATATCTCGAGAGTGAGATGGAATTTTGGGAATGGAAAAATTATATGAAAGCAAAATATAACACAGATGTAAATATTAACAGCCATTACTGTGAATATTTAAAAGAAAGAAATCAACTGACCGGTAAAACTCATATGGTTTGTTTCAAAAAAAGATAGTTTTAATCTATATTAATAATCTGCTTGCCCAGTAGTTTTATACAAATCTTTTTTGAATTGATTTTTATGGAGATTATTTTACTGCGTAACTTTTTCCATTTTTCAATAATCAATTTCTTTTGCAGTTTTCTTAAAAATTTCTGAGGATTTTTTATGAGTTGTTCAATGTTTTTCTTACCTGCTCCTTTGACAAACTCTTCCGTTAACTCGCCGGATTCCATATATTGTTTAAATTCTCCGGAAAACTCAAGTACAAACTCTTTTCGAAATTTGTCAGATATTCTCTTGAAAGTCCAGATGTAGGCTCTGTACTGATTCGAGAGTTTTTGCGTGAGTAATACGCTTTTGAGTTTTGGGTATTTGTTTAAAAAATTGTCAATTTCTTTGTATTCTTCGCATATTGCAAACAGCTTTCCTTTGCTGTTTATAGAAGAAGCAGCATTATCCTGACGGTAATACATGTATGCTCTGTCTGTTAAATAGACTCTTTTTGCAAGAGCAAATACTTTAAACGTGAACGATGTGTCCTGATAACTCGCACCGGGGGAGGGAAGAAATCTTATATTGTTTTTTTCAATCAAATCTCTTTTGTATATCGCACTCCACAATGACGGCTGTATACTTAGAATTTCCGGATTATTCAAAGGGCTTAGGACTTCATTGCATTTTTTCTGTGCAACTTTTATATTTTTATATGAGGAATTTGTTGCTGTAAAATAGTCGTACCAGTCACTTTTAACAATATCACAGTCGTTTTCTTCTGCAAGATTGTAAAGGTTTTCAAAGATTTCCTTTTCTACAAAATCATCTGATTCGACAATAGCAATATATTTGCCCTGTGCTATTTCAAGGGCTTGGTTCATCGAGTCGCCATAGCCGGAATTTTCTTTGTCGATAAGCTTGATTCTGGAATCAAGCTTTGAATATTCTTTTAGAATATTCAAAGAATTATCCTTTGAACCGTCATTAATACATATAATTTCAATATCCTTTAATGTCTGATTGATTATACTTTTCAGGCATTGTTCCAGATACTCTTCTACATTGTATACAGGTACCAGAACAGACACTTTTATCATTTAACAATGCCTCCATTGAGATTTTTGTAATAATCAAGTGGCCTCGGGGTGATTGCTCCCATGCATTTTCCTGCATTTTTACAGGACAAACCGATTGTGTTTAAGAAGAATGTTAAACCGCCTAACAAAGATAAAGGTACAAAAATTAAATCAATTAATGTAATAGCAAATGTTTTTAAAATATAGAATATTCTGCTTAAAGAATATTTTTTGTTTTTGAATTTTAAATATGAACCGGAGTATCCGTTATAAAAATTTCTGTTTAATATCCAGTTTATGTTAACCCTGTTTTTGTCATTAATTTCTCTTACAATTGCATCCGGATTAAAAGCGATAACGTAGCCTGCAGTCTGTGCTTTTGAGAAAAAGTCTCCATCTTCTCCTCCCATAAATACGAATGACGGGTCAAACCAGATGTTCTCTTCTGTCATAATTGACGTAGGAAAGAAAGAATTATGAGTTGAACTGGTCGGTCTGATTTCACCTTTTTTCTTTGTCGTCGTTTGAGCAAAAATGTTATTTTGTGTTAAAAATTTTGGATATTCCGCGTCAAAAACAGCATATTCAGGTCCTGAAATTATAGACGCTTCAGGATGATTGTTGTACATATCCACAAGATTTATAAGCCAGTTTTCATCTGCAATATCATCATCATCAATGATTGCAATGTGTGTTGCTCCAAGATTCACCGCTTCTTTTAAAAGTCTGTTGCGAGCAAAAGACAGTCCTCTTTTTTCTTCAATAAAGTAGTGGATTTTAACTGTTGAATTTTTTGCTGCTTTTTCTACTGTTTGTCTGGCTGAACCTTCAATGTCATTATCTGCAACAATAATTTCAATACGTATATTTTCAGGCTTTTTTAGATGCTTTAAACTATCCAGACACTTCTCGAGCATATGAGTGCGGGATATCGTATTGCAAGTTATTGCTATAAATTTTATTTCAGATTTTAGATGCATCAAAATATCCTTATTCTATTTTTTCTGTAGAATTTTTTCATACTCATAAGCTGTTTTTATGCTCTTTTCCAGCGATTTTTGAGGTGTCCAGCCCAGAATATCTTTTGCTTTTGCTGCGTCTGCATACAAGATAGCAGGATCTCCGGGGCGTCTTTGCGTAATTTCAACATCAATTTTTTCCCCGAGAACCTTTTCGCATTCTGCAAAAACCTGCTTTACGCTGCTGCCTTTTTCTGTTCCAAGGTTGAATACATCTGATTTATTTTCCTTTTGAAGGTATTCAAAAGCGAGCCTGTGCGCCTGAGCGAGATCCTCTATATTTACATAATCTCTTATGCAGGTTCCGTCAGGCGTATCATAATCATCTCCGAATATTTTAAATGTCTGTCCTTGTCCGAAGGTTGATTTTAAAATATTTGGAATAAGATGAGTTTCTATCTCATGCCATTCTCCTATACGTGAGAGTTCGTCACAGCCTGCAACGTTAAAATATCTCAGCCTGATTGATTTTAATCCGTATGCTCTGTCAAAATCATCCATAATCTTTTCAACCATTAATTTTGACATTCCGTATGGATTGATAGGATTTTGGGGATGTTTTTCATCTATCGGTGTGTATTTTGGCTCTCCGTATGTTGCACAAGTTGATGAAAATACTATTTTTTTAATATCGTGTTTTATCATAGTATCCAGAAGATTAAGTGTGCCAACAACATTGTTCCTGTAGTATTTTGAGGGGTTTTCTACACTTTCACCGACAAGTGCAAAGGCTGCAAAATGTATTACAGCATCTATTTTGTATTTACTAAAAACAGCATCAATATCCTCGATATTTCTTAAATCACCTTTTTCAAATTTTACACAGCCTATTTTTTGCAGTGCTTCTACAGTTTCTATGTGACCTGTTTCAAGGTTATCAAAAACAACTATATCATAGCCTGCATTCAAAAAGTTTAGTGCCGTATGACTGCCAATGTATCCTGCTGCACCGGTGATTAATATCATTATTTTAGTTCCTCAAATAAATCAATTGCTCTTTCAATTGCCTGATCCATGTTGTAATACTTGTAATCACCGAGCCTGCCGAGAAAATATACATTATTAAGTTTTTTAGCTTCTTCCAGATATTTGTTGTAAAGCGCAATATTCTCTTCTTTAGGGATTGGATAGTATCTCTCGTTTTTACCGATTTCAAAAGCTTCTGAGTATTCTTTTGCAATGACTGTTTTGTCTGATTTATCATCAAGATAATATTTATACTCATGAATTCTTGTAAAATCATAATTGCAAGGATAATTTACAACTGAATTGCACTGATAATATTCTTTGTCATGTGTTTCTAATTTGAAATTTACACTTCTGTAGGGAAGCTGTCCGAATTTATAGTCAAAGAATTCGTCTATAGAACCTGTGTAAAAAATTCTGTCAAACTCACCTGACAGATTTTTATAATCTGTATTGAGTTTGACTTCAATATTTGGATGTCTTAGCATTTTTTCTACTGCTTTTGTGTATCCGTATAATGGAATACCCTGATACTTGTCCTGAAAGTATCTGTTATCACAGCTTATATAAACAGGTACCCTTGCTGTTACTGCACTGTCTACTTCATCGGGAGTGTTGCCCCACTGCTTGTTTGTATAATGCAGGAATACTTTTTCATAAACGTATTTTGCAAGAAATTTTAAATCAGCATCAGCCTGTTTTTGAAATTCCAGAATAGGTACTTTGCTGTTGTATTCAAAAGCTTTTAAGAGTTTTTCTTCAAGTCTTTTTGCAAGCGTATGAGGAAACACATCATATAATGTGTTGATGTTAAACGGAATAGTTGTTTCTATGCCGTCAATAACAGCAACAACCTGATGCATATATGTGTTAAAGTCTGTGAACTGCTTTATAAACTGCCAGACTTTTTCATTATTTGTATGAAAAATATGTGAACCGTATTTATGGATTTTTATACCGTTTTCGTCAGTGTAATCGTAGCTGTTGCCTGCAATATGCTCTTTCTTGTCTATAACAAGAACTTTTTCATCTGATTTGTCAGCAATAAGATTTGCAATTGCTGCACCTGAAAAACCTGCTCCAACTACTAAATTTTTTACCACACCGACCTCAATTTTTATTTTCGTATTTCTTTAATGATAATACGAAAAAGGCGCAGTTAAAAGTATTTTATATAAATTTACTTTTTATTTCTTATAAAACTCAATACAGAGTTTATGAATGTCAAAGGATGTACAGGACAGCCCGGAATGTATAAATCTATGGGATATTTTTCCAGAAACTCTCTATTAATCTCTTGCGCGTCTTGATAAATTCCTCCGGAAATTGCACATGTTCCGCAAAGGATAACAATTTTGGGGTAGGGAACAGATTTGTAGCAGTCTTCAAGTGCATATGTCATGTTTTTGGAAATAGGACCTGTAATTACAATCCCGTCAGCATGTCTAGGCGATGCAACAAAATCTATACCGAATCTTCCCATATCAAAGTTGCAGTTAGAGCAGGCATTGAGCTCCATTTCACATCCGTTGCAGCCTGCTGCTGACACCTGTCTTAATTTCAGTGATTTTGAAAATACGGATGTAATCTCTTTTCTTACTTCCACTGCTGTTTTTTCGTATTCTTCCGGTGTCATTCCTTCTGTGATTATCAATTTTTCACGGCTTGTAGAAGCAAGCTTGTAATAGTTTGAAAAATCAATTGAATTACTTTTGTCTGCATTTTTACAGGCTCCGCAAAATGTGCATTTACCCATATCAATTGAAAGCGGGTTGAGTTTGAGTGCACCCGTAGGGCAAGCGTCAACGCATTTTTGAAGATTAGCGCCTTCAATATTTTTTAATATTGGAAAACCTCTGAACTGCTCTCTCATCGGAGCGTTCGGTATGTCTTTAATAAACTGTTGTCCCTGATAAATTCTTGATTTTAATGTATCTAGCATAATTATATTTTCCTTGTGTATTATAAATCATTGCCTGAATAAGATAAATTAAAGCTTTTGTTGCATAGCGGAAAATCTGATATACCGTTGTTTCTTACAGCAAGAGCAAGCCCGTACCAGTTATTAAATGACGGGTCTTTGATTTTGTAGCGTGTAAGTGCGCCTGTGTTGTCTGTCATTGCAATATGTACAACCTCGCCTCTCCAGCCTTCCACAATTGAGATTGCAAAAGCATCTTTGGCATATTGATTGTCAGAGTATGTCATAACTGGTTCGTCAGCGTATTTTTCCAGTTCTTTAAAGCATTTTCTGACTATTGCAAGAGACTCAAGCACTTCTTTGTATCTTAATTTGAATCTTGATAATACGTCTCCCGCACCTTTAAACGGCTTTCTTTCAACGTTTAATTCATTTATCCATTTGTCAGGGAAATCAAAACGTGTATCAAGTTCAACCCCTGAAGCCCTGGCTGCCATTCCGACAAGCCCGATTTCAAGAGCGCGTTCTGTGCTTACAGTGCCTGTTTTTTCCAATCTTGACATAACAGATGAATTTTTAAGCATTGTTTTTGCCATTCTTTCAACATCTTTTTCTACTTTTTCAAATGTCTTTTGGGCTCTTTCAATTTTTTCTTTATCAAGGTCAAAGTTTACTCCGCCTGTGCTAATCAGCCCTCTTCCGAATCTGCTTCCTGAAAACTCCAGCATTGTGTTTATAACAAGAGTTCTTGTAACGCCAAATACCGCAGCACCCATTAGATATGCAATATCTCCCGCAACAGCGCCCATATCACCGATATGAATAGCTGCTCTTTCCATCTCAAGTGCGAGCTTTCTTATTAACTGTGCTTTGTTTGATATTTTTATATCTTTTAAGGTTTCCATAATATTGGAATAAGCTGTGTTGTAGGCTATTACGCTGTCACCGACAATCGATTCTGCAAGCTGGTTTGAAGGATGTTTAAGAATGAGATTTTCCACCCCTTTATGCTGGTATCCGAGCATAATCTCAAGGTGGTAAACCGTTTCGCCGTTGCACATAAATCTGAAATGACCAGGCTCTATTACCCCTGCGTGAATCGGCCCAACGCCTACCTGGTGGACTTCTTCACCTTGCATTTCAAAGAAAGGATAATCTTTCTGGTTTTTGCGCACAGGTTTTAGCCATTGATGGTGCAAAGGTTCAATTCCAAAGTCTTCGTAAAATTCTCTTTCAAAAATATGAAAAGCGGGAATATCTTGAGTAAGTGATTCATAAGACTTCTCAAAACTTCTAAAAAGAGCAGATGATACAAGAAGTTCTCCCTGTTTGTCGTCAGCAAGTACTACAAACAGTCTTACTCTTTCATTGCCCCAATCTTTGCCAAAGAAAGCAACAGGGCGTTTTTGTTCTTTTATTATTTCTTTTCTCAACTCCTGTATTTCAAGGCAGGGTATTTCATTTAAATTTATTTTTGTATTATTTTTTGTTCTAATCCAGTTCATTATATTGTCCTCTAGAAACCGAAAACGGCAAGTTTAATTACATTGTTCAATACGGGCGGCACATAAACGCCGAGAATAAATACTATCAATAGCATTATCATCTGCGGAATGTACATAGAAATTGTCACTTTCTTTTTGTTTTGTTCCACGATTTTTTCTTTGTCTTTGCTTTCTTCGCCAAATGCCATTTTTACAACCACTCTGCCTATACCGTAGAGTACAATTGTTAAAAGCAGGACAAACAAAATGCAAAGTATGTAGTGTTCCTGTACAATCATTGTTTTAATAATCAAAAATTCGCTTATAAATAAAACTGATGTCGGGAAAG
Source organism: Candidatus Gastranaerophilales bacterium (assembly GCA_944322725.1). GTDB lineage: Bacteria > Cyanobacteriota > Vampirovibrionia > Gastranaerophilales > Gastranaerophilaceae > Limenecus. The sequence goes on from CALUPU010000002.1 coordinate 208,763, forward strand.
CACATATAGCAAGGAATGAAATTATCCACAGCCAGCCTGTTTTATTGTCTGCTTTCATTAGACCGTGTACTGATTTTATTCTCTTTGTATCAAACAATTCCAAAATGTTGCCGGATGTTAGGAAGAACGATGCTTTTGCAAGCGAGTGGCCTATTAAATGAAGAATAACAGCATAGTATGCAGTCCCGCCAAGAGCTGTTCCTATTGCAAGAATACCCATATTTTCAATTGAGGAATAAGCCAGCATTCTTTTGTAATTTTTTATGTGATAAACAAAAACCGCTGTGACAAAGATTGATAAAAAGCCCATAAGCATTAATATCATTCTTGCGTAAGAATCGCAGTTTGCAAGTGTCATTATCTTAAATACCCTTACAATCACGAGAAAAGCAGAGTTTAATAATGTTGCTGACAGCAATGACGAAATCGGAGATGGTGCTTCCGAGTGCGCATCAGGCAGCCAAAAATGGATTGGAGCAAGACCCATCTTTGCGCCAAAACCAAATACTATAAACACAAATGCAAGCTTAAGCCACATCGGATCAAATTCTGCTGCATGTGCGTATAAAGCTGCATAGCTTAATGTATTTATACCTCCTGTTGAGATATTTAAGAAAATTATACCCACAAATGCAAGCGCAATACCGATTGAGCAGATGAAAACATATTTCCACGCTGCTTCTATGGCATTTTTTGTTCTGTTAAAGAAAATCAAATAAGCGCTGGATAAAGTTGTGGCTTCCACAAATACCCACGCAATGCCAAGGTCTGTGCTCAAAATAGTACCGGTCATTGCCCAGACAAAAGTCAGAACCATAAACCAGTACAGACAAAATTTTGTGTTTTTAATCTGCACGCCGAAAGATGGCAGGTTTTTTGAATAACCGTTGTTGTATATTGTTACCATCAAAAATACAAATGACAGTACAAGCAAGAATATTTTATTAGTGTTGTCTACTGCAAAATACTGTGTCACTTTGTTGAAATTTTGTGTGAATGTCAAAAGCAGTGTTATTACAAAGTGCACTACAGCATATACATTCAAAAGCAGATTATCAAAAACTCTTTTTCTTACAAGCAGCATCAATATGCCTGCTATTATCGGAAAAATTAATAGTGTGTTAATCATTGTATTCATAGTCCTTTAAATCTGATAAATTAGACACTTCTAGGTCTTTAAACTCTTTGTTGATTACATTTACAAACAAACCGAGAATATATACCGCAATAAATACGTCAAGCAAAACACCTAAATTAACAAGTATAGGCATTTCTTTGGCAACGGATAAAGAAAGCAGAAATATTCCGTTTTCCATTGTAATAAACTCGATTACGTTTGATATAATGTTGTGTTTGATAGTAATAAGCCATAAGCTGATTACTATAGTCGCGATTGATACACCGAAATAAATCGGAGAAATCATTTTTACAGACGAGAACCAGTAGTTTGCTGCAAGAAATCCTGCAAGCAATATAACGCTGGCAATAACAAGACAGTAAAAATGAGGTATATTGGCTGCAACATCTCTGTGAGAATTTGTTTTTTTCAGTATTTTAAACAAAAACCACGGTATTATTATTGCTTTTACTATAAGTGTTTCTATTGTCAAAAAAGAAAAATTTAAAATACCCGTGTGCTCGCTGTGACCGAAACAGCAGATAAGAAACAGAAGTACACCCTGTGCAATCAGAAGTCTGATGTGGGAAATAAGCCTGCTTGTTGCTGCCAGATACAGCATTGAAAGTCCGAATAATAGTATAAATCCGTTTTCCATTATGTTTCCTAGCCTCCAAACATCCTTGCAACAACCAGTGACAATACAACAAGAGCAAAAGAACTCATGATGAATACAAATTCAAATACGTGAGACATTCTGATTCTTGCCATGCCTGATTCTACCGTTCCGATGATAACGGAGATTGCAAAAATTATAAATAAGTACAAAGCCGTTGATGCCAATGCGCTGAAATGAGCTGGTATTAAAATATTGGCAATCAAAGACGAAATTAAAAGCATTTTTATTGAATTGCCCCAGGTTAAAAGAGCAAGGTCGCTTCCTGAATTGTCCAGAATCATTACTTCGTGAATCATTGTCAACTCAAGGTGAGTAGTAGGGTCATCAACAGGCACCCTTGAGCCTTCGATTAATATCATTAAAAACAGTGCTGCAACGGCAAATATTGTAATTAATATTCCGTAACTGCCTGCATTTTCAAGTATTCCTTTTAAACTTGTAAAGGTAAAGTTGCCGGTAAGCGCCATTATTGAAGCAATAATCATAAAGAATGCTGGTTCCACAATAGTCGTAAAACAAGCTTCACGAGAAGCGCCCATTCCTTCAAAGCTGCTGCCTGTGTCCATTGCAGATATGAGGGCAAAGAATTTTCCCAGACCTAATATGTAAGCAAAAATTACAAACCCTGCTTCAATATTTATCAGCGCACTGCCTGATGCCATCGGTACGAACAGGGACGCTGCGAGTACTGATGAAATTGCAACAACAGGTGCTGTTTTAAAAACAAAAGATGTTGTTCTGCTTATGACAAAATCTTTTTTCATCAATCTGATAAAGTCGTATAACGGCTGGAATAATGATACGCCTTTTCTTCCTGCCCAGAAGGCTTTTGTCTTTTTAATCACTCCCATCATGAGGAAGGGAACAAATAAAAGAATTATTAAATTTAAAAGTTTCATTAACATTTTATTTATCCTATTTTTCTATTTGATTAACAAACATCCGGCAATGATTATTACAAGGAATATCAAACCGTATTTGATGTAAGTTTGAATGTTTCCGCTTTGCATTTTTTCAAATTTTGACAGGAACCATTCGTCAAATTTTACTAGCGGATGTATTACATATTCTTCTTCTATATCTTCTATATGAAGGCTGAAATGAGCACTTTTCGGGAAAAGTTTTCTCGGTTTTTCTATATCAAATACTTTCTTGAACAAAGGTCTTAACATAGACAGGAAAGGACTTGCATAAGAAGAAGCAGTGTATTGAATATGATTGTTCAATCTGTCATAACCGCAGCCCCAGGTTTCGTGCATTTGTATTTTGCCTTTTGTAAGAATAATTTTTAAACCGATAAGCACTATAACAAAAATTAAAAATGCGCTCATAATTACTGATATTTGCTGCATTATAGCTATTGTACTTTCGCTCAATTCAAGAGGCGTTCTTGTGATTACGGCAACCGGATTTTCCAGAAGCTTAAATACATATTGCGGCAGCAACCCTATAACAAGAGTCAGTATTGCAAGAAATCCCATGGGTATAATCATTGATTTTGAAACATCCTGTTTTACGTTTTGCGCCTGTTCGCTTCTTGGCATGCCGAGAAAAATTATGCTGAATGCTTTTGTAAAGCATAAGATAGCCATTGTACCGACAAGCGCAAGACCTGCAATTGCAAACATAAAGGTTATGAAAGCAAAGAAGTTATTGATTGTTACGCCGTTAAGCATACCGAAATATATTAAAAACTCGCTTATAAATCCGTTAAAAGGAGGCAGTCCGCATATTGCAACCGAGCCTATTAAGAACAATATTGCACTGTACGGCATTGATTTAATCAACCCGCCGAGGATTTCTATATTTCTTGTATGAGTCTGAGTATAAACGCTTCCTGCTGACATAAAGAGCAGTTCTTTAAATATAGAGTGGTTTAATATGTGCAAAATTCCTCCTGCATATCCCAGCAATGCAACATAAGGATGTCCGTATGCTGTAGCCAGCATGCCTGTTCCTATGCCTATACCGATAATGCCGATGTTTTCTATACTGTGGTATGCGAGCAGTCTTTTTAAGTCGTGCTGTGTAATTGCGTACAAAACCCCGTATAACGCAGATATTACAGAGATTACAAGCACTGTGTAAGAAATCATTAAAGACGGCATATCTATTAAAGAAAGCATTCTCAAAATTCCGTAGATACCCGTTTTAATCATTACGCCTGACATTATTGCACTCACGTGGCTGGGTGCTGCGGGGTGGGCATCAGGCAGCCAGTTGTGGAAAGGAACAAATCCGGCTTTTGTGCCAAATCCGACAAATGCAAGCAAAAATGCTATGTTTGCAGTTAATTGATTATTTTCTAATATTTCCTTAAATGAATCAAAGTCAAAACTTCCTGCCTGTATTGACATAAATGCAAATGCAAGGATTATGAAAATTACTGAAATATGCATGAACACAAGGTATTTAATACCTGCTTTTAAGATATCTTTTTTTTCTCTTTCAAAGATGACAAGGAAAAACGAACTCAATGACATTATTTCCCAGCAGATTAAAAACATAAGCGCATTTTTGCAGGTTACAACAAGAAGCATTGATGCAATAAGCATAGGAAGAAAAAGCAGGTGTGAACTTACTGCACTGCCTTTTTCAATATAGCCTTTTAAATAGCCGTTTGAATAAATTACCGAGGCCAGACTCATTATTGAAATTACCAGAATGAAAAATGCTGATAATGGATCAATACCAAATTTAATACTGCCGAATATGTCGTTAAATTCAAATGTTTGAGTCAATATTTCATTGTTGCAAAGGACATTCACTGCAGGTATCGAGCAAAGAATTGCACTTATTGCACTAAATAGTGTAATAATTTTTGTTTTGTATTTATCTGCAAAAACAAGTGCAAAAATTCCGCCTGCAAAAAGGAGTAATACTCCCCAAAAGAAAATATTCATAAAACATTCCATCCCAATTTTGTAATGTTCGACTAAATTTGTGTGACAAGACCTGTTTTAAATCTAACAAATTTTCATGTCAAGGAGTTTTTGTGTATTGAAAATATTTATTATGTAAAAACGGCACGAAGTGCCGTAATAAACAGCGGGGTTCGGGGCAGCAGCCCTGATGTAACCTTGATTAGAAACAGTCGTGTTTTGAGAAGATTTTGACCACAGCATGTTGTGGCAAAATCTTTGATAAAACATTTACTGTTTCTTTTGATATAGCTTGTTTCTTTCTTTGGGTTCGTTTTCTTTTTTTGCATAGCAACAAAGAAAGAAAATGAACATAAAAAAAATACATAAATATTTTTATTTCTTCATTTCTTTCTCTTTTTTGCGATTAAAAGAGAAAGAAACGAACAAAGAAAGAGAAAAGAACGCTAATCAAAACAGACTCTAATTATTTATCTTCAAAATTTTCTAAACGCTTCGCTAACGAAAATTTTCTTCGTAAATACAAAGAGTCTGTAACCAGGGTTACAACGGCAGAGCCGTTTACTACCGCTTACGCGGTATAGGTTTTACTTTACAGCTTTTTACATAATAAATATTTTCAATACACAAATGTTAAAATTTTTCTTGTATTTTAAAATTTTTAGTTTTAAAATTTTTTTTGCACTAGCTCGAACAAAAAATTTTTATTGGAAAAAAGTTTTTGTTTTTACAATTTCAGAGAGTAAGACGCTTTTATAACGCCTGATACGCCGTATGTATGCATTCGGCGGATTTGTTATTGCGGGTTGGGATGGAATAGTAAATATACAGCTGAAGGAGATAAAAATGGCTAATCAAACATTTGATGCAAAAGATTTGGTTACACCAAATAGTGTTGCGCACGAACTTGCAGAGCAGGTAATGCCTGCAAAAGCTAATTTTAAAAAGACAAAAACATTTGCACTGGCAATTGCTGCAGGTGCACTGATTGCATTCGGTGCACAGGTTTCTTTAACGGTAATGACCGGTACTGCAGAGAACCTCAGCTGGGGGATTGCAAAACTTGTCGGTGCAATGACCTTTGCCACAGGCCTTATGATGGTTGTTTTAACAGGTGCTGAACTTTTCACAGGTAATGTTATGATGACTTTTGCGGTTATAGAAAAAAGAATCGGCTTTGCTAAACTTTTGAGAAACTGGACAATTGTTTATGCAGGCAATTTTATAGGCTCTGTGCTGATTGCATTCTTAATTTATTATTCGGGCTGTTCTCACAACTCGCATGAAGCACTCGGAGTTTTGAGCCTTACAACAGCTTATCAAAAAGTTAACCTTACCTGGGTAGAAGCTTTTACAAGAGGTATCCTGTGTAACTGGCTTGTTTGTCTTGCTATATGGATGGCATCTTCTGCAAGACTGGTAATAGGAAAGATTTTTGCAATATTTTTCCCGATTATGACATTCGTTGCTTCAGGATATGAACACAGTATTGCAAATATGTTTTTCCTTACAAACGGCTTGTTTGCAAAACATACAGCTTCTATTGCTGCAGCTTCCGGCTTGACTGCGCAGCAATTATCCACTTTGAATATTAAGTCTATATTTACAAGCAATCTTATACCGGTTACTCTCGGTAATATGGTCGGTGCGCTTGTATTTGTGGTTCTCTTGTTCTGGACTGCATATTTGCAGGATGAACACAGAAAAGAAAAAGAAATGCAAAAAGCTGAAATTCAGGAAAACAAATAGAAATAAAAAGGCGGCTGATATAAAATAAAAACAGACCGCCTTTTATTTATTAGTGGATGTTGTGAAAAAGATTAAATTAATTTTATTATTTATATTTTTATTAAATCCTCTTTGTGCAAAATCACAGGAGATTATTACTCTTAATACGGATTTTGAACCGGCACTTGCACAAAAAATCCGGCAGGAGGAACAGAATCCCCTGCCTTTAATTACCGCACCTAAGGATTCTAAAGAAGTTCAGACTCCGCAGGAACCTTTGAGAAGCGGACTTGCTGATTATGACCCTATGCAGGAGGCTGCTTCGGATAAATTCTTTTTGTATAACGTAATCTCAAAAACAGCTAAGGATGTTTATAATCTGCAGATTGAACGAACCGATATACCATCAGCGCTGCTTAAAGACCAATTGACCTTCAATATAGAAAAAGGTCCTGTTGAAAATATTCATATTTGGACTGCTCTTCAGAGTAATTTTTCAACAACGGTTCCTGAAAGAGGAGATACTGATTCAAAATTCGATATGGGACTTATCAATATCCTAATAGACGGTAAATTCAAAGGCGGAAAAGAAAATTTCAGAATAATGCTTGATCCTACACATCGGCACAGCCATATGCCGTTTATGCAGCCGTTTTTTCAGGACTTGTATATAGAAACCCACAGAATTCCTCATACAAGTGTTTTAGTTGGTAATTCCAGACCCGGTGTCGGTATAGAAGGTGCACAATCTCCTTATACACTCGCTTTTATTAACAGGTCTCAAATTTCAAGAAACCTTGCAAACATACGTAAATTCGGTGTCAGAGTCAGAGGTGATTATTCACTTATGGACTATGATGTGGGTATGTACAGTTCTTCTACAAACTTTACCTCATTTTTTCCGGGACATGAATTTGATGCGTGGATGAATGTAAAACCTCTTGGCAAAACAGATGGCAGATACGGAAAACTTGTAACAGGCGCCGGTATTCAGTCAGGTGAAAAACACGGCATGAGTTATTATCTTACGGGTGCTTATGCCGGTTATGAATACAAAAAATTCTGGACGAAATTTGAATACGCAAGAGCAAACGGTTCTAACGGCGGCTCCGGTTTAACGGATAAGCGTTCTCAGGGGCTGTTCTGGACAGTTGCGTATCATCTGACTAAGAAAATAGAAATTCTTGCAAGATATGACCAGTTTGACCCTGACAGAACAATTGCAAACAATAATCAACGGGAATACACACTGGGCACTAATTATTATGTAAAAGGTCAGGCTTTAAAACTTATATTTAATTATATTTATTGCCAGAATGACAACAAAGTTGATTCTCACAGGCTTATGGTTGGAACACAGCTTATTCTATAATAATCAACGATGCGGATAGAATTTTAGTTCTATGATTTCATTGGTTTTAAGTTTTGCCCTGCCTCCTTTAATAAAGTTTGTTAAGGAGCCTGTAGGCGGCAGCGGAGTAAGAGCCCATTTTAGAGGGAATACCCACAGACTTCTGTCCTGTCCGAATACTTCATAAGTATCTTCAAGCTGCCTTGGCTCAATATTGTTTATTTTGAAATTCCCAAAGATTATACTTGCCGGTATTCCGTTCATACCGCTTTTTATGATAGTTTCCACTCTTGCAGGTATAAAATCACCTTTTTTTAATATTCTTTTTCTGTTAAGGTAAACATCGTCAACGCTTTCAAAATAAACTGTCTGCCCCTCATATACATCTTTTTCGGAGTTTATATCAGCTATTATTGTAAGTCTAATTGTTCTGTATTTTGTGTCTTTATAATTGTATCCTGTATTTACACAGGGTCTGGTATAATTTTTATCCTTGAGTAATTCGCTGACAATTTCATCTTGAACCAAATCCGCGGATATAGCATATTGTGTGCCTATAATCAGCACTGTTAAAATTTGTAAGATACAGTGGATTTTTTTATTCATAATCAAGTTCTTCCTTTGAGCCTGATTTTATTTTATTAAGCAGCATCCGTCTGTTATTTACGGAAGTCAGAAGAAAATTCTGATAATGTTCGTTTTCAAAATATTTATTATTTTCAAGGAAATACGGATATTTCATATAAATATATTCATATATAACAGCAAGACGTTTCGATGTAAGGTTTTTATTTGAAAATCTGTCGAATCTTTTTTGCGGACAGCTTTTTTGTATAAAAGTAATGAGTCCAATAGGGTCATAGCCTGCATTCACCATAAAATCTACAGCCCTTTTATCTGCAACGATTTCAAACTTTTTCGGCGCTGCTTTAATCTGTAATGCACTGAGATATCCGTTAAAAAAGCCTCTGTAGGATTTCATTGCATACAGGATGCCTCTTGATAAAAAAGCAGCGAGTTCGTCGTCATTCTGTATAAATTTGTAATTTCCGCTGTATAAAACCACCTGTCTGTCAGTTAAAGACGGGTCTATTTTTAACAGCGATTGTTTTTCGGTTTTGTCATATACAAAAGCTACTCTTTGTTCTATTTTATTTGCATTTAAAATGCGTGAACCGGTATCGTTAATGTGTGATTGTATACTCTGTTCCTGTATTATTTCCTCATCTGTTACAGCAAGTGCATAAGAGGGAATAATCATTAAAATAAGCAATAACATTATCTTTTTCATAACTGTATTTATTCCTTCTGGTTTACTTTAATATTTTATCACTATTTTTTTGATTGAAGGTTTTTGTTTTTATTTTTATTTTGTAATAAGATAAAGTCAATAATAAAGGAGGGTTTATGTTTCACGTTTATACCCAGAAAAAAGGGGCTGAACTTACAAAAACTTTGATAAAAGATTTTAAAGATTTGGAGGAAGCTTTTGACTGTGCCGAAAAATCAATTGAAGGCAAACCTGATTTGAAATATATAATCGAAGAAACAACGGGACATTTTAACAGCTACGGCGAACTGCTTGCTGATATAGTTGCGGAAAGTGATTAACATAGGATTGGATAGTACATTTTATAAGGAGAAAAGTCGTGATGACAAAAACTTGTGATATTACAACAAATTTCACGGGAGTGGATTTTTCAAAATATTCCTCAAAAGTGAGTGAATTTGTAAATGAATTTTCAAAAAGAGCAAATCAAAAAGGTCAGTTCTTAAACTGGGTTAATCTGCCGTCTGAACAGCTAAAAAGAGTGGATGAAATCTATGAACTTGCTGCAAAATTAAAAGCACAAACAGGTGCTCAAAAACTTAGCGTAATGGGTATTGGCGGTTCAAAACATACGGTTGAACATATGCTTTCAATCAACGGCTTGAATGTAAAAGGCGATGCTGTAGAATTTTATTCGGATGTTGATTCTGCAAGCCTTGAAAGATTCCTTTACAGACTCGGCAGCGATGTTACTTCCTCAAACTTTATGATTGCTTCAAAATCAGGCTCAACTTTTGAAACAAAAGACGGTTTCTTAAGAGTGCTTGCAATGCTCATTGATGCATACAAAGCACAGGGAATGTCAGAAGAAGAAGCGCAAAAAGCTGCGAACAAGCACTTTATTGCAGTAACTGACGGAAATGCAGAAAAAAGCGAACTTAGAAGAACATCAAACGAAAACGGCTGGTTAGGCAATCTGTTTATCCATGATGATGTAGGCGGAAGATTTTCTGCATTTGACGATCACGCTTTGTTTACACTTGCATATGCAGGCATGAAAAAAGAAGATATGAAAACTATGCTCGAAGCTGCTCAAAATATGTCCGAACTCTCTTTAACTGCTGATTTGGAAGCTAATGTTGCATTAAAAGAAGGTATCTTCTGGGCAGACGCAAAACTTAACGGAATTGAGGCTTCTGTTCACCAGTATATGGGTGCAATCTTTGAAAATACTGTTTACTGGCATGCACAAATGCAAAACGAATCTGTTAAAGACACTTTAAAACAGGTTGCAAAAGTTCCTGATGCAATGCACCACAGTGCAGAAGCACACTTTAACCCTGCAAACAAACTCGTTTTTGCACTCACTGTTCCTGTTGATAAAGGTGCTTGCAGAGAAAACGCTCAAGCCTATATAGGTGCTCTGTCAAAATCTTACGAAGTTACAGGTGCAACTTTTGTTGAAAATATTGAAACAAAAGGAATGGGCTTAACACCTTTCGCAGCAGGTGCTATGACTCAACTGAGAGCATTTGCTACCGTATATCAGGAAATTGTTGAAAAGATTATGACAAACACAGCATTCCCTGAAGTTTTAGACAGCGTATTGCAGCCGCACGTTGAGTTCTACAAAAAGAATCTCAAAGGCGGAGTTGTTGTTCCGGGAAGAGTTTCAAAATAATTAAGAATTATAGATAAACGAGACTGCTAATATTTTAGCAGTCTCGTTATATTTTAAACTCTTTAATTTTTGAAAACCTCTCTGATTTTTGCGGCAACAGCAAGTCCAATTTTTTTATGCTCTTCTGCTTCGTAATGCAAGCCGTCATACTCTGATACAGTTGCAATATCGTTTAAATCCATGAAGTACGAATCTGTTTCTTGTGCAGCTTTTTTATAAATTTCAGGAAGATATTTTGATTTTTCTATTGAAGATTCATCAAACATTGCTGCAAAATAGCTCTGTAAGATGCAGTCTTTAATAACTGATTCTGCCATAACAAGAACTTTTGCATTTGTGGTTGTTTTAATCTGTTCAATAAGTTTTTTTAAACCAACGCCGATTGACTCAACAGAAGCATCGTACGCATACTGAACATCATTAATGCCTATTGCAATAATTACAAGACTGACATCCGGATTTTTTGCTAAATATTGAGGAAGAATTCTATAACCGGTAAACTCAATCCCCGCAGGATTGTCACAGAAGCCGGTTCTATTGTTGCAGCCTGCTTCTATTACTTCATAATTTTCTGGCAGAAGCGTTTTTAAAACTCCTGTCCATCTTGTATTTTTGTCAAACCGAATGGCTCGTTTTGGTGCAAATCCGTACGTGTTGCTGTCTCCGAAACATAAAATTTTATTCATACTCTACACAATATTTTAATACCGGAGGGATTGTCAATGTTTTTTATAATGGCAAAAAATAATATTTACACGCATTAATAAAGAATAAGCATCGTAATTTACAAAATAAATATTTATAATAAAATTGAAAATATATATTTAATGGGGCGGATAAAGAAGTATGAAAAGCATAGTATCTGCAAAAGAAGCAATAGACTTAATACAGGACGGTTCAACCGTTATGGTGGGCGGTTTTTTGGATTGCGGCGCGCCGGATATTCTCATAGAGGAACTTGTTAATCAAAATACCGGTAATCTTACAATGATTGCCAATGATACGACTTATCCGGATCTTGATAAAGGCAAGCTTATTGTTAACAGACAGGTCAAAAAGCTTATAACCTCTCATATCGGCACAAACCCTGAAACCGGCAGACAAATGCATGACGGAGAGTTGGAAGTAGAACTTGTTCCTATGGGTACTTTGATTGAAAAAATCAGAGCAAAAGGCACAGGACTCGGCGGTGTTCTTACTCCTACAGGGGTTGGGACAAGCATAGAAGAAAATAAAAAAACAATGGAAATCGATGGAGAAAAATTTATTTTTGAAAAGCCTCTGGGGGCTGATTTTGCATTGATATACGGTACAAAAGTAGACAGATACGGAAATGTCTCTTATTACGGCACTACAAGGAATTTGAATACAATTATGGCAACTGCTGCGGATACAGTTATTGTGCAGGCAGATGAACTTGTGGATTGTCTTGATCCTAATGAAGTGGTAATCCCGGGGCTTTTCGTGGATTATGTGGTTGTAAAGGAAAATAAATAATGGAATTGACTGCAAAAATTAAACAACAAGAACAACAACATTCATTTGTAACTGATCCCATTGCTTCTGATAAAAAATTGTTAACAAAAGAAAAAATCAGAGAAATTATTGCTAAAAGGGCAGCAAAAGAATTTAAAAAAGGCGATGTTGTTACTCTCGGTATAGGTCTGCCTACAGCTGTTGCAAATTATATTCCTGAGAATGTACAGGTTATTTTTCAGTCAGAAAACGGTCTTCTGGGTGTAGGACGAGACCAGAGTCGTGAAAAACAGGATAGAAGGGTTATTAATGCAGGCGGCGGATGTGTAGAGATAGTGAAAGGTGCTTGTTTTTACGACTCTCAGATGGCTTTTACAATGATGAGAGGCGGTCACATTGATGCTACGGTTCTTGGTGCATTGCAGGTAGATGCTGAAGGAAGTCTTGCAAGCTGGATTATTCCGGGTAAATTTGTTCCCGGTATGGGCGGCTCCATGGATCTTGTTGTAGGTGCGAAAAAAGTTATTATTGCAATGGAACACACTTCTAAAGGTCAGATTAAAATTGTAAAAAAATGCAATCTTCCTTTGACGGCTTACAAAGAAGTTAACCTTATTATTACAGAAAGATGTGTTTTTGAAGTTACATCAAGCGGGCTTTTGCTCACTGAAATCAATCCGATGTTCTCTGTTGATGATATCAAATCCGTTACAGACGCAGATTTTGACGTAAGTGATACATTGAAATATATGGAAGTTTAGAATCTTAGACTTTAAATTTAAGGACAAGGTATTTTCTTTATACAAAGGTCATCACAGAGAATTATTTTGATGGCTTCACCTTTTTTGGCGTGGTATTTGAGTCCGGGTGTAACAAGACCGGTAATCAAACCTACAGTACAGCCGATGGGTATACCTATGGCAAGCCCTGTACCTATCTTTGCAGGATTAGGTATAAAAGCAAAACCGACACCCGCTCCGGCTCCTGCTATACCGAGTCCCAGTGTAGAGGCTGTAAGTTTTCCTGCTGTCATCCAGGGACCTTCTTTAAGCGTGCCGTCTTTTGTAAAAGGTTTTGCAGACATCGCTATTGCTGTACCGTCAGGCAGTACAAGACATTCGAATTTTAGGTAAACTCTGGCATTCTTATTAAATTTGCGCTGTTTTTCAATTTTTATTACAGTTGCAACAAGCTTTGAACACGCAGGAATAAGCAATGTTCCTTCCTGTGTATAGATAGCTTCCGGCACGCTGAAATTGACTCTGTCGCCGGCTTTTTGCTTGTCAGACCAGAATTTGCAGTCAAAAACTATAGTAAAAACATTGCCTTTGCACAAAATGTTTCTGAGATTTGTGATAATAACCTTGCTGCAAGGTGCGTTTTTTTCAGGGAACATGTGCTGCTCACAAAGCACATGTTCCTGACATTGTGCAACCTGACATGGTGCGGCAAATGTTTGCACGCCTAATAGCATGATAAATAATGTAGCAACTAACTTTTTCATAACAACAATATCTGAAATTTGTTTAAAAATTACTATTGCCCGTTAGTCTTAATCTGTTATGATATAAGTATATTTAAAATTGTTATAATGCCCCGGTAGCTCAGTTG
>CALUPU010000003.1 GCA_944322725.1 Candidatus Gastranaerophilales bacterium
CTCGGCAGAGTGTCCCGATATTTCTATTCAATTTTCAATCTATAATAATATTTTAATACAGACAAAAAAAAATATAAGCCCCAAACTAAATTTTTTTATAAATATTAAAAAAGTTCTGTCACTATACATAGACAGAACTTTTTATTTTTCTTTTCTCATCCCCAAATATTCTTTCATCCCCTACGGCTAGCAGCCTTAAACCTTAATCAATAAACTTAATCTTTTTCAAATCTTCCTAATCTAAATCTAAAATCTTTTTTCTTTTTCCTCTTCCACGATTTTACTCAATCCCCGGAATCTGCCATCACCTCTTTCTGTATCGTTCCAGTATGTTAATCATACAAAATAAAAAAACATATACAACAAAGTTTTTGTAAAATAAGTTTTACAATTGACCATGCCTCCTAATACAACTGGATAAAAAAAGTTTTTACAATCTTAATAAAGATTTATTAAAAAATAAAAGCCGTGCCACTGCCTATCGACCATAATAAAATCGGTTAAAATTATATCTATCTCCCTTTCAAATATCCTTCACCCGAAAGTGAAATCTTAGTGCTGCTTCATTCCTGATCTGACACGGTTCGATTGCTTTCGCCGAAAGAATTCAAACAATCAACAACAAATATAATCCGCCCCTCGTCCATCAAAGCCTCACAGCAGGCTCTGCACCCCGCGTAAGCGTTCGGGTCAAGAGATCCGCCAAGTCCCCGTGGAGCACGGCTATATTATATTACCCTAAAAAATTATGCTAATCAATCAGTAGTTTTATTATTTATTCATATATGAAAAATTATATTTAGTATTGGCAAGTTTTATATTAGGATTTTCTAATCTTCCTTTAAATGAAAATTTCTTTCCGTCAAAACTGCTTTCTCTAAGAAGAATTAACCCTTGCGAACCAAGATTAATTTCTTCCAAAACTTTATTTGTGTCATTATCATCTACTTTTTTAATTTCATATTCATTAGTAACTTTATATTTACTTGAAGTATTTGTTGCATCAACATAAATTGTGCCTTTTTTCAAACCGTACGGCAAGCCGCCGAGATCAATCCTTTTTACATTAATTTTTTCTGGATTATTAGCGCCAAATCCTTTATTATGAACGATACAAATTGCATCTGTTTTGTCATTATAACGATAGAAAGCTGCGGAATTTTGTGCAGGTGCAGTTATCGGAATCAATGCACCATTAGAAAGTGCAGAGGCACCATCTTTTTTTCTGATATTTGTAATTTTATCAATTTCATCTTTGAAGTCTTTAATAAACTTATAATCAGGATCATTTAATCTGTCATGGCGCAATGCATTTCTATTTTCTTGCTTTTCATTTTTCGAAGCAGTTTCCCAGCCGGTCATACCGAGTTCATCACCTGCATAATTTGTAGGTGTTCCGGGCAGAGCGTTTAATGCAAACCAGAGAGCTTTATATCTTTCCAAACCGGTCTTAAGCATTGATTCAAGAGTTTCAGCCTTCAATTTATTAATCACAGGTGCATTTATGTAATTGTTATCTTTATCTTTAGCGTTAACAAATGCCGCAAACTCTTTATTTTGCGCCATTGCCTCATCAATTACAGAATCTATATTAAAATCAAAAGGTCTGACACCAAAATTCTCAGAATCAAATTCTACACTGGCGCCATTTATTGTTTTATGACCTCCTTGAAGAGTTCTGACAGCATCATAAATAGATTGTTTCCATTTTTCATCTAAATTTTTAAATGTATTACTGTTGCTAAAACCTGAATTCAACACATTAGCCATTTCCTGACCTTTATTCTTCGCAAATTCCGGCATATTCATAGAGAATAAATGAAGGATTCTTGGTTTGTCATGGTTTCCTGAAAATCTGTGTATAAAATTAACATTATCAGGAGTACCCGCACTTAAGAATTGCTTCATTGTGTCATAAAGAGTGTTTGTTAAATTTGAATTATGTGCATTTTCAGCATTGTATCCAAAATAAGAAGGCAGTAAATTATACAAAAATTCGTAATCAGTAATTGTTGAAAAATAAGAGTTTCTTGTAAATTTAGAATCAGTTGAAAGATGGCTCTTATCGGTAAGTTCACCTACTGTGTATGAATTTGGGTTATATTCTCTGACACCTTTATTAAATTTTTTCCAGAAAGTCATAATGAAGTTTTCATTTTCTTCATTATCAAAAACACCATCTTCAACAGAATCAATACTGCTTACGTCTTTAGCTGCATCAATTCTCCAATCAAGACCAGCCTCAGTTGTTTCAAGAATCAATTTAGCTACATTTATAGAATCGGAATCAATATGCTTCACTCTATCGCTCAAATGCTGAACAAAAATACCAATTTTTTCATCTGAGATATTTTTTACACCTTTTTGAAGTTTTTCAATAAGTCTTTTGGCAACCTCCTCTGGTGCAGTTTCGTATTGTAGATTCAGAGAATTTAAACTAATTTGTTTTAAGTCATTGATATCATAAGTAAAATTCTCTTTATTTGAATAAAAAGGATTAATTTCAGGAGCAAGAGCAGACACAACAAGAAATTTTGATATATCTGCAGCAATCAGTGAATATATTTCTTTTCCTGTTTCTGTCAGGTCGCCTTTTTCATCAAAGAATGTTTTATGAGTTTTTGCTTCTAGTTTTTGCAGGATATTAATTGCCTGATTTGTCATATCATTAGCAATAACTTTATCCGTTTTTTTATACAAATCTCTGTATTTTGCAGGTATAAGATTGTAGTAATCGTCACCCATTTTATACATTTCATATCTTGATTTACCAACTGTATCATCGGTAACAGCAAGATTTTTTATGTACGGATAAGCAAATATGCTAACTAAATCAGGTGAAAACTCAATTGCATCAAACGGATAAGACATTATGCCGTCTGTAACGGAAACAGGCATTTTAACATTTTTTAGCTGATAATTTCTGCCGCCGTCCCACGGGTCTTTTGTCAATATATTATCAAGAGCGGATATACCGTCTATTTTTTCAAGAATTTTTTCTGCACCTTCCGGCAGTTTGCCTTCGTTAATGAGTGACATCAGCGCATCTTGATAGGAAATTTTATTTTCTTCCGATCTAATTTTGTCTGAAATTGCTTTTGCTGTATATTCAGTCAAAGTACGGGCTACTTCGCTTGTCCAGAATTTACCGATTTGTACAATATCATCTTGCACCTGATATTGTGCAGCAAGTTTTTGCATACGTTTTTCCAAAGATAAATCCTCAGGCAGCGTTTTTTCTGGAATCAGGAATTGTTTTTTTGCAATGTCACTGTTACCTACCCACAAAGCAATTCCGCCGTCTTTATTTGATTCTACAAATTCAAAGTTTGACCATTTTGAAAGAATATTTTTAAATTCAACATTTTTATCAGCTTTCTTAGCTTCTTTATATCTGTCATGATTTGTTTTAACTTCTTTTAAAGAAACTCTGTGATAGTAAGGCTGTACAGCGTCTCTGTAACTGGCAATTTCAAAATTATCTCCTGTATCTTTTTTATCATATACAGAAAATACATTTTCGCTGTCATTCATCTGGGCTTTAGATGCCAGTCTGTCATCAAAAATCTGTACGTAAGTCGGCTTTGTAGGATCAACTTTACTGCTTTTTATTTCTTTTTCACGATAAGTTCCATCATTTGCTTTTTCAAAAATTATTTTATAAGGAGCGTTTACAAGCTTGAAATGAGTATGCTTAGCAACTTCCTCGTTTTTTGATATAACACCGAATCGTACAGGAAGATTCTCCAAATCTTTTGTTTCAAACATGTCAACATACGGGCTTTGAGCACCCCAGTTAACAATGTCTTTTATATGTATACCCTGCAATCCCTCGTTTACAAAAGCACCGTCAGCAGTCCATTTCATATCATGCTTGTATAAATTCACGATAAGCTTTTTAAAATCATCAATATTGCCAAGGTTGTCCGTAATTTGGTAAGCATTATTTGTCCAGTAGCCATGGCTCGATGTATTATCCTGACCGAATACAGGAGTACTCAATATAGCAGTAAATCCCTGCTTTGAAAGTTCATCTACCATTTCATTAATATTTTGAATCTTACCGCCAAACACATTAAAATGATTCCTTTTAGCAGTTTTCTTATCAGGGTTGTATGAGTCCGGCATCAAATGCTGCATAACACGGGGCCTTGTAGGATTTGCACTCCATAAAGGTGTTGCCATAGTATATTTTGTTTCATCATTTTTAGCATCAGTAACAAATGCTGCTGCAGTGTTATCAAAATAATATCTGCCGTCAGGCAATTTAAACTTATATCCGATCATTGTTGAGGGACTAAGATTCCAATCATCTGCAAATAGAGTATAAGAAGGGATATCTCCGGTTAAATCTTTTTCAACTGTTTTTACGATTAATTTACCGTCTTTATATGAAGTCAGCCCCTTAAAATCGCCGTTGCCATCCTGTTCAAGTCTTGTAATAACTACTTTTGTGTCTTTTGGTGCGTTAGGGAGGAAAAATTTATATACATTATTTCCATAAACATCTTTTGTCAGTACATGACCTGAAAAACTCGGTACAGAACTTTTATTATTTTTCTTCAAAGGATTAGATTGTTTTGAATTACCGTCAAAAATTACACCTTTTATATTCACAATAAAAACCTCATATCACGCACTGACGATTATACAAAGACCGAAAAGAAAAAAATTTGCTAATCATGCCTGTATTTTTAAAAACTTTGTTACAATAACTTTACTAACCTGAAAATACAGATTAGAACAGTCCCTTTCTGGCTAATATTGTTCCGATAATACCTGCCAGAATAAGCGAGAACAGGAGTATACCCAAAAACGCATAATGCATATGCGCCATAGGTACGTCAACATTCATTCCCCAAAAACTTGCAACCATTGTAGGAATTGCAAGTATGATTGTTACGGATGTCAAAAATTTCATAACCATGTTCAAATTGTTTGAAATAATAGAAGCAAAAGCATCCATCATGCTTTCAAGGATATTTCTGTGCATTTCTACCATTTCAACAGCCTGTTTGTTTTCAATAATGACATCTTCCATCAAATCTTCAATTTCTTCATTGTAAGACATAAAAGTTGAAAACCCAGGAAATTTTTGAAATCTGCTAAGTTTTTCCAATACCCTACCGTTATCTTTCAGAGCAGTAGTAAAGTATACAAGAGATTTTTGAACATCTAAAAGCTGAAAAAGTGCTTTGTTTTTCATTGTACGTCTCAGTTCAACTTCTATTTTTTCAGTGTGTCTGTTAATGTGTTCAAGATATCTCAAATAGAATTTTGTTGAACGGAAAAGTATCTGGAATAAAAATCTTGTTCTGTCAGCAGTATTAAATAACTTTGCTGTATCCTGATTAAAGAAGGAAATAATCCTGTTTTCTTTCAGAGAAACAGTAACGATATTATGCGGAGTCATAATAACACCAAGCGGCAGCGTATCAAAGCTGTTTTCATCCTCCATCATAGGAACATTCGTGATTATTAGCAGCTTGTCATCATCCAATTCGATACGGGAACGTTCTTCCGAGTCAAGAGAATCTCTTAAAAAGTCTGCTTCAATGTTCAATGCAGCAGCAACATCTTTGATTTCGTCAGCGGTAGGTTTAATAAGATTAAACCATGAGCCCTGCTCAAATTCGTTTATAGAAAGTTCTTTTAAGGTTTTATCTTCCTGTGTTTTAAAAATCTGAAGCATAGGATCCGCCAATCACGAAACAATCTCTTTACAACTTTATTATACAACAAGCATGGAAATAAAAAAGATATTACTAAATCATTTATTGAAAATACTAATCATTTGATACAAGGTATTCATTCATTTTGTCATAGTCAAATTCATTTTCCCATCTTGCAATAAAAATAGTTGCAATACAGTTTCCTACAAGATTGACTGTTGTTCTACCCATATCAAGAATCTGGTCGATACCAAGAAGTATGGCAACACCAATTAGCGGATAATTCAAACTTGATAATGTTCCGGCAAGAACAACAAGTGCTGCCCTAGGGACACCTGCAACACCTTTTGATGTAAACATTAATGCAAACATAATAATCAACTGATGCTGAAAAGATAAATCTATTCCTACCAGCTGTGTTGCAAACAAAACTGCCATAGAAAGGTACAGAGTACTTCCGTCAAGGTTGAAAGTATATCCGGTAGGCATAACAAAACCTACAATATTTTTGGGCACACCGAATTTTTCCATCTGTTCCATTGCTTTAGGCAAAGCAGCTTCTGAACTTGCTGTGGAAAATGCCAAAAGTGCTGGATCTTTCAATGTCCTGATTAAACCGAGCAGAGGAATTTTAACTATTTTGCACACCAGCACAATTATAAAAATCAAAAATACAATTAACGCAAAATACAAAGAAAAAACTATCTTTACGTAATTTTTAAGAATACTTATTCCGCTGCTTCCGATAGTACTGGCAATAGCAGCAAATACGCCGACCGGAGCGAACCACATTACATATTCCGTAAACTTAAACATTATTTCTGAAACGGAATTAAGTAAATCCATCACAGGTTTTGCCTTTTGGCCGACAGCACAAATTGCAAGTGCAAAGAATAAACTGAAAACTACAATTTGCAGCAGGTTTCCATCTGCCATAGACTTAACTACACTGGAAGGAAATATATTAACGACAAGTTCTCTTAATGAAGAATGACCTCCACCATGGCTCATTGCCGTAACAGCATCCATATACTCGGTGGAGACGCTTGCTGCATTACCCAAACCCGCACCCGGCTGTGTAAAATGTCCTATACCAAGACCTATTAGTAAAGCGGCAATTGTCACAAGTTCAAAATAAATTATGGTCTTGAACCCTATTTTACCAAGACTCTTTATATCACCATGACCGGCAATACCTATAACAAGTGTTGCAAACAGCAGCGGAGCGATAATCATCTTGACCATATTTAAAAACATCATTGCAAGAGGGGCGAGTTTTACGGCAAAAGGCGGGAACAAAACACCAACAATCACACCCAGTATCAATGAAATTAAAATATATCTAGTCAATTTAATGTTATGCAAAAAATTGTCCTCTTAAACGCATCACCCGATAGAATATATTATAGAATAAAAATAAAAATGCTAAAATTTAAATCTAAAGATTAATTTTTAGCCGGATTTGACAATTTTTCCAGACGTGCGGATTCGTCAAGAAAATCACTGTTTACATCCTGATATGCAGAAGATTTCTTTGACATTTCAGAAGAATGTTTTATATCTTCGCCAAGAGATTCAAGTTCCTGGTTATCAATCTCTCTTATAATACGAATTTGCTCATTGCGTCTCTTTTGTTGTTCAGTTTTACCCATTTTTATATATGTGTTCTGGTAATGATCAAGTTTTTTGTACTGATTTCGCTGTACAACGATTTCAACCCTTCTGTTTTCTGCAAGCGAAGCGGAATCTTTAGACTTTTCAACAGGTCTTGTATCTGCATAGCCCACAGCAGACATCAAATCAGGCAAAATATGAAAGCGTTTTATCAAATATCTTACAATAGAAGATGCTCTGGCTGACGAAAGTTCCCAGTTTGAAGGATATTTACCTTTTATAGGAACACTGTCCGTATGCCCCTCTACCCTTATTGAATGCATTGCAAATTTTTCAACAATAAGTTTACCTATCTTATCCAGAACTTTCTGAGCATTTTTAGGTAATTCCGCAGAACCTGAGGCAAATAAAATACCTTTGTCTGTAATTGTAATTACAAGTCCTCTTTCATCTATAGTCGCACTCACTCCATCAAGATTTCCTGACTTTGCAAGATCTTCCACTTCTTTTTTAATCTGGTCATAAGATTCCTGCTCATATCTGGGGCTTATATATTCCATCATAAGCGAATCAATCATTGAATTTGCAGCGCTTGCATCCATCACAGATTGTCCCGAAGACATAACACCGCTGCCTCCGTCAAGAATTGATTGAACAGAAAAAGCTTTTTTTAAAGATTCTTCAACTTTTTTGAATTCATTAACATTAATTTGAGACAATGCATACAACACAACAAATGTGGCAAAAAGCAGAGTCATAAAATCCGCATAAGAAACTAGCCAGCGCTCTAAATTTTCATGTTCTTCAGGTTTCTTTTTTCTTGCCATTGTTTATACAGCTTCTACTTTCATATGACTGTCAAGAATGTATGCTTGCAGTTTTCTTTCTATCAATGCAGGGCTTTCTCCTGCCTGAATAGCAAGGATACCCTCTATAATCATTTCTTTTTTAAGAAAAACTTTTTTAAATTTAAATTTCAACTTAGTTGAAAACGGAATAAATATTAAGTTCGCAGCACCAACACCGTATACAGTTGCCACAAAAGCGACAGCAATACCTGCACCAAGCTTGGAAGGGTCGGAAAGGTTCTGCATTACCTGAATCAAACCAAGAACCGCACCTATGATACCAATTGTTGGAGAAAAACCGCCAGCAGATTCCCATACTTTTGCACCGCCTGCAACTTTATCCTCTAACAATGAAACCTGTGTCTCCATCATCTGACGAACAAGTGCAGGGTCTGTACCGTCAGCAACTGCTTCCAACCCCATAACCATCAGAGAATCCGATGCTGATCTTGCTTCTTTTTCAAGAGAAATCGCACCTTCTCTTCTTGCTTTAGTTGCAAATTTTATAATCTCTGCAATTAGTTCATCAAAATTAACTTTTTCTCCGAAGAATACCTCTTTTAAAAGAACAAGTGCATTTTTTAACTCAACCACAGAAAAACTTAAAATAACAGCGCCTATTGTGCCCCCGAATACAATGAAAGCAGCCGTAATTTGAAGAAGCTGTCCTATATTTCCGCCTTCCAACGCCTGTCCTATGAGGATACAAACTATCCCGAAAAATACACCCACTAATGAGGTCAAATCCATACTAATCTAATCTCCAATATATATTATTATGTATTATTAAATAATAGTTTTAAGATTTTGTAATCGTTTATTTATATTAATTAGGCAGCATGGCAAATTAAAAGTCAGACTTGTTTTTTGCACTGATTGTAACAGGAGGAGCCTGTAAATAAAGGGGTTTCAGTTTTGCCCATACAAATTCTTCATTAGAGGCTCTTTTTATTTTTTCACAAACAATTTTATTTAAATATTTACCTAAATCCATATTCAAATCCGTATAAACAGAAGCATTTACCCCAAATTCTTTTAAAAACTCACAAGATGTCTTATCAGCAATTACAAAAGTATTTTCAAAATCCATTGATTTAACAGTATCGGCAGAAGTTAGTTCCGGTTTTTTCAACTCTTTACTGTTTTCATATACTGCCGTATAGAACTGTTTTTTTCTTGCATCTAAAACAACTATTGTTTTTTTGCAGCTTTCATTAATTTTAGACAGTATCTCAAGCGAACTTACCCCGACAAGAGGACAATTAATCTGCTGGGCCATAACGCGCGCTACAGTAACACATGATCTGATACCTGTAAAGCTTCCCGGTCCGATATTGGTGCCTATTACATCAATATCCTGCATTGTCAGGCTATTATTTTTGAGAATATTCACAAGAGCAGGAATCAAATATGCCGAGTGATATTTTTCGTCATGGTTCTCTATAACAACATCAGAAACCATCTGTTCATCAATTGAAAGTGTAATATATGTTTTATCAAGACTTGTATCAAAAGTAAGAATCTTCAATTGTTCAGCCCTTCCAAAAGTTTTATGTAATTTGCACCTTCTGCATAAAAGTCGAATTTTCTGATTGTGTCATTCACATATTCGATTTTTATTTCTATCCTGTCAAAAGGAAGTTCAAAATCTGAAAACTCAGCCCATTCAACACAAGTTAAAACATTGGGGCGTGAGTATTCAGTGAGTTCGTCTATAATAGTACGAACACCCTCTTTTTCCAGTCTGTACAAGTCAAAATGATATACAGGCAAATCTCCCGACAAATATTCGTTTATAATTACGAAACTCGGGCTTGTTACTTTTTCTTTAACATTCAGATGTTTAGCGACAAGTTTTGTAAAAGCAGTTTTTCCTGCACCTATATCACCGTACAAGCAAACAAATGCGCCATTATCTTTGACTGCATTTGCAAATTTTTCAGCAAGAATATTAGTCTCATCTAAATTATTAACGGTGATTGTAAAAATCTTTTTCATAACAAAAGAATATCATGAACACATTCAGAAAAGTTCCACACATTTTTTGAACGTAAAAATTGAAATTATTTTATAAAACCTTATAAAGAAATTATGAAAAAATTCCTGTATACATTTTTAATATTTATTATGATATCACCTGCACCATGCGTCTATGCAGATGATAAAGGGACAAACATGGTTTTGAGAGCGGGAGTATCTTTGTCCGACAAAGTACCTCAGGGCTTTTTCGGAACATGGAGGATTCGCTCTACAATAACATATACAAATAATAAAGAAATGTTTAACGAAATTACCACAGATTTCTGGAACTTATCAAAGGTCGGTGACGTCATTACATTAACAAACCCTGTTTCCGGAGCGGAAGCTTCCGTGACCGTTGAGGACGTTAAAGGCAACCAGATAAAATTTACACACACCACCAAAAGTAAAAATGCAAAGATGATTGAAACACCAACTTTGACATTAAATGGTGAAAATTTTTATGGAACTGATAAAATAGTTATAGAAAAATACAAATATGGGGAAAAGATAAGCACGGATGTTGTAGTTTACAGCATAAAAGCGCAGAAAATATCCGGAAGTTCTGCCCAATCCATATTTATGAGTGAGAGATAGTTTTAATCAGATAGAGAGAGAAATATGAGCGCAAAACAAACACTGACATATGATGTTGTAATTCTCGGCGGAGGACCTGCAGGTCTTTCTGCTGCAATTTATGCGGCAAGGGGTAATGCAAAGACTGCTGTTATCGACATTTCAATGTTCGGAGGACAGCCGTCAAATTATCTTGAATTGGAAAACTACCCTGCACTCGGCAAAATCGGCGGATATGACATGATGGAAAAATTTGAAGAGCATGCCGACATGTTTGCCATAGACAAATACCCTATGCAGGAAATTGAAAAAATCGACCTCCAGCCTGAAACCAAAATTATTGAGACAAAAGATACTATTTATAAAACAAAAACAGTTATCATAGCAACAGGTGCACAGGCTAAAAAACTCGGAATCCCAGGAGAAAAAGAATTTATAGGCAGAGGCGTAAGCTACTGTGCAGTGTGTGACGGTGCATTCTACCGTGACAAAGTTGTTGCAGTAGTAGGCGGCGGCAATGCTGCTGTTGAAGAAGGCTGCTACTTAACAAAATTTGCTAAAAAAGTTTATATAATCCACAGACGAGACCAGCTTAGAGCTGATAAAATTGTGCAGGAACGAGCATTCAAAAATGAAAAAGTTGAGTTTATATATGACACAATACCGGTAGAAATAAAAGGTACGGATTGTGTGGAAAAATTCGAACTTAAAAACGTAAAAACAAACGAAACCTTTGAAATAGAAACAGACGGAGTATTCCCGTACATAGGTTTTTCACCGAATATTGATTTTATCAATGCACAGGTTGAACAAAATGAAGCAGGATTTATTGTAACTAACGACCGCATGGAGACATCAGTAAAAGGCGTTTATGCAATAGGAGATGTCAGAACGACTCCCTTAAGACAGGTTATTACCGCAGCAGCAGACGGTGCCGTTGCAGGCTGCTACGCAGTTAAGTACCTTGAAGAAATGACAGAAAAGACAGCGGTTTAGCTATTTTCTTATATCAGCTGCTTTTTTGTGAGCAAAAAGCCCCTCTTGTTCTGCAATAATTGAGGCTGTTTTTGCTAATTTTTTTGCACCAGTTTTATCAACACACTGGTACGTTTGAATTTTCACAAAGTCAAACACACTCAATCCGCCCGAGTATCTGGAAACCATATTTGTGGGCAGTGTATGATTTGTACCCGCACAATAGTCTCCGAATACCTCAGCAGAATAATTGCCCACGAATAATGAGCCGTAATTTCTAAATTTGTCTATGCTGTTTTGCGCATTTTTAAAGCAAATCTCAAGATGTTCAGGCGCGCGTTTTTCTGACAATTCAACTGCCAGTTCCAGATTATCAACGACCAGAGCAATTGATTTTCCATAGGAATCAGAAGCAATATCGGCCGTTTTCAAGGTTTTCAGCATTTCTTTTGCATGCCTGTCAACTTCCTTTGCAAAGCTTTCGGAAAAACATAAAAGGTAAGAGCGTGCATCTACATCATGCTCACATTGAGCAAGCAAATCTGCCGCAACAAACTGCGGATTTGCAGTTTCATCAGCAATCACCAGCACCTCTGAAGGGCCTGCAAGAAAATCTATACCGCATTCTCCATACACCTGTTTTTTTGCTGCAGTTACAAATTTATTGCCGGGTCCGACAATTTTATCAACTTTTTCTATAGTCTCTGTTCCGTATGCCATAGCAGCAATTGCTTGAACACCGCCTGCTTTATAAATTTTATCCGCACCTGCAAGGTCACACGCAACAATTGTCACATCCTGAATCTTGGGAGAACAAGCAACAACTGTTTTTACCCCTGCCACCTTAGCAGGAACAATTGTCATAACCGCAGTACTCGGCAGAGGATAGTTCCCACCTGGTATGTAACATCCGGCTTTTTCAACAGGGATAATCCTGTGCCCGAGATTTATGCCGTCAATCTCCGTATCAAGGTTACGAATCGAAGCAAGCTGCTTTTGTGCAAATTCTTTTACGTTTTTTATAGCAATTTTTATAGCGTCTATCGTGTTTTTATCCACATTTTTATACGCATTTTTTATTTCATCTTTAGTAACTTCCAGAGAATCAAGCATTCCGTCGCCAAATTTTCTTGAATATTTAACAACAGCGCCGTCACCTGATTTTTTCACATCTTCAATAATTTCATTTACCGAAGTAATTGTTTCAAACTCAATATTGTGAAAAAACTCTTCAGGCACTTCTTTGTAAGAGTATATTTTCATTTTATCCTCTCAATCAATTTATAAAAAGACTTCTGTACATCAGCAAGTTTTAATGTAAAATTATTTTCGTTAACTTTTGGCATAATTATAAAAGACATATAATTGTTTAGCCTGCCCAGCTTTTCTTCTTTTATTGCAAGCCTCACGCATTCTCTCATCAGCCTTTTTATTCTGTTTCTTTTTACTGCTCTTTTATGATACTTCTTGCTTACAACAAACCCGAAACGTGTTGTTGAAGCAGGTGTGGTTTTAGGCTTACCTGTATAGATAATCATTACCGAATCAGACACAACCCTGTGATTTCTGTATGTTGCATCAAATGCTTTTTTATTTTTTAAACGAAATTTTTCTGGCAGCATAATAATTATATAAACACAAAACAGGTCTGCTTGTACAATAATGTGCGGCAGACCTGTTTATAAACTTTTTTCAGTGATTAAACTAAGCTCTTTTTTTAGCTTGAATTGCCAATCTATGACGGCCTTTAGCTCTTCTTCTGTTTAAAACTGTTCTTCCGCCGGGCGTAGCCATTCTTGCTCTAAATCCGCTGACGTTTTGTCTTTTTCTTTTTGTTCCTTCTAATGTACGTCTCATTTTATTGCTCCTTGAATTAATTTTTTCGCGTTATATCATGATAAAAAAGACACAGACAATTGTCAAATACAGATAACACAAGAATTAATAAAGGTTTACACATATGGATAGAAAAATTGCTTTCATCGGCGCAGGAAAAATGGCTACGGCAATAATAAAAGGGCTTTTATCCTCTGGATTGTTTGATAAAAATCATATTATAGCGTCTGAACCAAATAAAGATTATGCACACAAAGTTGAAAAAGAACTCGGCATAAAAATGGTGCACAACAACCGCGAAGCTGCTGCACAGGCTGATATTATTCTTCTTGCGGTTAAGCCGTTTGTTGTCAAAGATGTCTTAACTGAAATCGAAGACAGAATAGATGACTCAAAACTTATAATAACTATTGCTGCTGGCATCTCTACAAACAGAGTGGAAGAAATACTTGAAAAAACAGCAAGAGTGGTCAAAGTTATGCCCAATACTCCTGCACTTCTGGGTGAAGGTATGAGTGCGGTTTGTAAAGGTGTTCACGCAACAGAAGATGATTTTGGATGTGTTAAAAAAATCTTTTCAAAAGTAGGAAAAATAATCAGTGCCAATGAAGATGATATTGACGCTATCACAGGAGTAAGCGGTTCCGGTCCTGCTTTTTATTATTATATTATTAATGAAATCGCAAAAGCAGGAGAAAAACTGGGACTCGATTACAAAACAGCACTTACTCTGTCAGCACAAACTGCGCTGGGTGCAGCAAGGATGATTCTTGAAACAGACACTGACCCGCAGCAGCTTATTACAAATGTTACGACCCCGGGCGGCACAACAGCAGAAGGCAACAAAGTTCTCAACGAAAGCAATATTTCACAGATACTTTTTGAAACAGTTAACAAAACTGCTCAAAAATCTGAACTTATGGGTAAGCAATTATAACAATTTCGGCGATTAAATATTTGCCTTAATAATTTATTCTTTAAACAAGTCCTTATCAAAGAAAGGGACTTGTTTTCACATGAAAAAGATGAATAGAAAGGTAAAAAAATGAGTTTTAATCCGTTAACAGAAAAAGGGATTCCTGTTGAAAAACAGCTTAGAAGCTGGCATGAGATTGCACGCAAACCCTTTAATAAAACAGAAGTAGACTGTTATTCAAGAACAAGACAAATTTTGATGAACGGTATCGAAGTTGAAGCGTGGAACTTTAAGCATAATTTTTCCCGTAACTGTCCTGATATAGAGGTAAATAAATTTATAGCCCAAACCCGCCGAATAGAAGATATGCAGCAGACAACAGTTAACTGGCTTACACCGGCAGACCAGTCAGTACTTGAGACGACACTGGGTTACGAACAGGTAGCGGTAGATCTTACAGCATGGATGGCGCAAAATGAGCCGGATCCTTATGTAAAAGAAACTTTTGATTTTGGTTTGTTAGAAGACTTTGACCACCTTTACAGATACAGCCAGTGGGCATATTTTGAACATGGAATAAGCCCTAATGATATTGTTCAGGGGCAAACAGATATTATGCTAAGCCGCCCCACACAAAACCATCACAATGATAACAGGTTAAGACTGAGAAAGCACTATGACAAAAGAAGTGCAGACCCTCAGACAAAAGTAAACATCTATACACTTGTTGCAGGCGAGCAGCAGACACACAACTACTATGCCGAACACGGTATGGAATACGGAAACCAGTGTATCAGAGAAACTTACGCAGAGATTAAAGACGTTGAAGAAGAACACGTTTCAATGTACGAATCTTTGATTGACCCGACAGAATCCTGGTTCGAAAAACTGCTTCTTCACGAGTTTGTAGAGGTTTGTACATACTACAACTGCATGGAAGACGAAGAAAATGAAAGATTGAAAAAAATCTGGGAAATGTTTATGGAATACGAAATAGGTCATTTGCAGATTGCAGCTGATTTATTCAGAAAATTTGAAAAACGCGACCCTGAGGAAGTTATCGGTACAAAGGTTGTTCTGCCCTGCCATTTTGAGTCACAAAAAACTTATGTAACAAATATCCTTGAAAATGAGATAGACAAGAGACTTGATACAGAAATGGGCTATACAACAATTGATAAACTTCCTGAAGATTGGCCGAGTTATGATGTACAAGAAACTGTTAACGAAGAAGGCTCTCCGACAGAAATGGTCATTCAGGTAATGGCGGCATCTAAAGGCAGAGACCTTGTAATTGCGGATAAAAAACTCAAGAAAAAAGAAGCGGAACTTCTTCAAAAAGGTCTTGAGCCAAAGGCTCAAGCGCCTGATACGGTTTCTCCGGAACAAATGAAAGAAATGATGGAAGAAGAAGAAATCGAACACGAATGTGATTAGCCTCACAACAAAATCCCCCGACTATTTTAATCGGGGGATTTTTAATATAAATTGTAATTTGGTATTTTATTGCTTATCAGGTTAAGACTTCTTGTGCTTTTTGTAATTAAGATGCATAAGGTGTTTGCTTCGGAGTGACTTAAAATCCTACCCGCAAGGGCGGATTTTTCGGAACGAAGAAGTAAATTCCTTATGACTCCTTAAAACCAAACTTCTTACATAATACATATTATAGTTATACTCGGCACTGTTTTTTGTACTAAAATAGAATCATTATGGAAAACAAAAACAACAAAGACAAAAAGAAAAAAGCCCCTGAAATAAAAATAAAAAATATGGGTGTTGATATAGATAAAAACGAGTACAGAGAAATTGTACTTTCAAACTCTGCCCGCCCCGAAGCTTCCTTTTATGACAGATACAGATAATGAAAATCCATTATCCATTCGATGAAAATTATAAAAAATATTGATAAATTTATAATCGGGAATGGAGGTTTAAGATGGTTGGTTCTGTATCTTCAACAAATTGGTATTCCGCAATATCTACAATCAATGAAAGCGGAAAATATCTGCACAGGGGAAATAACTTCGATAATTCAGAAGCAGTACAAATCGATTTGTCAGACGGTATGTATGTAGAGGATGAAGCTGCGAGAAAACGTATAGCAACCGGAATTTATTCAAAATCGGAATTTGCAATGAATTATCTGTTTTTAAATGAGCATGTAAACGGTATGGGCTATGATTTGGATGCTGAATTTGAAGCATTTATGAAACAAAGAGGCTGTGAAAACGAAAGAGAACTTGAAATAATTGCAAAATCAGGCTGCTATACAATGGACGAATTTAAGGAAAAAGCCGCTAATTGTATACAAAATGACATAAATATCATGCAATCACTGGGGTTTGCCAAAAGTGATATGTCCTCTTTAAAGAATTACATTATAGATAACACATCAGTTGAAGATTTGTATGAATACATAAATCACAACAATTTTGAAAACAGAATGAATATTTTGTCAAAAATAATCGACAGTTTGCCGGTAAACACCGCTATGAATTTTAATAAACAGCACGCTAGCGATATGGTCGACAAAATGCTTGATTATCTCAAAGATAATAAAATGCCGGACAATCCACCGCTTTCAGCCGGTCAAATACAGTATAACCTATATTTAATGTCTCAATATACAAAACTGCAATAAGAAAAAGCCCTCAAGAAATTGAGGGCTTTTTAATTATTAGGGTAAGTGAAATTATTACTCTTTAGTATACTCAGCGTCGATTACATCATCATCCGAACCGCCTGCATTATTGTCTGCAGAGCCCGCATCAGATGCAGAACCTGCATCACCTGCACCTTGAGATTCCTGTTGAACCTGAGAGTATGCTGCCTGAGAAATACCGTACATTGTCTGCTGTAATTCTTCTGACATCTTTTTCAATTCGTCAGCAGGTTTATTAGTTTTCAATGCTTCTTCAAGAGCTTTTCTTTGTTCTTCAAGTTTAGACTTGTCAGCTTCTGAGATTTTTCCTTCAAAGTCTTTTACGATTCTTTCTGCAGAAGATATCAAGCTGTTAGCATTGTTTCTGATTTCAGCTTCTTCTTTATGTTTTTTATCTTCTTCAGCGTTAGCTTCAGCTTCTTTAACCATTCTGTCAATATCCTGTTCGGAAAGGTTAGAAGAGTTTGTAATCGTAATTTTTTGTTCCTTGTTAGTTGCTTTATCTTTAGCAGATACATTAACAATACCGTTGGCATCGATGTCAAATGTAACTTCGATTTGCGGCAAACCTCTCATTGCCGGCGGAATACCGTCTAATCTGAACATACCTAAAGATTTGTTATCTTTAGCCATCGGTCTTTCACCTTGAAGTACATGAACATCAACGGCAGTCTGGTTATTTTCAGCTGTTGAGAACACCTGAGATTTTGAAACAGGTATTGTCGTATTTCTCGGTACCAGCGGAGTCATTACACCGCCGAGAGTTTCAATACCGAGTGTCAACGGAGTAACATCGAGCAATACTATGTCTTTAACTTCACCGGCTAGTACACCTGCCTGAACAGCAGCACCTACAGCTACAACTTCATCAGGGTTAACCGATTGGTTAGGATCTTTACCGGTGTATTCTTTAACAAGTGCCTGTACAGCAGGAATACGTGTAGAACCGCCGACTAACACAACTTCATCAATGTCGCCTTTTGAAAGACCTGCTTCTTGCAAAGCATCAGCAACAGGCTTTTTACATCTTTCAAGCAAGTCGTGAGACAGTTCTTCAAATTTTGCTCTTGTCAATTGCATATCAAGGTGTTTAGGTCCGTTTGCATCAGCTGTGATGAACGGAAGGTTGATATTTGTTTCAACAACAGAAGACAATTCGCATTTTGCTTTTTCTGCAGCTTCTTTTAAACGCTGCATAGCCTGTTTATCATTTCTGAGGTCAATACCTTCCTGTTTTTTAAATTCTTCAACAAGCCAATCAATAATTTTCTGGTCAAAGTCATCACCACCGAGGTGAGTATCACCTGATGTAGAAAGTACTTCGTGTACACCATCGCCGATTTCAAGAACAGAAACATCGAATGTACCGCCGCCTAAGTCAAATACAAGAACTTTTTCCGGTTTATCTTTTTCAAGACCGTAAGCCAGAGCAGCTGCTGTCGGTTCGTTTACGATACGTAAAACATCTAAGCCTGCAATTTTACCGGCATCTTTTGTTGCCTGTCTTTGAGCATCATTAAAGTATGCAGGAACTGTAATTACAGCAGAAGTAACTTTTTCTCCGAGGTATGCGGAAGCATCATCAGCAAGTTTTCTCAAAATCATTGCAGAGATTTCCTGAGGAGTATAGTCTTTGCCGTTAATTTCTTTTTTATAATCAGTACCCATTTCTCTTTTAATAGAAATGACTGTTTTATCAGGGTTTAATATTGCCTGACGTTTTGCAAGCTGTCCGACAAGTTTTTCGCCTGTCTTTGAAAAGCCTACGATTGACGGTGTGGTTCTGGAACCTTCCGCATTTGCAATAACTGTAGGTTTGCCGCCTTCCATTACTGCAACTACGGAGTTTGTTGTACCTAAGTCAATACCAATTGTTTTTGCCATAGTTTTATTTCTCCTTTGAATTAATAAATTCATCCGCTATTTTTTATACCTAATATATACCATCGTTTTATGAGAAAAATTAAAAAATAAACAAAAAATTAATATTTCAGGCATGGACTTTTTTAATAAAAATAATTAATTTAGTAAAGAAATGTAAAAACAGTTATAAATTATGCACCAAGGCTATATAAAAATAATATACTAAATGGTAGGATAAATTTAAATTAATATAAGTGTCCTAGAAAAATTCGTGATAAGGAGTAAACGACGTGAACGAATTTTTTGAGTGACGAATTGAAAAGGTGAGTCTTTGAGCTTCGAAGGCTCGAAGCGAAAAAGACGACACTAGATTAGATAGAAAGAGTCTAAGAAGGGGTATAATTTTATGATTTGTTGCGAAGAAAAAGCAGAAAAAAAAGATATGAAAAAGTTCAAAAAAGTATGCCGCAAAGCACTTAAAGAACTCGGTAAAAAGAATTTTGCTTTAATCGTACACGGTAACAGTTTTCCTTCGGAACAGGGAAAAAACACAGGGTTTGGCACTCCAAATTCACAGGCCGGCAAAAACCTTATGGATTTTGCATCAGGAGTATTTAATGCAATCCAGCTTGGACCGCAGGGCAAGACAAAAGCCTGTGATTCATCACCCTACACAGGTACAATATTTTCCATAAATCCTCTGTTCATTGACCTTGAACAGTTAACAACAAAAGAATGGGGAAATATTTTATCAGAAGAAACTTACAAAAGAATCTGCAACGAAAATCCTAATAAAGATAAAAATAAAACAGCATACTCTTATATTTATAAAGTACAGGAGGAAGCTTTACAGGAAGCTTATGTCAACTTTAAACAATGGAATGACAAAAAATTAAACAAAGAATTTGAAAAATTCAAAAAAGAAAATGAATTCTGGCTGGAAAAAGATGCTCTATATGAAGCACTTGTAATTGAAAACAATAATGATTACTGGCCGTTATGGGATAGCAAAACTGACAGAAATCTTTTCAACCCGAAAACTGAAGAAGAAAAGAAAGCAGCATTCTTGAGAGAAAAAGAATTAAGACTCAAATATGCTGATACAATCAATTACTACGCTTTTTGCCAGTTTGTTGCAGCAAAACAGAATGAACAGACTAAAAAATATGCTCTTAAACATGATTTAAAACTTATTGCTGACAGACAGGTAGCGTTCTCTGACAGAGACAGCTGGGCATACCAGTCATTATTCCTCGAAGGATGGATGCTCGGATGTCCGCCGGATTATTTTTCAAAAGATGGTCAGGCATGGGGATTCCCTGTTGTTGATCCGAAAAAAATGTTTAACGAAGACGGTTCTCTGGGAGAAGCAGGAGAACTTCTCAAACGTTTATACAAAAAAATGTTCAAAGAAAACCCGGGCGGTGTAAGAATTGACCACATTGTAGGCTTGATTGACCCGTGGGTATACAAAGCAGGTAAAAAGCCAATGCCGGAGCAGGGAGCAGGACGTCTATACTCTTCACCTGAACATCCGGAATTGTCACAGTACGCAATTGCAACAATGGATGACCTTAATCTTGAAGTAGGCTCTGATAAAGAGAAAAGAATCAAACAGCTGTCTAAAGAACAGATTAAAAAATACGGAGCAATGATTGAAAAAATCGTTATTGCAGCAGCAAAAGAAGAAGGGCTGAATAAAGATGCAATAGTATGCGAAGACCTTGGAACCCTTACCTTCCCTGTTGAATCTGTTATGAAAGAATACGACTTGCAGGGTATGAGATTGACCCAGTTTGTTAAACATGAAATGCCCGAACACCCTTACAGATGCTGCAATATAGTTGAAAGATGCTGGGCTATGGTAGGTACCCATGACAACCAGCCTGTATCTATGTGGGCAGATGAAATGATTAACACTCACGAAGGTTACTTAAATGTTGTAAATCTTGTTGATGATATGTTCTCTGAGATTCAGGGACAAGAAAGAGACAATTTAATCGTAAAACTCACAACAGATGCAAAAGCTTTAATGAACGTAAAACTTGCAGAAATATTTGCATCTAAATCTGCCAATATTCAGGTATTCTTCACTGATTTCTTCGGCATCAAAGATACCTACAACAAGCCCGGTACATCAGGTGACAAAAACTGGTCGCTTAGAGTTCCGGACAACTTTGAAGAAGTATACTGCAGCAACCTCAAAGATAACGGACTTGCTCTCAATCTTCCTTTGATTCTAAAAATGGCAATTGAAGCAAGAGGTTCAAAATTTGCATCAAAACACAAAGGACTGTTGAAAGATTTGCAAGAACTTATATAATATAAGTTATGAATCAATTTACAGAAAAATTACATAATTTAATTGAAACCAATGCCCTCATTGAACAACATCTTCATGGGGGCTTTGGTATAGATTTTGCTGTTTGCAGCGCAGAAGAATATCTTGAATTTGCAAAAAAAATCATCAAATACGGTGTATGCGGATTCTTTCCGACACTTGCAACAGACAGTGTAGAGAATTTAAAACATCAGATTGCAGAAATAAAAAAGGCAATGGTTTATCAAGAATCTGCAGTAGAACCTATGGCAAAGATTATCGGAGTACATTTAGAAGCATGCTTCTTAAATCCGGCAAAAAAGGGGATTCATGATGAAACACAGCTTCTCTCTCCGACAATTGAAAACTACAGGCTGATAGAAGATGGCATTATAAAAATAGTGACGCTTGCGCCTGAATTGGATGAAAATTTTAACCTTTGCAGGTATTTAAAATCAAAAGGTGTAAGAGTTTCTGCAGGACATTGTACAGGAAGCGATCTTTCAGAAGTTGAACAGGTTACACATTTGTACAATGCCATGGGTGAATTTTCACACAAAAACCCGTCAACGGTTGTGTCAGCACTCTCAAATTACAGGATTTACACAGAACTTATTGCTGACGGCAAACATGTACAGGATGATGTTCTTAAAATTACCTTTAAAACTAAACCTTTAGACAAAATTATTTTAATAAGCGATGCGCTGCCAATAACGCACAGTGAGAAAGAATCAATGGAATTTTGCGGTAAAACTGTGTTTTTAAAAGACGGTAAAGCTGTTGATGCAAACGGAACAATGGCGGGCAGCACAACATTTGTTAGTGGCATAATAAAACAACTTGTTAAACAAGAAATTATTGAACTCAATACAGCAGTATCTATGGCATCAAAAAATATAAACTACATACAAAAACCTGATTCTAAAATATATTGGGATAAAGATTTAAATATTAAAGCAATAACGATTAACGGTAATATGATTAACTTTTAGGCCATTTGTTAAGATATATTAATCAAAGTATATATAAATTAAGCAATTTTTATATACTTTTTGACTTTATATATATACAAGAGAGAAACAAGAGGTCAGAGAAAATGATTAACGCAACAAACCCATTCGCAAACTACACTTTAGCTATCGCAGCACAATATAACGAAACAAAAACAGGCATTGAAGAAGCAGAACAAAAACCAAGAAGAAAGGTATACAGAAGCCTTGATTCAATGCTCGAAGAATGTGTTTTATTAGGGGCAACAAGATTCGGTACTAACTTCATCGCTTAATTAAAATAATAAAATATTGAGAAATCGGCTACTAGACTTGGGAAAATAAAAAACTGAACAATATGTTCAGTTTTTTTTATTATTTGCAATCACAATGATGTCTGTCAGGCTTTATGACTTGTATATTTCTTGTTTCCGAAAAATCACATCTTGCCTGTTTGATTTTTTCTCTTATTTCTTCATCAAGGCTCTTGCCGTTTACAAGCCTATCAACAAATCCGTTATTAAGTTTTACGGCTTTTGGCAGTGCACCAATATCATCTAAAATATCTTTAATCTGAACAAAATCATAAGAGTATGACTGTTTAGACTGATAAACAAGAGTCTCGCCCGTTGTGGCTTCAACAGGTTTGCCGCCTTCATCGAAATACAATTTAAATATAGATTTCAAATCCTGCAGTTCGGATTGCATTGTTTGTACAGCCTGCTGAATACGAAGAAATCTTTCAAAAAGATAGTCAATGTTATCAATCTGTTTTAACTGCCAGTCATACTTTTTCTCATAGAGTTTTTTGAGTTTGGGATAAGCCTGTGCCAGTCCTATAGTATCAGCCATTGCACGATGGCGTGTATCAAATTCTACACCGAACTTAATCATCAAATTTTCAAGCCCGTGAGATTCAAATTCGGGATAAACTTCTTTAAACAAAAACTGTGAATCAATACGCTGGTTTTCAATAGGTTTGCCGTAAAGACGTTTAGATGCTTCATTTATAAAGTTGTAATCAAAAATAGCGTTATGAGCGACTATAGGGTAATCACCTATAAATTCAAGAATTTTAGGCATTACTTCATCTTCTGTCGGCTGGTCAGCAACCATATCTTCCGTAATACCATGCACAGCCATGCTTGATTTTCTTATGTGCTGCTGCGGGTTTATCAGTGTTTCATATTTATCTTTAATTACACCGTTTTCAAGCCTTACAGCGGCAAATTCTATAATTCTCTCTTTTTTATAATCAAGTCCTGTTGTTTCTACATCCAGAACGATTTCTATACATTTTTTTCTTGGCATATTAAAATCTTCTCCCATATTATATTAACACAAATGAATATTCAGTCATCTAATTAACAAAATTTATACTTTGAATAAAGATAAAACAGTTAGAAAAAGCAGTCCAGCAAAGGCTCAAAAGGGTGAAAAGAGTCTTGGGGCTTGACTTTTTATCTTTATGAAGTAATATAACATAGAACTCGGATTTAAAATCGACTGTGAAAGTCAAAGCAGAAGATCAAGAAGAAGAGATTTCAAGTCACAAAACAGAGGATTATCATTTGATTAGAAAGTTACTAACACTAACCTTACTACTCATTTTTTGCATTTTAGTAAATCCAAACCAAACAGAAGCAGCAACATCAAAAGCCACAGTCAAAGATTACATTGTAAAACATTCTTTGGAAATGGGTATTGATCCTGCGCTTGGATTGAGCATTGCAAAAATGGAATCTGGCTTCG
The DNA here is from genome assembly GCA_944322725.1 of Candidatus Gastranaerophilales bacterium. Taxonomy (GTDB): domain Bacteria; phylum Cyanobacteriota; class Vampirovibrionia; order Gastranaerophilales; family Gastranaerophilaceae; genus Limenecus. The sequence goes on from CALUPU010000003.1 coordinate 24,046, forward strand.
TCCATGAAAAGAGAAGTTCATACGGTGCTGTGGGTGTATTTCAATTAATGCCTTCCACAGCAAAGAGAATGGGCTACAACCCGTATTATCTTAGCGATAATATTCGCGGAGGATTGATGTACTACAAAATGATGTACCAGAAATTCGGCTCGGTTGAGCTGGCTTTAGCGGCTTACAACGCCGGCCCTGGTAACGTCAGCAAATACAAAGGCGTGCCTCCTTTTGCCGAAACAAAACGTTTTGTAAAAGGAATTATGAATGAATATTATGCACAAAAAGCCAATCCGGATCCGGCAATAACAAAATATCAGGGCGGAAAAGGCACGGTAGCAGCAGTAAACAAAGCCATGGCAATCGATAAAGAAAACAATGTATTGAAAAATGTTTCTCAGGAAAGTTTGCCTATAGTAACCCTTTCCGGTGCTCTATAATTATTCTTATAAAAAATAAAAAAGCATTTTGTAAATTTTTATAAAAAACTACAAAATGCTTTTTGTTTAGACTAAAATATAATAAAACTGGAAAACAAGCCGAGGATGTATGTTTAAAGAAACTAAAACCCATGAGGTCACTACCGACGTAGTTATTTTTACAATTAAAGACGACAAACTTAAAGTATTGCTGGTTAAACGTGCGCATGAACCATTTAAAAGTAAATGGGCATTACCCGGCGGCTATGTACGCATCTCTGAAACTCTGGACGATGCGGCGCTTCGTATCCTGAAAGAAAAAACTAACGTGCAAAACATCTACCTCGAGCAGCTTTACACATTCGGTGATCCTCTTCGTCACCCCACTTCACGTGTAATAACCTGTGCATATTTTGCGCTTATCCGCTCAGATGATATTGTTCTTTCATTTGAAGAAAATACAGAGATTACAGAAGTTAAATGGCATCCGGTTAACAGCCTTCCCGCTCTGGCATTTGACCACAAAGAGATTATTGAATACTCCTTAAAAAGAACAAGAGAACGCCTTGAGTTCTGTCCGATTGCGTTCCAATTATTGCCGCAAAAATTCACACTTACAGAACTGCAAAAAGCTTACGAAATGATTCTTATGAAAAAATTAGATAAGCGTAATTTCAGAAAAAAATTCCTATCACTTGCCATTTTAAAAGAACTTGATGAATACACAAAATCCGGTTCAAAAAGACCTGCGAGATTGTATTCTTTTGACAAAATAACTCTTGACTCAAAAAGAGGACACTTCTTCTCTTAAAAGGATTTGTTCTAAAATTTCTTCAAGCCATAATAAAGAGCATCTACGGATTTTCTGCCCTGTTTGCCAAAATCTATTATATAGCTTTTGTTTGAGCCTGTAACTTTAACTTCTTCAATATGACCGATACCAAATTTTGAATGAAAAACCCTGTCACCCTTGTTAAAAGTGTTATCAGAACTGTTATCATTCTGTGATGCGGCAAGCGCTGCTTCTTTTGCTTTCTTTTCTTCAAGCATTCTTTTTATCGGATTATCTTCGAGTAATTTTTTTATTTTTTCTTCATCTTTTGCTTTATTTTGTTCATTTTTTACGACAAACGCCTCACGCTTTACAAAATTGCTAGAATGCGAGTTGTCTTGAGGCTTATAATTACTTGTCGGCTTTGGTTTAACAACCTTGCTTATGCTCTGGGTATTTTGATAAGGTTTTGGTGCAACAAATCCCGCACCAAAAGAGTTTGTCTTCTCAACATAACCGGAACGGTCTGCTTTAGCCTGAGACTTAATTTTATTAACAGCCTGTTTGAAGGTACCTCCTGTATATGAGGAAGATTCTTCGGATACATTTCTTTCTGTAAGATTCTGCGGTATCTCTGCAAGAAATCTGCTTGGAGTATAATACCTTGTTTCACCCCACATCTGGCGTCTTTTGGCATAGGATATATACAATTTTTGTTTTGCTCTTGTAACACCAACATACATCAAACGGCGTTCTTCTTCCATTTCTGTATTGTTGTTCAATGAACGGCTATGAGGGAATATACCTTCTTCCAGTCCTGCAAGAAAAACATTTTCAAACTCCAGACCTTTTGCAGCATGCAGGGTCATCAAGGTAACAGCATTGTCCGCATCGGGAGTTTCATCAAGATCGCTTACAAGAGCAACCTGGGCGAGAAATTCACCCAAAATGTTATCCTCTTCATCAGGTGTAAAATCCCTTGCAACATTTACAAGTTCCTGCAGGTTTTCAATACGGGATTGAGATTCCTCCGTGTCCTCCTGTTTCAATTCTGCAAGGTATCCTGTTTCTTCTATAACAAAGGCAATAAATTCAGGCAAAGAGAGTGAATCTTTGTTCTTGTCCAATTTATTCAGCAATTCCACAAAGTTTTTAAGTTTAGACTTAACACCTGATGAAAAATCTTCGTATTCGTCAATATTTTGGATAACCTCATAGAGCGAATAGTCTATCTGATTGGCAATTTCCTGTATTTTTTTTACAGTAGTATCACCGATAGAACGTTTCGGAACATTGATAATTCTTTTCAAACTCTGTGAATCATGCCTGTTATACAGAAGTTTCAAATAAGCTATAATATCTTTAACTTCCTTACGGTCATAGAATTTCAAACCGCCAACCATACGATAAGAAATCCCTTGTGAAATAAGTGCTTCTTCAATGGCACGTGATTGTGAGTTTGTACGGTACAGTACAGCGTAATCATTGAGATTTCTTGCAAATTGTTTTATTTTGTTGGCTATAAAATAGGCTTCACCGGCTTCATCCTGCGCTTCATAGATATCTATTTTTTCGCCCTGACCTTTTGTGGAATAAAGATTTTTGCTTACACGCTCAGTGTTGTTGACGATAATTGCATTTGCAGCATCAAGGATTGTCGCAACCGAACGATAGTTCTTTTCAAGTTTAACAAGTTTGGAATTTCTGTAATCAGACTGGAAATTCAAAATAATTTTGTAATCAGCACCTCTCCAGCTGTAGATAGACTGGTCAACATCACCCACAACACAAAGACTTCTGTCTTTTAACTCTTCTTCTGTTTTGCCGTTAGAATAAAGGTGTTTAATCAGCATATACTGGCTTATGTTGGTATCTTGGAACTCATCAACAAGTATATGAGAGAATCGTTCATGATATTTCGTCCTGACCTCTTCATTTGTTGACAGAAGATTAACCGTTAAAAGAAGCATATCGTCAAAGTCTATTGCGTTATTTGCAAGAAGCTGCTTTTCATATTCTTCGTAGACTTCTGATATTTTTTGAGTCCTGTAATCCCGCGCTCTTGTAGAGAAAGTATAGGCATCCTGCATTTTGCTTTTTGCATTGCTTATAGCAGCTTTGACAAGCTTTGGCGCATACATTTTTTCATCAAGGTTAAGTTTTTTAATAGCATTCTTTATAATTGTCGTTGAATCTGTTTCATCATAAATTACATAGTTTTTATCCCACTTTTTGCCGTCAGGACTTTTATAATTTTCTATGTCAAAGCGCAATATGCGTCCGCAGATATTGTGGAATGTTCCCACCCACATTTTTTTAACAACTTCTTCGCCAAGCATTTTTGAAAGACGCTCGCGCATTTCTTTTGCAGCTTTATTAGTAAAAGTTACAGCAAGAATCTTGTATGGATTCACACCTGATTTCACAAGATTTACTATACGTGTTGTTAAAACCTTTGTTTTGCCGCTGCCTGCTCCTGCAAGAACAAGCAAAGCCCCTTCTTTTTCTACAACAGCTTCTCTTTGCTGTTCATTTAATGATGATAATAATTCTTCCAATTTCCCCGTGTTCCGTAGTGTTTAATAAAAAAACTCTTTCAATTTTGCCAATTTATGATATTATTATGATAATCAAAAAATTATTTTAAGTAAAATCTTATATGTAACAGTTGGTGTAGATATATTTAATTAGGATAAAGCAATGTCAGAAGAAAACAAAGAAAATCAGGAACAGTCTTCACAAGAACAATCTTCAATTATGGTTCCTATCGATGATTTGGATAAAGTCCCGGAAGATGATGCAAACACTGTTGATCAGCTTGCAATGGAACTTGCAACAATTCAGCAGTCTGCAAAACGTATAGCTATTATCGGAAGCAGAAATTTGCCTATTACGCATCAACAAATTATCGAAACGCTTTCTTTTGCATTGGTTTCACAGGGTAATACAATTATTACATCAGGCGGTTCTTCAGGTACAAACGCAGCAACCATCCGCGGTGCAATGAAGTCAAACCCTGAAAAATTGAAAGTTATTTTACCGCAGACTATCGGTCAGCAGCCTTCAGATGTTCAAGATCAGCTTATCGGTGTTCCTAATATCATTGAACACTCAGACAGGGCAATGATGACTCTCGCTGATGCAAGCCGTATCTGCAACAGAGAAATTATTGATGACTGCCAGCAGTTGATTTGTTTCTTATCTCATACATCAAACACATTGCATAAGGCAATTGATTACGCTGAAGAATCACATAAAGTAATTACTGCTTTTTATTTAGATTAGTTTTAATTGCGGATATTTAGAAGCAAGACTGTTGATTTCTTCTTCAGTCAGAGGAAGCTGCTTTCTTAGAGATATAGTAACTTTTTCATTTTCAGCAACGAGTTTCAAATATTTTGAATATTGATTTTTATATTTTGAAAGCATTTGAGGTAAAAATCCGCTATCTTGATGCCAAGTAACTATAAATAATCATTATTTATACTCAACAATGATAAAACTTGTGAACAAAAAATATTGCCTAGTAATACGGACAGGCTCTGTAATATTTACAAAGCTTGCAATTATCGGTTTTATTACAAAAATAAGTCTTATTTTCAAGGATTTTGTTTATTAAAGACAGAATGAGTGTTCTGTATTGGATATACAAATCCTCATCAAAAGTTATTCTTACCGTATTATCGGTTGCAAGTTCAATATAATATAAAGAAAGATCAGAGGCTTTTTTAATAAGACCTTTTGCCATTAAAATTTCATACATACAAAACAGATAAAAAGATGTCTGAAATTTAACACCCTCAGGAGAAAAATTTTCACCTGTTTTCCAATCCGCAATAATATAGTGACCTCCGTATTCAAACAAAGCATCGATTCTGCCTGTAAGCCAGTAAGAATCGATCTTTACATTAAAGGTATATTCGCTTGCAATACAGTTGTAATTACACACATCGGAATTTTTAAAATTGTGCCACAAAATCTTTTCATTTTTAGTTAACGCCTGCAAAAGTTTGCTAATATCTGCTTTTTTTAGATAGAAGTTTATCAGATTATGCAGGTTATTTCCTGTTTTTGTCTTGCTTATCGGCTCTATAACATGCACTTTATCTATATAACATAGTTTATACTTCTGAGGGCATTCATCGTACATTTGCAATTTATTCAGAGTAAAGGTTGTATTATCAACAGTCATTTGTATTTTTCTCCGGCAAAACCGGTAAATTGTTAAAAAATACCGATTGCGTAACATCTTTTAATTTAGAGAATTTTTTGTATCTGCCTGCGCTTGTAATGTAGAGTTTTTTCTTTGCTCTTGTCACAGCTACGTACAGCAGCCTCATATTCTCTCCTGCAATAAAACGTTTTTGCTGAATTTCATCTTTTTTGCAGTAATTTAAGTTTAACGCTTTAACAGCTTCAAGAAACCGTTCTTTTGATTTAATTTTTATATTATTAATATCAAAAGGAAGTGTATCTTCGCACATCTGCGGCAAAAATACGTAATCAAACTCATCACCCTTTGACTTGTGATATGTCATTATATTAATAACTCCGCTGTTGCCGTTTTGGGCAGAAGAATCCTCTGCAAAGAATTTATACTTACTTAGAACAGGCTTTTTAGAAAGTTCTTCAAGCTGTTCCAGAAGAACATCCGTACTCCTGTACTGCAGTGATAATCTCTTAAGAAGCAGCGCAACCATATAAACATTGGATTTTTCCAGTTCTGAATTGTAATAATAATTACCGATTTTAAGAGCAAGTTCCTCACACTCCAGAATCGATGACTCCAGCCAGTAATTCATATCCCAGAGGAATTGTATAAGATTTTTTGAATCAAGATTATTTTCATTCAGAAGAATAAAAGGCGTTTTCAGGTCTTTTATAAACTCGTAATCCTCTGCAGAAAAAGAAAACAGTTTTTGCTGTCTTAGAATATCCAGAATTTTTAAGACATTTTCATTTTGCCAGGGATGAGAGCAAAATCTTAAAACAGCATAAATCAATGAAAAAATAGGCTGTGCCTCTAGTGTATCATTTCTCGTCATTACACTATATCCGTAATCCGAGAGAAATCTGCAGTAATCCTGTATTTGATAGTTATTTCTGACAAGTATTGCAACAGAAGCATTTCTGTCAAAAGAAAAGATATTTCTTACCTTTTCCAGTATGAAAGACTGTTCCTGTTTATAATTTTCAAACAGTGCCGTCTGTACAGCATCTTGCGAATCAGGATTTTTCCCCTGAACGCCCTGCATTTTTATATCATAAAAAGAATCCTTCAAATTCTCATTAGTCTTTGCATAATCAATAATTTTATTTGCAAGCGTGTAAATATCTTTTGCACAGCGTTGTGAACGGTTCATTTCCACATTATTTGAGACGGATACAAAATTTTTAAATCCGTCTAAATCCGCATTTGTAAAAGTTGTTGTAATAGCCTGATTTATATCCCCGCAGCGAATGAGATTACAGAATTTGGCACTCAAAATACCTAAAAGTTTCTGCTGAATATATGAAGAATCCTGCGCTTCGTCTTCTATAACATATCTGCAGATGTCCTGATAATATGCTGCAATATCTTTATTCTCTTCGAGAAGTTGAACGCAATAAGACAACATATCATCGTAATCAATTATATTTCTGTTTTTTAAAGAGTTATTATAAAGCGTATAAAATTTAAGGAATTTTTTAAGTTCATTATCCTTTGTAAAAGGTATATCATCCAATCCAGAAAGTTTTAGCAAAGATACAGCTTTTTCGTATTTGTCAAAATCCTCCTGTTCTATCTGCATTCTGAACATGATTTCTCTTATAATTCTTTGTCTTTCATTGTCGTCACATACTTCAAAATCATCATCAAGACCGACTTTTACAAAATTAGAGTTTTCTTTTAAGATTCTCAGAGCAAGCCCGTGTATAGTAGAAATATTGGGCATCTTTTCAAGTGAAGGACACGCATTTTTTATACGTTCTTTAAAATTTCTTGCAGCGGAATCCATGTATGTAAGAACAAAAATATTTTCGCTTTTCACTCCATCTTTCAGAAGTTTTATTATCAAAGCAAGAAGAATAGTAGTCTTGCCTGCACCGGGAACCGCAGATATTGCCATATTGCCATCATGATAGTTTAGCACAGGTTTTTGATCTTCTCTTGGTACAAAGTTGAAGTTAATTTTTTCACTTACGGTTTGACAAGAACCGATATAACTTTCGATTCCTCCAAAATTTTCATTTCCTTCCATATCAAAAAGACTTGAATAAGCGAAAATCTTCTCTTTACACAGAAGTGAAAGTTTTCTCAACTGTTTTTTTACTTTTAGAGAAGAAAGTTCAAGATTATCTTCGTACGTAAAATCATTTTTATTCCACGATTTTTGAAACACCCATGCATTGTAAAGAGTGCCGAAATCATCACGAATCCAGTCTGAAGAGGTTATATCAAGCCAGAATTGATACTTAGTTTTAACGGCAAAATCAATAAGCTTTTGCGCAGTAGAAACTATGATACAATCGTCTTTTAATTCAGGAGCAGAAGAAGGGTTCTCTGATATTATAGAATTTTCAAGCTGCTGCAAAAAAGTTTTCTGAAAAACAGGTTTGGTTTTGTGTTCAGGAAAAACATTCTCAAAATCCTGTATCTGCTTTACAAAGAAATTAAAAGCCTCAAGCTGTGAAAACTCCTCCTTTTGTATATATACAAGATTTTTATATATACAAAAAATCTTATCGGACAAAGGCATTTGAGGATTTTTAATCTGATTAAGAGTATCAATAAGCTTTTGCAATAAAGTGTTATAATCTTGCACCCCTGTATCACAAAAACTGATTTCTCCGTTTTCTTTAAAAGATGAAACAATCTGCATACAGTATCTGACAGGAATTTTAAGCAATCCGTTTACAAGTGAACGAATTTTAAAAACATCCTGATTATTTCCGATAGATATATTCAAAAGTGTAATCGTATTTTGGACAAGAGGAGTAGAACACAGTTTCTCACTTCCTGAAAAATACTGGACTCCTATGTTTTTCGTACCAAAAATCTCCGCTGCACTAAATTTTAAAGATTTATCTATAATAGGGGTTATTATGACAATATCAGAAGGTTTTACCCCTGATTCTATTAATTTTGAAGCTTGTTCAAAAATTGAATTAAGCATTTCAAGCCGTCTTGTGTATGCAAAATGCTGAGCATTAACCGGCTTATATCCTATATCATCGAAAGATTTGTATTCTTCATTTTTAAACAATTCTTCTATATTTTTAACTATATTACAGTCAGTATTCAAAAAGCCCAGCCTGCTTGAACCATGCCTGTCGTACCCGACATAAGCCTTTTTAAGCTGAGGTTTCAGATACTTTATAAAATCAAATTCACACTGGGTAATCTCATCAGCATCATCAATAATCAGGTATTTGATATTTTTAAAGTAATACGTATTTTTATATATGTGATTAAAAAGCCCGAGTTGTCTTATATAATCAAAAGCCCTGTATTCAAGCGTTTTTTTCTTATATATGTCAATTGCATTAGCCGCATCTAAAGCAAAACTCTCACCCAGCAGTCCGGAACGTAATGCAACTTCTCTATCTGTCAGGTTGTTATTAGCAATTAATGAATAACGCCTGAATAACTGATGCATAAGGTTAATTTTAGAATTGTAATCTTTGAAACCTACTTCCTTAACAGCACTTTTAAAAAATAGCTGTGAAATTTCCAGACCTGATAAATTAGGAATAATTACCGGAAAGCCCTCTTTTATATGCGATTCGACCACCGTCCAGTTATTCATTATAGTATTGTAAACAAGTCCGTAAAAAGTATAAATCTGCGGATTTTCGTAATGTTTAACAGATAGCTTGGCTTTAACATAATCGGTAAATATATTCTTTTTAAAGGAATTAAGACAAAGCACAAGAATCTCAGATGCTTCAACATCATTTTCAAGAAGATTTATATAAGTATTTGCAAGTTCTGTTGTTCTTTCTGATAAAGCACTGCCCTGTATAAGCATTTCATACTCCCTATTACATTTTAACATTTAATCAGAATAAGAATGTTAACAAATGTTAAGAAAACTTTTTAAATAAAGCAATTTCATAAAAGCAATTGTTTTTATATAAGTAAGGTTAGATTAAAAAGGTTATATACCCGCAAGGGTAAATTTGGAGGTTAGTTATGAACGGAATAACAGGATTTTACGGTTATCCAAACCATTTTCAGGCGATAGCAAATCCGACCGGAGCAGGATTAGCACAGTTAAATGCTGATTTTGGCGAAGAATTTGGACTGGCAACAACACCGCTTTATAACTTACCTATCGATGTTACAATGGGATATAACAGTATATATGGCGGCGGAATGGGAATGTACGGTATGGGTATGTACGGAATGTATCCAAGAATGATGATATCCCCCAGATATCTGGAATACATGAACATGGATTACAAAGACCGTTTAGCCTATGACCTCGACCTTAGAAATGCAGCCAGAGAAAACCAATATACGGAAGGGAAATCTTCTAAAAATTATGCATCTGCAACAGACGGTTTGACAGGTTCAATAAGAGAAGCCTGCAACTCACTGCAGACAGTAATAGTACAGGGTGAATCCGATCAAATAGTTGAACAGTTTGAAAGAATTGTTAATACATTGAGACACTCTCCTTTATATACAAGATTGCAGGAAGAATTTAAGGATGACCCGGCAAGACTGGAAATGACACTAAGAAATTGTGCCAAAGAACAATTCCAGGCAGCAACTGGTCAGGATTTGAAAGCAATGATTCAGCAAAACTGCGACAGCACACTTTCAAATGCTTTCTGGAACACAATATCTTTCGGTCACGCACAAACTTACTCTGCAGAAGAAGTAATTGCAAGACTCGAAGGAACAGAACCTCCAAAAAGCGAAAAATCAAAGAAAGTGGTCGGAAAAATCGGCGGTGTAACCGCAGCAGCAGGAACAGGTGCAGCAATCGGTGCGGTAATCGGATTCGGCGTTCCGGGCGCAATTGTAGGCGGTATCATCGGTGGTATTGCAGGAATCTTCGGAGCAGCTTGCTAAGAATAAATAAACCTCAAATTAATAACCTAACCCTCAAAAAAGGTCTTACAAAATGTAAGACCTTTTTTAATATTTGTTTAATGTAGTATAATATTTAAACAGTATTAAGGATAAAATGTATGAAAATATTAATAATCGGCTCAGGAGCAAAAGAATATTCTCTTGCTAAACTTATTTCTCAATATGAAAACACCTCCCTTGTTTTTGTTGCACCAGGTAACGAGGCTATAGCCGAATTTGCAAATTGTATTGACATAAAAGCAGACAATATAGAAGAACTGACTGATTTTGCAAAAGCTAATGAGATTGACCTTGCCATTGCAGCATCAGAAAAAGCTATAGAAAATAATATTGCACAGCTATTTAATGAAGCAGGTTTGACAATTTTTGCTCCGACGGCTGAAGCAGCCAGAATTGCAACAAGCAAATCAATAAGCAAAAAATTTATGTATAAAACAAAAATTCCTGCCCCAAAATTCGGTATATTTGACAGAGAAAATATGGCAGCGGATTACGCCAGAAAGTCTAAATACCCTCTTGTTGTAAAAACAGACTCCCATTTGCACGGTCAAAATGTATACATCTGTGACAATTTTAAAATTGCAAAACGTGTTATAGAAGACCTTTTTGACAGCAAAGAAAAAAAGGTTATTCTGGAGGATTATGTTGCAGGACAAGAATTTTCATACTATGTAATAACAGACGGATACAATGCAATGCCAATTGCCTCTGCAGTCCCGTATAAAGGCACTCTTGAAGGCAACGGCGGACTAATCACATCAGGCTTGGGAGCATATGCGCCTTTTTATATGATAGACAGGTCGCTTGAAAGCAGAATATTTAAAGAAATCGTTTATCCTGCTCTGGATGAACTCTCAAAAAACAACACACCTTATATAGGAATTCTCGGTATAGACATTATTATTGACAGAAACGGAAATCTGAATGTTATAGAGTTCAATCCTTTCTTCAAGGAACCTGATGCACAGTGCATTCTTGACCTTTTGGATGAAAATCTGACCAACATTATGAAAGCGGCTATTGCAGGTTCTCTCGTTGATGATTACTTCGAAATCAGATTAAAACCATTATTCAGCGCATCAGTTGTTTTGAACTCAGGCAATTACCCTTCAGAAGGAACCTACGGAAGCCTTATATCAGGTCTTAGTGAAGCTGAAGAACACAGTGAAATTTCACATTTTAACACAATAAAAGATTCCGAAGGTAATTTTGTAACATCGGGAGGCAGAACTCTTACGGTAACAGCAAATGCTTCAACACTTGAAAAAGCAGCACAAAGAGTCTATGAAAGTGTTGAGTTAATAAGTTTTGACTCAATGAAATACAGAAAAGATATCGGAAAAACAATACTGATTGGCTGTTAAAATGGATGAATCAAAAATAATACGCAAATGTGCTGCCTGCAATGCAAAAAAAAGCAGAAATGAACTTATAAAGATTACGGCGGATAAAAATAAAGAAGTACGTATTATGCCGGACAGCAGTTTTTTCGGACATTCCGTATACCTGTGCAAAGATGCGGAATGTATACAAAAAGCCTTTAAAAAAGGAAGATTATATAAAATACTAAAAATCAAACCTGACGAAACCCTTGAAGAAAAAATCATGACTGTACTTGAAAATTAGATTGTGTTAAAAATATAGTATGGCACGATAAATTTGGAGAATAATACATATAATGACAGATACAGTAAGAGTTTATGATTTGGCAAAAGAACTTAACTTACCCAACAAAGAAGTTATTGAGTTGTTGGATACTAAGCTTGGCGTAAAAGTTAAGTCTCATTCAAGTGTTATCTCCGCTTCTCAGGCTAAAAAATTAACTGAAATTATTAAAGAGCCCAAGGTTGAACAAGCTAAAAAACCAAAGGCTTTTATTGTAAAAAAATCAAAACAAAAGGTTGAAGAACCGGTCAAAGAAGAAAAAACGGAAAAAACGGAAAATACAGAAAAACCGGCGCAAAAAATAAAATTAGGTAAAATCGAACAGCCGGTTCCTGCTCCAAAAGTGAAATTGGGCAAAATTGAACCTGTAATAACCAAGCCGGTAAAAACAGCAAAACCTGCTGAAAAAGAAGTTTCCAGACGTGATTTAAAACTGGGCAAAGTTGAACCCCAAAAGCCTGAAGCCCAAAAAGACGCTGCGCAGTCAGTACAAAAAGCGGAGAAAAAGCCCATACAGCGTCATATAATTCCTCAGGAAATATATGAATCAAAAGGCGGTTCACGGAAAAAAGGCGGAAAAAGACAGGAAAAATCATACCGTTCAAAAGAAGAAGAACAGGAAAGAATAAGCTTAGAAAAGGCTAATGCCCAGAAGCATAGAAAAAGAACACATATTCAGGAAGAAGTTGAAGAAGTAAAAAGCGTTGTTATAAACCAGCCTTTGACAGTAGGAGAACTTTCCGAAAAGATTAATAAAGCCTCTGCAGAGATAGTTAAGTTCTTAATGATGCAGGGTATACTTGCTACAGTAAATCAGGTTATTGATATACCGACTGCAAAAAAAGTCTGCGAAAACTTTGAAATAGAAGTTCAAGAGGAAGATCTTGATGCTTTTATTGAAGAAGAAATGCAAAAAGAAGAAGAAGCAAAAGAACTTGCGGCAGTTGACCCCAAACTTTTAAAGAGAAGAGCGCCTGTAATCAGCATCATGGGACACGTTGACCACGGCAAAACAACACTTCTTGATTCTATCCGTGCGTCAAAACATAAGATTGTATCAACCGAGGTTGGCGGTATTACTCAATCAATCGGTGCTTACACAGTTTATTTAAACAACAAAAAAATCGTATTCATAGACACCCCTGGTCACGAAGCATTTACAGAAATGCGTGCCAGAGGAGCAAAGTCAACAGATATTGCAATCCTTGTTGTTGCAGCTGATGACGGAATCATGCCTCAAACCATTGAAGCAATCAACCACGCAAAAGCAGCAGAAGTTCCGATTATTGTTGCAGTAAACAAATGCGACAAGCCGGATGCAAATCCGGACAAAATACTCCAGCAGTTGACAGAACATGGTCTTGTTCCTGAAGAATGGGGCGGAGACACAGTTTGCGTTAAGGTAAGTGCACTGCAGGGTACAGGTATTGATGAACTTTTAGAATACATTCTGCTTCTTGCTGAAGTTCAGGATTTAAAAGCCAATCCGGATGCCCCTGCGTCAGGTGTTGTAATTGAAGCTAACCTCGACAAAGGTAAAGGACCTGTTGCAACACTCCTCGTTCAAAACGGTACACTTAAAACCGGTCAGTGTGTAGTAGTAGGTAATGTTTGCGGTAAAGTAAGAGCGTTATTATCCGACGCAGGTGAAAGAGTTAAAAAAGCCGCACCATCTACACCAGTTGAGATTCTCGGTCTTACAGAGGTTCCGCAGGCAGGCGACAAATTTGAAGTTGTAGAAAATGAAAAAGTAATGAGAGCAATCGTTGCAGAACGAAAAGAAAAAGAAAGAAACTCACGCCTTGAAGCAATGCTTCCGACTCATATCAGAAACGAAGTTGTTGGCGAAGGCGATGACGGATTCCAGCACCTTAACCTTATTATCAAAGCCAATACAAATGGTTCTGCTGAGGCATTATCACAGGCTATTGGACAGTTTAAGTCAAATGAAATTGTTATCAAGCTTATCCACGTAGGTGTCGGCGATATTTCAGAAGCAGACGTTATGCTTGCTGCAGCAAGTAATGCAATAATTCTCGGATTTACAGTAAAAGAAGACAATAATGCAGAACTTGCAGCACAAAGAGAAGGTGTTACAATCAAGAAATTTGACATTATTTACCAGATTCTTGAAGACCTTGAAAAAACAATGCTCAGCCTCTTACAGCCTGAAATAAAAGAAGTCGAACTCGGTAAAGCCGAAGTAAGACAGGTATTCAACGTAGGTAAAACAGGCAGAATCGCAGGCTGTTACGTTACTGAAGGTAAAATTTTCAGAAACAAAACTGCAAAAATTATCAGAGACGGAGAAGTTATATTCACGGGTACAATTGACCAGCTCAAACGTTTCAAAGATGATGTTAAAGAAGTCGCAACAGGATTTGAATGCGGTATATCTTTTGCCAAATTCAATGACATTCAAGAAGGCGATATTATAGAAGTATCAACTACAGAAGAAGTAGAAAGACAGGCTCTGGTATAAACTATGTCATTAAGAAACGAACGCGTAAGAAAAACTCTCATGAAAGAAATTGCTGATATCATACAAAAAGATATCAGAGATCCGCGTATTGCAGGTGTGATTTCAATAACAGATATAGAACTTGCTCATGACAACTCTTTTGCAAAAGTGTATTTTTCTGTCTTTGCAACTAATGAAGAATCAAAGCAAAAAACAATTGAAGCTTTAGAAGAAAATGTTTCAAAAATCAGATATGAAGTAGGTAAAAGAATCAGACTCCGCCTTACTCCGGAACTGCGCTTTATACCCGATGATTCTCTTGAACGCGGAACTCATGTCATGGATTTGATTGATAAAATTTCCAAAGGGGAATTATAATCAATTATGTTCGGCTTTCTCAATATCAATAAGCCTGAAGGAATGACATCACATGATGTTGTTGCAGCATTAAGGCGTGCCTTGAAAATTAAGCAAATAGGCCACACAGGTACCCTTGACCCTATGGCAGCAGGTGTATTGCCTGTTGCAGTAGGCAAAGCTTCGCGTCTTATCGAATACCTTGAGGAGAATAAAGGTTATATTGCGGAATTGGAATTTGGTAAAGTTTCCGATACCTTTGATACGGATGGTGCTGTTAAAATTTACAGTGACCAAAAAGTAACCAGACAAGATGTTGAAAAAGCACTTGAAAATTTTAGAGGAAAAATTGAACAAATTCCTCCGGCACATTCTGCTGTACACTACAAAGGAAAAAGGCTCTATGAACTAGCAAGACAGGGCATTATTCCTGACGATATACCAAAGAGAACAGTATTTATAACAAAATTAGAACTGATAGAATTTGACGAAATAAAACAAACCGCAAGACTAGACATAGAATGTTCAAAAGGCACATACATTCGTTCTATTGTAAACGATTTAGGGATTACTCTCGGCACGGGCGCTGTTATGAGCGGGCTTGTCCGCACAAAATCAGGCATGTTTAAAATTGACACAGCCATTCCTCTTGCAGCTATAACAGATATACAGGAAGCTGAAAAATATTTGCTTAATCCTGTTGAAGTTCTATCATATAAGAGTTATGAACTTTCAGAATTTGAGTATCAAAAGATAATACACGGGCAGAGTCTTGTTACAAAATCCGATTTTGAAGACGAAGAATATATATGCCTGACTTTTGACAATGACCTGTGTGCAATTGCTCAATACGATGAAAATTCAAAGAAATTGGTAACAAAGAAGGTTTTTATATCATGAATAAGCTAAAATTAATAACAACGCTGCTTGCATTTTCCCTTATAACATCTCAGACTTTTGCACAAAACTGTGCAGAAACAGCAGCATCAATGTGTCCTGCAGTACCTGAGGTTAACGGTCCTGTATCTTCAACATTGAGCAGAGTTACAGGAATGAATGCTATCATTGCGGCTACTCTTGAATCTCAGGTAAGACGCCAAATGAACAAAGCACTTACTGGAAATTTCAAGGTAAATATTACTCCTTTCGGAGCCAGAAGCATGCTTCAGGGCAAATTTAAAAGTATAAGCGCTCATTCTGATTCTGCATATATTGACGGCTTTTACCTTTCCAATGTTACGGCAGAATCTTTATGCGGTTACAACCATTTTATTTATAAAAACGGAGAAGTTTATACAAATGAAAACTTTCTTCTCGGTTTCAGTGCAGACATAACCTCGGCTGACCTTCAAAAATCTATATCTACACCTGAATATACAAAGCTGCTTAATTCAATGAATGTAAATGTAGGCAACATGTCTTTATTTAAGATTTTTGATCCTAAAGCAGAAATAAAATATGACAGACTTGTTTTTTCGGTCAAAGTTTCGTCACCATTAACATTTAACGAACCCCGCCTTGTATCTACCAGCATGGGGCTGGCTGTAGAAAACGGCAAATTTTTGTTTACTGATATAAAAACAACGCCGGCAATCGCTTCGACAAATCTCAATACAATATTACCGATTATTAACAAATTAAACCCGTTTGTTTTTAATGCTGCAATACTGAATAACCCTCAAAGCAGTATCAAAATAAACGATGTTAACATTATAGGCGACAAAATTGTTATAAAAGGTCTGGTTATTGTGCCGAAAAACTATTATAATAACTAGGTAAATCGGTTTAGCAAAAGGACATTTATATGGGATTCTGGTCAAAATTAGTAATACTTGCACTTGCTGCGCTCGCTTTCTTTTATGTCAAAACAAATTTCTTTGACACTCCACATGCAAAAGTTGAAAAGAAACTTGTAACAGAAGAGCAGGTTGTAGAACCTGTCAAAAAAACAGAGCCTGTAAATTCACAGAAAACAGTTGAAAAAAAGGTACCAAAAACATACGTAACAGTATATTTTTTAGGTATGGATAAAAATGATACAGGCATCTTTAAAAAAGTACAAAGAGAGTTGCCACAGGGGCAGTCAAAGTTAAAATTTGCACTTAACCAGCTGATTGCAGGACCGTCAGCTTATGAAAAGAATGTCGGAGTTTACTCTGAAATCCCTAAAAATGTAAAAATACTCGGTATAGTAGAAAGTAAAAACAAAATAATAATAAATGTTTCAGGCAATATACAAACCGGCGGCGGTGCAGACAGCATATACAGCCGTATGAAACAGTTTATAAAAACCGCACTGGCTAACAGCCCTAAAAAGCCAATATATCTATACATTGACGGCAAACAGGCAGAAGTCCTCGGCGGTGAAGGTATAATGATTTCACAACCTTTAAATGAGAATTCACTTGATGGATAAAGACATAGAATACTATCTCAATTTAGATTGGACGCTTGTTGAAGGAACGGATTTAGACTTCAACGGAAACCCTTATCATTATATTGAAATAAAAGAATTTCCGAGTTTTGCGTTTTGCGCCAAAACAAGAGAGATTGCTCTTGCAAATTACAAAAAACAACTCGCTCTTATGCTTCAAATTATGATCGAGGACGGAGAAAGAATACCAGAACCCGGCGAAGATGACGATGACGGAATCGACTGGGAAAGCATTTGTCCCTAGCATTGTATTTAGACAAATAAAAACGCCCTCATTTATAAAAAACAGGGCGCAGATGTATGTTTGTAGTGTTTATTAGTACATGTATGATGTGAGTAAAGCGTTTGTATCAGATATTTCACGCAGTTTTCTGAGTGCTCTGTTTTCTGTCTGACGGATACATTCTTTTGTCACACCGTAAAGTTTTCCGATTTCTTCCAATGTTTTTCTGCCCCATTCTCCCAGCCCGAATCGCATTCTTACAACCGCCTGTTCGCGCTCTTTTAACTGCGAAACAACATATTCAATATCTTTTTTCAGATTTTCGTATTCAGCATTTGCATACACAGATGCCTTAGGGTCTTCAAGAATATCGGAAAGAGTAACTTCACTGCCCGAGTTTAATTCGTAAGCTGAATCCATAGAGATTGATTTAGTATAAGCATTTAAGAAATTATCAATTTTTTCTGCTGAGATATTCATATGTTTTGCAACATCTTCATTTTTTACCTGTGTATTGTATTTTTGTTCAAGAGAAGCTTTTACTTTTGAAAATTTTGATAGTGTTTCTTGAATATAAACGGGAATCTTCACACAATGTGACTGTTCTGATATAGCTTTAAAAATAGCCTGCTTAATCCACCAGGCAGCATAAGTGGAAAAACGATAGCCAAGTTTGTAATCAAATTTTTCTACTGCAACCATAAGCCCGAGATTGCCTTCCTGAATAAGGTCAATCATAGGCAAATGAGAAATGTGAATAGTTTTTCTGGCAATATTAACAACAAGTTTTAAATTTGCCTGTACCAGTTTTTGTTTTGCTGCCAAAGATTCCTGAGGATTTCCTTCTTTAGCTTTTTGGGCGGTTTCTTTCTCTTCATCAGGAGACAAAACAGATAATGAAGAAATTTTTCTGATGTACAGATTCAATGAATCATCCTGTGATTGCGGGACAATGTTGTTAGAATACGGCTTTGTTGAGACTTTGGAAGAACATTTAGACATACACTTACTCCTAATTTATACTTAATATCTGATTTGTATTGTGATGAGCGCACGACAATTGCACAGTACAGAAACATCTATCTGCCGTGCATTTTGCGGATAAACAAAAATAAACTAAAGTGACTTAACCTAAAATTTGACCATTTGTGTATATACTTAATATATCACTTAGTATATACAAATGCAAGCTTTTTATTAAGAAATATTACAAAAATGCATAAAAAAAATGAATTTTTGTAATATTTTGTAATATATTAAGTAGCATATGGATAAACTATTTATGCTAAAAGCGCTTGATTCTGCCAGAAAATCGGGTGATGACATACCAGTAGGTGCAGTTATAGTTAAAGACGGCAAAGTTATTGCACAAGCACATAATGAAAAAGAAGCACGCAATGATGTTAGTGCACACGCAGAAATACTTGCCATCAGAAAAGCAGAAGAAATTACAGGAAACTGGAGACTGAACGGATGTGAAATGTATGTCACACTGGAGCCTTGCCCTATGTGTATGTGGGCAATTCTGCAATCCAGAATAGACCGTTTGTTTTTCGGTTCGTATGACACCGTATACGGAGCATTATCAGTTCTGCCGGAAATGATAACAATGTCAAATTCGAAATTATACCACAAAGGGGGTATAATGGAGCAGGAATGTGACAGTATTCTAAATGAATATTTTAACAAAATGAGAGCGAGATAATATGGATTTACAGACAAAAGAATATCTTGATTTACTTGTACAAACATACGAAACAAAGGATTTTATAAAAGATGACCCTGTGCAGTTTCCACACAGATTTCAAAACAAAAATGATATTGAAATAGCTGCATTTCTTGCTTCCATATTTGCGTACGGGAAACGTGAAGTATTTATCGAAAAGCTTAATAAACTGTTTGAAAAAATGGGAAATAAGCCTTATGAATTTGTTGCATCATTCAACAGCAACAATCATATTTTAGATGATTTTGATTACAGATTTTCGATTGGTATAGATATTGTTCAAATAGTGCTGATTTTAAAGGCATTATACACTTCAAATGAAACTCTGGAATCTTTATTTGCTTATGGCTGGAAAAATACAAAGACTGTTCAAGGAACATTGCAAACAGTGGTTGACTACTTTTATTCAAGGGTTACATTGCCGGTAACAAAGGGTTTTTACCACTTGCTCCCAAACCCTGCAAAGAAAAGTGCCTGCAAACGATTAAATATGTTTTTAAGATGGATGGTAAGAGACGGAGAAGTCGACCTCGGGTTATGGAAATTTATGCCGAAGTCAGAACTTTTAATACCGCTCGATGTCCATGTAGCAAAGATTTCCCGTTCTTTAGGACTGCTTGAAAGAAGCCAGAACGATTACACAGCCGTGCTTGAACTTATGCACAATCTCAAAGAATTTGACTCCAATGATCCTGTAAAATATGATTTTGCAATGTTCGGATACGGCGTTAACAATTGATTTAACTTGAGAAGTTTATCATTTCCTGAGTTGTAAGTCCGCCTTTTTCAATATATTCACAGTTCCATGGCGCTCCGAAAGACGGAATTTCGCCTGAACCTCCGAACAGCTGCAAAAAGAATACATCATAACCGAATCTGTTAGGTGCTTTTTTACCGTTAACATCTACAGCAAAAATAGGCCATTCACTAAAATCATTTACATAAGGAATAAATATCATACCGTCTGTTGTAACTATTGCGGCTTTATTTTGCATGCTGTCATATGACCAGCCGCCACAACCCGCGGTTGAAGCTTCCAATCCCTCTTCATATTTGTCTTTATCCTCCTGTGAGGCATCTTCCGGCGGAGCAGGATTGTTTTCTTTATAGACTGTATCCTTACCCTTGTATTGGGGCATACAACCCTTAGCCACTCCATTATCATTGCAGATTTTTGAGACTCTTA
This sequence comes from Candidatus Gastranaerophilales bacterium, assembly GCA_944322725.1. Taxonomy (GTDB): domain Bacteria; phylum Cyanobacteriota; class Vampirovibrionia; order Gastranaerophilales; family Gastranaerophilaceae; genus Limenecus. Next base: position 44,365 of record CALUPU010000003.1, read on the forward strand.
AATTTTCTTTCATAAAATTATATAGTTCCGCACACTGGCTAAATTGTCTGTCACCATTGTTAGTTCTTGAGTAAAAGCATTTAGGATAAGGTTGAAATCTCGATTCAGCAATAGAGAACTCCACAACCTCATCAAGTTTTACAACCGCTTTTTTTAATAAAGCAGCGTTTGCACGTTTTTGAGAATTATTTACAACTGCCGGAACAGTAAGTGCAGCTATAACACCTATAATACTCAGTGAAATAAGCATCTCCGCGAGTGTAAACGCCTTTATTTTTGATATCAGTTTTTCCATCTTATAATCCTTTTATATTTAAAATACCCGATTTAATAAAAATTATGCTTTTTTACTTTTCTTTTTCTTGGATTTTTTCTTTTTTGCCTGAATATCTTTATAAGCATTATCTATCGAAAGTTTGGCAATAGGTTTTCTTTGTGCTCTGTCATAAAAAACAAGCCAGTGTTTTCTTTTAACATTATCAACTGAAAAAGAAATTCTTCCTGATGTTCTGTCACCGGGTTTTATTTTTGAAAAAAGAATTGTGGTATCACCAAACACTGACGGATAAAAAGAGGCATTCAAATCATTAACCAACGATATATCGAATCCGGTAAAATACTTGTCTGTCAGGTTTGTTATTACAATAGCAATCGTAATTGTATTTAATTCACCAAAAGGATCCTCTTCAAAGTCAATATTTGTTATTTTTACATTCAAACCTTCGCAGCAAAATTCTTCCTGCTTTAAGGCTTCCGCTTTAAAAACAGGAAGCTGCAGTTCTTTTGTTACTTTAACTCTTATTTCATCACCCGGAGAAATTAAAACATCCTTACCTTTCTTGTATAAAGCCATACCAAGTCCTACTGCACCGCCCAAGGCAGCTCCGCCTGCAAGAGTATAGCCCTGACTGACAACAGCTGCAGGCAATCCAAACATATTCAATGCAAGAAAGCCTCCGACTACGCCGCCTGCTGCCGTATAGCCGGCACTTTTTGCAAGAACTTTTGTAGTGCCAACCACAGGATTAAGCTTTGTACTCATTTTACCCTGAATCGGGATTTCTCTCCCATCCGGTGTAATCAGATAATCAAAATTTACTTCTATCCAGCCGTCTCTACCGAGTCTCTTAGATTCTTGAATTTCTTTTACAGTACCATGCGCAATAGTACCGGCAGGAAGTATGACCCCTTTATCACCTGAAACTTCTGTTGAAATCTCAGCAAAAAACTCATCCCCTTCTTCTGTATAACCGGAACTCAAAACCTGTGATACAGTCATTTTTATCACATCTTTTGTATCAAGCTGGTCAATTTCACCGGTAAAAAGTTCTTTATTTTCTTTTTCCAGCCTGTCATTTATTTCCGCACGCCCCTTAAAAGTATCATCAGATACAGAATTATTTACTGATGCAGACACAGCATCAACTGCACAATAAGCTGCATTTCCAATACCTGAGTGAACCATAATAAAGGCGGATAATAATATGTAGCAAATAATCTTTCTCATATTATAAATTTTACCCTACATAGCAAATTAAATCACGTATGTAAAAATTATTTGCAATAAAGAGTGTAGACTTTACCTTTTGGCAGAGATGCCCGCAACGAAGGCAATCCCATTATGAAAATTTGGAATAATCCGGTCTGCTTACCTTCCTGTATAACAGAACCGTATAGCGAGACCTTTTGATTATTAACATCTCTTGTTTCAAAGAAAGAAACCTGAATTTCATCCGGGGCAGTAAACACGCCCATACCAATCTGCGCCTCTCTTATAATACCTATCGCTTCTGTACCTTTTTTTATATAGATTTTATTATTTTTTATTACATCCTCTGCAACTATAAACTTTATTTTATCACCTATGTCATAGTTCTGGCTGTATACATAAGAACCGCTGGCATCTTTTCTGTATTGAGTCTTTAGTGTAATCCTTTGAGGAGAATATACCGGCACAGCAAGTGATTTTTCAATATCAAATACAGGAAGTGCCTGTTTATAATTCAGCGGTTTTGTATTTTTTACTTTATTTATATATGCCTGAGGGATTTCATCCCTATAAACAGGTATTGCATTCGCTGAATTAACACACAAAACACACAGTAATAAAGCTGTAATAAAAGAAAAATTTTTCATTATCTGCTCCGATACAATTATTTTTTGTTACTAACAGGAACCGTATTGCTGTGTCTTTGTCTTACTAAGGCTCTTTCTTTTTTAGTTGTCAAAAGAAAGTTTTGATAATAAAGATTATTTTTATACTCATTATCCACAAGATATTCCGGATATTTTGAATATATGTAATCATATACGGTTATTAATCGTTGTGAACCAATAGGATGACTAATTGGACGCTCAAACCAATTTTGTTCTCCCAAAATTTTATTAAGCACAACAATCATTGCAACCGGATTATATCCTGCATTTACCATTAAATCTACGCCTTTTTTATCAGCTTTAAACTCATATGATTTTGACGAAGCAGCCATTGTTAATCTTCTCCATAATCCTTTATGAGCATCCAATGCATGTGCAATTTCATGGCTCAACACAGCTGCCAGTTCATCATCAGAATCAAAAAAAGGAATAATACCTTTATACAGACATATAGTTTTATTACTCATCGCTGTTGCCGCATTGACATCTTTGTTATTTATATAGTAGAAAGTCATTCTTTTTTCTATCTGGTTGGCATTTAATATTCTAAAACCAACCTGCATGACCTGTTTCTGATATTTAGCTTCCTTATCAAGCCTTAATTCATCAGCAAAACACACATTAAAAGTTAAGAAGAGTGCAAACACACATAAAATAAATTTTTTCATAATTCTCTCCTGATTAATTACACTTATTTTAGTATTACATCCATGGAAATGTCAATACTAAACATTGAATAATTTAGTTATTAATAATAAACTACATAATTTTTTCTCGGAGAGAATACAGCCTGCCCTCCTGGAATCAGACGCAAAAGAGGCACAGCAAGACCAAAAAGAAACGGCGTAGTGGCTAGTTCTGCAAGACCAATCCAAAAAGAGAGCGAATACCCGCTTGAGGCTATTTCTCCGTCCAAAGGAACAAGATTACCCTTTTTATCATACATTTCAAAACTTTCAATAGTCATTTCAGCAGGAGCACCGCCCATAGCACGCGGTGAAACTTCGGAAATTTTTGCATAAACTATTGTATCTTTAGCAACAATCAGTTTTCCGTCTTTTTCAACATCTTTAACAACTCTAAAAGCAACTCTGTCGCCTATATAAGGAAAAGCAGTTTTACAAGATGCTTCTTTATCTATCTTTAATCTTTTATTTTTTGTGGCAATCTTATCAACAGGGCTAAGAACAACAGCAATCCCGTTTTCGGTCTTTACGTATTTTCTGTAATCAGAGCGTTTATATTTTTTATTTTCCGAACTTATCACAACAGGCTCATCCTGCATAATTTCTTTTTTATATTTACGTTTTTTGTTTTTTAAATCAGAAGGCAATGAGGAAGCTATGTCATCTTCTATCACCGGCATGCGAAACTCCCGCTTTTTGGGAATTTCTTTTTTAACATCTTTTTTAATACCTGTTTTAAGAACAGTATTTTTAGAATGTTTAAGTGAAATTTGAGCACAAGCATCTAATTTGCCGAAAGAAAAGATTATACTCATCAGCAAAAATGAACTTATGAACTTTTTTAAATTGTCAATCATTGCGTTTAAAAATGCCTCAAGGTTTCTTTTTTCTCGTTTTTAATTTTTTGTTCCTGTATTTTTCTTACTTTCCTGCGTTCTGAGCGGGTCGTTCTCAAAAAATTCTGGTAATAAGCTGTATCCAGATATTGATTTTCAGCCAGATACACAGGATATTTTTCATAAATATATTGATAAATATATTTCACTCTTTCCGAGCCGTTGTGATGGAAGATATTATACTCAAACCAGGATTTTTCCGCTGCTGTTTTATTTATTATATTAATCAAAGCAACAGGGTCATATCCCGCCTTTACCATCAAATCTACTGCTTTTTTATCCGATTTTACTTCATATTTTCTGGGAGAAAAGCTTATTGAAAAACGCCTGAAAAATCCGGCATGAGAATCAAGAAGCTTTGCAATATCTGTACTTAATATTGCAGCCAGTTCGTTTTCATTATCTATTACAGGAAATATTCCTTTATACACATAAATTGTTTTACATCTTGTATTAATCTTAGTTTTAAGTTTATTATCGCTTACGTAATAAAAAGTAATACGTTTTTCTATATTATTGGAATTAAGAATGCGAAAGCCTGTTTCCATAATATTTTTTTGAAACTGTACATCTTTATCAATGCGAAGTTCATCCGCATTGCCAATATTTATAGCAAAAAAGAAAAAAGCGATTATCGTTAAGACTATTCGCACTTCCGCAATCTCCTGTTCTTTCAAAGAAATTTTAGCATAAAAAAGACCCCGTTATACGGGGTCTTTACAATTTTTTAATTTATTTTTTTATTGGTTGAACACCTTTTACAGGGCAGGGGTGTTTTTTCATATGGTGTTGTTTTGCTCTTTCTCTGCCTTCCTGTTTAATTTTTTCAAATTCAGCCTTTTGCTCCGGTGTTAAGATAGCTTCAAATTCTTTTGTATTTTCAATGCGAATTTTTCTTGCTTCCTGTTTTAGCTGCTTCATGTCTTTTTTCAATTCAGCTATTTTTTTATCTTTTTTATCTTGAGCAAGATCACTTTCAGCTACTTTTTTTATCTCTGCTCTTTTAGCCATCATTTTCTCAAAGACAGGTTTCATTTTTTCATGACCTTTCATTCTAATATCATGTGCCTGTTTCTTTTGTTCATCTGTTAATTTCAAGCGTTCATCAAGATTTGATCTTGCTGGTTTATTCATTTTTTTATGTTTGTTTGCTTTAAAATCACCTTTTTTGCAGGGTAATTTCTTTTCACATGCGGGTTGTTTTTTTGTATCAACGGTTGTATTTGTTGCAGCATAAGATAAAGATGAAGTCATTAAAATTGCTGCAGCCATGCCTGCTATTACCAGAGTTTTTTTCATAATTAATATCCTTTCTAGATTAGTTCCTGCAGAGCAGTTGCCAGTTCTTTTTTTGCATTGTATAAACGTGATTTCACTGTGCCTATAGGACATTTGAGTTGTTTTGATATATCTTCGTATGATTTGTTTTCGATTTCATAGAGCATAACAACTTCTTTGAATTTGGGTTTCAAGTTATTGATAGCATTAGAAATCATTTTTTGGCGTTCTCTTTTAAGCAAAAGAGATTCCGGTGTGTCTTTTGTATCTTTAACAAGCGACATTACAGTTTCATCGCCTGTTGTATTGTCTTCCAGTTTTTTTTGAGAAGACTTTAAATAATCCTTGGACAAGTTAGCGCTAATAGTCCTTATCCAAGCAGCTAAAGTTCCTTTTTCCTCATATTTGTCCGAATTTTTCCAAACTCTTGTGTAGACCTCCTGTTCAAGGTCTTCGTTGTGTTCGTTTGTAATACGTTTTATGATAGTTCTCACGGTACTTCCGTGATTAATTATTATTTCTTTTAAATCCATATTGCTATTCTATATATAAAAATCCGTATTCATCTACAGGAAGCCCGAGTTCCTGAACATCATAGGTGTTTTGAGCGACAAGATTGTCATACACATCAACACCTACCATGCAAAGCGGAACGCTCAATGTTGCAAACACTGCAACAAAGAAAGCAGCTGCCGTTACAAGAATCCTTGCCTGTTTTTTCTTTTCTTTGATATATGGCTTGGCTTCCTGGATTAGGTCAGATACTTTTTGCATTCTCGCGTGTTCTTTTGCACACTCTTCACAAACTTCGAGGTGATGATTAAAGTCCTCTTCGTTTAAGAATGTGAACATTGCTTCGTATCCGTTACAGTTTTTGTTTTGGTTATCCATATTTTTTATTCCTTACATATACTATAACGAATAAAAAATAAAATTGTTCATTTTTTGTTTAAAAAGTTTCCAACCAAAAAGGAACTCTTACGAGTTCCTTTGAAAGAGTGCCCTGAGCCAGACTTGAACTGGCACTGGGGGTGAGCCCAATCGGATTTTAAGTCCGACGCGTCTACCGATTCCGCCACCAGGGCAAATTATATTCGATTTTCAATACGTGTATTGTGGCGGAGCACTATGTGCGTTCTGAGCGCCTAATTCGAAAACAACATTTAGTTGTTTTCTCCAGGTGACATCCTATATCAGGTTCCTGCCACCAGGGCAAAGTTGTATAAATATATTCCTTTAAAATATTGAATATGTCAAGCAGTTATTGATTTGTTGAATATTTACAGCTTTGCAAATATCTGTAAAAGACATTAAAATAAATATATGGAAGATATAGCTAAAATTACCGAATTAAACGAAAAGCTTGAGCAAAATCCAACTGATTTTAAAACAAGAAGGGAACTTGCCGTTGAACTTATTGAAAACGGCTATAATGAAGATGCATTAAAACAGCTGTATTATCTGCTAAAAAGATTCCCTGAAGACTCCCGTCTGCATTACAACGCAGGAATAGTACTGGAAAACCTGAAAAAATTTGATAAAGCAATAATTTCATATCAAAATGCTCTTGAGATTAATCCTGATGAACCTGATTTTTTGTATAATCTGGGTTATGCATATCTTCAGACAGGAGAATTTGATAAGGCAGTCCCCTTTTTTAAAAGGGTTTTACAGATTGAAGAAGATGATGCAAATTCTTATTTCAACCTTGGTTATCTTTATTCAAAAAAAGAAGAGCATGCTCTTGCTATTACATGCCTGAAAGCAGCAATAGACTTAAATCCTAATGACCATCTGGCGCATTTTTATCTTGCCTATGAGTATGACAAAACCGGACGCAGAGATTTATGCAAACAGTATTATGAAAAAGTGCTGGAACTTTCACCTGACTACAGCTGGGCGTATTTTAACCTCGGTTCCATATATTATGAAGAAGGCGAAACAGACAAAGCAGAAGAATATCTAAAAAAGACACTCGAATTAAATCCCAAAGATGACAATGCGTCCATTATTCTCGCAAAGATATATGCACAGCAGAATCGTCTGGATGATGCGATAGAATTGTTAAAAAATGCACTCCTTAATAATCCGTACAACGGGGATGTGAACTACACAATGGCTCACCTTTATAAAGAAACAGGCAATACAGAGCAGTACAAATACTACCTCAAAGAGGCATTAAACAATCATGATACGCTCTCCGTAAATATTAAGCAGCTGCAAATTGAGTACGAGCAGGTACAGTAATCCCTTGTTTTTCTGGCTTGCCGTACAATTTATCGAGTGCGGAAAGAATGGAAGAATTGATGTTCATATTATTTAATACGGCCATCGCTTCATCATGTGTTTTAGCTGTTTTATACGGACGTTCTTCCCTCATTGCAGAGTACACATCAGCTGCTCTGACAATTTGAGCATATTTATTGGTTGAATTGGGATTGTGATGGTCTCTTGCTATTTCGGCAACATTTGTACCCAAACCCAGTCCTTTTAACAATTCATATCCTAGAACTGAATGAAGATTAATAATTTTTCTTTCTTCAGGTGTCAATCTGCCCTGTTTATTCAAAATTTCAGAAGGTACAAGGGATTTGCCGATATCATGCAACGCAGCACCTGTTTCCATTTCTTTTATTTCAGAATCACTCAGTCCGAGTTCTTTTCCTATTGCAGTAGAAAACTCGGTTGTTGTTGCAAGATGGGTATGTTTTATTGTTTTTAAATTGTTATAATTCATTTTTACCGGTAAACCATTTTCAGAAAGAATTGCAGCAATTCTCGGGTTGGAATGTGCCAAAATTTCCAGGTCACCGGCTTTAGGAATAACCTTTAATGTATGGCTGACAGCAGCATCATACTGGTTTACCTTATCGCCTGCTTCTTTAAATGCCGGGACTATATTTTTTAAATAGTTAGACAGAACCCCGAACGAAGATGTCTTCTTAGAAGAAGCAGTTACAGAAGAATTATCAGGTTTAACCTCTTTTTCTTTGACAATTCCGTTTCCAAAAAGGAAATTAGAAGAAGATGTCTTTTGCGTACCTGTCTGCTGATCTTTCGCAGGAGCCGTAAACTGTTCTTTTACGAAAAGGTTTCCAAATGAAGTATTAAAATTGTTTTCGCCTGCCTGAGGGGTAAAGCCTGCCGGATTAGTTGCCGGAGTTCCCTGCAGCGTAACTTTTTCTACTGCCAAAATTAAATATTCCTTTTTTCCTTCGGTTTCCTATATACTTATAAAAAAATTTTTTTCCAATGAATTTACCGAATTTGAGGAATTGTTAATATATTTTTACAATTTTATATGTCAGCTGCCTGCGGTTAACTATGCAAAATATTTTTCTAATGCCTGTTTGTCAAATACCTCTATACTATCCTTGCTGTGCAGAAACACAAGACAGGTCAAAAGTGATTTAAACATAGAAAACTCACTCAAAGAAAGTTTTTTCATTAAATCTGCTATATTTTCTGCGAGAAATTCCGTTATAAGAGTTTTATTCTTAAATACAAGTGAAGTAAAATAGTCCAGCCCCTCTTTAGTGTTAATCCCTTCAAAATACAAGATATCCGGAGACTGAAACTCAATAAAACGCATAGCTTTATCAAGATTAAAACCGATATGTTCGTTTAGTTCGCACTGATTAACATTTTCTAGATTATATTTGGTAATTGACTCAATTGTCATTATATTTTTAGAATCATCAGCTATATCAGAGAGAATAGAATAAATCATATGTGTTTTTCCGCACAATCCCGAGCCGCAAACAAGAACAATACCAGGATTGTTAACAGAATTTCTTATGATATTAATCTTTTTGGCATCAAGGTTTATATCCTGAAGTTTTTTGGGCGGTTTATATATTTTTATGGAAATACGTTCTCCGTGGATAGTCGGAAATGCAGAGATGCTGGCAATCAGCGCCACATCATCCACCTTAAAACTCAGTTTACCGAGCTGGGGCAGTTCCGAAACTGTCGGATCAAGATTTGAAAGAGTTTTCAAACGGGCAATAAACGGAGCAACAATAATAGAAGGAATATCCCCTGTTGAAACATTTTGTGAATTTTTTCTGAAAATAACACTCAAACCGTTTGGTACATGTTCAAAGAAAAGTTCATGGATATCATCAGAAATAGCCTGTTTTAATATTGCACGGATAAGTTTTTGTATATGTTCATCTGACAGACTTGTTGTCAATTCTTCATTATTTAAAACCTCACGCCAGTCATATTTTGGACGATTTTCATCTATAAAAATCTGCCCTACAGAACTTCCGCTTGAATAATATTCTTCAATCTTTTTCAAAATAGCATTTTCTGATGAGATTACAGGTTCTATTTCACACTTTGCATCCTCAACAATTTTATCAATTGCAAACAAATCCAGAGGATCTGACATTGCAACCGTAAGTATGCCTTCAATTTCAAAAAGAGGGATAACCTTATATTTTTGAGCATTATTAAGATTAATGTAACTGAGGCATTTTTTATCCAGTGAATAATCATCAAGATTTACGTATGGTATATGAAGTTTGCTCTCCAAAAATTTTAACAGTGTATCCTCAGCTATAATGCCCGAAGAAATTAACACCTGACCGATGTTAACATGCTGGGCTTCCGAGACCTGTTGTGCAGTCTCTAAATCCTCATATTTAATGAGATTATCTCTGACAAGGTCATATTTAAGTTTTTCCAATGTTTTGTTACGTACAAACTCCATGATTTTTATAAATCTCCAAAAACCTTTATGCCAGATATTCTTTAACCTTTGATATCACTTCATCTAATTCAAAAGGCTTTGTTATATATTCGTTAACGCCGGTTTCATGCCCGATTGCCTTATCATCTTCCTGAGAACGTGCAGTTACCATAATGATGGGTATATCTTTATACTTATTGTCATACTTTAAAAGACGGCTGATTTTATAACCGTTAATTTTAGGCATCATAACATCCAGTATCATCAAATCCGGTATGATTTCTTTTGCAAGATTAAGCCCTGTCTCTCCGTCATACGCACAAAAACACTCATAGCCCTGAGCCTCAAGCATAAATTTAAGAGTTTCAACAATATCCTGCTCATCATCTACAATAAGAATTTTTTTATTAATGCCCGAATCGGTCATATAACTATACCTCCACCATTTTATTATTTTTAAGATTTTCTTTTGATACTACCATCAAGGTTTGCGCATCTTCTCCGTTATCGGGGAAAAGTACCGTTGAATACACTATATCATATTTTTGAGAGTTTGTTTCTTCACCTTGAGCCATCAGCGTGCTCTCAATTTTCTTTTCTATAAAACTCTGTGCAAACTTATCAGCCTCAGGTATCATTACACACATAAAGCGTTTTGTATCTTCTTCAAAATACACTTCTTTTGTGTTTGCAGTTTTTCTTATTATAGAAATTTTTTCCTCTCTTATCTCATTTATAAACGACTTTGCCGTATTTTTCCGCTCACAAACAGTAAGAAGAAGGACATTTTGTTCGCAGGTTCTAGCCTTTGCTATTTCTTTATCAAGGTCAATAATAAATTTTTCTTTCTCGCTCAAAACAGGTATCACAAAAGCAAATGTCGTACCGCAGTTGAGTTCGCTTTCTACCCAGATAAAACCCTTATGCGCCTCGATAAGCTGCTTTGCAATAGGCAGCCCGAGCCCTGTACCGCCGTTTTTGCGATTAAGCGAGTTTTCAATCTGCTGAAACTGGTCAAATACTTTTTTCAAATCCTCATGAGCAATACCTATACCGTTATCTGCAACAGAAACCTTAATATAGTTTTCATAGAAAACCGGATTTTCCACGCCGATAAGTTTTGATTTATCTATATCAGCACGCGCTATATTTTCAGTTTTTACAGTAATTCTGCCGTTTTCATTAGTAAATTTAATGGCATTTGATATAAGATTTGACACAACCTGCTCAATACGCTGGCAATCCAGATAGGTTGAAGCAATATGTTCATCTTTTTCAAGTACAAGTTCAATATTCTTTTCCTTTGCAAGATTTTCAAACGTATTTTTAATAAATTCAACAGGCGTATTTATACTTCCGCGTTCAAATTTAAAATCCATTTTGCCTGCTTCAACTTTAGATAAATCAAGCAGGTCATTAATAATACCGGACAGTCTTGTCACATTACGCTTAGCCATATTAAGAAACTTATCCATAATAGAACTTACATCGCCGGCTTTTCCGCTCAAGCAGATTTCAAGCGAGTTTTTAATAGCGGTCAAAGGCGTTCTCAATTCGTGAGACACGATAGATATAAACTCGGATTTTAAACGTTCGAGTTTTTCAAGCTTTGTATTGGTATTTTTGATTTCCTCGTACAATGATGCATTTTCCAAAGGCAAAGACACCTGCCTTGCAAGTGTTTGAAAACATGTTGTGTCTTCTTGCGAAAAATCGGTTTCTCTAAATACTTCAATCAGCCCGAAAAATTTTTCGCCGACATTTATGGGAGCAAAAAGATTATCAAACTTCAAAACATTCAAATCATACTCTTCCAGAGGATATTTAACATTTTGGGTCACCGTAATATCATTGACATTCAGGTCATAGGGTATTTTTTTCTTGTCAAAAAGAGCCCTGTAACTCAATATTGCTCTCAATTTTAAAGAATGCTCAAGCCGCGGTGATATTCCGTACAGAGAATTAATAATTAAATCTATATGATGTTCATCGTTAAATACAAGCGTGGAAGAAAGAGAAAAACTCAAACTCTTTTCAAGCCCGTCAATCATGATACTTATAAGTTTTTGCTTATCTAATGAACCTGCAAGCTGCGTAGAAGTATTATAGAGAACATCCAGCTGATACAGGCTTTTTGCCAGTTCACTGTTGTTTGTTGAAAGAGTATCAACAGCTTTTTTCAGTTTCAAGTTCGATGCAACACAGGCACTCAAAATTCTTTCATTAACCGGCTTTGTTACACACGCATTTGTCAATTTTAACAGTTCTGTGTTTTCAGTTGCTGCATTTACCAGCGCAACTACAGCTATATTATCTTTAAGCGTATCTGGCTGCATTTTTTTGCATAAAAGAGAAACATCCTGATTTTTAATATTTTCATCAACAATAACAAGCGAAACAAGTGATTTTTTAACATAATTCAGAATTGCTTCTTCATCAACGGACACAATAACCGCAGCAGAAATCTTTGAGAGCACCTGTGTTATAAGTTTATTTTGTTTTTCATTATCTGATACTAACAATATTTTTGGCATGATGACATGTTAACACGCTGTAAAATTAACGGCTAGTTCTTAAAATTTTTAAAAATTTATCATATAATTAAAGGAAGAATGTCATGAAAAAGTTTGTTTTCATGTGAATGTAAATTTAAAATTTTTATCAGGGGATTTGAGGGATTATTAAAATGGGATACACTTTCGAAATAATAACAGGACCTATGAGCTGCGGAAAAACAGAAGAACTTCTGCGCCGTGTAAAAAGGTGTATTATTGCCCAGAAAAAAGTAAAAGTTATTTCACCTGAAGTCGACACAAGAACAAAAGGTGATTATATAGAATCCAGAAACGGACTATGGCTCGATGCAATAACAGTAAAAAGCGCCAGAGATATATTAAGCCATATTTCAACCGATGATGAAGTAATTGCTATTGATGAAATTCAGTTCTTTGATTCGGAAATTGTTTCTGTCGTTAAAAGGCTTGCAGAACACGGCAAAAGAGTAATTGCATCTGGTCTGGATTTGGATTTTAAAGGAGAGCCTTTTGGTTCAATGCCCGAGTTGCTCTGTATAGCCGACAGAGTAGACAAACTCACAGCCGTATGCATGAAATGCGGTTCTGACCACGCAACAAGAACTCAAAGACTCATAAACGGTTTTCCTGCTGACAAATCATCCCCGCTTATTATGATTGGCGGAGACGAAACATACGAAGCAAGATGCCTCAAATGCTATGAATTACCGGACAGAGAAGCGGAAAATAAGAAAAAATCCTTCAGACTTTTAAATTTTACAAAATAAATTAAGATTTAAAATAATCGCATATCAATTTGGCGTCTTTATTCGGATTGTGAGCAAATTTCTTAAAAAATTTCTGTATCAAAGAGGTTCTTGCACTATCCAGTTCTTTTTTGCAGATGGCTTTTTTTATCACAAGTTTATTATATTTAATATTGGCTTCTTCTGATGTTTCAAGATCACTTTTAAGATTACTCAATTCTGTATTATATTTGAGTATGGATTGACGGAGCTTAAGAACTTTTTTGCTGCTCATTATTGATATAGCCTTCCTGCTTATCTTTTGTGGGGTAAATACATTTTGCCCTTTGTTACTCACTACGGGCGACGATTTCAACTTTTTTATAATAATAAATCTGCAAAAATTATGACTCCACCAAAAAGTCTAAAAAACATTAAGAAGAGTAAATCTTTCGTATGGTTCTTGCTTTTTACTTATAATAAATATATGAATAAACAGGAAATAAAAAAGGTTTTAATACTTCGTTTGAGCGCTCTGGGCGACACTATCCATACTCTGCCGGCAGCTTATGCGATAAAAAAAACATACCCTGACTGTGAAATTGGCTGGGTTGTAGAAGATAAAGCACAACTGTTTATCAAGGATAATCCTTTGATTGACCATTGTTATGTGATACCTAAAAAACAATGGAAAAAACGCGGCATACTGTCATTAGAAAATATAAAAGAGTTCAAAAATATAATTGAACAAATAAATAAAGAAAACTATGACGTTGTTCTTGACACCCAGCAGTTGTTTAAAAGTGCAAGTCTTCTGCCCTTTTTAAATATAAAAAGAAAAATAACACTGACCGGTGGAAGAGAGGGTTCTCGTTTTTTCTCCAACGAAATCTATCCGGAATATCACAAGCTTTTTGACCCTGAATACCATGTTGTAAAAAGGAATCTGGAGTTTGCACAGCATATCGGAGCAGATACCTCAGAAGTAAAAATTATTCTAAAAGAAGCTGCCTGTGAGATAAAGACAAAAATCGACGAACTTTTGTCAAACACTGACCTGAACAAAAAAACAGTGGTAATTTCTCCGGCAACGACCTGGGAGAACAAACACTGGGCAGAAATGCACTGGAAAGACACCATCAAATGGCTTAAAGATAAGGCAAATATAATTTTTACCGGTATGGAGGCAGATAAGGCTCTTATTGAACGAATACTCGAAGATACAGACTGCAATTCATACATTAATCTTGCCGGTAAAACCAATCTTGAGGAACTTGCAGAAGTATTCAGACGCGCGCATATAGTTATTTCACCGGATTCAGGCAGTGCACATATTGCCTGGGCTGTATCAAAACCCGTCATCATAACCCTTTTCAGTGCAACAGCAGAAAGAAGAAGTGCACCTTTCGGTGAAAACTGTTACGTACTTGCACCGCAATTAGAGTGCAGACCTTGTTTAAAGAAAAAATGCAGGCTAAAGAACAAACAAGATAAAAACAAATGCTGTTCGCTTGTAACAGCAGAGGATTTGATACAACTATTACAAAAACTTCTCTGATAAATATTTTACTTTTCTACAAAAATAGTAGTATAATAGACAGCGAAACACTACTTTAATTCATTTAACCGGTACATATGGATTTATTTAAAAAATTCAAAGAATACACACAAAAAGTTAACGAAATAGAATACAGCATCTCTAATAATAAAAAAGAGTTTATTGAAATTTATGAGAGAAATCTTGCACTGGAAAAAGAAATAGTCCAGCGCACTCAGGAACTTGATCAGGCAAACAAGGCTTTTTTAACATTAAAACATGTATGGGAATTAATGAACTCTGCAGAACCTTTATCAAGTGTTTTGCAAAAACTGGTTAACTCCCTGCACGGAGAAATGGGCTATATTAACAGTACAATTCTTCAGGTATGTAATGATGAAAAAGGCAAATATTATAAAGTAAAAGCTTTTTCAGAAAGTCCTATATATAAAAAACTGGTAGGCTATCTGAATGAAAAGAATATAGATATTCATGAATATCATCTTAAATATGATTCAAAAATGCTTATTACAAAAGCTATAGAAGAAAAGAGCATTCTCTACACAAAAGACTATTTAAATGTTATAAACAGCCTTTTATATGATTTCAAGCCTGAAAACATAGAAGCAATAAACAAACTTGGTGTAAGCAGAAATGTTATATGCATTCCTCTGAATCCGTCAAACACTCCATTCGGGGTCATGATGGTATTTTCACCGAGAGAAGAAGTTACTGATAAAGAATTAAACTTCCTTACTCTCTTTGCAAACCAGGTTGAAATGGCAATTACAATAGCTAATCTCTTTGAAAACCTGAAAAAAGAAGCTGTAACAGATTCTTTAACGGAACTGTACAACAGACGTTATTTTAATCAGGCACTGCAAAAAGAAACTGAACGTGCTCAACGCCTGCATCAGCCGTTTTCTTTAATAAGTCTGGATTTAGACTATTTAAAGAAAATCAACGACACATACGGACACTTTTTCGGAGACCTTGCAATAAGAACAATAGCCGATATTTTAAGAAAAAATGCCCGTTCTATTGATGTACCGGCAAGACTCGGCGGAGAAGAATTTTCCGTTCTTCTGCCGGGTGTTGATTCGTCAGGCGCTATGATTGCAGCAGAAAGAATACGCGCAGCAATTGAAGCACAAGAACTTGATACAATAGGACATGTTACTGCAAGTATAGGGGTCGGAACATTCCCCGAACACTCTATAAAACTTGATGAACTTCTTGATATGACTGACCAGGCAATGTATAAGTCTAAAATCAACGGCAGAAACAGAGTTACTCTGGCAAAATCAGTACATGATGAGGCAGAATGGCACGAAGTTGCTTTCGGTGCATTTATGGATATTCTTACCAAACAAAAAGTGCCAATACCTGATAAAATTGCAAAAGAAATCACCTCAAAGCTTAAATCCATTAACACAACAGAGACAAAAGATACAATATTTTCTGTGGCAGATACACTTGCCCAGACTTATAATAATCATTACAAAAAAGGTATTACAAAGGCAAAAGTATCTCTTGCAATCGAATTGGGGAGAAAAATGGAGTTGTCAAAAGAAGATATTGATAAATTAAAAATAGCAATGCTTCTCTATGACATAGGCAAATTAATGATTCCGGAAGAAATACTTAACAAAAAAGAACCTTTGTCGGAAGAGGAAAAGCAAAAAATTAAAGAACATCCTCTTATAGCAGCAAGAAAAATCCTGAAACCGATAAGTTCCATTGCAGAAATAGTTCCTATAATTGAGGCTCACCATGAAAACTGGGACGGCACAGGATATCCGCAGAAGCTTAGCGGTGAGGCAATACCGATATCTTCCCAGATTATATTGCTTATTGATGCGTTTTTTGCACTGACGCAGAATCGTCCTTACAGGATTGCAAGATCAAAAGAAGAAGCTGTTGAAATAATAAAACTAGAATCCGGCAAAAAATGGAATGAAAAACTTGTTGAAGAATTTACGGGACTGATGAATGAACACAAACAATCAAAACAGCAGGCTTGATACAATAATCACAAAATTGTATAAATGGTGCACCACTTACAAAGACCAGTCTCTTGTAAGAGATACTACAAAACTTCGAAATACAATGTTTGATGCGTACATAGACAGCAATCTTACAACACCTTTGTCTTTTACCATATTTGAACTCTCTGACAAAGGCGAACTAATAATAGATAAACAACAAAGGATTCTGGAAAGCCAGGCAGCGTTTTTCCTCTTTATAAATCCCAAAACAGGCTGGATTTTCTCCATAAAAAATACGCTGGAAAACCAGAAAAAACTTCTGACAAACCAGCCTCTTCAAAATTTTAAAATAAAAATAGTAGAATAACTATTCTTCTATATCATAGCTGACGCCGGCATCGTCTTTTGCCGCCATTTCAATGAGAAGATAAGTCATATAAGCACCAAGAGCAACTGCTTTGGGATCAAGGTCTGTATTATTGGCTGCTTCTATTATTGCACTGTTTATTTCAGGATTTTCATCCTTGATATAATGAATCATTTTTTTTCTCCAGCCGTGAACATCCTGGAAAATCTCCGCAAAAGCCAAAGACGCGTGCTCTTCTGTTATTATAGGCAGCATATATTCTCTCCTTATATCAGTAACGTATGTCTTATATTATATACTAAATTAAAATCAATATATCCACTATTTCAAGTATATCGTTACATTCCAAACCTCAAATATATATATTATATATATTTCTTAACATTTTATAAAAAAAGAGGCAATTTTTATGAGTCCAAAAACTTTATTAAAATATAGAGTTTTTAGAGGAACGATTATTATGCAAGAACATGAATTGAATACAATAATGGACGTAGTATCAGACCCAATTAAAAATGTTTATGATATTTCGTCACGTAAAAATGTAGAAGAAATTCAACGTATCATAAGAATTTTTAAAATAAACGAAGAACAAAATATGAAGACAAAACTGTTTGCGATAAAAAATATTGCAACCTTCAAATTAGTCATGAGCAATAACTAGTTTACCGGCTCATCTTCATCAAAGTAATCATCTTCTTCCGTATCTTCATCAATATATTCGGTAATTACAGCAACATTCTTTTCTATTTTTTTAAGCTGTTTTTCCATACTTGCAATTTTCCCGGCAAGATTGTCATTTTCTATTATTTTTTCATTTGCAGCACTAACCTGTGAAGCAATATACTCCATCAAAGATTTAATTTCATTGGTATCCTGCTGATGTTCAATAAGAGTATTAAGCTTGTTATCTATTGCAGCGACTTTTTCTGAAAGTGCAGCAACTGAATATTCAAGCTTCTCTGAATCACCGGAATCGTCAAGCAAAAGGCTTTTCTTAATTTTTGTAACATCAGTTTTGATTTCATCAAAAGAATCACTCGCAGAATCAATCCATTCACCCATATACATGAATACTTCATTCATAATCTGGTCAGATTGAACAAGTTGTGTTGCCATCTGCGAAAGGGTTTCGAGTTTAGAGTTTAAGTCTTTGATAATATTTGAATTGTAAAATTCTTTACTTCTCTTATCAAATCCGTTTATCAATGATGTAAACGAAGAGATATTGGCTCTGAGTGCCTTATTAACCTCATCTGAAGCAATGATAAGTTTATTTGTTCTCTTGCTTATGCTTGACACATCTTCATTAAGAGCACAGAACCTACCTCTGATATCGGAGATATCCTCGTTTAAAGATTTATCCTCTAATTTCTCGTTAACGGACTTTTGTATATTATTCAATTCAAGTCTGATTTTTGACAAATCAGATTCAACATCAGGCATTGTATATACGTATTCTTTATCTTCTTTCAAACCGCTTGTAAGAAGATTAAAGCCCGAGACAAGTGTTCTTAACTCTTTTGCAATATCAGCATGAAGAGAGTTATCGATTTTTGTCAAAAGTTCCTTTATGGATGCACCATCAGAAGCGCTATTCTCTTTAAAAGTGTCAATTGCCTGTTTAATATCAGTTATGTCGGAAGATATTTTTTCTTTTACCTCATCAGCAGCTCCATATACAGCATCATTAATTTGTTCCGCATCATCGGCAAAAGAAATGTTATCCGCAATTTGAACAAGCTGTGTGGCAAATTTGGACTGCACATTTTTAAGTGCTTCTGCTATCTTTGCATCCTGTTCCACCAATACGATATCTGCAATTTCTTTTTTCAAAGCTTCGATAGTCGCAGCAATCTGTGACAGCTGCTCAGAGGCTGCAACGCTTTCTTCCGAAATAACATCAGTAATATCTTCTTTTATTGAAGAATTAAGTATTTTTAAATCTGCAATTTCTTTGTCAAAAGCCTCTTTTGTAAGAGAATCAGACTGAACCTCTTTCACGGAGTCTTTTATTGCCCAGATATCTTCCTTTAAAACTTCCGTACCCTGGAAGAACATTTTTTCCGTATAGTTTTTGATATCCTCTATTGCAGACAAATCAAGACTTGAAAGCAATTTTGACTCTAAAGAGGAAACGAGTTCTTCATTATGTTTTTTAATTTCTTCTTTATTTTTTTCAGAGTTTGCAAGCACTTCATCTTTATCAGGGATATTTTTAATTTCTGCAGAAATACTATCCTTGATATCTTCTTTGATTTTATTCAGAATATCAAGCTGTTTATTAACATTTTCATTAATAATCGTATTTTGTTCTTTTACAATACCGAAATTAGAAATAAGCTGCTCGTTGGTTTCTTTAAGCGTCCCAAATTTTTCAATATGAGAAATTATAGAGTTAAATGCAAATTTTTGATTTTCCTGCTCTTCTGCAAAGTAGTGAATCTGGTTTTCAATTTTATTAAAAACAGAGATTAATTCAGGAGTTTTCAAAGAATTTTCGAGCAAAGAATTAAGATTGTCAAACTCACCTTTTATTGCATTGAATTTGGCATCAACAGCCTCCTGACGTTCTTTGAGCAGCCTGCTCAATTCCGTGCCGAGAACACCAATATGTTCTGCCGTATCATCGTTAGAGAATACGTCCATCTTTGTATTAATCTTTTCAAGAATTTGCGCATATGTAATACGAAAATCCTCATCCAGATTTTCTTTTTGTATAATTTTTTCAACCAGTGCGTCCAGTTTGTTCTGTATAATTTCAAAATTATTAATTTCTGCCATAAAAGACTACTCTCTACTTAAAAAACTCCATCTTCAATTGTAACAGACATACAATCGCATGTATAAAAATGTAACTTTATGTAACACGTATGACTATGAATCATATCCCATTTTTTCCTTCAGCATTGCTGCAGATTCCTCATAACCTGCTCTGCCCATCAACGCATAGGTATAATTCTTAGCCTGTTCAACACCAGGCTGATCAAATGTGTTAATGTTATACAACTCTCCGGTGATTGCTGTCTGAACCTCAAGCATGTATAAAAGCTGCCCCATATTATACGGATTAATTTTATCAAGCGTAACAGTGACATTAGGTCTTTGGTAATCGACAAGAGCAACTCTTGTTGCATCCGCTTCCGCATTGATAAGAGAATTAATAGTATTTCCGCCAAGATAACCTATACCGGTAAATTCAAATATCTTCGGTATCTCTAACTCGGTATCAAATTCTTTAACACGTATAAAATTGATTAACTTATTATTAGGTCCTTCGTTATACAGCTGAATCTGTGAATGCTGATCAGTTGCCCCAAGAGCCTTTATCGGTGTCGGACCAATATTAACTGTGTTGCCGTTTTTATCCTTTTCTTTACCCAGACTTTCTGCCCACAGCTGCACAAACCAGTCTGAAACATATTTTAGTCTTGTTGAATACGGCATCATAACAGAAAGATTTTTTCCTTTTTTCGTATCCATAAGATAATGAATAAGCGCATTTTGAGCGGCAATATTGTGGTGTATATCAGTATTTTTAAGAGCAAGATCCATATCTTTTACACCTTGAACCAACTCTTCTATATCAATACCAACAAGCGCAAAAGGCAGCAATCCCACAGCAGAAAATACGGAAAATCTTCCGCCTACATCATCAGGAATAACAAAAGTTTTATATCCTTCTTCATTTGATATTTGCCTTAGGATACCTGAATTCTTATCAGTAGTAGCTACAATATGTCTCACGTAATTTTCGCCGAGTTCTTCCTGCAGTCTGTTTTTCAAAATCATGAATTGAGACATTGTTTCTGCAGTAGAGCCGGATTTTGTAATAACATTAACAAGCGTCTTTTTTAAATCAAGAACATCCAATAAACCGTTTATCTGGTCAGGATCCACATTATCTAAGAAGAATATACGGGGGAAGTTATTTCTCTGTTCATCAGAAAGAAGGTTCCAGTATGGCTTAAGCAGCGCTTCACATACAGCCATACCTCCAAGAGCAGAGCCACCTATACCGAGCACCAGTATGTTTTCAAAATGCCCCTGCGTCATAGCTGCGTATTCTTTTACCAACCATACAGTCTCCTCGCTGTATCCTAAATTCATCCATTGGAGCCACTGCCCGGGTTTATCTTTTCGAGAATTCAAATCACTTATGATTCTTGCTATTCTCTCATTGTAGTCGTTGAATTCCTGTTCGATATACAAACCGTTTTCTTCTCCTACAACTTCGGCTTTGACATTTCTGTAGTCAAACTCAAGCATTCTAATCTCCTCTGTTTATACGCTCATGTTATATAAAATTTATACCCTACGTCTATTTTACTTGCTGACATTTAAATTAACAGGGTTCATTAAAAAAATTGTGTAATATTTCTTAATATATTTTTTTATAAAGGCAATTTTTGATAAGCGATTGTTTTTATAAATGTAAGGTTAGATTTCAAATTATAAAGGTAGTTAAAAACGTAGTTTGGAGATTAGGTTATGTTCTACGACACTTACAGCACAAGTTTTCAAAGTTTAATGAAGCCAATGTATAATGTTCAGGCAAATTACAATGCTTATGCAAACAATTTAGGCTCATATGGAATGAACGGTATGTACGGCATGGGAATGGGTTATATGAGCCCGATGATGAATGTTGGTGTCGGTCAATTCAATGCAGACTATCTTGTTAAAAATGATGACAGAAACAATAACTATTATACAAGACCTGTAGCAGCACATGTTCATAAAGACGAAACACCGACAATACTAGGCATTCTTGCTACAGCACTCGGTACAGCAGCATTAATTGCAGGTCTTGCCAAAGGCAGAGGCAGAGGTTTCAGAAGACCAACACCTGGACCAACACCTGGACCAACTCCTGGACCAACACCTGGACCAACTCCTGGACCAACTCCTGGACCAACACCTGGACCAACACCTGGACCAACTCCTGGACCAACTCCTATAACAGACCCTACAAGATTGCTACCTGAGTCTTCAGGTAAAGTATATGCTCGCAAGTGGAATCCTCGTAAAGAACAAATAATTACCCCTAGTAGAGATATTATTGACAATACGAACTACAATAATTTACACAGACCAGGTACAATGTTCGGAAATGTAAACAATCCAATATCAGACCCTACAAGATTGTTACCTGAACATGAGTCTCAAATAAGAGGGTTGTTAAATCCACATAATAGCCAAATAAAAGGTTATTTGGCAGACCCTACAGGCAGATATTTACCTGTACATGTAGCAACTAACAAGACAAATTTAAAACCAATATCAGAATATTTGCCAAAACCTGAAAATAAATACAATCTTTCTGGTGGTATAAAAGGTTTCTTGCCTGCACATAATGAAAATGTTGCAAACCCGCTACAAGCAGTAAATCAAAACTTATCAACAATAAGACCAGACTTGATGAGACATGGCGAAGTAGTATATACAACTCATACAAATGAAAGCATTTCGTCCGCTAACAGCATTGGTGCAAATGCAAAAGGCGCAGACAAACTCGCTGAATTGCTCAAACAAATGCAGGGTTAATATAAATAGAATCTGTTATAAACCGGAATAAAGTTTATATAAACAAAAATAATACCTATTTTAACCAAACTAAAACCTAACCAATTTCCCCGCAACGTATAGTGCTGCGGGATTTTTTTATGCAGACGGTTGTTTTTGTGTATTTTTTCGGGATTCCACTTTTGCACTAATATAGTTTGCAAGAGGTGTTGCAAAAACAGGTGAAATAAATCTGTAAATCAGAGCAAATACCATCAATGCCTGTGCTGTTTTAAAGCCGTTCATCATTCCCGAGAGTCTACCACTTTTATCAGCATTCGCCAATTTTTTGATTGCATTGTTCATAAGTTCTCTGTTATATGCTGCCTGCATAGCTTTGCTGTTTTTCATTTTTTCTAGATAAAGAGCTTTTACAATTTCACCTTTATCTTTACCTTTTTCAACAACAATATTTTTAATTTCCTTTAAGAAATTACGTGCTACAGAATCATCTTTATGTTTTTTGATTTCTTCTTTTAAATAAACCGGAACTTTTTCAGAATAATCAAACATTTTATCGAGTGATTCCATTATTGCCTTTAAGCCGGGTTTGATTTCTGCAGTACGTCTTACTACATTAATATATTCAGGATTTGTTTTATATTTTAAAAATTTTGTCTGTAGATTTTTATCCTCAATCTTAGAGATATGGAAAAGTTCAGCAAGATGATTAATTTTTCTGTTTAAATAATGATTTAAAGTATAAGCACCTGCCGTGGACAAACCGCAGACAATAGCCTGATTTGTAATCAAAGGCATTTTTTGATCTTTTTCAATTGTCTTGGATCTTGCTGTATCAAGCATATAAAATCCTGACAAAGTACATCCCACAAAAGCAGCCAGGTGTTCCTGATAATTTTTATTTTTCAGCCAGTCAACGAGATTTTGTACAGGTTTCCAGGAAGCGACCTTTCCAAGCCCAAGTCCGATATAGCTTGTTGAACGGTCGCCGGCTCGTTTTACACCGCTTGCAATCTTTTTAAGAGAACCGGCATTATATGCTTTAAATGAATAACGTTTATTTTGTGAAGGGGTATACGGATTAAAACCTGTTATCTGCATTATTTTATCCCCCCTGTAAAGTTTTGAAATGTCTTGCTTGCGTTGTTTTTAAAGTTGATTACAGAATATCTGTAAACCGGATTCTGCAGGTCTTTTTTCACATCTGTATTTTGCTTTGTGCCGAATATTTTGCTGAGCAGATATTTATCAATAAAAGGTATCATACCGATAGTAACTGCTGAACGAACACTGGCTGTCATAACTTCTGCTGATTTATTAACAAGCATTGTAAAAGTTTGTGCATTCTTCTTGGATTTCAAAAACTTCTCAGCCTGTCTTGCAAACACAGCAGGATGGCTTTTAACTTTATTTAAGCCTGTTTTGATAGGAGAGAATAAAGCTATAGCAAATACATATCCGATTATACCCGATGATATCGAATGAGAAGCAGCTTTTTTATTCTTCTCTCTGTTATTATCATTAGATTGAGCCATAATAGCAGCAGGTCTGAGTATACAGGTCAAAAGTATAGCAAAGATTGCATCAAAAATTGTCTGGCTCACATTAGCCATATTTATGAATTTGTTAACATATTTGTTATTTAAAAATTTCCATAAATTAGAATTCTTGACCTTTTGTACTTCTGATAAAGAAAGACCGCCAAATGAAATATCATTGACGGTCTTTTTATTATAATTATTGAAATTAGAAATCTTAATAGACTTAGAGTTAGAAAACTCATGAGACATGTCTTTAACAGACGAATGAAGGGAAAAATAATCGGCATGCCCGTAGCCTGATGTTTTATTTGCGGGCGCAGGAATCATATTTACCTTTGTAGTTTGTAAAATTTGCATTTTTCTCTTTCACAAGTCTTAGGTGATTTAACTTCACATTTACATGAAGTTTGTAAATTCCATTACTTGCTAGTTTATCATATTAAATTTACAATTCAATCCATCTTTTTCATGATGTAAACAGATAAAGCCTGATAATTAGTGTATTTCAGACAACAAATTTCATTTATACAAAACTTAACAATTCATCTATGGAGTTAATAAAACTTTTATTGCCTCGCCTCGTTCATGAGCCAGTATTGCTTCTTTAGCCTCTGATAGGGGCATTCTTTTTGTAATAAGTTTTGTAACATCCACATGCCCGTCTGCTATCAAATCAAGAGCCTGTCTAAAATACTGCGGTGTATGGTGGAAAACACTTATAATCTGAACTTCATCGTAATGCAGGCGTCTTGTATCAAGATTAACAGAAGTTCCGGACTTACAGCCGCCAAACAGATGAACTTTACCGCCTTTTCTCACAAGAGAAAACATCTTTTCCCATACCTCGGGAAGTCCTACACACTCAACCGCAACATCCAGTCCTCTGCCGTCTTGCGTAAAGGATTTAAAGATTTTATCAGGGTGTTGATACTTTTTCAAGTCCACAACCTCATCGGCATGTGCAAAATCCTTTGCAAGCTGTAATTTTAAAGGATTTCTGCCCGCAGCAATAACTTTAGCACCTTTTAATTTTGCAAGTCGTGCAAACATCAGCCCGATAGGACCTATACCGTATACGCCGACTGTATCGCCAGGTTGAATACCTGTGCGCTCCACGCCGTGAACAACATTAGCCAGAGGTTCGGCAAAAGCAGCCTTTTCAAAACTTAATCCCGTCGGTATTTTTAAAAGATTTTTTTCCACAATTCGTTCCGGAACGGTAATATATTCAGCATAGGCACCGTTTAATAAATCCAAATTCTCGCACAGATTATACTGCTTTTTCAGACAGTAAAAGCACTTGCCGCAAGGTGCGGAATTTGCGGCAACAACCCTGTCTCCGGGCTTAAAATCAACCACTTTGTCTCCGACTTTTTCAATAATACCGGCAAACTCATGCCCGAAACCCGAAGGTGTATGCTTTATCAAAACAGGATGACCGCGTCTAAAAGTTTTTACGTCAGTACCACAGGTCAAAGCAGCCTGTATACGGACAACAACTTCTTTATCAGACGGTTCTTTTACTTCTACTTCCTCATATCTGATATCTTGAGGAGCATAGTATCTTATAGCTTTCATTTTCTTTTTCATTATTAATTATCTATTTTTATGTACGCCTTAAGTGTTTTATTTTCAACAGTATCCTGTATAGCCTCGGCAAGTTCTTCCAGAGGGTAAGATGTCGAAAGATATTTCACAACAACTTTTTTCTTTGAAAGGAGTTTATGAGCAAGAGCAAGATCCATTGGCGAAGGAGAATAGCTGCCCATAACTTTTAATTCTCTATAGTAGATATCATTATTTGTATACCCTGCTGTATCATTAGGCACAGAAGAAAATACAAGAATAGTACCGCCATCTCGAACTGCTTTAATCGCAAATTCAATAGCTTTATCAGAACCGGAGGTCATAAATACGACATCTGCCCCTAATCCACATGTCATTTCTTTTACCTTTGCAGATGTTTCATCGTTATCTTCAAATCTTATAGAAGCATCAAAGTTAAGATTGTTAGCAAGAGCAACCCTCTCCTCTATCAAATCACAGCCTATAACGTCTCCTTTAAAAGCCTTTACTGCCTGCCCCATTAACAGCCCTATTGAGCCAAGACCTATAACCAAGGAAGTCGTTCCTTTTTGGACTTCGGCTCTTTCCACAGCTCTGATACAGCACGCAAGGGGTTCCATAAAAGATATTTCCATATCATCAAGATTTTTTGGAACTTTAAAAACAGTATTTTTCAAATGCAAAGGCGAAACATAAATATATTCGGCAAAACCTCCAGGGAAGATATTGGTTTCTTTAAACTGCCTGCACATTGAATAGTTTTTATTCAAACAGTAATCGCACTTCATGCAGGGAACATGATGCCCAAGCACAACTTTATCTCCTGTTTTGAATTTTGAAAATAAAGACGGTTTAATTTCAACTATTTCACCCACTACCTCATGTCCGAGCACTTTTTCGTTTCCGTCATGGATAAATTTAACAATATCCGACCCGCATAAACCGCACCCGAGGACTTTTACAATAGCACCCTTATTGTTAAAATCGCATAACTGAGGATGTGGTCTGTCTTGTATGGTAATTTTTTGATTTTGTGCAACTGCTGTTCTCATAATTTAAAATCTCTACACCCTGTCTAATGTAAAAATTTTATCACTAAATTATTCTTTGTGAATATAATTAATATTATGAAAAAGTTAAAAGAGTATGAAGAAGAAGTATATAAGTGTTCCCGCTGCGGATTATGCCAGTCCGTATGTCCTGTTTACAAAGCATCATTAAATGAGTGTGCGGTATCACGCGGAAAATTCAATATTTTAAACGGCATAATTAAAGGTGAACTCTCTTTTACAAAACGGGTAAAAACATATCTTGACCTGTGTACGGGATGCAATGCCTGTAAAGATTTCTGTCCGAGCAATATTAACGCCAAAGAAATATTTACCGCAGCAAAAGCGGAATACTATAATATCTGCAAAATCTCTTTTACAGAAAGAATTTTAAATTCTTACACCCTTTTCAAGCTGTTACTACTCTGTGCAAGAATCGGTTTAAGACTCTGCCGTTTGTTTAAACTTGATAAGGTTGTTAAATATTTTGAAAAATATTTGATTAAAACAGGATACATCGGCAAAAGAATTGTTTTGTTTAATTCGCTTGCAATAAAGCACTTCAAGCCGGGATATAAAAAGAATGAAGGTAAAAAGGCGAAGACAGCAATTTATTTTGAAGGCTGCTTTAATAAATATATTAATTCCGAGACTAAAGATGCAGTTGTACAAATACTGGCGGATTCTGATATTGAATTTGTAACAAAAAACTTTGAATGCTGCGGAGTAAGCTACCTCAATGACGGCAACCTCAAAAAATTTACCGCATTAATAAATAAAAATATAAAACAGCTTAACACGGATTTTGATTATATAGTTACAGACTGCGCCTCCTGTGAAGATGTACTAAAACAATACAAAGATTACAGTAATGACAACAAATCCGCAGAATTATCCGCAAAAACAATAAGTATCACAGAATTATTAAAAAGCGTGAAATTTAAAACGTTAAAACCGCTAAAAGTCTCAGTACACAAGCCCTGCCATGACAGTTATGATTTTATTGAAATAGTCAAAAATATTGAAGGTATAAAGTTTATCCAAACAGAAGATTTTGATAAATGCTGCGGTTTTTCAGGTAAGTTTGCATTACAAAATCAGGAAATTTCAAGAGAAATTTCCAAGCAAAAAGCACAAAACTATATTAACTCCGCTACAGACTTTATAATCACAACCTGCCCAGCATGCCTGCTGGGATTAAATCAAGGGCTTGCTGAAATTTCATGTAACAATAAGCCGTCAGCAATTAACCTATTCGTTTTTATTGCAAAATATTGCCGGCCTGTAAAAGATTAGGGACGACCTCTTTTAATCGTATTAACTATACCAAGAGCCAGTGCAGATGCGACAAGTCCGATTACAGGCCATGTATATGAAGGCTTGTGTTCTGTTGTCAAATAGCCGTAAGTTTTTGCTATATGGGGACGCTGCGTGTCATAACAATAACTTGCTATATCTCTTGTAACCGGTGTTGCACCCACAGCATTCGCCGGATAACCTGCATAAGGAACCTGAGATGAATTAATTCCGTTAACCATAGTTTTATCAACCTTACTTTACTACCTGTATATATAAAAACATTTTGATGTAAAAAATTGCCACGTTATTGTAATTTTTTAATATATTTTTGCAAATTCGTGGAATATAGAATATAATTGTTGAAACAATAGGAGTATTATATTAATGAAAAAGAATGATAAATCACTTGCTTTTACACTTGCGGAAACACTGCTTACACTGGTTATTGCCGGTGTAGTAATGGCTGTTATGATGAGGGCTATTAACAGAATAAGCCCGGATCAGGAAAAATTGATGTTTATAAAAACATACCATGCTCTGGAAACAGCAATGGCTAACACTGTTAATGATCCGACAAAATATGACCCGACCTATTATTCAGACAATGAAGTCGATAATATGACACAGGATGAAAAAAACGGTCTTCACAGAGATTTCAGAGACCTGCCAATCCCTCCTTCAAAAGTTGAATTTATTGACTCTCAGGGTAAAACCAAAACTGCATGCGTTCCATATAAAGATAACGAAGGCAAAGATGTAAAATGTGACGAAGAAATTACAAAAGAAAATGCTATATGTTACTTTATGTCTGATCAGTTGAACACAAACGGCGAAGTCAACTGTAAAAATAATGATGGTATAACTTTTAACGGAGGAAAACAAACCGGCATAAATATGAGACTATCAAACGGTTCCTGTATTGCATATCTGCAGGGCGGAACAAATAGTGATGGTTTTTATAGTTTCAGCATCTCTCCGCAATGCAACAATGATACAAAAACAGGACTATATGCGGTATTTATATCAGCCGACGGTAAATTAACCGTACCAAAAACAAATGATAACATAGGTGCTAATCAGGAAAAAGCCTATTCCTGGATGGAAGATCAGACTAATATAAGAAAATAATTACGGAGCCATTATTAATGAAAAAAAGCAATAATAATAAATGTGGTTTTACTCTTGCCGAAGTTTTGCTTGTTATGGCAATCGCAGGTGTAATAATGGCTATTCTTATAAGAATTATTAACCGTGTTGACCCGGATAAAGATAAATTCTTATTTTTAAAATCATATAATGCTGTAGAAGCAATAGTAAGTTCATCAATTAATGACGGATACAAATACGACCAGAACATATACAACAATCTGGAAACAGGAAGTCAGGAAGAACTGCATATTGATTTTTCCGATGCACCTTTAGACACAGCCAAGGTTGTATATACTGATGTTAATGATAAAGGAGAACCTGTACAAAAAACAGCATGCCCGAAAAAAGCAGGCGGAGATTTAAGCTGTGATAAGGAACTAACACAAACAAATGCTTTGTGTTACTATCTGGCAGAACAGATAAATACAATAGGACCTGTTAACTGTTCAGGCATTGCTGCTGTTGGTGAACCTAACTTTAAATCAACACTCGGTGTATGCTTTTTTGACTGGGACAAAGCAAAAAGCAACGGCGAATATACAGGAATAATAGATCCGTCATGTACGGTTAGAGAAAACGGATATGCAGTAAAAGTATTCAGAAGAGGCAATGTTACTGTGCCTAAAACTTCTGATATCACAACGGATATGCAGCCTAAAGCCGCAGAATGGATTAAAAATCCGACAAAGTTGGACGATTAGATTTAATAAAAGACAATAAAATATGGGGAGAAAAGATGGAAAATAAAAAATTAGCGGACATTGGTGTATTTGGCGGTTCAGGATTTTACAAATTTCTGGACAATATAGAAGAAGTAAAAGTAGAAACTCCGTACGGTTCACCGTCTGACAGTGTATTTATAGGCGAAATCGGCAATCATAAAGTCGCCTTTATGCCGCGCCACGGCAGAAGCCATACTATACCACCGCATCTGATAAACTACAGAGCTAATGTATGGGCTATGAAATCAATAGGCTGTACAAGAGTTATCTCACCGTGTGCTGCAGGAAGCTTACAAAAACATGTTGCACCGGGACATTTTGTAATCTGTGACCAGTTTGTTGACTGGACAGACGGCAGAAAGTCAACATTCTTTGACGGACCGATTGTTACTCACGTGAGTGCAGCCAACCCATATTGTGAAGAAATGAGACAACTGGCTGTTGCAACGGCAAAAGAACTGGGTATTACTGTACATGAAACAGGTACTGTTGTTGTTATAAACGGTCCGAGATTTTCAACAAAAGCAGAATCAAAATTCTTTACATCTCAGGGCTGGGAAGTTATTAATATGACTCAATTCCCAGAAGCTTATCTTGTAAAAGAAATGGATATGTGTCCGCTTAATATTTCACTTATTACCGACTACGATGCCGGTCTTGTGGGAGAAGTACCACCTGTTCAGCACGCAGAAGTAATCAAAGTATTTAACGACAACAACGAAAAATTGAAATCATTACTCTTTAATTTAATCAAAAAACTGCCTGTTGAAAGACAACACTGCAGCTGCGCAAACACAATTGCCGGCTCTAGAGTATAGCGGGAGCAAAAAATATGAGCATAGCTGCTTTAGTAAATGATATTTTTAATATTTATTTCTGGCTGATTATTGTCAGAATATTTCTAACATGGATACCGTCAATAGACTGGTACGTCCAGCCTTTCAGGTCTCTTGCTCTTATATCCGATGTGATATTGGAGCCGTTTCGAAGAATCATTCCGCCTATGGGCGGATTGGATTTTTCGCCTATTATTGCACTTTTATTCTTACAACTGCTTCAGTTTGCGTTTGTAAGAATGCTCGTAATACTAGGACTGTAGCATTTTACATCAAAAGACGGATGTAAAAAAATGTTAACATACCGTAAAATATAAAAAGAAATATGGCAAAAAATTTTTTGTCGGGTTTTAAAATAATATCAGGCTTTTTGTGTGCCTGGATATTTTCTATAAAAAGAGAGAAAACACAGGAGATATTATAAAGTGGTAGACAATCGTTCAGCTGGATTTTTCGGAATCGGTGGCAGCTTTAATTTTAAAAGCGGCGATATATCCGGTACTGCCGCAAAAACAGCGGACGACAGACAGAGCCCCGGTATGGAATATTTCCTTCAGCAGCAGGGAGAAGAAGCTGCTCAATTTAACGAGTCACAATTTGTAGACAGAAGCGCACAGCTGAATGCAACACTAAATTCTCTTGCAATGATGAATGTTGCGAACCTTATTAAAAAGAAGAAAGATATAAAAACTAAACTGGAAGAAACTGAAGAAGAACTGGAAGAACAAAAGAAAAAAATTATACAGGACAAAATCCCTCTGTGGGAAGATTATCAGGATGAAAATGAAGATTTCTTTTATATAGATTAAAAAGAAGAGTTAAAACAAAACAACTCTTCTTTTTTAATTTTATGTTACCCTTTTTATATGGCTATGTTTTTAGATAAAGCAAAAATAAGAATCTTATCCGGCAAAGGCGGCAACGGTGCTGTTGCGTGGCGCCGTGAAAAATATGTTGATAAAGGCGGACCCGCAGGCGGTGACGGCGGCAGAGGCGGCAGTGTATACTTTATTGCTGATGAGTCAATGACAACCCTTATGGACTTTAAGTATCAATCTATTTTTAAAGCTGAAAACGGTGAAAACGGACGTCCTAAATCCCAGCACGGACACAGCGGAAAAGATTTATATATAAAAGTTCCTCTTGGTACTGTTGTAAAAGATCCGGAAAATGACAAGATTATTGCCGACCTCACGGAAGCAGAACAAGTTGTTCTTGTCGCAAAAGGGGGAAGAGGAGGCAGAGGAAACTGTCGTTTTGCTACTGCTCAAAAGCGGGCACCGCAGTTTTCAGAACCCGGAGAACCCGGTATAGAAAGAGAACTTGAACTGGAACTCAAACTTATTGCTGATGTAGGATTGCTTGGAATGCCAAATGCCGGCAAATCGACTCTTATCAGCGTAATAAGTGAAGCAAAACCTAAAATTGCAGACTATCCTTTTACTACACTTGTTCCTCATTTAGGTGTTGTTAAAAAGCCATCCGGCGACGGATTTGTCGTTGCTGATATACCCGGGCTTATTGAGGGAGCAAGTGAAGGTGTCGGATTAGGGCATGAATTTTTGCGCCATGTAGAAAGATGCAGATTCCTCATTCATGTTGTTGATATTACACAGCCGGATACTGTTGAAAATTACAAAAAAATTAATGAAGAATTGAAAAAACACTCTGAAAGGCTGGGCAATTTATATCAAATTATTGCACTCAATAAAATTGACTCGGTTGACGAAGAAATGAGGCAGGAGTACCTCAAAATATTCTGCGAGTTCTCTTCTGATGTATTCTTGATTTCCGCAGCAACAAAAGAAAACATAAAACCATTTCTTGACTTTGTTATGCATAAAGTTGATGAAATACCCAAACCCGAATTTAAAATAGATATAGAAGAAGACCTTGCTGCATTTGATAATGATGACAGCGACTATGCGGTATACAAAATTGATAAAAACACATACAGCGTAGAAGGCGGCAAACTCATAAGACTTGCCAATGTAACGGATACAAGAAACATTGACCAGCTTTACAGATTCCAGAATATACTTGCAGCAATGAATGTGTATGAAGCGTTAAAACAGGCAGGCATAAAAGAAGGCGATGTTGTAAAAATCGGACACATTCAGTTTGATTATTACGACTAATCAGCCTTAGCTATTTCATGCTTTGTACGTATGAGTTTATGAATAATCTTTTTTGCCTCATCCATCTGCGGGTCTTTATCATTCAAAAAATCTTTTTCCGTATAATCAACCACATAATCAGGCGTTATACCTTTTTTGTTAATATCTATGCCTTTGGGAGTAAGGTATTTGGCAATAGTCAGGTTCATACCTGTCTGATTCGGCAGAGGATAAATGCGCTGAATCATCCCTTTACCAAAAGTTCTCTGTCCGACAAGAATAGCTTTATGATTATCTTTCAAAGCACCGCTTAAAATCTCCGAAGCACTGGCGCTGCCTTCATCTATCAGAATAACAACAGGTTTGTTTATAGCATAAGGCTTTGCCTGTGCATCTATATCAGACTTTTGATTATCTCTGTCAACAATGCTCACAATATGCCCCTGAGTTAAAAACATATCGGCAATAACAACGGCATTAGGCATAAGACCGCCGGTATTTCCACGCAAATCGAGAATTAAGCCTTCGCAGTTCTGCGTCTTGTTCAATGCATCAACAAACTCTCTTGTCATATCAGAACTTAAAAAACTTACTATCTGAATATAGCCTATATTTTTGTCAACAATTGAAGACTTTATGTTTTTTATTTGAATTTCTTCTCTGTCAACTGTTTTAAAGATTTTTTTCTTGTCGCGCAAAAGTTCCAGATTAACGGTTGTACCCTCTTCTCCTCTTATGAGAGAAGCAACATCGCTTATTGTCTTTCCGCTTACATCCTTTGTATCAACCTTGAGAATAATATCGCCTGCTTTTATACCGGCAGAATAAGCCGGTGTCTGTTCAACAACACTTATAATAATAATTTTGCCGGCAACAGACATGATATTAACGCCTATACCTACAATTTTTGCATCTATATTTGTATTCTGCTCCGCATATTCTTCCTGACTCAAGAATTTTGAATAAGGATCGTCAAGGCTTGCCAGCATTGTATTTATGGCAACATAAGCATCGTCTTTTGTTTTTATATTATCAACGTAGCGTTTATTCCATTTTGACCAGTCCTGCCCGTTCAAGGTCGGATCATAGTATTTAGTTTTTATTATTCTCCAGGTTTTTAAGAACAATCTTTTAGGATCTGTTGACTGTTTATTTATAAGATAGCTGTTATCGTAATCAGGCTGTTTAGCAGTTTGAGAATTCTGTTGAAAAATATAATTATATAAACCGAAGCTAATCAGTAAAATTATTAAAACATATATAACTTTTGCCAATATTTTTTTATACATTGTAAACTCATTAAACAGCTTAATTCAGATTTTATCAATAATACTAACGTATATAAAAGCAGTGTAATAATTATTTTTTTGAAGGTTTTCCGCAGGGTAAAAGTCTATATCCCCCGCCATAAATAGTTTCTATGTATTCTTTCCCATCAGAAACTTTTTTTATTTTTGTTCTTAAATGTCTTATGTGAACTCTGATTGTTTCAACATCATCTTCCGGTCCGTACCCCCATATATCATGCAGAATTTTGGCAGAAGAAACCATACAATCGTGGTTTTGTACAAGCAAATTCAAAATATCAAACTCAATCGGAGTCAATTTTGCTACTTTATCCACAATTTTAACGCTGTATGTCTCAGGCAGAAGGGTAATGTCACCTGTTGTCAAAATTTCTTTAGTAGCAAGGGATTCCGGTATTGCATTGACTCTTTTTAAAAGAGCACGGACGCGAACCTGTAATTCCTCCATTTCAAAAGGCTTTACAAGATAATCGTCCACACCTATATCAAACCCTTTTACTTTATCTTCAAGCTGTCCCATTGCGGTGAGCATAAGAATAGGGATATTTTTAGTTGTTTCATTTTCACGAACTCTTTTTGCTACCGTATACCCGTCAACATCAGGCATCATCACATCCAGCACAATCAGATCAGGAAGTTCCTGTTTGGCAAGTGTAAAGCCTCCTGTTCCGTCATATGCCGTTATTACTTCATAGCCTTGAAGTTCAAGGTTCAATTTTATAAGTTCATTTATAGCATCGTCATCGTCTACAACAAGAATTTTGCTCATAATTTATCAACCGTAGTCTTGTAAGATTCATCTATATGTATAATAACAAAAATGTATTTATAATCTATTATGTTTAGAAAGTTTAAGATATTATACAAAAAATCGCAAAAATTAATTTTTTTTAATTTTTATAGTAATATATTTTTAATTGTAAAAATTACACTGGTAACAGAACATAAAAAGGAGATAAATGAATTGACTAAATCTATGACAGCCCCTGAAGTTTATCGCGTTGATACCAATGCAAAGTACCTTGGACAGCACGTTCTGGCTGAATTTTTTGAATGCGACCCCAACATTTTGAATAATTCTCAAAAAGTTGAGAGTCTGATGATTGATGCTGCATTAGAGTGCGGCGCAACAATTGTACAAAAATGTTTTCATATGTTTAGTCCGCATGGAGTTAGCGGTGTTGTAATTATTTCAGAAAGCCATCTCGCAATCCACACCTGGCCTGAACTCGGCTATGCTGCTGTTGATTTGTTCACCTGCGGTGACAAATGCGACCCGAAAATTGCTTATGAATTCTTGAAAAAAGCTTTCCATTCAACAAAAGCGTCTTTCTCTGAATTAAAACGAGGCAAAATTGATGCAGCATCTCATGTGTCAGAAACTCCATTTGAGATTGCAAGCCAGTTTTAATAAAAAATAATCAATTAGCAAAAAACAGGATATCAATATGGTATCCTGTTTTTGTTTGTTAAATTATTAACCGTTTATCGCGCGTAAAATATCAGAAAAATCAAACACGCATTCTTTTGCTTTATCTAGAATTTCCCGTTGCTGCAAAGATTTTAAAGACTCAAACATGACCTCCAGATCCTCATTTTCATCAAGAAAAGAGCATGGCAGATTAAATCTCTGTGCAATCTTTTCAACTTTTTCATCATAACTGAGAGCAAGTGTCGGAATGCCGTATTTTAAAGCAAGAAGGCAGGCATGATATCGCATGCCGATAAGATAATCGAGATGAGAAAACGATTCAACTGTATCCCCTATAGAAAGTGCATTTACAAGTTTTGTCTTAATTTGCGGATTAACAAGCTTTAGCTGTGCATCAAAATGTTTGCACAAATCTAAATCAAGAGTATCTTGAAAAGAGTAAATACATATTTCCCTGTCAGAAAAACTCGCATTTATCTGACGTGCAAGAGCAAATAAATATTTTTGAGACAAACCTTTCCAGCTTCTTAACTGTACCCCGACTCTGTTCATAGGAGCATATTCTTTCGTTTCAAGATTCCACACAGGGTCAGACACAAGATATGGATTCAAACACCAGCCGCGCAGACGAAAAAGACTCTTTTCATCTCTTACTGTTATGTATTTGCATTTTCTAAGCAGTATTTTTGTACAAATTTTACCTAAAATATTATTTATCGGACCTATTCCCTGAGCAAAAATTATTACATCTTTTTTAAACACCTGAGCAATAAAAATAACAAAAAGATAATAGAATAAACTCTTAAGACTCGTTGCATCCTGCAAAAGACTGCCGCCTCCGCTAATCAATACATCAGCATTTTTCAAAGTTTTTATTAAGTTCTTGAAATCAAAAGTATAAACAGAATTTACACCAAGATTAAATCCTGTTTTTGCTGGATTTTTAGAAAAAACCGTCACATAATGCCCGTTTTTTTTCAGTTCTTTTGTAAGAACATTTAAAATTGCCTCATCACCGAAATTATCAAAACCGTAATATCCGGAAACAGCAATATGTTTAGAATCTTTACCCATATTTGACAACCCTACTGTGCGTAATACCGAGAGTATACCTGTTCTTTATACGGTGTAGACTTAATAGCCCCCATGCCGTTACACTGAATAGCAGCATCAATTGCAGCAAGCTTTGCCGCCTCAATAGGAGTCATACCGGAGTTCATACCATGTAAAAATGCACCGTTAAAGGCATCACCGGAACTTGTGGAATCCACTATTTCTTCTGTTTGAAATTTAACAAAAGTTATGTCACCCTCAAAACCTACAAAATAGCCTTTATCTTTTGCAGATTTAACAACAACAATCTTAATACCCTTATCCCACAGGTATTTTATGCACTTGTCCGTAGAATCTATTTCAAAAAGTTTTTCACAATCATGTTCCAAACTTAAAAACATTATATCTATATAGTCAGAAATCTCTTCAAATGCATCTTTTGCATCCTGAACGCCCCACAATCTGCAATCGAAATTCGGGTCATAGGAGGTCATCATATTGTGCTGTGAGGCTATTGTAAAAGCTTTTTTAACCGCTTCTTTAGCGGATAATGACAGAGACTGTGTAACACCTGTTGCATAAACAACATCGGCATCAAGTATGTATTCTTCTGAAATATCATCAATAGAAAGCTTTGTAGCTGCTGTTTTTTTTCGGTAATAAACAAACTCTTTCTCCCCATATTCAGGATGCCCTATAAAGTAAACACCGTTAAAACCGTCAATAAGCTTTACTTGAGAAATATCAAGACCTTCGGATTGCCAACTATCCATTAAATATTCACGAAAAGGATCATTACCAACCCTAGTAATGTAACCGGTCTTAGAACCGAGACGCTGCGCAGCAACAGCTGTACAAAGCGTATCTCCACCATAATACTTATCCAAGGTCTTGGAGTATGCAAGACTGTCTGTACTGGAAAGTTCTATTAAACTTTCACCTATTGTTATAATATCAAGTTTTTCACCCATAATTTTATCCCTAAAGATGACAATAGCACAATAACCGTATTGGGGCAAATATTACAATCAAATTAAAATATTAAGAATTATTAAGAAAGTATATACAAAAAAGGCAATTTTTATAAAAGTATATACTTTATATATATGTAGAAAAATAAGAGACAGAGATATGACAGAGAAAAATAGTTTAAAAGCTTTCAGAGAAATAACTATTCAAGATCAGAATCCGACAAGACCTGCACAAATTGACCAGTCGAAAGATTATGCAGGAAGTACGAACAGGAATAAAACTGTTTCTACAGGAACAATCTTCGGTTCTTCTGCTCCTAAATATCCTAATTTCGGAACAAACTATACAACCGCCTCTATTTTAAGTTCACTCGGAAATTATTCATATACCCAGGAAGACTCAAAAATGGGTGCAGCAGAAATTGCATCTTTGACAATTGGAGGGCTGTCTGCAGCATTACCTCTTGGAATGGGAATTTTCCAGATAGTAAAAGCTTTTAAAGGTGATAAAGCACAAAATGCTAACGGTTTTTCAAGAAAAGAAAACAAAACAATAAATAATAACACAGAAAATATTGACGATACAATGACGGCTTTGAATTCAACAATACAGACAGCAGAAAGTCTTGGAGATGACGCACCTTGGGATTCAATGGATAAAACTTCTAAAACTTTATCCGAAAATATAAACACAGCTAATAAGGAGAGAAAAGAAGCACTGTGTAATGCAAAAACTGCAAAAAATAATAAGAAAACAATTGTAGGCAATAGAGATGCTGAAAGAATAAATTACAACTCTCTTTTGGCACAAAAAGCTAATATCAACAATAACTTGGAACAGTTAAACAAACAGTTAACAAACGCTGATGAAAACATGACACCAGAACAAAAATCAAAAATAAAAGAACAAATTTCAACTTTAGAAAAAGAACTTAAAGATATTGAAAAGAAAATAAATGACAGCGAGAAAAAAATTACTGATTTTGAACAGCAAATAAAAGTTCAAGAACAAATAATCTCTAATAACGAAACAGCTGCAAACAATCTTAATGCAGCAATAACAAGAGCAAATAGACAAATGGAAAATCTTAATAAAAAAATAAATGCAAAAGAGCAAAAATAAATTTCATAACAAATTTGCAACAATAGATTACAAATAATTGTATTTAATACATATTTCATATATCCTTTAATTAATAACCCATTGCGGGTATCGTCTTTATTTTAAACGGGTGTTAAAGGATATGGAATTGAATAAAAGATACATTATAGATTTGTCACAGGCACAAAGTCCGGCTGACATAGTTTTTGAGTTGAGCAATATTATTGAAAAAGAAGAAGCCGCAAACAAAAAAATCTGGCTTAAACTCGGAGAAATCACTCTCAATCAGTCACAGCTTCTTAGTATCAACTCACTTATAAGCAGTATCAATTCTACTCTTTCTCTGATTGAATCCCAATCACAGCAGACAGAACTTGCTGCAGCAACACTGGGAATCAGTACAAGAGATGTGGAGGAAGAACTCCAAGCAGAACTTGCACAACTGGAAGCAAAAGCACCTGAAGATGAACCTTCACAACAGTATATTCCCATTTCAGACCATGTGGACACACAAAGTGAAGAGATTGAAAATAAAGAAGAATCTGTTGAAACACAATCAGAAGAATCAACACCTGTAGAAAAGGATAATTTGTCTGAGACAGATAATGATGTTTTTGAAGAATTAAAAACAGAAGCTCAAGCTGAGTCTAAAAAAACAGACAACGCAGACAAAACAGACGAAGAAAATGCAGAAATACCTCAACAACAAATACAACAGCAGTCCATTGAGGTATCACAGCCGGCTTCTGAAACCGGCTCAGAACCGGCAGAAGAAGCACAAGAAAAAGAAAATTCCCTCAAAGATGTAAACCTTTTCCCGATAGAGCCGATGTCAGAAGAAAAGGAAGAAGAAATACAGGAGCAGCTTGACAGTATTTTTGATTCGGAGACAAAGTTAGAAAATATTTTAAGTCAGGACAAAGACATAACAGAAATGCAGAACTGGCCGCTGACAAAAGAAGAGGAAGACGATTTTGAAATTCCCGAAGATGAAATGACAGACGAAGATTATGAAATTCTTCAGATGAATACGCAATATCACAAGCAGACAGTGCGTTCCGGTCAGGTTATCAAATCTAACGGAAATGTGGTGATAATAGGCGACTGCCACCCCGGATGCGAAATCCATGCAGCAGGCGACATTACTGTATGGGGTATTTTAGGCGGTATTGCGCATGCCGGCTGCAAAGGCAACACAAAAGCGAGAATCAGAGCGCTTAATCTAAATGCAATCCAGCTAAGAATTGCCGATTCATATGCAAGACGTCCTGACCATATAAAAAATGTTTATGTGGAAAAATCCAATACGTTTGTTCCGGAAGAAGCAAGAAACGTAAACGGAAGCATTGTAATTTTAAAAATTAACGATAAATAGAAAAATAAAAGGAGTACAACGGACATGACAGGGAGAGTAATTGTAATTACTTCCGGCAAAGGCGGCGTAGGCAAAACAACAACCTCTGCCAACATTGGTACGGCACTGGCAAAGAGCGGTTCCAGTGTTGTATTGATAGATACGGATATAGGATTGAGAAACCTCGATTTATTGCTAGGATTGGAAAATCGTATTGTTTATACGCTTGTTGATGTTGTGGAAGAAAGATGCAAACTCAAACAGGCTCTTGTGAAAGACAAGAAGAACCCGAATCTTTGTCTGCTTGCGGCAGCACAGACAAGAGACAAATCTGCTGTTACAGCCGAACAATTGAAAGGTATTTGTGAAGACCTTCAAAAAGATTTTGATTTTGTACTCGTTGACTGTCCTGCTGGGATTGAAGAAGGTTTCAAAACAGCTGTTTCGGGCGCAACAGAAGCAATTGTCGTAACGACTCCAGAAATGTCTGCAGTTAGAGATGCAGACAGGATAATTGGCCTTTTGGAAGCAAAAGAAGAAATTAAATCATACAAGCTACTTGTAAACAGAGTACGTCCGAATATGATTCAGTCAAACGATATGATGAGTGTAGAAGATGTTGTTGATATTCTTTCCTGCGATTTAATAGGTGTAATTCCAGAAGATACAGGAATCATTACTTCAACAAACAGAGGTGAACCTATCGTGAATGATGAAGATTCACAGGCAGGAAAAGCGTACATAAATGTTGCAAAACGTATTCAAGGAGAAGATATCCCTTTTCTTGACATGAATGAGCCTACAGGTTTTGCGGCGTTTATTGATAAAATAAAAAATTTCTTGGGTTTAAATAAAAAATCCGATGACAAAGAATAAAGAAAGGAGCAAAAGACATGAGCGAAAATATTTTCAGCAATTTTTACAACAAAGTCTTGAGTTTCTTTCAAAAAGACCGATTACAAGACGGTGAAAGCGCTAAAGATGCAGCAACCAACAGATTAAAACTTGTGCTTATGCAAGACCGTTCAAATCTTGACGGTGCTACAATGCAAAAGATGAGAGAACAGCTTATTGCCGTTATATCAAGATATGTCGAAATCGATCAGGAAGCACTTGATTTGAACCTTGAGGCTGACGGAGATGAGATTGCTCTTATGCTCAATATTCCAGTAATCAGAGCAAGAACAAGGGAAGAAATAGAAGAACTTGAAAAGCAGGAGCAAGAATCTCTCAAAGCTGTTGAAGCAGAAGAAGAGCAAACAGAAGAGTCTGAAGAATCATCTGTTGAAGAAGAAAATAACAGTGAAGAAGAAGAAGAGAATTCTGATGAAGAGAACGATGAATCCGGCGAAACTCAAGATTCAGAAAATAATGATGATACACAGGATGAATCAGAAGACTTAAAAGAAGATGAAACCTCTCAAGAAGAACAGTCAGAAGAAATCTGTGAAGAAAACACTGAGGATAAAAAATCTAAAAAGAAAAAATAAATAAATAAATTATGTAAAATAACCTAAAAAACATACAAAAAATCGGATTTTAAATTAAAATCCGATTTTTATTTATATAAATAATCGTGCTTATTTATACTGTACGACCTGTTTTAATAAGATTGATATATTTATCTAACGCACCACCCGGCATATCCCAGCTAAAGTCATTCTGCATAGCTGTTTTTTGCATTTGTTCAAATTTTTTGTGGTCGTTATAGTAGACATTCAAGGCTCTTTCAATAGCTTCACAGTATGCTTCACCATTCGAAGAGAATTCATTATGAGATTTATCACCGTAGAGTTTGGTTGTTGTCCGCCATCCGTCTTCAATGTCATAGAATTCTTTTGTTCTGAAACCGTCAACGTTATCTTTGATAGTATTAACAAGACCGCCTGTTGATGTTGCAATAGGAAGTGCGCCTTTTGCCATTGCCTCAAGCTGTGTTAAGCCGCATGGTTCAAACTTTGACGGCAAAAGGAACATATCCGCAGCAGCAGCCACAAGATCTGTTCTCACAAAGCCATTAATCAAAATAATTCTCTCTGCAATATTTCTATAGCCCTGTTTTTTAATAGGGTCAGGTTCTTCATTAGATTTTTTGATTAACTCATCTTTCAATCCATAAGCAAGTGCTTCATAGGCTTTCATATTGGAAATTTTTCCGCCCAGTATAAAAACAGGCAGCCTGTCTTTTGGCGTATACAGGTTGTGTTCTACAAATTTCCACATTGCATCTTTAAATATGGAATCCAAACCTTTTTGAGAATCTACTCTGCCGACAAAGGCAATTACAGGTGTATTAGAAAAATCTTTAATACTGCTGATATCTGTATTGAACGGATCATGCAGAAGATAGTTTCTCGAACCATAATCTCCCTTATTCATCAAATATCTTTCTCTTAAAATGGTTTGTTTGAAAATATCCATTATTTGATTTTTATTATAAATTTTATTCTCAAGATTACAGTCATCATAAGGGCGCAAATTGAAATTAGAAAAGTCTATTGATTCAGCCCCATTTAGCAGAAAATCCTCTTTTGTTGCTTTTATAATCTGTTCCATATGGGATTTTGTAGGGAATATTTTTTCTTTTGAATATCCGTTTGTAATAGGAGTAAGAGTATGTCCTTCTCCATAATATCTTGCTTTCATCAAATCCATCAAGCCGTTGGATTTCACATTAGATTCGGTTAATTCATAAGCATAATGTTCTGAAACAGGTACAACTCTGTCAGAAAGAGACATTCCTGTCATTGCAGAACTAAAATCGTTTCCTTTCATAAGAGCACAAGCATCTGCTTCCTGCGGATTAAATCTTGAATCACCGGGCTGCCAGTTATGAGCATTTTTTAAGATATCCACGCTGTAACCGCCGAATAATGTAGCAAAAATACTTGTACGTTTGTTATCATCACTGTTTGTCGAACCCTGATGTTCAACATTGTGAGCTATGTATATTATCGGCAGTTCGTCAAAGTATTTTCCTGCCTCTTTTGACATTCTTCCTGTATCAGCTTCGGCATTAGCAGTATAGTTTATCATTGCAGCAAGCGGACCGGCATGCCAGTCATTGAGCAAGACTGCATTTGGCGCTTCAATATCTTTAAGCTTTCCTTCTTTTGCAGCCTTCATCATTTCATATACAGCTTTTGAGAAAAATGCCATTCTGAATACTTCATCAGTACCATATTTGTTGTTGGCATATGGAGTACCGGAGTTAGAAGTTTTAGGCTCGTTTTCTTCTACGTTAAAAATCTGTGCATTAGAAACAATATTATTGTTTTCATCTGCTCTTGTATCCGGAGTATCTAAGAAATAGTAGTAAGTGCCATCGTTATTCGGCTTTCCATTCTCATCCAATGTGTAATCTGTATAAGCCCGGTAAATGTCTACCCGTGTATCTTCCATTTTTGTATTTGTAGAAGGTCTATATATAGGGACATTAATACTTCCAACAGGAGAAATTTTAATACATTTTGTTTTATCTTCTACAACACCCGTCACGGGATTTTTCACTTTTCTTTTAAAATACTGATAATATAAATTACCGTTTCCGTCAGTAATAATATTTCTATTCTCATCTTTATACATCGGCGTGATATTAATCATCTTATCATCGCCGTTTTTAAATCGTTTGTTAAAACTATTCGGCAAATCCGCAGCAACCTGAGCGAGTCCGCCTACAAACATAAATTTGTGAGTTTCAGCAGACACCATCCACGCATTAATGTGATCAATTTTGGGCCAGGGATGACGACCATAAATACGATCTGTTGCTGCCGTTTTTATCTTCCACTCAGCATATGAAGAAATTCCGTTTCTAAAAGCATCAACAGGGAAATTCTTGCCTGCGGGAATTACTGAAGTATATTGTATCGGACGCTGATTATTGTAGTTTAACACTTCAAGTTTTTTTCCGAAAGAAACAAGCGCACGATTGTGTTTGCCCGTTACCTCGAGAAAATTGCTCAAAAGATTTGTATCTGCTGCATTTAGAACAACTATATTATTTTTATTTTTTTTTGTTTCGAAAGCTTGTCTCTGCTTATTAATGTTTGAAAAAGTGATACTTTGTACGGCTGCCATAAATTTTTCCTGTATTATATTGAGTCTCTATTGCTCTAAGTTTGTAAATAAAATTTTTTGTCGAATATTCTTTAAAAGGTTACAAATTTTAATATTATCAAAAAAATATGCTAATATAAACCAATGAAATTAAATGAAATATTACAAACTAAATTGCAAATTTTCACAGGAGATTTGTTCGGTGGCATAAACTCTGCAATCATTACACTGCCGCAGGCTCTGGCATTCGGAGTTGCAACAGGTTTCGGAGCAGGAGCCGGAATATGGGGGGCAGTTATTTTATGTTTTGCTGCAGGCATGCTGGGACCAAAGATTCCTTTAATCTCTGGAACAACAGGACCTGTTGCCATTGTTATCGCATCAATGATGATGTCCTTGAATAATGATTTAAGAGCTGCATCAACAATACTTCTTATGGCTGCAATTATTCAGATGTTTGCTTCAATGACGAATTTGCCTTCTATGGTTAAATATGTTCCATATCCTGTTATTTCAGGGTTTATGAACGGTGTCGGCATAATAATTATTATTCTTCAAATCAATCCCCTATTGGGGCATGCTTCTATGCCGTCAACAATATCCACAGTAATGTCGCTGGCTGAAAATATTACATCTTTCAGCCATGATGCTTTATTTAT
The DNA here is from genome assembly GCA_944322725.1 of Candidatus Gastranaerophilales bacterium. Classification (GTDB taxonomy): domain Bacteria; phylum Cyanobacteriota; class Vampirovibrionia; order Gastranaerophilales; family Gastranaerophilaceae; genus Limenecus. The sequence continues at coordinate 88,971 of CALUPU010000003.1, forward strand.
AGGAATAGTGTCTCTGGCTGTAGTCTTTCTAATGCCAAAAACATTAAACAAATATATTCCCTCGCAAATAATAGCGCTGATTTTCTGTACCTGGCTTTCTGTAAAAATGGGATTAAATCTCGACAGGATAAGCGAAGTATCTGTTGCTTTTCCACACTTGATAACACCTGACTTTGATATACATAATTTAATCAAATACATTCCTTATGCCCTGACAATAGCAGTTGTATTTTCGGCAGAAAGTATGCTGACCGGTCTTGTATCAGATTCTCTGACCAAGACCCGCCACTCTCCTAAGCGGCTTCTTGCATCTCAGGGGATAGGCAATGCACTGTGTGCATTAACTTGTTCTCTGGGCGGTTCTGCAGCTACTATGAGAAGTGTTGCTGCATTAAATGCAGGTGCAACAACAAAAATGTGTGCTGTTATAAATCCGCTGCTTTTAATAATCCTTTTATTTAAATTTTCAGATTTTGTAGCCCAGATTCCGCTTGCTGTTCTTGCTGCAATATTAATAAAAATCGGCTACGACATCATTGATGTAAAACTTTTAAAAGTACTGAAATATGCACCCAAAGATGATTTATATGTATTGTTCACGGTATTTTTGCTTACGGTATTTTATAACCTTATCTTTGCTGTCGGTGCAGGCATAACACTTGCTGCACTGCTGTATGCAAAAAGAGTTGCTGATAAAGCAGAACTAATTGACAAGCCAGTATATGATACAGAAATAATGGAAATGGAAAAAGCGCTGGAACACGACTATCATCACAGAATCAGAGTCGTACACATAAGCGGGCAGTTCTTCTTCGGCTCTGCAACCCAGTTAATATCAAAGTTTGAAGAAATGCTCGGTACAGAGTATCTTATTTTGAATTATGAATCTGATGATTTGCTGGATATTTCTGCAATTTTTGCGCTTGAAGATATTATATTCAGACTCCAATCACAGGAAGTCAAGATTGTTCTTGTTATAAAAAACGAAAATGTTTTAAAACAGTTAAAAGACCATTGTATAATCTCTCAGATAGGAGAAAAACAGGTTTTCTACACAGAACTTATGGCAATAGATTTTGCTAAACAGCAGATTAAATCGGATGTTTAAATATTTTCACACTATAGCCGTGTGTACAGTATAAAAACATTTATGTTTTGTGATAAATTTAAAGTATGAATAAAAAAATAATTTATATATTATCTCTTTTGTTATTTATAGTGCTTGTTCTTGCAAGCTGCGTAAGAAAAGACTCACCTGAAAAAGATAAAGAAAATACAGCTTCGGAAAAATTTACACAACAGGAATACATCCCTTATCCTGTTCAGACAAAAACAATTGACGGAGTTGATTATCTGTTATCAAGAAGTCCTGCGGGCAAATACGGAGGAACACTTGTTACAAGTACAATAGGCGAAGGTCCTAAAACCTTTAACAGCTGGAACTCTATGGATGCAACATCTTCTCAGGCAGCGGATATTATGTTTGATGCTCTTGTTTCTACTGACCCTTATACAGGTGAAGTTTATCCCAAAATGGCAAAAAGCATAAAGGTACTGCCTGATAACAAAACCTATATTATTGAACTCAGGCATGGGTTGAAATGGTCAGACGGCAAACCAATAACAGCAGATGATGTTTACTTTACCTGGAATACCATTATATTCGGTGGTTACGGCAACACAAGTACAAGAGATGCAATGTTTATCGGAGATGAATTACCAAGAATCGAAAAAATTGATAAATATACGGTTAAATTCACAACCCCGAAACCTTTTTCACCGTTCTTACGCCAGCTTAGCGTACCTATTGCCCCGAAACATATTCTCGAACCCGTCACAAAGCAGGGAAAAAGAGCATTTGCCTCGTTCTGGAGTTCCAATACAAAACCCTCGGAATTTGTTACAAGCGGAGCGTTTAAACTCAAAGAATATGTTCCTGCGCAAAGACTGGTTTATGAGAAAAATCCAAACTACTACATGATTGATGAAAAAGGGCAGAAACTCCCGTATCTTGATAAATACATTATTCTTATTGTAGGTGATTTGAATAATGAACTATTGAAGTTTAAATCAGGTGAACTGGACACAGTGGGGCTGAGAGGTACAAATGTTGCCCTGTTTAAAGAAAAAGAAAAATTTTCTGATTACAAAATATATAATCTTGGTCCTGATACAGGTACAATGTACTTTTCATTTAATCTCAATACGAGAAAAAATGACAAAGGAAAGTATTATGTAAACCCTGTGAAACAGAAATGGTTCAACGATGTAAATTTCAGGCAGGCAGTTGATTATGCTCTGGATAGAGAAAACATGGTATTTAATATTGCCAGCGGCGTAGCAGCACCATTGTTTACCCCCGAGCCTTTATCATCTATTTATCTTAATGAAGAAATTGCAAAAGGTCATCCGCAGGATATGCAAAAGTCAAAAGAACTGCTAAAAAAATCCGGCTACATGTGGAAAAAGGGCAAACTCTACGACAAAGACGGCAACAAAGTTGAATTTGACCTATACACAAACGCAGGCAACACAGAACGTGAATCAATCGGCGTTATGGTAAAACAGGATCTTGAAGAACTCGGCATGACTGTTAATTTTAAACCGATTGAATTTAACACGCTTGTGAGCAAACTTGTTAATACAAATGATTTTGACGCAGTAATTATGGGCTTTACAGGCAATCCGCTTGAACCTTACGGAGGAAAAAACGTATGGTACTCTAACGGTACTTTGCATGTGTTTAATATGAGGAAAACTCCGCAGGAAAACAAACAGCTTTTTGACTGGGAAAGACAGTTAAATTCACTTTTTGACAGAGCATCACTGGAACTTGATTTTGACAAAAGAAAATCACTTTATGAACAATACCAGCAGCTTATTTACAATGAAAAGCCTATCATCTACCTTTATTCTCCGATTAGAATCACAGCAATACGAAACAAATTCGGCAATATTTATCCAACACCGCTGGGTGGAGTTATACATAACCTTGAAGAAATTTATGTAAAGTAAATTTTATAAAATTCAAAAATATTGTATAATACCACAATGGAGATTATTTTATAGGGGTATTGCAATGAAAGTATTGATTACAGATAAAATTAATGAAACTGCAAAAAATATTGTTGATGAAGCTGCACAGGGTGTAATTCTTCCGACAATGCAGGAGGATGAACTCTGCAAAGTTATAGGTGAATATGACGCATTGATGGTCAGAAGCCAGACTAAAGTAACAAAAAAAGTTATTGAAGCAGGTAAAAATCTAAAAATTATCGGCAGAGCGGGCGTAGGTGTAGATAATATTGACCTTGAAGCAGCAACGCAAAATGGCATAATAGTTGTAAACTCTCCTGACGGAAACACAAATGCGGCAGCAGAACACACTGTAGCGTTAATGCTTGCCATGTCTCGAAATATTGCAAAAGCAGGAGAGTCGACAAAACAGGGGATGTGGGAACGCTCCAAATTTACAGGTCATGAAGTTTTTGGAAAAACTCTCGGCATAATAGGATTCGGCAAAATCGGACACCATGTTGCAGAAGCAGCCAAAGCAATGGGAATGAAGATTCTTATTTCTGACCCCTACACAACAAAAGAAGTTGTAGAAAAATTTGGTGCAAAATATGTTGAATCATTGGACGAACTCTGGGGACAGTGTGACTACATAACTGTTCATGTGCCAAAAACAAAAGAAACTCTTCACATGATAAATAAAGAAACTATTGCAAAAATGAAAAAAGGCGTACGCCTTATAAATTGCGCAAGAGGCGGGATTATTGATGAACAGGCTCTTGCAGAAGCGCTTGAATCAGGTCATGTTGCTCAGGCTGCTGTTGACGTATTTGAAACAGAGCCTAATATCGCAGATTCCCCGCTGGTAAAGACAACAGGAGATATTCTTTTAACTCCGCACCTCGGTGCAAGCACGGAAGAAGCACAACTAAAAGTAGCAGAAGATGTTGCCGAACAGATAAGAGATGTATTAAAAGGAGGCTCTGCCCGTTCGGCAGTAAATATTCCGTCCTTAAAACCCGAAAAACTGGAGCCTGTAAAAGATTACATGCAGCTTGCTGAAAATATCGGCGAACTTGCAATGCAAGTATCAACAGGCAATCTAAAAGGTATCTATGTAACTGTAAAAGGCACTCTTGCAGATTTGGATGTATCACCTCTTGAAACTGCAGTTGTAAAAGGAGTGCTGGGTTCATTTATGAACGATGTAAACTACGTTAATGCACCGATTATTGCAAAAAACAAAGGACTTGATGTTTCCACTACAAAATCCAATACTTCAACGGACTACATCGGTTCAATTACTCTTAAACTGGTAACTGATAAAGAAACAAACTCTGTAGCAGGTGCGCTTATTGCCACAGACATGCCTAGAATAGTAAAAATTAACGGATATAATGCCAGCATTGAGCCGGAAAAACACATGATTCTCGTTCCGCATGAAAACAAACCTGCTATGGTTGCAAAAGTTGCTACTGTTCTTGGTGACAAAAACATAAATATCACCCGTATGAACGTTGCACAAAACAGAACAGAAGCAGATAATATCTCTATTATGATTATCAACACAGACTCAAAAGTTGATGATAAAGTATTAGAAGAAATCTCGGCAATAGACGGTGTCGGTTTGGCAAAATACATAAAATTAACAGCATAATAAATGTATTTCCTACACTTTATTAAGAATTGTAAAAAAACTTTACTTTTTTTATCTTTTTTCAGTATAATTAGCAAATAATATAATTTACAAACTTAAATTGAATACAGAAATAGTAAAATAGATTGGAAAACCAATGAAAACCGAAAATCTAGCATACAATATTCATCCAAAACATTATTTATCTAAAAATAATAACAATAGAAATGCGAATAAAACGACCGCAGGAGTTAATCCGAGCGGTCGTTTGAGTTTTAAAGCCAATCCAATTCCTGTTGCAAAAACATTTGCTGAAAAGATGGCGGTGAATAAAGGCTTTAACAAATTTCTTGATATACTGGCTGATAACTCACTGATTGCAGACGCTCTTATTGCATTATTTCTAACTACAATTTTGCGCCCTGCATCAATATATGCCATTCCAACCAAAGATCCTGTTGAAAAGAAAAAAAACAACTATCAGGTTGCACATTCAGTTTCTACAGGAGTATTAGGTCTGGCAACGACAATAGCAGTTGCTGAACCGATTAAACGCGGTGTAAAAAAATTAATGAACAATCCTGAAAAATATATGAAAAATGACACTTCATATATAAAAAACAATGCAAGAGTGTTTAAAGAAACAGCAGGCAGGCTGCACCAGCCAATATTTTTACCTTTAAGAGCAGCTCTAACTATTATGATTGTTCCTCCTATTTTAAAATTGTTTGGTTTAACCAAAACGGGAAAAGTTGCTGTTTCTCCTCAGGATAAAGCAAAAATTGATTACTCATTTATGAGTTTCAAAGGTATAAAAGATAAAAAAGCCTTCAAAGGTTTTACAAATATCAGTTCTGATCAAGAAAAAACGACGAAAAAGAATGTTGCATTTAAAGGTGCAGGAAGTCTTGTTACAGAAGGCATTGCAAAAGGTGTCGGCAAAATTGCAGATACAAATGCATTCAAAAAATTCATCAACTGGTTCAGTGAAAAGAAAAACTGGTTCCCGCACCTGATTGCTGCAGAAAGTTTATGGTTGTCAGGATTTTACATGCAGCAGACAGCCAAGTCAAAAACAATTGAAAAAGACCAAAAATTACCAATGATTCTGAATCAGGGTATTACAGCATTGTTATGTACCTGGGGTGCTTACAAACTCGATGGAGTTATAAATAAAAAGTTAGATAAGTACAAAGAAGTATATAAAAGAATGAACCCTTCTTTAGAGAAAAAAGTTATGGACAGAAGATTAATCGGTATCAGACTTTTAGGTCCTATTGTAATCTTCACAACAATATACAGATTTGTCGGCCCAGTTATAGTTACACCGATAGCTAACAAAATCAGTGAATTGATTGAACCTCACAACAAAAAAGCCGCATAGAATATTTAATAATAAAAAAGACCTGATAAATCAGGTCTTTTTTATTCTGCCAGTTCTTCAAGAACAGCCATCTTCATAACATCCGGATTAGCTTTTTTGCCCGTCCATATTTCAAAAGCTTTTGCTCCCTGATGCACAAACATATCAAGCCCAGTAATTGTTTTGTATCCGTTTTTGTTTGCAATCTTTAACAACTCTGTTTTTAAAGGGTTGTATACAATATCATAAACAGCAGCACCCTGCGGCAAAGTTTTAATAACTTCCTCTTCAACAGGGGTTATTCCCATTGCTTTGCCCCTCATACCGACAGGAGTTGAGTTAACAAGCATTTTGCAATCAGATAAATCCCTCAGGCTCTGCATTTGTTTAAGGTTGAATTTTACGTCAGGAAAACTGTCTCTCAAAAAATTAACCATATTTTGTGCATTTATTATATTTCTTGCATAAAAATCAATGGCTTTTACACCAATCTGACACAGAGCAATAGCGGCAGCCCTTGAAGCACCGCCTGTTCCAAGAACAGATACCTTGGCTTCGCTTAATTCCATTTGGAAATCTTCCGGTATTGCTTTTTGAAAACCATATATATCTGTATTAAAGCCGTAGAGACTTTTATCAGACATAATTTTAACGGTATTTGCGCAGCCTGCCATATCAGCAAGTTTGTCAAACTCGTCCAAAAACAGAGTAACAGGAACTTTTAGAGGAATTGTCACATTAAAACCTGTATATCCCTGTGATTTTAATTGCTTAATTCGGTCAACAAGATCCTCTTGTTCAGTATCAAGCAGTTCATACGAACCGTCAATATTTAATTCCTCAAGCATTGCATTATGCATTACGGCAGACAAAGACTGTGTCAAAGGATGACCAATTACGGCAAATTTAATCATTTCCACCGCCTTCTTCTAAAGGTTTTGAAAAAGAGCAGGTGTTATTCGAACAAACAAGTTTTGCTTCTTTTTTTGTAATCTTTTTCACAAGGTACGCACCGCATTCAGGGCAATTTTCTTTAACCGGCTCATTCCAGGAGACGAAATCACAATCAGGATATCTGTTACATCCATAGAATATTTTTCCGTATTTGGATTTACGCTGAATAACTTCACCTTCACCGCATTTGGGACATTTTACACCTGTTGTTATGACAATTCTTTTTCTGTGATTACACTCATCGTTTGTACATTGCAGGTATTTGCCGTAGGGTCCTACTTTTACAATCATTTCAGAGCCGCATTTTTCGCATTTTTCATCACTTTTTTCATCAACAGGTGCAGCCGATCCGTCTTTGTTTAAAGGCATCATTGTTTTACATTCCGGGTACCCCGAACATCCGAGAAACTGTGTACCGAAACGGCTTGTTCTGACTATCATTTTTTTGCCGCAATTCGGACACACAACATCTGATTCTATCAGGACTCTTGGCATATTTTCTTTTGCAGAATTTACTGTTTCTGTAAAAGGGGTATAGAAGTCCTGCAAAACATCTGTCCAAACAGCTTTTTCTTCTGCTATATCATCCAGCTTGGTTTCCATTTGTGCAGTAAATTCATAATTCATAATGTCCGTAAAATACTTCACAAGTTCTCTTGAAAGAGTTCTGCCAAGAATCGTAGGAACAAGAGCCTTTTCAAGTTTTTCAACATACCCTTTCTGCTGAATCTTGGAGATAATCGGTGCATACGTAGACGGACGTCCGATGCCATGCTCTTCCAGTGCTTTTACAAGAGAAGCTTCCGTATATCTTGGCGGAGGTTGTGTAAAATGCTGTTTGGGATCAATCTTGTCCAGTTTTACCTCGTCACCTTTTTCTAAATCAGGGATTTTGCTGGAATCATGTTCATCGTCATTTTCATTGTAGACTTTCAAAAAGCCGTCAAAGATAACTTTGCTTGTACCTGTTTTGAACAAATAATCATCTGCAGTAATATCAACCGAGGTATTTTTAACTTTTGCATTCTCCATCTGAGAGGCAATAAATCTTGACCAGATAAGCTTATAAAGTCTGTATTGTTCGGATGTAAGATACTGTTTTATACTTTCGGGAGTTTTATCAATATACGAAGGTCTTATTGCTTCGTGAGCATCCTGTACATTCTTACCGCCTTTTACATAGTTGTTGGGAGTTTTCGGGTAGTAATTTTCACCAAAATTGCCTGTTATATAGTCTTTTGCAGCAGCCTGTGCGTCGTCTGATATTCTCACAGAGTCTGTTCTCATATAGGTAATTAAACCAACAGGTTCACCGCCAATTTCAACACCTTCGTATAACTTTTGAGCAATCTGCATTGTTTTTGAAACGCCGTAACCAAGTTTTGAACTGGCTTCTCTTTGCAAAGTAGATGTAATAAACGGTGCAGAGGGTTTTCTTTGTGTATCTCTGTAAGTAACCTTTGAAACTTCGTATCTAAGACCTTCTTTTGTAAGGTCTGCAACTATTTTGTCAGCTTCTTCTTTATTTTTTATTTCTACTTTTTTATCTTTATATTTTGAAAGTTCAGCAGTAAAAGGAAGCTTGCCTTTTAAGAGATTGGCAGTAATTGACCAATACTCAACCGGTACAAATGCATCAATTTCGTCTTCTCTCTCACAAATCATGCGAAGAGCAACACTCTGTACTCGACCTGCAGAGAGTCTGTAATTTCTCATTTTTTCCCAGAGAACAGGGCTTATTTTATAGCCTACAAGTCTATCAAGTATTTGTCTTGTCTGCTGTGCTTTAACTCTTTCCATATCAATGGCGCGAGGGTGTTCGACAGCGCTTTTTATTGCTTTTGGAGTAATTTCGTTAAACTCAATTCGGTTAATCTTGCTGTCAGGAACTTCAAGCACCTGTCTCACATGCCAGGCAATAGCCTCTCCTTCTCGGTCAGGGTCGGATGCAAGATAAATTTTGTCCGATTTTTTTGCAAGTTCATTTAATTTTTTTACGACTAGCTTTTTTTCAGGAATAACAATAAAAGAAGGTTCAAAATTATTGGCAACATCAAAACCGAGCACTTTAGGTGGAAAATCTCTGATGTGACCATAGCTTGCTTCAATTTGGTAAGAATCACCGAGAATCTTTTTTATAGTCTTTGATTTTGCCGGAGACTCTACTATAACAAGAGCCTTTTCTTTTTTAGACTTAGATTTTGCGGTCTTTTTTTCTTTTTTTTCAATTTCAGTAACTTTAGTTTTTGCTTTTGCCATAATTCGCAACAATTCACATAGTATAAATCTAATCCAGTGTCGTCACTGCCGCCACGACACTTCTAGCCGTCACTGACTCACCTTTTCAAACGACTCTCAAAAATTTTGCTTACAATCCTTATCACAAAATTTTCTCGGACAGCCTAGATATAATAACATTGTGAAAAATTTTAGGCAAATTTTTGCGGTTAAAAAATTTAATAAAATAACAAAATTTGGTATGAAAAGATGATTTCTTTATAAATTATTAAATATTAATAATTTGCCGCCGATGTTAATAAAGACATGAGACTGAGGTAGGCATGCTAGAGCAACACAATATCAGCGGAACACAAGACACAGAAAGTTCCGAAAACAAAAACGAAAATGCAATAAAGACTCTTGAAAAAGCAAGAGTTTACCACGAAAAATATCTTTTAAGAAACAACAACTCCGATTTGGAGAATGCTGTTAATTACTATATTCAAGCCATCAAACAAAACCCGAAAATCCCTGAAACCTACTATAGATTAGCAAGTCTTATGTTTGAAAACGGTCAAATTTCTCTTGATTCGGCTATTGAACAATGCAAAGTCGCTGTTGATATTGACCCCCAAAACACCAATGCTCACCTTTATACGGGATATTTTTTAAAGCTTGCACGTGATTTTGATGAGGCTGAAAAAGAATTTAAAAATGCGATAAAAATTAATCCGATTAATTCCGCACGCCCAAGGCTTATTTTAGCCACAATGCTCTATGAAAAAATAAACAAAGTTAAGCCATCTTTCATTGATTTTATCAGAATGGTTTATTATGCCTGCTCAGGCTGTCTTACTGTATTATGGGATGCGGCTTCGCTAAAAATGCTCTACAAAAATGTATCTGATGATGCAAAAGTATTTATTTATAAGACTTACGGCGGATTTTTAGAAAAAATCAAAAATAGTTCACTTGCTGTCGCAACCTATGATGCAGCGGCTGAAAGCACAGGAAGAGATGAGTATTTTTACAATCGTATAGGTGATATTTGTATTAAAGAACATGCACCTGAAATAGCGCTTGATGCTTACAAAAAAGTTCTGGAATCAAATCCCTATGACAGAACAGCCCTTGTAAAGCTGGCAACTCTGATTCAGACACATTTCCCTGACAATTTCAACGATGCTATTGACTGCTATAACAAATTATTGGAAATTGAACCTGATAATGACAAAGTCTATTATGAACTCGGGCATTTGTATTTACAAAAAAACGAGAATCTGCCTGCAGTGAACGCTTTTTGTATGGCGCTGGAAAAAGATGAGGAAAATCCTTTTTATCACAACAGTATGGCATTTGCTCTTGTGCAGCTGGAACAGTACGATGATGCAATTGAGCATTACCAGAAGGCAATTAACATCAATCCTGATCCGTACTGGACATCTATAGTATGTCAGGCGCTCGGTTCTGTCTATTCTGAAATAAAGAACAATCCGGAAGCAGCAATCGTTTTGTATCAAACAGCAGCCGTATTAAATCCTGATTCTGAAGAAAGTCAGCTGGCAATAGGTGACACGTATTTTTCTCAGGAGGATTATGATAACGCAATAAAAGCATACTGTGACGCAATAAAAATCAACCCCGAAAATGCAAAAGCATATTGCAAATGCGGTATGGCTTTATGGGAAAAAGATTACACAGAAGAAGCAATAGTTGCATATCATAAGGCTATTGCACTCAATCCCGAATATGCTATTGCATATAATAATCTCGGTGTTATTTATCTTGATGATTTAGGCAATACAAATGAAGCTTTGGAGTTATTTGAAAAAGCAATTGAAATAAACAAAAGCTATACACTGGCATACTTCAATCTTGGCAGAAGTTATGCTCTTATAGGTGAAAACACAAAAGCCGCTAAAAACTTCCAGCGTGCAATGGATTTGAATATTCTGACAGGAGAACTTGACGAAGAGGATATTCTCTACCGTCTTCACAAACTGTTTGAGGTTTAATTTGTTACAAACTTAACAGTCTTGTCATATCGGGCATGCCTGTTCTAAAATTTTAACTATGGAAGTTCTGCATGACAAATTCAACGAATTAATTGATGTATCAAAAATCAGAAAATTTATCTGCTCTGATTTAAAGAATGCAGGTCTCATTGACTTTTATAATACCTACTGGCTCGAGATGGAAGAATTGTATATTGATGCTTCAGAAAAGCTTAAAGTAAATCTTCTGGAGAAGTTTTTTATTGATTATCTTACAATACAGAATAATGCGGTTATACCCAAAAAAGAAAATCTTTTTAAAGAATTCATTGATTTTTATCAAAAAATCCTGAAATTTCAGAAAAGAAGCATTGTGATAAAAAACATATACAGATACTCTGTTTATTATTTGAGAATTATTTTTGCGGATTTAAAAGATGAAGAGATAAGAAAGAAAATAAAAACAATAAATGCACTCAATGCGGTAGACTCTTATCCTTTTCTTATGGAAATATTTGAAGACTATGAATTTGCACACATAAACAGAGCGATGCTTCTGGAAATTCTTGATACCGTGCTTGGCTTTATTAACGAAAGAAACTGCAAAAAGCCGTCTCAGGTTGCGCTATCATTTGCGGGTTTAAGTAATGAAATTAACAAAATGCTCATTTTAAAAGACTATACACCTCATTTTGTAGTTGAGGAGTCAAAGCTGCTTGAGCGAGAAACAATAAACTCTATGATAAGTTCATAGACTTACTTTCTGGGGTTCCTTTTGACTGTACCTGAACTATCAAAATCGTCATTGCTTATAGAATTGTATAATTCCATAAACATTTCATGTCTTTTTTCTCTGTTCTCTTTTGCCTTTGCTCTGTCAAGCTTATCACAGCTTATGACAATTTTTCCTTCGGATTCAAGACTCAAAGGTTCTTTAATATCCATAGGCCATGTGTCATGGTCAATAAAAATCCCCCTGTTTATATACTCGCATACTTCATCAATCTGCCTTTGGGTATTCATTGGCATATCAGGATTCTTTTCTATAAAAACATCATAACTTTCTGCACTTCTCTTATTATTACATTTACCGCACAGACTTATGTAATTTGAATAATTGCTTTCTCCATTGTCATCTTTTCTGTGATGAGGCTTGACGTGCTCATTCGTATTTCTAAGTCTATTTATCAAAAGTTCAACAAACGCATTAGAATTTTTCTGTGCACCTTTGAGCATTAAAGAATTTACGTCATTTTTTGAATCAGGCAGTGCTTCCAATTTTTTTCTTATGATTTTTGCTACTTCCTTGTCATGTTTATTTGACTCTGGTATCTGAGAAAAAACATTTTCAAAAAGTTCTAATACTCTGCCTCTTTTGTGTAAAATATCAGTATTTTCAAAATTAAAAATTCTATAAGCATCGTTTAGTGCACGTGAAGCTTTTTTCTCAATTTCAGGAGAAAACTGATGTATAAGAAGTGTTATTTTTCTCAGTTTAGTATTTTGCTTTGAATGCAATTGTGAAAGATAATATTCTTTTATTTCCGGTTTATTTAGTATCTGATGTATAGTTTCGTGCGGATATAGTCTTGCATATCGTTTTAAAGCTTGAAAAGCAGCAGATTCTGTATTTTGAAAATCCGGATGCAATTCTTCTATTGCCTTTGTTATATATTTAGCATCATGCGTAACATTGTTACATTTTTCTCTAAGTATAGATACAGCCTGTTTGACTTGAGGCTTAAATTTCTTCCAATCTTCAAGAACATCTTTTTTAGAAACCAGTTCGTTCATACATAGTTCCGGATGCTCCTTAGCTTTTCTTTTTATGTATGAATATGCAAATTGCATCACATTAGATTGTTCATATAAGCGAAAATTTTGTTCATGCTTAATTCTGTCCAGTGCTTCATAAGCAGGAAAGTATACTTTCCTGTTTAAAAAAGTGTTAACACTTTTGTTTTTTATCATCCTTTTGCCGCAGCATGCACAATGAAGTTCAAGTTCTCTCATGTCAGTAACAAAAGGTGTTTCTATATTTTTTTTATTTTCAGGAATATAATGTTTCTTTTTTTTAAAAGAAACAACATCCACAGCCGGAGAAGAATTATATATGCCTGTCTGAATATGTGAGTTGTTTCCCTGATAAGTCGAGTTATATACAGACTTTGTATATAAATTACATGATTGTATGTTTCGAATATTCATATAAAAGTTAATACTGCTGAATTTATTTTTTTGTCACTTTGTAAATATTTCTTTACCGTATTAACAAAAGAGATGCCTTTAAGCATCTCTTTTAAAATATTTAAATTATGAAATATCCCATCTGCCGCAGGTTCCACCCCATCTGGCAATGATATTACCTTTGATATCCTTGATATCTTTTGGGTGTTCATTTTCAAGTTCACCTTCGACAATAGTAATAACTTCACAGTTATTGGAACAGCCGGTACACTGATGTGTAATGGAATTAAAGTGCATATTTCCGACTTCCCAGCCTTTAAATTTAGTTGGATTTTCAGTGTACTGATGGTTTTCCATAGCAAGCAATGCTGCACCAATTGCCCCCATAGTCTGGTGGTTTTCCGGAACAACAATTTTTGTGCCCAGTGCTTCTTCAAAAGCTTTCACCATACCGGAGTTAGTAGCAACACCGCCCTGGAAAGAAACAGTAGGCAGCAATTCCTTTCCTAACGCAAGATTGCTCAAATAGTTTCTTACAAGAGCCTGACAAAGACCGTATAATAAGTCTTCTACAGGATATCCCAGCTGCTGTTTATGGATTAAGTCGCTTTCGGCAAAAACACCGCATCTTCCTGCAATACGAGCAGGGTTAGTGGATTTTAGTGCAGTCTCGCCAAACTGTGCAATAGGGACATTGAGTCTGTTAGCCTGCTGGTCAAGAAAACTTCCCGTACCTGCTGCACAGACCGTATTCATAGCAAAGTCAGTAACAATACCGTCTCTTAAGATTATTATTTTGCTGTCCTGACCACCGATTTCAAGAATCGTTTGTACACCTGGTATATAAGTACTAGCTGCTACAGCGTGTGCTGTGATTTCGTTTTTAACAACATCCGCGCCTACAAGTGCACCTGCAAGATTTCTGCCGCTGCCTGTAGTTCCTACGCCCTGGATATTATATTCACACAAAGCCTGTTTCAAAAGTTCTCTCATACCCTGCTGAACAGCAATAACAGGTTTGCCTGATGTTCTTAACATATAGCTGTCGACATATTTGCCCGATTCATCAACAAGAGCAAGTTTTGTTGTTACTGAGCCGACATCTATCCCTAAATATACGTTTAGTGCCATGTTTACCTCTCTTCTCTTTTTTAAATATAAATAAAACAAAGCAAATGTTCAATTTTTTTATAAGGCGTCGATAGCATAGCATCATAAGCATAATAAATTTGCTTGTTTAGGGGCACAGCCCTTTTCAATACTTGTTGTGTTATAATAATTTTTATATTTATCAGGAGAGTTATCTTATGGATTTTTCAAAAGGGGTTCTGTTTGACCCGGGCTATTCAAAATATACACTGCCTTTTTCACAAAACATTGATGCTGCATACAACACTATTCTCGGTATAAAAGCACCTCATCAGAGAAAATTCAAATTTCAGATACTATACCCTCAGTTATTAAAACTTCTTGAGCATACTGTTTCATTTTATCTCGGTTGTTTATTGTGGGCTTCTTTTATTTCAAAGAACTTTAAAGAAACACCAAAAGATATTCTTAATAATCACTATATCAATCAAGAAGTAAATGATGAGGAAATGTTGTTTGAGGTCAATTATGCAATTAACTACTTAGAAAAGTTAAAAAAAGACTGTAAATACTATCTCGGCAAAAACTGCAATCTTCCGGATGACTGGAAAGAGGTAATGGATGTTTATAAAGACTTTTTGACATCAAATAACTTTCTGGTAAATGCAAAAACAACCTCAGATATAGTACTGCCCGCCAAAATAAAAGAACTCTCTCAAAACGACCTTAATAAGATTCTTGAGCAGATTGAATCAGTTGTTTCATCAGGTGAATTGAAAGAGCTCTTTAAAGTTAAAAAGATTATTCTCGATTAGTCTTCATCCAAATCCATATTATCAATAGGCATTGTAATTATGTATTTGTGACCTTTCTTTTCTCTTGTTACTTTTAAAGTATCTATTTTCTCGGGAAGAACAAAACTCTGTGAGAAAGAATACACTTTATCGGTATGTCTGCCTGTTTTTTCGCCCGCAGCATTGACTGTTACTCTGTCGCTTTGTATATCAACATTAACATTTTTCGGATTGTTATTAAATGGTCTCAAGTTAATAATCATTTTGTATGCATCAATATTATCGTCTTTAAAGGTTTCAACAGGACTCTTAACCATCATAACAGCCTTATTATGCATAGGAAATGCACCGAGTTCTCTTTCAAACATTTTATCCTGTTCGTTAATTATACGGTCAATGTCTTCTATAGGAGCGGCAGGAATATAATATGCATGTCTCATCTGATCCATCACATAATACACTGCAAGATAGCACGCAATAAATAAAGCCAAAAGCAGTAATGCAAATTTTATCCAGTGACCGTGTCCGTGCATATGGTGTATTTCATCACAATTACATTCTTTAAACTCTTTGTTTTCTTCCATTATTTTCCCCTTTTACTTTTGTTTCGTAAACATTCTAAAGCGGACAGCAAAAATTTAAATGCTACTTTCAAGCAATCTCATGCGGTAATATTTTTTTCAATTCTATAACTATTTCGTTTAAGAAAAATATTTTTAATGTAACATTATGCAGCTTATTTTTACATTAGCGCAATTAAATTTTCTTCCTCATAAATTATATGCTATAAAGTACATGTATGAAAAAATTATTATCCATTTTAATAATATTTGTATCATTTGTAAATATAGCTTTTGCCGAGGAAATCGGTCTAAAAAATGTGCAGACCCAAAAGGTAAAATATACACCTAAAGTACAAAAAGAGACCAAAAAATTGACAATAGATGAGGATACAGCAATAAAGGGGCTCGTTAATCTCCAGCAGCAAAAAGATATTGAAGATATAGAAATGCTGTGGAAAGCAACAGTAGAAAACAATAATATTATTAAGTTTGCAATGAAAAAGCTGTCAGTACCTCCTAACCAGCAGAGATACCATTCATCCATTCTCGCAAAGTCCGTATCTGCACTTGTAAACGGAGCATCTTTTATACCCGCAATGTTTGGAGCCAACTATATGGTACAGTCAGCCTCTTATGCAACAGGCAGGCTTGCAAACAACTATCTTGCAAAAGCTAACAACCCCAAAGAAGTACCGCTCACGGATACGGAACTTATCGAACTTGCAGGCATGATTGAGTCTTTGCAGGACCAGATTATAAACTCTTATTACAACTACAAAATGGCACTCAATCAGATAAAAGACACACGCCAGAGGCTTGTTCTTTACAATAAAAATTACGCAGCCGCTCTCAAGGGCAGCAATCAGATGGAGATTATTGTTTCTTCTGCAATGTACGATGACTTGCTGTTTGAAGAATTTGAACAGATGAGGCTGGCAAGAAAATATCAAATGGATTTGGAAAGGCTTGCGGGTAAAAAAACAGTACAAAATCTGAATCTTTATCAATATGCTTTTAAAAATGAATTATTTTCGCAAAAGCTTTTAAACTCTCAAAAACCGCAAACAAAGAAAACTCAGGAGGTAAAAAATGAAAAGAAATAAAATTTTTACACTCCTGATTGCTGTTTTCTTAACAGCACAATCTACTTACGCTATTACTCTAGAAGAAATGACAGAACCAATGCCGCCGGCATTTCGTGTTGGTGTGAGCGCATCTCCGGAAAAAGCATACAAAGTTTCTTCCAGTGAGAAAAAGCTGAACACAAAGGACGCAAACTTTGACAGAACAAGCGAAGAGATTAAAAATATCACATACGCGGATTTAAGCCTGAAAAAAATTGCAAAAGAAATCAGTGATGACGGAGAATTATCCTCTGATGAAACATTAAAAGATATTCAGCTGTTATGGATTGGCGCAGCACAGAACAGCCAGACTGTTAAATTTATCGTATACAAACTCTCCAATCCTGATGAGGACAAACCCGATCAAAGTATTGTTAAAAAAATTATACAGCCCATTTCTACGGTAGGAAGTCTGGCAGGCATAGGTATAGGCAACCCTATTGCTGCAATTTCCTCTATTATGGGCAGCAGTATACTCGGTTCTATGAGCGTAGATGATAAAGACCTTAACTACAAATTTTCTAAAGTAAATGATGCGGATATGGTGGTTCTGATAAGAAAAATTGAAGAACTGCAAAGAAAAATCGTAAACTATTATTTTGACTATATGACAGCAAGAGAAGGGCTGATTCGTTCAGATGAACTTGTTGCAAAAAGAAGAGCAACTTTTATGAATACAAAGGGTCTCACTGATGATCAGATTATAATGGTGGACGCATATTACAGGGAAGCCCTTAACAAGCAGAGCAAATTAAGAGCGGACTATCTTGCCAAACGTTCTGCACTGGAACAGATTGTGGGTATGGATACGTTAGCACAGTTTGAAGATATATTAACAGAACGTGACAAATCTGCTAAAAAATAGGCAATTTTGCTTTTTGACCTGTTTTTACTCATAAGTAAGTAAGTAAGTAAAAAGGTCTGTTTATGGCAATTCTCGATTTAACAAGAAAAACTCTGCCAAAACTTTCTGCCACAGGCAGAGAAAGCATACGCCATATTAAAAACATTCCGGAAATGAGATTGTATAATGCAATCTCAAACGGGGATAACAGTATTGTTCACGTAGGAATGAATGAAAACGCGGCTGTAAGAATAACAGAAAAAGGGATTAACACAATTTATACAGACGCTCTCAACGGCTGTAATGCTGTCGGTGTAATTGCAAAAGGTTTGGACAGAAAGCCTATTGCAATGCTTTCTCATTACACACCTTTGCCGGTTTCTTTGCAAAAACAGCTTGATACATTACAAAAACAGCTTCAAACTTATGATTATTATATTGACAAATCAGCTAAACCCACAGTGTTTTTCAATATAAGAGGGCATATAAAACCACAGACTAAAGATGAGCTTATATATGACACAAATCCGATAATAGATGGTATAAGAAAAGTTCTTTCTAAATTTTTCCCTGCAGGGGCTAATGAGCATATTGTTCCCTACCCTACATTCAATACTCCTCCCTATTTTTCCAATGCAAATATATATCAATTTGATCCTGCGGATTTGAATAAGCTTAAAGTCACAACAGTAGGGGAAAAAGAGCATTTTGTCGATTTAAAATATTAGATATCTTCACTTTTAACTTCTTTTTGCGCCGGTTCCAATTTATACAAGTCCTGCCCGCCTACCGCCTTGTAAAGCCCTATGGTGGCAATAAGATAATTTATCTTATTTGAAACTTCTTCTCTTTTAGTCATAAGAGCCTGTTCTTTGTTATACAGAACATCTAAGTCCGAAGCTGCACCAATTTTGTTTTTATGCTGCATAAGCAGATATTTTCTATTTTCAAGACTCAATCTGTTGACACTCTGCTCGTAGTTTTTCAAATCAGTTTTAACCTGTGCACAGCTATCGTTAACCTCTTGAATTCCTGACAGAATAGTTTTTTGATAATCATGCATGGCTTCTTCATACTGATATTTTTTGAGTTTTAAAACTGCAATCTTTCTTCCGCCGGAGAATAAATCAAAAGAAGGCATTATCCCTGCATTAGCCAGTTGTGAATAACTGTTAAACATCTTGCTCCACTGGTAGGCATTAAATCCAATCTGCCCGTATATAATGAATTTGGGTAAAAATTCTTTTTTGGCAACTCTTACATCATAGCCTATTCTTTTTATATTAGCTTCTGATTCCGCATAATCTGGCCGCATTTCAACAACCGAAGAGTCGATACGAACCGGCAGTTCTTTTAAAACAAAAATATCCTCTGCATCCGTACGGGAGAGTTCTTTGTTATTGTCTGAAAGATACACTCTCAATTGGTTTTCAAGCACTGTTTTTGTATGCTCGAGATTGTTTAATGCTTCTTTTTGAGAAGTTAAAAACTTCTCTTCATTAATAACTTCATTTACACTGCACAGACCGTTTTCAAATTTCTTTTGAGTTTTTTTAGTTATTTCTTCCTGAGAAGCAACAATGTCTTTTTGAATGTCAAGAAGTTTATCAGTTTTTATAAGATTAAAATAAACTGATGCAAAAGCAGAGGTCAAAGCTATATAAGAAGCTCTTTCTTCTTGTTTTATTATTTCAAGCTGCTGGGCAATACTTTTGGTTCTTAGTCTGTTTTCACCCCAGATATCTATTTCATAACTTGCTGTTAAAGGCATTTGAAATTGATATTGCGAAAAACTCGGAACAATAAGTTTTCCAAGCTGCTGATTGCTGGAGGGCATCACACGACCGAAGCTGCCGTCAAAAGAAATCTGAGGAAGTTCATTTGCAAAAGAAATACGTACAAGTTTTTCACCCTCTTTTACCTTTAATGCTGCAATTTTTAAATCATGGTTTTTTTCGTACAATTCCTGAATATAACCTGTAAGTATCGGGTCATTGTATTTTTCCCACCATGAAAGATTCAAATATTCTGTTTTATCAATTTTCTCAGGCTGTTTTTTAGTTTTTGCATAAGCAGCGCCTGTTATAAAAACAGGCATGACAATAAAAAGTGTTATTAATGCGGCTAATATTTTTTTCATGTAAAATTTTTCTTCCATTTTTTATTCTTGTGTTATGATGATAACACAAGAAAATTTTATTATAAAAATTTATACTATGCAAGAAACAAAAACAAACAATCTTTTAAATAAAAAAGTAGGTGCAATGCTCGTGGCTACAGGTGTACTTTCGAGGGTCATGGCTTTGCAGGAATTTGCAGTACAAAAATTTGAAATCACCCCCGAACAGTATCTTATACTTTCAATAATCATGGATGCAGGCGGAAATCTTTACCAGCGCCAGATTTCTGAAATTACATATAAAGACCGCCCGAATGTAACACGTATTATAAATATACTCGAGAACAAAGGTCTGGTAAAAAGAATAGAAGATGTTAATAAAAGAAAAATATATAAAATAGCTATTACTCAGCAGGGCATAGAAATGAGAAAAAAAATCCAGCCTACAATGTACAAACTGCGTGCAATTACGACAGACGGTATAAGCGATGAAGATTTAGAAAAGACACTGCTTTTGCTGGAAAAAATGCAGCTGAATATGAAAGATAAAGTATCAATGCAAATATAAGAGGAAAATATGACTACAGACGAAACAAAAATAACAACCGAACCTGAAAGACAAGAACAAACAGAAGAAGATGAAAGACCGAGTTATAAAAAGAAAAGAGTTATTGTACCGGCAATTACAGCAATAATCTTTTTCCTTGCGGGTATTTATTTTATGGTTCATTCCATATATTACCAGTCAACGGATGATGCTTTTGTGGAAGGACATATTGTATCAATTGCACCGAGAGTTTCAGGTCCTGTTGAACAAATGCTTATAGATGACAACATGCCTGTAAAAAAAGGACAATTGTTAATCGTTATTGATCCTAACGATTACGAAGTAAAACTTGCTCAAACAAAAGCAAAACTTGCAGAAGCAAAAGCGAGTCTTAATATTTCAACAAAAGATATTACAAAAACACAATCAACATTGAAGGAAACATCTCATGAAGTAGTATCTGCAAACTCTAAACTTGATTTTGCACAAAAAGACTATAAAAGATATTCTTCAATGTACAAAGAAGGTATTACCTCAAAACAGGAGTATGATTCCAGCAAAACAGGTCTGACTGTTGCAAAGGCAAACCATAAAGCCGCCATTGAAAAAGAAAAAGCTGCAAATGCAATGCTTGAAAGTGCAAAAGCAAAAAGAGAAGCCGTCCTTGCGGATATTGAAAAACTCGAAGCAGAAGTAAAAGAGTGTGAACTTAACCTGTCTTATACAAAAATTTATGCACCGCAAGACGGTTTGATAACAAACAGAAATGTAGAGCAGGGCAATTATGTGCAGACAGCACAGCCAATGTTTGCAATAGTACCTGAAAAGGTCTGGGTAGTTGCAAACTTTAAAGAAACCCAGCTGACAAATATGAAGGCAGGACAGGCGGTTAAAATAAAAATCGATACATACCCGGGTAAAAAGTTCAAAGGCCGGGTAGAAAGCATACAGCGCGCAACAGGTGCAAAGGCAAGCCTTTTCCCGCCGGAAAATGCAGTAGGAAGCTATGTAAAAATTGTACAAAGGGTACCTGTAAAAATTGTTTTTGAAGAAGATATTTCAAAATACAATATAGTCCCCGGTATGTCAGTAGTTCCGGAGGTAAAAGTAAAATAGAATGTCTGCCCAATCGCCTACTGTTACAGGAAACCCTTTGCCGAATGTAGATACAAAACAAACACCGATATGGCTTATTGCAATATCAATTCTTTTGCCGACATCATTTGCAATGCTTGCAACATCAGCAACTAACGTTGCAATACCATACATTGCAGGATACTTCGGTTCTACTGTTGACGAGGCAAACTGGGTTATTACAACATACATGATAGCCAATGCAATACTGATTCCGCTCACAGGCTGGCTGGAAAACTATATGGGCAGGGTACTGTTTTTAAAAGTATTTATAACAATTTTCACAATAGGGTCGCTTATTTGCGCAATGGCGTCCAGTCTGAATATGCTGGTTGTAGGCAGGCTTATACAGGGTATCGGAGGCGGTCCTATGATGCCTATTTCTCAAGCAATCCTTATTGCCAGTTTTCCTTACAATAAAAGAGGTCAGGCAATGGCACTGTTTGGTCTTGCAGTAATGGTATTTTCTATTATGGGACCGACTTTCGGCGGTTTCATTGTTGACAATTCCGCATGGCAGTGGATTTACCTTGCCAATATTCCTGTCGGAATATTCTCAGTTGTTCTCGTACACTGCAATATTGCAGAATTAAAAAACAGAATCAAACCTGATAAAGTGGATTTTGTTGGATTTGGTTTTCTTGTGTTATGGCTTTTGACAATGCAGATTGTATTGGATAAAGGGCAGCAGTATAACTGGTTTGACTGCACCTGGATTGCCTGGCTTGCAGGTATATCCTTATTTTCATTTATATTTTTTATAGTATGGGAACTGGAATACCACAGCCCTATTGTTAACTTAAGGGTATTCAAAGATAAAAACTTTTTTATTGGTACTGTGCTTGGTTCTTCCGTCAATATGATTATCTATGTAACGATTGTACTGCTGCCGAGTTTTTTACAAAGTCTTATGGGGTATAACGCAATGCTCAGCGGTCTTTCGCTTGCGCCGAGGGTATTTTCCTGTATTGTAATGCTAATGTTGATAGGTCCTATGGTCGAATTCCTTGATAACAGGATACTTATCGCTTCAGGATTCTTTTTCCTCGGTTTATCAACAATAATGTATGCAAATTTAAATCTCTCAATATCCTTCAATTACGTAGTTATACCCAACATACTTATGGGTATAGGGGTTATTCTTGTATTTATTCCTGTGTCAGGACTGGTTTTAGGGACACTGCCAAAGACAGAATTGTCTAACGGTGCAGGGCTTCATAGCCTTTGTAAGTGTGTTATGACAGCGTTTGTTGTATCAATGTCATCCACACTCGTTGCACGATTATCACAGGTTCATCAAACATATCTTGTCAGAAACCTATCGAACTTCAACCTTATATTCCAGCAAAAAATACACGCTCTAACAGGACATTTTATTTATCATGCTTCTAATATAGCCAATCACAAGGCCGGAGCACTTTTATACAAGCAACTTCTTGCCCAGTCCAAGCTTATGGCTTATGTAGACGTATTTGAAATGTTTGCATTAATTGCATTTATATTAATACCGTTCGGCTTTTTATTACAAGTACCGAAAAAAGCCGACTAATAATAAAATCAAAAAGCACCTGCATAAATACAGGTGCTTTCATATCGGTTGCGATACATTTCAGGGTAATTATTTAAGATTTAATAATTAGTTTGAGTCATAAAGAAATATGCTTTAGGATGTTTGCACACAGGACACATTTCAACTGATTTAGCACCTCTGTGTCTGAATCCGCAGTTTGCACATTCCCACTCAACATCTTCTTCTTTTTCAAAAACTTTTCCGTTTTTAACATTTTCAAGAAGTTTTTTGTATCTTTCTTCGTGATGTTTTTCAATTTCCGCAACTTTTTTAAACAAAAAGGCAATATCATTAAAGCCTTCTTCTTCTGCTTCTTTTGCAAATTGAGCATACATTTCAGTCCACTCATAGTTTTCGCCGTTTGCCGCATCTTCCAGATTTGTCATTGTATCGGCGATTTGACCGTTATGGAGAAGTTTGAACCACAATTTCGCATGTTCTTTTTCATTGTCTGCTGTTGCTTCAAAAATTTTAGAAATCTGCACGTAACCTTCCTTTTTAGCCTGCGAGGCATAATATGTGTACTTGTTACGAGCCTGGGATTCTCCTGCAAACGCTTCCATTAAGTTCTTTTCTGTTTTAGAACCTTTTAATTCCATAATCACTCCTTTTGCTGCTTTTTATTATTCTTCAGAAAAATCTTCTTTTCCTACACCGCACAACGGGCAAGTATAATCTTCAGCTAAATCTTCAAATGCTACATTGCCGTTTTCTGCCGGATCATATACATAACCGCATACATTACATACAAATTTTTTCATCTTATTCTCTCCTTTGTTTACTATTTACCATCGTGCTTGTTTAAGCATTTTTTGCAGATACCTCTAATCTGCAAATTGTAATCTTTTATTTGTCCGAAAGCCTCTGCGCTTTTAGGAAGAGTCAATTCTTCGCCTTCTTCAAAAAAGATATCATAGACTTCATTACATTTCGTACACAGAAAATGATAATGAGGTCTCAAATCCGCATCAAATCGGGCTTTTGGCAGCAAATTATCCACTCTTATTATCATATTTAATTCTTCTAAAGATGCAAGTGTACGATATACCGTATCTACAGAGACATTAGGCATTTTTGACTTTACTGCCTCATATACTGTCTCTGCATCAGGATGAGCACAGGACTTAGCAACCTCTTTAAATATTTCAATTCTCTGAGGAGTAACTCTCATGCCGTGCAGCCTGCAGGCTTCTTTTAATTTTTCTATTTTTTCGTCTATAAGTATCTCTGTATTCATATTCATTCCTTAATAAGAATGGTTACTATTTAAGTTTAGCAAAAATTTTTTTACTTTGCAAGTCATTAAAATATTTTACAAATCTACAACAACTGTAAAATTATCAATACATACTTCCTGAAGCAAAGCAATATATGCGTTGTAATAAATACCTATAGCGTCAATATATTCGTTTAAAAGTTCCTGATGAGCGTGTTCAACAACAAGAAGACCTGTCAATGTCGTTTTGCCTTTTTTATATCTTTGCTTGGACAGTTTAAGAATTTTATTTGATTCATCAAGTATATCTTTATAGTGAGACACATTTTCCTGTGCGATAACAAATTTATCATGGTTCGTGTGAATTATATTTTTTGTAATATTAACTATTGAATTATATTCAAGCTGAGCTTTTTCATATTCGAGTTTTGCGTTTTTTATCTCCGGAGAGTAATTATAAAGTGCGGGAATATCAAGACCTGCACCGACAAAAGCACCTGCTGTACCATCATGAGCAAAAGCATAACCGCCTGATAAATATACATCAGGAACTCTTTGTCTGACAGCCACTGAGATATCACGTTTTGCTTTCAGAATCTTTGCCTCTGCCATTTTTATATCATATCTGTTTTTAAAAGCAGCAGATTCCAATTCTGTGTAATCAGGCAGCTGAAGCTGTGATACAAAAATCTGATCAAAAAGAGAATCCTCTTGAGAATCATAGAGTGTGAGATTGTTTTCAAGATTCAACACTCGGTTAAAGTTATACTGCGCTGTTCTTACATTTGCTTTAGCTTTGTTTATTTGTATAAGCTGTTTTTTCAGCCTCATATCAGCCTGTAGAACATCTATCTCGTAGTTTTCAGATTTTTTCTTGTTTTTTGCTATCTCAAGCATATCCTCAAGCAAAACTTTTCTGTCTTCCATAATCTTAAGATTGGATTTAGCAAGCAAAAGATTAAAATATGCCGTTCTTACTCGCAATTTTAGCTTAAACTCGTAATCTTTAATTTTATTTTCCGTATATTGAAGACCTGCCTGAGCAGCTTTTTTTCTAACCCCGCGCTTTGTTATTTCAACAGGCAGAGAAATACCTATCTGGCTGGAATTGCCTCTTGCAATAGGTCCCATAAGCAGGTTCGATTGGATTTGAGGATTTTTCAGTGCATTTGCTTTTTTAATATCATTTTGAGAAATACCGAGATTTTTTCTCTGTTCCTGCAGTTCAATATTTCCTTCAAGCGCCATATCCATAGCCTGTCTCAAAGATACTTTATACTTGTCTTCATCAGAGTGAGCAAGTTCTTTTGAAGCTGCCCCGAATACGTTCAAACAGGAACAAAACATTATTAAAGCTATTAGTAAAAACCTTTTCATACAATATTTATTTTAAAATAAATATTATTCCTGACAAACTTTTTTGACTTAAATTGTTAAAAATAGTGTATTATAGATTATGTAAAAGGATAGAAAAGAAAGGATGTTTGATATGTGGGAAAAAGACATGAATATTAACCAAATCCAGGAAATCAGAGTTAAAACAAATGTTTTCTTCGGAGCAGGGGCCATTACAAAAATAGAAGATATCGCAAAAGAACTTAAGGGCAAAGGCATTGATAAAGTTATTGTAATATCCGGAAAGGGTGCTTATAAAATAACCGGAGCGTGGGATTATGTAGAAAAAGCTTTGAATAATAACGGAATCGGATACATTAACTATGCAAAAGTTACACCTAACCCGACAACAGCTGCAATAGACGAAGCTGCAGCAATGGCAAAAGAATTCGGTGCAAAAGCTGTAATAGCAATAGGCGGAGGTTCTCCAATCGATACAGGTAAAAGCGTGGCAATATTGATGGAATACCCTGATAAAAATGCAGAAGAATTATATGAACTAAAATTTGCACCTGAAAAAGCGGCTCCGATAGTAGCAATAAACCTGACTCACGGTACAGGCACGGAAGTTAACAGGTTTGCAGTTGCAACATTACTTGAAAAAAACTTTAAACCCGCAATTGCCTATGATTGCATATACCCGTCTTATTCAATAGATGACCCTCAA
The DNA here is from genome assembly GCA_944322725.1 of Candidatus Gastranaerophilales bacterium. Classification (GTDB taxonomy): domain Bacteria; phylum Cyanobacteriota; class Vampirovibrionia; order Gastranaerophilales; family Gastranaerophilaceae; genus Limenecus. The sequence continues at coordinate 115,402 of CALUPU010000003.1, forward strand.
TTGATGACAAAACTGTCTAAGAATCAGACGTTATACACATCAATTGATGCGGTAAACCACGTTATAGAAGCAGCTACATCTAAAGTCGCATCTCCTTTTGCCATAACTCTTGCCAAAGAAACTATAAGACTTGTTGCAAAATATCTTCCCAAAGCCGCTGCTGATTTAGAAAATCCCGAATGGCGATATTACCTTCTTTATGCTTCACTTCTGGGCGGTACAGGATTTGACAATGGCTTGCTTCATTACACACACGCACTCGAACATCCGCTCAGTGCAATAAAACCGGAATTGTCACACGGTCTCGGTCTGGCAATGCTTCTGCCTGCCGTAATTAAAGCGATTTATCCGCAAAAAGCAGCAACATTGGCTGACATACTTGAGCCTATTGCACCCGGACTTAACGGAACGCCTGATGAAGCAGAAAAAGCAGCAAAGCTTGTTGAAAATTGGCTTTGCGATGTAGGAGTTACACAAAAGCTTAAAGATGACGGATTTAGTGAGGCTGATGTTGATAAGCTGGTTGACCTTTGCTTTACAACACCATCTCTTGACGGATTGCTAAGCATTGCACCTAATGAAGCAACAAAACAACGTGTAAGGCAAATATATGAAGAGTCAATGAAACCGTATAACTAAATAATTACAGATTTGCAAAAGACCGTTCATTACAGAGCGGTCTTTTATTGTAAAATATGTTATAATTTGTACGGAAATGACAGATTGGAGATTAATATGGAATACAAAGGCAAAGCATTTAAATTCGGTGATAACATTTCAACAGACCATATTGCTCCGGGAAGGTTATTCCATCTGCGTTCTGATTTGAACGAATTTGCAAAGCACGTACTTGAAGATGCTGACGAAACTTTTGCCTCTACCATGAAAAAAGGTGATTTTGTTGTTGCAGGCAATAATTTCGGTCTCGGCTCATCAAGAGAACATGCTCCTCAGATTATAAAAATTGCAGGTGTAAGCGCTGTACTTGCAAAATCTTTTGCAAGAATTTTTTACAGAAATGCCATAAATATAGGTCTTCTGTTGATTGAATGTGACACAGATAAAATCAACGCAGGAGATGAACTCGAAGTTGACATAAAAAAAGGTGTGGTCAAAAATCTTTCCCAAAATACAGAAATTAAATTTGCACCACTGCCGGATGTGATGATAAAGCTTTTACACGACGGCGGGTTAATAGAGCATTTGAAAAAACACGGCGACTTTGATTTAGTTTAAAGCAGCCTCTTTACTTTTGCATGCATTTATAATGCATTCCGGCAAACGTCTGAACATTTTATTTGTCTTTGTATCAACCGCTACACATGTAACTGTTCCGACTATGTTTATTACACCGGTTTCTTTATTCTTTAATGTCTGCTTGAACACAATTGCACTCGGTCGGAGTTCTGCAATTTCCGTATCCAGCAGAAGATTATCATCCAGTTTTGCCGAAACTTTGTATTTAATATTCAATTCGACAACAGGCAGCAAACAGCCGTCTTCCTGCATCTGTTTTAAGTCAAGCCCCATAACTTTATCCGTAAACTCTATACGGCCTGCTTCCAACCAGCGCAGATAAGCACCGTGCCAAACAACACCATACGCATCGGTATCTGCATAATAAACTCTTATTTCATCAGTATGTATCATATAACTCCTCAAAAATAGTTATGAATCAAACAGCCCTTGTATTTTATCGGTTATTTCCTGAGGGTCAAGTTCATTTGTTACGTTATTCAAATCCATTGCAATCTGATAAAGTTTTGCCGCCTCAACCTTATCTCCCTTAATAGCTACGGAACGACCAAGATTGTAATGAGCAAGTGCATAATTCGGGTTGTATTTTATAGCCTTTTCAAATAATTCTGCAGCCTGCTGAACCCTGCCCAAATCATCAAGATAAATTACTCCGAGATTGTTATATGCAATATCATAAGTCGGGTCATATTTTATTGACAGTTCATACTCTTTAATAGCTTCGTCTATATCTCCTTTACCCCAGTGGAGAAATCCGAGATTACAGTGTATTTTTGCATTTGCCGGGTCAAGTTCAAGCGCCCTTCTGTATACGGTAAGAGCATTGTTGTATTCCTGTTTGTCATAAAATGCACTGCCAAGATTTATGAATATATCAATATCAGTAGGTGTCAAAAGATATGCACTTTGATAAGCACTGATTGCAGCATCTGCGTTTTTTTCGGATTCTTGAAAAACATAGCCGAGAGTCTGCGCAATAATACTCGTCCATTCGGGTTTGGGATTAAGAGTAATCGCATTTTGATAATATGAAATTGCAATCTTCGGCTCACCTTTGAGATATAAAATATTTGCCAGATTACTATGGTATTCTGCGGCATTAGGCTGTATTTCTATAAGCTTTTGATAAGATTCGACAGCACTGTCCAAATCTCCGAGTTCTTCATATACAGAACACAAAGAACGATAAGCAGTAATATTCAGGCTGTCAAGTATAATAGCCATTTTGTATTCAAGAATTGCATCCTCATATCTGCCCATTGCCCTGTAAATATCTCCAAGCAGGCAGTAAAGAAGAATAAAGCCGGGTGCTTTTTCCAGCGCTTCACGATAAATATCAACAGCCTCGTTAATACCGTTTCTTGCAACCATAATCCAGCCGCGCATAAGTATCGGAATAAACTGCATATAAGATATAACTTTAAAAACACTTTTTATTGCATGTTTGTCAAACGGCAGTGTTAAAACAGAGAGTATAAACTCTTTTTGTCTTAAAAGAGTGATTTTAAAATTCCTGACAGACATTACCCTGTAAAGGTTATACCTCAGGAAATGTGCTCTTGAAGAAGAAAAAGGCTTTAATTTTATCGCTTTTTGGGCATAGTCCATTGCATCAGGAAAATGAGCCTTTTTAGTATGACAGCAGGCAAGCATATAATACGCCTGTGCATTTTTATTATTTTTTTCTATTGCAAGATTAAAATAATTAATCGCACGGTCAATTTCATTCTTATAATAAAACGCCATACCGATTTTAAAATATATTTCCGCAGAGTCAATATAAGATTCCAGTGCACGCTGATACTCCGTAATCGCCTCATCAATATACTGGCGTGCCTGATGTATGTCAAGGTGCCATTCTATATACAAATCTCCGAGTTTTACGTGGAGTTCGGCATTTGTAGGGTCTTTGGCAAGTTCAATCTGGCAGGTTTCGATAGCCCTTTGCAGATTGTTATTTGACCTTAACTCTTTTTTTTGTCTTTCTCTGTGTTGTAATATTCTAAACATGTTTATTTTATATACTTCATTCTACTTTAATATTAAAATACTTAGCCGTTTTTTGCAAACTCGCATATTCTTTTTTACATAGTTGTTTTATTCTGTGTTTTTTCTAGCCCGAAACACTTTTGAATTATTTTGTCGCGTTCTTTTTCATCTATTTTCATAAATTCAAGAACATATTCATTGGGTTTATAAAAATTTTTCTTAAGTATTATCCCTTCAGCTTTTATCATCGGCTCATAAGCAGAAAGTCTAAGCTGCACCCTGTAATTTTGTGAAGCTTTCAAAGGATAGTCAGTGATAAATCTGACACCGCCGCCGCCGATATCAACGGATTCTGTTTTCAAGTTGCCGTCTTCTTTTTCAAGGAAAAAGTCAGTAATATAAGGCATTCGAAGGTATTTTCTTCTTTGTATTACCTGATGCTGTTCGTTAAATTCTATTATAAATTTACCGTCAAAAGGTGAATCATACACAATAGAATCAATAATCATTATACCCGTAAACGTGTATATAAAAACTTTTATCTCTGTTCCCTCTCTCAGGTAAGGAGCAAATTCTCTTTTTGAATCCGGAAAAGAAAGAGTAAGTCTGTCCGAATCGGGTTCAAGGATATAAGTATCAAGAATGTTTCTCTTACTTCCTGTTTCAAATTCAATTTGTACTTTCAGCCCTCTTTTTATTGGATTCAATGCCATATTATTCAATTCCTTCCAGATATTTTTGAGGAGCGAGTACTGCAAGAACAAACGGATCTTTTATGCATTCGTTTGCGACTCTTTTTATATCTGCAACACTTACCTGTTTCACCATTTCTATTAGTTTTTCTTCAAAATCCGCACCAAGTCCTTTATCCTCATAAAAAGCAATAAGACTTGCCTGCTGCAGATTTGTTTCCGTAAAGAACTGTCTTTTTCCGATAAGGTTATTTTTTGCATTCGTCAGTTCTTCTTCTGAAACAGGAATATTCTTAATTTTTTCCAGTTCTATCTTAAAACCTTCAAGAGAAGTTTTTATATTCTTTGGCTCAGTTGCTATATAGACGGTAAACAATGCGGATTTGCCGTATATTTCGTAATTGCTTCTGACAACATAAGCCAGACCTTTTTTATCTCTCAATTCAAGAAACAGCCTTGAAGAAAGACCGCTCGAGCCAAGCATTGTATTCATAACCATAATAGCAGCATAGTCCTTGCTGTATATAGTCGGGACATGCCAGCCCTGTATAATTTGTGCCTGAGCAGCATCATTTTTTGTAATTTTTATTATATCCGTCTCTTTCAATGAGGGTACGGGTATCTTTGATTCTGCGCAATTTGTGTTTTTAATATCGCTAAAGTATTTATTAAGAAGTTCCTTTATATGATTCTCATCAAAATAACCAACAACACTAATAACTTTTTCAGAATTGTTAAGAAGATCATTATAAACTTCTTCAACATCAGCTTTTGTGATAGAGTCTATGTCTTCGAGAATTTTGGTATATGTATGACCGTATGGATGGTCTTTATAAATATTTTTGTAAAAAGCTTCAAAAGCCTTTGTCTTGGGATCATCGAGTTCAGCCTGAATTTCACCTTTAAGCTTAATAACTTCTTTGTCAAACTCCTCCAGAGTAGAGTTTTTGATTATATCAGCAAGGATTTCCAGCCCTTTTTCAAAATCCTCATTAAGGCACTGGAGTTTAAAACGGACAAAATCCTGTTTCATTTCGCTGTAGCAGTCAATTGCATTCTCATCAAGTTCCTGCGCAAGTTCTTGAGCAGAACGTTTTTTTGTTCCCTGTAAAAAGAGCCTGTTTAACAAAGAATAAAGTCCGGCTTTTTTTTCGGGATGTTCTATTTTGAAATAAAAACACATTGCATGACGAGGAGTGTCTTTATTTTCTTTAAGCACAACGGGAATAGAGTTATCCAAAGTTATTTTATTCATTTTATTTCCTTTATTGTTATTCGGGTAAAAGCACTGTTGTAACGGAATTATTCAAAGAAAGATATTTCTTTGCTGTTTCATTTGCTTCTTCTATTGTATAGTTATCAAGATTATCAAGATATGTTTCAACAAGGTCAAGGTCATTGCACACTGTCATATAATATCCTATATTTTCGGCTATATCAGAAACCGTTTCAGCACCTTCGGCAAACCGAACTTTCAGTTTCTTCTTGGCTTTATTAAATTCTTTTTCTGTCAGTGCACCGTCCAGTATTTTTTGAATTTCCGCATTTATAAGTTTTATTGCCATGTCTTTTTTGTCAGCCTTAAAATTCGCCTGTACAAAGAAATTGCCGCCGTCTTTAAAACTGTAAAAATCAGATGCTACGACATTAAATACAGGTTCGTCAGCTTTTTCTATCAGGTTTTGATAAAGACGTGAACTCTGACCTTCACCAAGAACAATGTTTAATATTTCAAGCCCTATATTATCTTTTATGTCTCTTGCAACAGGCCCGAGCCAGCCTGTTATGGAAAAACCTGTATTTATTTTGCCTTTAAGTTCAATATATTTTGCTTCGGATACAGGTCTGTCAATGTCATGCTGAGGATTAACAAAGTTTTCTCTGCCTTTAAAATCAAATTCTTTACATACTTTTTCCAGAACATCTTCGTGATTAAAATCACCGGCAATAATTGTCGTAATATTATTTGGCGTATAGTGTTTTCTGTAATAATCAAGAATTGTCTCTCTTGGAATTGAAGCAATAGTTTCGGGGAAACCGATTACATCTCTTCTGTAAGGATGATTTGTATACATATTTTTGTTTGTAGAATTATAAATCTTTGTCCACGGTTGATCCTGGCGCATTCTGATTTCTTCAATAACAACATGGCGTTCTCTTTTCTGAGAAACATTATCATCTCCGAGCGTAAATGCAGGGCCTATTTCTTCTTCAGGTATTACAGGGTCAAGCATCATATCAGCGTGGAGTTCGATAGCTTCTTTAAAGTATGCACTGTTAGGTCCTTGAGGCAGGGTTACATAGTAAAAAGTATAATCCTTCCACGTAGCAGCATTAACAATAGCACCTTTAGATTCAAGAGTTTTATCAAAATAGCCTGCTTTATGCTTGTGTGTACCTTTAAACATCAGGTGTTCAAGAAAATGGGAGATACCGTTATTTTCGTCATTTTCATTGATAGAGCCGGTTTTGACCCAGCTGGAGATATTAACAAGTCCGCCCTCTTTATGAGCAAGAACAATTTTGTGTCCGTTTTCTCTTTCGTAAATTTCTACGGGTTTTGTTAAATAGGGATACTTTATTTCTTTTTTAGTAATATTTTCCACCTGATTACCTCTGTAATAAATTCTACCTGACTATTGTAGCAGATAATCAGCCATTTTACACGTATATAAGGTGGATATTAATCCTATTTTATATTCCAAAAATCAGGATGTAATACAGCAAGGAAAGGTATTAACTCAAGCCTGCCTACAAGCATATTAAATATACACAAAGCCTTTGATACAGGGTGCAGCATATCAAATGACCCCATAGGTCCGATAACTCCGAACCCGGGACCAACATTCCCGAGAGTTGTAATACTTCCTGTCATTCCCAGAATTGCATTATTTTCAAGTATTGCAATGATAAAAGCACTTATGCCAAAAATCAGAAAATAAAAGAAAATAAAACCGATTATTTGCTGAATTACTTCAACAGGAATAATATTCTTATTTATCTTCAGAGGATAAACAGCATTGGGGTGAAGAATCTTTGCCAGTTCTCTTTTTAAATATTTAAAAAGGAACAACCATCTAACCACCTTCATTCCACCGCCTGCAGAACCTGAACAGGCACCAATAAAAAACAAACAAAACAGAAATAACTGCGCATTCAGATGCCATTGTGAAAAATCAACAGAGGCAAATCCGGCAGTTAGAATAACACTTATTGTTTGAAAAAATCCTGCTGTTAATGAATCAAAAAGATGATAAGAGCCGCTAAAATAAAGCAAAAATGCAATTATTAGCGAAAAAACCAAAATTATTCCTGCATATGTACAAAATTCTTCATTTTTTAACAGTAAAGAAGGCTTTTTATTCAAATATACCTTATAAATCAGAGCAAAATTTACACCGGCTATAAACATAAAAAATATCATAATCCAGCAAATAATACTGGAATGATATCCCATTATACTTTGCGGGTTAGGAGAAAAACCGCCGCCGGCTAGCGTAGAAAAAGAATTACAGAATGCATCAAATAATGGCATGCCCGCAATCCTTAAAAGCAATATCTCCATAAGAGTCACAATAAGATAAATAGTCCATACTGCACCGGCGGTATGCCTTATACGGGGTGTAATCTTATCCTCCGTTGGTCCGGGCGCTTCCGCAAAAAACATCTGTCTGCCGGCAACAGCAAACTGAGGAAGAATAGCAATAAATAATACAATAATTCCCATACCGCCAAGCCACTGGCTCATTGAACGCCAGAAAAACATTGTTTTCGGATAATCAAAATGAGTCAGAATTGTAGCACCGGTCGTAGTAATACCGGAAACTGACTCAAAAAGCGAGTTTAGAGGACTCAATCCGAAATAAATATACGGAATCATTCCCATAAAACTAAAAATTAGCCATGACAAAGCCACTACACACAATGCCTCTGATTTTTTAATATCATTAAGGCTCTCAAATGTATCTGTTTTTGTTCTGAACAAAAAACTCAATACAATACACAGCAGAGACGCTGCAAAAAAAGGCACAGAAGAACTCCAATCCCTATAATAAAACGCCACTGCAACCGGTGCAAGAATAACAAGTGCAATACACCTTAAAACCAGTACCAGCGATGTAAAGATATATGTCAATCTCATTAGATTAATTACCCTCTAAAAAAATCTATGATTTTTTGTGAATTTTCTTCTCTTGTAAATATAAGCAGTGAATCATTAGGCTTCAGCATAGTAACACCTTTTGGAATTATCACGCTCGGACCTCTCTGTATTATTGCAATAATAGCCTTTTCTGGAAGTTTTAAATTCATAACAGCAGTTTCTTTAAAAGTTTCCGGAATTTTTGCCTCTATGATTCTGCCCTGTCCTCTTTCTACGGTAGCAAGAATTTCAACATCCGTTTCAATAAGGTTATTTCTTATTTCATTAATTGACGCTTCTTTAGGTGAAATTGCCACATCAATGCCGACTTTTTCAAAGAGTGTTATGTTTGACGACTTTGAAACCCTTGTTATAACTTTTTTAGCACCCATTTGTTTTGTCAAAAGCGAACACAGAAGATTTTTTTCATCATTATTTGTAACACTTATTACAACATCGCTTTCACCAAAATCCTCCTGCTGTAATAGTTCCATATTTGTACCATCGCCGTAGAGTACAAGGGTATTTTTCAAAACTTCTGTCAAATACTCGCAGCGTTTGTAATCGCGTTCAATAATCTTGGTTTTAATATTACTTTTTTCAAGATACTGTGCAAGCATAAGACCAACACTGCCGCCTCCTATAATAGATGCTGTTTTGACTTTTGTTTTGCTCTGAAAAATATCTCTAGCCAGAATATCCAAAGATGTGGAAGACCCCATAAATATAGCTTTATCATTCAGCTTAAACTCTGTATCCCCGTCAGGAATAAAGAGAGTTTCATCTCTTGTAACAGCAACGACAAGTGTCTCATCTGCAAAACGGCAATCCTTGAGTTTTTTATTCAAAATAAGAGAATCTTCTTTTATCCTGTATTCCAAAAGCCTTGCTCTGCCGTTGGCAAAATTTTCCACATCAACAGCTTCTGGTACCATAATTATCCTGAAAATTTCCTGCGTAAGAAGTTCTTCCGGCCAGATAACATAATCAATCATTTCATATCTGGTATTTTTAACCAGTTTTAATGATTCAATATACTCTGGCTTACTAACAAAGCATACTGTCTTAGCCCTGCTTAAACGGCTTACAGTCAAGCAGGATACAATATTTGCCTCATCAAAACTCGTACATGCTATAAAAACATCTGCGTCTTCAATATTGGCAGAATTCAGCGTATTTATATTTGAACCGTTACCTGCAATAAAACTGATATCCAGCTTATTCAATGCATCAGTACGATTTTCTTCATTGTCTATTATTGTTATATCGTGGTCTTCGAAAAATTCTGTTGCTATAAGGCAGCCTATCTCGCTTGCACCAAATACTACTATCTTCATTTTTATTGTTTTCCTTTATTTGTTGATAATTATAATACATAAATTTAATTGGCAAAATATATTTTTGTTATAGAATATTAGGTATTGAGTATCACTGACCGATTGAGGGTATTAATAAGGGGAGAAAACAAGTGGATTTCACAACTTTAACCATAGATTTTTTAAAGCAGTTAAGTAATATATTCGGAAGTTACGGTCTTGGCATCATCGCTCTGACTGTTATTATAAGGCTTGCTATGTGGCCGTTAAATGTGTCACAGCAGCGTTCAATGAAAACAATGCAGCAGTTGCAGCCCAAAATGAAGGCTATTCAAGACAGATACAAGAATAACCCGCAGGTCATGCAGCAAAAAATGATGGAGTTCTATAAAGAACACAAATTTAACCCTATGGCAGGCTGTTTACCGTTACTAATTCAAATGCCGATTTTCATTCTTTTGTATTCTTCATTAATGAGCCCTCAGTTCATATCTATGGCAGGTCAGTCCAAGTTCTTATTTATTAACAGACTTGATGCAACTTTGAAAGGCAATGCAGGTGTTTCAAATGACGGTACGTTTTCCGTTGGTCCGAGAGATACTTTCTCTTTAAATAAAAATATAAAAGTATATGTTGGAGACAAAGAACTCGAAAATGCAAAACTCTCAAACCCGAGAAATGCGGTTAAAGTACAGGGTGATATTGTTCCAGGGGAGCCTGTTGATTTAAAAATCAGTCTTGATGACTTTGATTTGAAATTCAGCCAGCTTGCACAAATAACAAGTGCCGAAGCAACTGTTACAGATAACAACACAAGAGAAATAGAAAAAGTAACCTTTAAAAAACAGGGGGACAACCTTGTTGCTTCTGTACCGACATCTGCAACAAAATCCTCATTCAACTATGATGTATTACTTCTTGTTGTAATATTCGGTGCGTCAATGTTCCTAACACAAAAGATAATGATGGCAACAAACAAAATGCAAAATGCCGACCCTGCACAGGAAGCAATGCAAAAGTCACTCGGAACAATGATGCCTGTTATGCTTACGGCTACTTTCCTGTTTATTCCGATTCCGGCCGGTGTTCTGCTCTACTTAATTACAAGCAACATTATTCAGGTTGGTCAAACATTGATAATAAACAAGCAGCTTGACGACGAAGCAGAGAAAAAGAAAAATAAAAAAATTCTTGCAGATGAAGAGCCTCTCCCTGCTACTAAAAAAATTGAAGCTAAAGAAATCAAAAATACAGACACGGAGTCGGGAAAATAATGATTGAAAAAGCACAAAAAGCACTTGATATACTTATAGAAGGCAACCGTCGTTTTGTAAATGGTGAGACCACTGTTTCAAACAGATGCGTTGACACATTAAAATCACACAAAAACGGTCAATCACCAATAGCGTGTATTGTTACCTGTTCGGATTCAAGAGTAATTCCCGAAATGATTTTTGATAAAGGCTTCGGAGACCTGTTTGTTGTAAGATGCGCAGGTGCAGTAATAGGTGAAAATATTCTTGAAAGTGTTGAATATGCAGTTGATCACCTTAACGTACCGCTTGTTATGGTGCTTAGTCATGACGATTGCGGAGTTATGAAGGCAGCAAAGTCTATGTACCCCAAAGAGCCTGACCATTTGCAGTTGTTGATTCGCTCCGTGTATGAGATTATTGATTCCGAAACAGAATGCTACAATGAACTTGCACGAAATTACACGCTTACAAAGAAAAGAAAGCTTTTAAAGCGTTCTGAAATTCTGCGTAAAGCCCACCACGACAAAAAGTTTGAAATTGTTCGCGGTTATTTGAGTTTTGAAACAGGCAAAGTAAGTATACTGTAAAAAAATAAGTATTAAAATAACAATTATATCTACTACTAATTAATCAACATACAATCGCCGTAGCTATAGAACTTGTAGCTTTCTTTAATTGCTTCTTTGTATGCCCTGAATACAAAATCCTTGCCGGCAAATGCTGATGTAAGAATAATTAACGTAGACTTAGGAAGATGGAAGTTCGTAAGCAGCCTGTCCACAACACGATACTTAAATCCCGGATAAATGAATAGTGTTGAATCATCTATCACTTCAAGAATCTCATCATATTTTTGCATACATGTTTCTAGTGTCCTTACAGTTGTTGTTCCTACAGCAGTAATTCTTTTACCTGATTTTTTTGCCTCATTTATAATTTTTGCTGTTTGTGCAGAAATTTCAAACTCTTCAGAATCCATCTTGTGTTCAAGAATATTATCAACTTTAACAGGTCTAAATGTGCCAAGACCAACATTTAAAGTAACATAACAGATTTGTACACCTTTTGTTTTTAATTTTTCAAGTATTTCCTTGGTAAAGTGCAACCCCGCAGTCGGCGCAGCCACAGAGCCTTCTCTTTGTGCATAGACAGTCTGATACCTGTCATAGTCAAGTGATTTCAATTGTTCATCCGTCATTGTACGTTCTATGTAGGGCGGCAGCGGGATATTGCCTACTTTATCAAGAATTTCATAAAAATTTCCGTCATAGTGAAGTTCAACAAGCCATTTACCTTCATTCTGGCGGGTAAGAACTTTTACATACAGGTCAGGTGAAATCTCAATAATAGACTCTTCTCTAACCCTTTTAGACGGATTAATCAGAACTTCCCAGGTTTTGTCACCGATTTGTTTTAAAAGAAATACCTCGATGTGTGCGCCTGTATTTTTCCGACCAAACAGTCTCGCAGGAATTACCTTAGTATTATTCAAAACCAGCACATCATCCTTATCAAAATAATCAGTTATATCATAAAAATGTTTGTGTTCTATGGTCTGGTTATTTCTATCCAGCACCATCATACGGCAGTTTTCTCGTTTTTCTGACGGTGTTTGTGCAATTAATTCTTTTGGCAGTTCGTAATCATATTCTTTAATTGATATTTTCTGTTCGGTATCCATATTTTAATCGTGCTTTCTAAAACAATCCCATTCTAATTACACTTTCAGCAAGACGTACAGTATTGAGAGCCGCACCGATTCTGATATTGTCGGCAACACACCACAGGTCAATTGCATTATCAAATGCAATATTTTTACGAATTCTTCCTACATACACGGGATTTTTACCAGCTGCATCTCTAGGTGTAGGATAAATATAATTATCTATATCATCCATAACCTCAACACCCCAGGCATTTTCCAGAATTTCTCTTGCTTTTTCCGGTGTTAATTCTTTTTCAAATTCAATTGTTACGGCCTCAGAGTGTCCGTGGAATACAGGAACTCTTACTGCTGTACAAGAAATCGGAGTGTCTGCGTCAAGGTGAAGGATTTTTTTAGTTTCATTAGTCACCTTCATTTCTTCTTTTGTATATCCGTTATCACAGAACACATCAATCTGAGGTATTACGTTATAAGCAATCGGTTTTTTAAATTTAACATTTTCAAAGTCTTTGCCTTCGTTTTGTGCAATTGTATTTTCTTTAAGTTCATTTATTGCTGCAAGACCTGCACCTGACACAGCCTGATAAGTGCTTACAATCATTCGTTTAATTTTTGCATAGTCATGCAGAGGTTTTAAAACAAGCATAAGCTGTGAAGTAGAGCAGTTCGGATTGGCAACTATGCCTTTATGATTCTTCAAGTCATCATCATTTACACCTGCAATAACAAGAGGAACATCTTTTTCCATACGGTATGCACTTGAATTGTCAATATACACACAGCCTCTTTTAACTGCCTCGGGAGCAAGTGCAAGAGAAGTAGAGCCGCCGGCAGAAGCAAGTACAATATTTACCCCTTCAAAAGCCTGTGGTGTTGCTTCGATAATAGTATGTTCTTCACCCTTAAATGTTATTTTTTTACCTGCGCTCTTTACACTGGCTAAAAACTTAATTTCGTTGTATTGAACTTCATTTTCCACAAGAATTTTTAAGATTTCTCTTCCTACAACACCTGTCGCACCTAACACGGCAATATTGGGTTTTCTCATACTGTCTCCAAACTTATATGTCTACATCTACAATTATAGTACAAACAACTTAGCAGAAGTAATTTTAAGCAAAAAAAAACCGACTTGCGCCGGTTAAACTTTACCACATATTAGAGAGAGGAATTAGAGAGAGAGAAAATTTTAAATCTTGTTTGTTTCCTCTACTCTATAAATTCCCTGTGTTAAAATTTTATAACTTTTTTTATATTAAATTTAATATTTCTTTACAAATATAAAACAAATAACAAATAATTTTATTTTTGAACTTATATCAAAAAAAAACAGTTGGAGAAAAAAATGAACAATGTATCTTTTAAAGCAAATATTGAAGGAATTAATAACGCTGCTACAATTCATTTATTCAAGTCAGAAACAAAGTCAGACCCAAAACACACATTGACATATCACGGTAAAGACAAAAATACAGGCTGGGATATTTTTACATTAAGTAAGGACGGAAAAATTACAGAAAAATACGCAGTTATTAAAAATGCAAGCAAAGACGGAAATTTTTCAATAGACACTTTGCTGCAAATTTTCAACATTTTAAAAATTAAAGAAGCCCTCAAAAAGATAGAACAAAGCAAAGAATCCAAAAAATTGCGTGATTTTAATGAATTTATGCATCAATTGGATTTAGAAGAACAAAACTGTTTAGAATAGAAATACTCCTCCGGAAGCCGGAGGAGTATTTCTAACTTAATAACAATTAGTCATTGTTTTCAGTTTTTTCAGGAATTCTCATTGCATAGAAGCTTCTCCATACAAACACCAATGCGATAATCAGGAATACAACACCTGCAATAGGCGCAATCTGTCTGAAAGATTCATTGATAGAGATTTCCATAGCCAATAAACCGAATAAAGTTGTGAACTTGATAATCGGGTTCATAGCTACTGAAGAAGTATCTTTGAACGGGTCGCCTACTGTGTCGCCTACTACTGTAGCATCGTGCAAAGGAGTACCTTTTTCACAGAGGTCGCATTCAACGATTTTCTTAGCGTTGTCCCAGCATCCGCCTGCGTTAGCCATAAATACAGCCTGGAACAAGCCGAATACGGCAATTGCAATCAGGTAGCTTACGAAGAAAGCTACAGGAGCAACTGTTTTAGCAGTAGGTGCTGATAAACAAGCGTAAGCAAGAGCAAAAGCGAATAACGCGATGAAGATGTTAACCATACCTTTTTGTGCGTATTGAGTACAGATTTTAACAACTTCTTTTGAGTTTGCTACGTTTGCTGATTTAACGCTTTCATCATCAATTTTGATGTGTTTTTTGATGTATTCAACAGCTCTGTATGCACCGGTTGTAACAGCCTGCATAGATGCACCTGAGAACCAGTAAATTACAGCACCGCCGGATAAGAATCCTAAAATAGTATAAGGATTCAAGATATTCAATACAGCTTCAGGCTGAATACCCAGTGTATTTTTGATAACCAGAATCAATGAGAAAATCATTGTTGTGGCACCAACTACAGCTGTACCGATAAGAACCGGTTTAGATGTAGCTTTGAAGGTATTGCCTGCGCCGTCGTTTTCTTCTAATTGCTGTTTAGCAACATCGAAGTTAGGTTTGAAACCAAAGTCTTTTTCGATTTCTTCTGAGATGCCTTCTCTTTCTTCAATCAAAGACAATTCATAAACAGATTGAGCGTTATCTGTTACAGGACCGTAGCTGTCTACAGCAATTGTAACAGGACCCATTCCCAAGAAACCGAAAGCAACAAGACCAAACGCAAATACTGATGCATAAATCATTACTGCGTCAGGAATCATTGTGCTGAAGTAGTATGCCAATCCCATTAAGAATACGATTACCATACCAATCCAGAATCCGGAGAAGTTACCGGAAACAATACCTGAAAGGATTGTTAAAGAAGAACCGCCTTCACGTGAAGCTGTAACAACTTCTTTTGTATGAATAGCGTTCGGACTTGTAAAGATTTTTGTAAATTCAGGAATCAAAGCAGCACCGAGTGTACCGCAAGAAATGATACCTGCCAATACAAGCCAGAGGTTTCCTTCCAAACCGCCCAGTAACCATTTGCTTACGCCGAATGTCATAGCTATAGAAAGGATAGATGTTAACCATACAAGGTTTGTTAAAGGTTTTTCAAAGTCAAGTTTTTCAGCTTTGCCGAAAATCACTTGTGTCAAACCTGTGTTAATCCAGTATGCAACAACAGAAGTCACAATCATTAAGAATCTCATTGTGAAAATCCAAGTTAACAACGGGATTTGATATTGAGGGAATACACCCAGCAAGATAAATGAAACGAGAGCAACACCTGTTACGCCGTAAGTTTCGAAACCGTCAGCTGTAGGTCCGATAGAATCGCCTGCGTTGTCACCTGTACAGTCAGCGATTACACCGGGGTTTCTCGGGTCATCTTCTTTAATTTTGAATTGAATTTTCATCAAGTCGGAACCGATATCGGCAATTTTTGTAAAGATACCGCCTGCTACACGAAGAGCGGAAGCACCCAGAGATTCACCGATAGCAAAACCGATAAAGCAAGCACCTGCCAGATGTCCTGGGACAAACAGCAAAATAACAAGCATCATGATTAACTCAACACTAACGAGTAATACACCGATACTCATACCTGCTTTTAAAGGAATGTTTAAAACCTTTAAAGGATTAGCTTCAAGAGAAGCAAAAGCAGTTCTTGCGTTAGCAAGTGTATTCATTCTGATACCGAACCATGCTACACCGTAAGAACCGAGAATACCGATTACAGACCATAAAAGGATTAATCCCACCCCTTTAAAGCCCATTTGCTGCAAGTATCCGAAGTAAAACGCAATACAAGCACCAATCAGTACTTCTAATGCAAGTAAGAATTTACCCTGTTGAATCAGGTAAGTCTTACAAGTTTCAAAAATTGTGTTTCCGACATTAGCCATAGCTTCATGAACTTTGTAGTTTTTGACTTTGATAAACTCTATCAAACCAAAAACCAAGCCCAGTACGGAAATAGCGATACCAATCAAAAGCAGATTAAAGCTTTGAGGGTCGCTTGAAAGATTTGGTACTACCAAATCGGCTTCCCCTGCGAATGCAGAGTTTGCTGCCAAAAACACGGCAAATGCACTAAGCATGCCTGCTTTAAGCAGTTTGGACCATTTTTCTAAGATAGCCATCTTTTTCTCCCTTGTCCTCTTCCATCAAAAGGACCTTTTCTACACATACCCCAATTGTACACAAAACACTCGTTTTATCAAGAACTTTACATGTATAAATACTATTTTAGGTTGATTTTAAGAACAACTGATTGACAAGAGCTTTTGCCATATTTAATTTACTGTTTAACTCAATATAAACATCTCTGCCATTAGACTCTTTGATTTTAATGTCTTGAATTTCAGACAAGGTCTTAACAAGAATATCCTCAAACTTACCTAAATTAACCTCATATGAGTTCTTAAGCTTATAAATAAAGCCACCAAAACCAAATTCGGAAGGGTTTAAACAAGGTTTAACAGATGGTTTTAGTTCTTCCAACGCGGCTAAAAGCAACTTGCCTGCATACTTTTTCTTTTGCTCCAGAGTAGTTTCCATATGAACAAGCGATGCAAATATATAATCTAAAGGTCTCACTGTTTCAGGCATATCTGGTATCATTTTGTAAAAATCTATTGCAGTAAGAGTTTTTTCTTTAGGATTTACTATAACATTTGTCCAATTACAATCAAAAATCATTTGGTTATCTTTTGCATGACAAATCTGCTTAAAAAGCTTATTAAAAGCAGCTTCAGGCAATTCTGCAATCATCTTGGCTATTTCATCTGAAGGTGGCTGGGCCTTTGACCTAGAAAACGATAAAACAGGATAACCTTCTATATATTTCATAATTGAAGACCCTTTTCCGAGTCTAGCAACAACATGATTAATTTTATCTTCTTCTCGAAGTTTAAGAGAAAAAGACTTTTTATAATCTTTTATAAAATCCTTATTTAAGCGCACGCAATAATCAGTATCATCTATACGATATACAATTGCCTCTCCGCCTGAGCCAATAAAATTTTCTCTATTCTTAATTGATTTATCAATTTTTTCAAAAATCTTTTTTTTTGGTAATTGCAGCAAATCTAAGGTCTTAAAACTCACAGTATCTTTATCCAAAGCAGGACAAAGTTTTAAGCCCCTGAATTCAGCAGGTATCGTTATTTTCTTAACACCGCTGAAATTAGCAGTGTCAAATACTTTATGAATTTTCTGAATCATAACATTACAAAACAACTAAATATTTAAAATTGCTAAAATACGTTAGTTTTCGTAATATTTTTAAATTTCGTAATATTTCCCTGAAACAGCAAATCAATTGCACCGACAGGTCCGTTTCTGTGTTTAGCAATTATTACTTCGGCTTTACCGCGGTTTTCAGTATCTTCCTTATTGTAGTATTCATCACGATAAATAAACATTACAATATCAGCATCTTGTTCAATCGCTCCTGATTCTCTTAAGTCTGACAGCATTGGTTTTTTGTCAGTACGCTGTTCAACAGCACGTGAAAGCTGAGACAATGCAATAACAGGAACGCCTAACTCTCTTGCAAGCCCTTTCAAACCGCGTGAAATGCCGGAAATCTGCTGGTTACGATCGTCACCGTTACCCGACCCTTCCATAAGCTGAAGGTAGTCAATTACAATAAGACCGAGTTCCTTTTGCTCCATTGCAAGACGCCTGCATTTTGCACGAATATCCATTACGCTTACACCTGCACAGTCGTCAATAAATATTGGAGCATCTGCAAAGAAATTCATAGCAGTAGTAAGTTTTTCCCAGTCTTTTGACTGCATATTTCCTGTTTTTAATTTCTGAGTATCAACTTCTGCTTCTGAGCAGAGCATACGCTGTACAAGCTGTTCTTTAGGCATTTCGAGCGAAAAAATAGCAACAGGTTTTCTTGCTTTCAAACCTACATGTTGTGCGATATTAAGAGCAAATGCAGTTTTACCCATTGAAGGACGTGCTGCAAGAATGATTAAATCCGATTTTTGAAGCCCCGATGTCATTGCATCTAAATCATAAAACCCTGTAGGAACGCCTATAAGTTCATCTCTGTGCTCATACCTGTAAGCAATCTGCTCATAGCTTGTCAAAACAAGATCTTTTACGGAAATCAAATCCGATGTCGTTTTTTGCTGGGCAATATTAAAAATAAGTTTTTCAGCATTATCAAGCGTAGCTTCTGTAGAAGTATTATCATATGCCATCTCTACAATTTCAGAACCGGCATTAATCAACTCTCTTTTTATAGCTTTTTCCTGTACTATTTTTGCATAATATTCGATATTAGCAGTTGTAACGGAATTTAGGGCAAGGTCATTTATATAAGCACGGCCGCCTACCATCTCCAATTTTCCTGATTCATTAAGAGCCTCGGAGACAGTAACAATATCTATTGCCTGATTTTTGGTAAAAAGTTCAACAACCGCTTCATAAATAAATCGGTTTGCGGGTTTATAAAAACTCTTTGACGAAAGCATATCTGCAATTTTGTTAAAACACACCGGATTAGTCAATACTGCACCGAGAATCGCCTCTTCTGCATCTATATTTTGAGGCGGAATTCTTGTTATTTTCCCCTCGCTTGTTTTCATTAAACTGTTTGCCACGTCATCATACCTTCCTTAAGGATATTATATTCTACTAAAAATTTTTATACAGCATAAAGTTATCAAAAATTAACTTTTTGATAAAAACTAAACACACGGGTGTTGTAAAAGTCCAAAACACAATAAAGAATTAAATCAAAACATATAGCAAAGGGAGAAAATAATGTTCAAAAAGATTATAGTACCGAAAGAAGAACTGCAGTACAGACTAAACAGCATTGACTATAAATATTTGATAAACGAAGGTAACAGATCAATAGGATTCTTTGCGGCAACACAGGGGTTGATTGTACCGACACAGATTTCGCCTCAGGATGTATATTTCTATGTACTTGAAGGCTCAATGGAAGTCAATACAGATGACAGAAGTTTTAATCTTAAAGCCGAAGAAATGCTCTTAATCCCGAAAACCAGCGCTTATACCATTAATTTTTTGGAGGATACAAAGGCTATTACAATAAGACTATAGAGTATCAACAAAAAATCATAAACTTTGCCCAGTGTTCCATTAAATGCAGCGAAAACGGAAGATGTATATTCTTACGAACCTCTGGCATGCTGTTTATATTTTCTCGCTTTTTTACATTTTTTACAGCTTCTTTTTTACACAAAACATTTGCTTTCATCAGCACACCTTTCATCGCAGTTAAGAGCAAATTGGGCAAACAAATCAGTATAAACAAGATATACATAGAAGGTTACAAACGGCAGCAGCAATGCAAAAATCTGACCGTGAATAAGCAGCATCGAGAGTATAAAGTTGCAAAGTGCAACCAGCAGACAATATAGAACCAGTATCACGTAGTTTAAAAGATTATCTTTTATAAGGTCATATGCTTTTTTAATATTGAGGAAAGAACTTATTCTAAAATCCATAGAAAATTTAAGC
This sequence comes from Candidatus Gastranaerophilales bacterium, assembly GCA_944322725.1. Taxonomy (GTDB): domain Bacteria; phylum Cyanobacteriota; class Vampirovibrionia; order Gastranaerophilales; family Gastranaerophilaceae; genus Limenecus. Next base: position 135,285 of record CALUPU010000003.1, read on the forward strand.
GCAAGCATAATATACATTGCAGTGTAAATAACATGTAAAATACATACTGCAATCAAAAAAGGTACAAGCTGCATAGAAGCAGTCAAAGGAGCAAATGCCATTAAAAGCAGAAACATTACAAGAAACGGTATTGAGAAAATAAAACCGCCTATATACGATTTAACACCAATATAAATATAGTAACTAAAATACTTCCAAGAAGGCAGTTTTCCGTTCTGGTGAACAATCCTGTTATGGACTGCTTTGAAAAAATACCCGCTGATTGCCAGTAGCAGAGTCAAAGTAAGCATTATGAAAAGCGCGACCATATAATAATTCATAGGATCAAAAATCATGCGCCTAATTCCCGGGAAAATATAAACAAAAGTCGGGAAGAAAAGCAGCAACCCGCCTATAAACACTTTAGAAACCCATTTTGAATCCTGCGGCACAAAACAAAATGCCTGCTTGAGACTAATACCCATTAGCACGCTCCTAAATAATAAACACACTATCATTGTAGCACTTTTTGCTAAAAAATGATAGTGTGTTTTGAAATATTTTTGAAAATTTCAATATTAAATTGAAGCCATCTGTTTCATTTGTTCTATTGCAGGAGATTCCTTGGCGAATTGTCCCATTACATTGTAAGAGGCAATTAATGATGCAAATATTAATGCTATTGCAGTAATCAACATGAGCAATATTAATATTATAGAAATAAGAGGAACAACTGCAACTGCTACAGCAAGGGCACACACAATGAATACCAATATAATAAGCGGAATCATATATACAACCTGTACAAGCGAATTAAAAATAAATGCTATTATAAATTGCAAAACATTTCCTTTAATAAGCAATAATGCTCTTTGAAAATCAACCATAGAAAGCACCTTATAATCAAGTGCAAAATTTATTGTCATCATAAAACTAATAACCATAAAGATTATTTGCAAAAGATTAAATAAACACCAGTATATAACAGGGTGCCTGTCTGCCATAATCATATTAAATATAAAATCAATAATCAGAAAAGGAATCAGCAATAGTATCAGACCTACAAAATATTTAAAGCCTATGACAAAAGACTTCGAGCCGTGTTTAAAAACATTACCCAATTCTTCATTTCCATTAATAATTTTATTTATGTACTCTATTAAATACCCAAGAGAAACAAACCACAAAATAGGTATTGCAAGCACAAGCCCGCCAAGAATCATTCGTGCAATACCGCCGTCTTTTTGCCAGGGTGACTTTATTGCCTTAACCAAATCAATACTCATACATAAACTCCTGTTTTATCATTTAAACAAAAGTAATGATATAGTTTTATACAAGCTTTGTCAAATTCGCCATTTCAATAGCGGCTTTAGCTGCTTCAGAACCTTTATTTCCGGCTTTTGTACCGGCTCTTTCAATTGCCTGCTCGAGGTTGTCGGTTGTAAGTACACCGAATATTACAGGGACGCAGGTTTCCAGAGATACCTGAGCCACGCCTTTTGAAACTTCGGCAGCAACAAAATCATAATGACCTGTAGAGCCTTTAATAACCGCACCAAGAGTAATAATCGCATTATATTTACCTGATTTTGCAGCTTTCTTGGCTATAACAGGAATTTCAAACGCTCCCGGAGTCCAGATTACATCAATAGTATCTTCTTTTATACCGTGCCTTACAAGTTCATCAACCGCACCGGACAATAGTTTTGACCCTATAAACTCATTGAATCTGGATATGATTATGCAGAATTTTTCATTATTTGTAGTTAAATTTCCCTGTATTACATTAGCCATTATTTTTCTCCTGTTAATTTTATCTTCACTAAATTTTACAATATAAAAAGTCTGTTTCAAAGTAATATTACCGCTTTTTTACAAAAATTGTCCTATAAATATCCGGTTGGCTAATATAAATACAGATATTTAAACGCAAAAATTTGAATATACGAATAAGAATGCACGGAGAGAATTTATGTCATACCTTAAAAAAAATTCACGTTTAATTTTTAGTGTTTCATATGTATTTTTTATCTACAGCGTTTTAATAGCATGCGTAACACATATTTTATGATAATTATTAAGAATTATTAAAATGGATTTTTCTATTAATAAAGGCGTTTTACGCCATATTACAAAAATCAACTGGCAAAAAATTTCATTTTTGAATTTAATAAATAACATAATGGTCTTATTAAGAAAGGGGTAATCATGCCTGTACAAAGTATTAATGCAAACTCAGCATTTTCAAAAATGCAGCTTGCTCCTGCACAAACAACTGCATCCAAACAAACACAAAAACCTAACATTCCTGCACACAAACCTGAGGAAAACGGAAAGTTGAAAAAGACTCTTGTATACGGAGCACTTGCACTTGCTGTTTTAGGAGGTGCGGCATACTGGCAGAGAAGCCGTCTCGGGCTGGATAAAATAGGCAATGCAGAGAAAAATCTGGAAAAACTTACTGCTAAAATCAATGGCTTAAAACAAAAATACAAACCTGACGCCCTGAAAGTTTTACAGGAAAATACAGTCGGTGATATGGTCAAGCTTGAAAATATCGAACCAGCAGCAGCAATACGTTCTGCCAGCCCGACAGAAGAGAACAAATTCCATCAGGCTGCAAGCTGGATTGAAGAAGCTTATAAAGAAGCATATTCCAGAGCTGAACTCAAAGATGATTTCAACATTCTGGACTATATAGCAAAAAGAATCGGAATGGAAAATAACACGCTTGCACAAATGTATGCGCAAATGCCTAAAGAAGAAGCAGAAATAAGAATCAAACAGTTTGCCGCAGAAGCACAGCAAAAAGATTTCCACACAGGCATGACAGTTGATGAATTTGTCAAAAAAATGTGGGAAGCTTTTATTCCAAAAGCCAAAAACGATTTGCTTATATAATTTAGTTCATGTGTTAAACAAAAAGCGGTAATTAAAAACTACCGCTTTTTTTATATTTTTATATTTTTGAAAAAATGCCTTATCTCGTTTTCGTCTTTAACAATTTGTGATTTCAAATCAGGAAGAGACCCAAACTTTACTTCATTTCTGACTTTTTTAAGAAAACTCACTCTAATATCTTTATCATAGATATTTTCGCTAAAATCAAAAATATTTGCCTCAAGTAGAATATTAGAGCCGTTGACAGTCGGGCGCCTGCCAAGATTAACCATTGCTCTATACTCTGTGTCATCTATATTAACAAGTGCTGCATAAACCCCGTTGGAAGGTTTTATAATATCCTTAGGATACTTGATATTTGCTGTAGGATAAGAAATTGTTCGGCCAATTCTGTTGCCTGTTATTACCCTGCCTTTTATGGCAAAATATTCGCCAAGAAGATCAGGAACAGCCTCCATTTCACCAGAAGCAATCATCTGGCGTATTTTAGAACTGCTTATAAGTGTATTATTGAAAGTAATAGGAGGAATTTCAAAAAACTTATAGCCGAATTCTTCCTGATATGCTCTGAGAAAAGCTGCATCGCCCTGTTTATTTGCACCAAAATAATGATTAAATCCAGTAGTTATAAACTTTGGCGTAAAATTTTCTACAAGAAAATCTCTCAAATAGTCTAATGCAAGAGAATCAGCAATTTGTTCATCAAAATCAAGTACATAAGCATAATCAATACCCTGCTCTGCAATAAGAGCAAGCCGCTCGTCAAGTGAAAGAATATACTGAGGAGTTCTGTTCTGCAAATAACAAAGGGGATGTTCTCTAAAGGTAATTACAGCTGACTTAAGACCATTCTGTAATGCAAGATTAACAGCGTTTCTTAAAACAACTTTATGACCCTGATGTACACCGTCAAAAAAGCCCAGGCATATTGATAAATTCGGGTTTTTATTCAATTGATTATATACTTGCATGCCTATATATTATGCAATAAGAGAATTATTTTCAATAAATTCATATATCTATATATACGATATATGTAAAGAAACGGTAATATTAGTTAACATATTGTTCCATGTATTTGCATAATACTCAAATAAGTGTTATAATAATAATGTTATTAATGTTTCGGCTAGTGTAAAAACCTTACGAGGGTTGGGATGTAATATTAAATTACAAAACCCCTCGTTTTTTTTGTCTAAAATTTTGTTATTTATTAAAATCAATATCCAGAACTTCTTTAAGATTTATTTGTTTTGAATTTTTAACTTTTTCTACATTTATAAAAGCATCAAGCTCTCGTGATTTGCGCATGAAATTATGTCGTGAAATATACATATCACAACCCATTGAATCAGGCCCTTTATTCTCGATAAAATCAAGAGATTTATAAAAAGTTTTCAACTTTTGAGACATTTTATCAAGCAAATCGAGCATTATTACGGAAGTATTCGACTCAATACAATCCTCATACATCATTTTTATCATACTTTTACCTGCAAGCTTAACTGTTGAGCCTTTTGCAAAAGGCCATGTGACAATATAATCCAGATAGCACTTTTTAAGATTTTTATACGACATGATGCCACACGGTCTTTTATCTTTTGTCAAAAGAAAAGAATGCTGAGGTTCATTAAATCCCGCCATCATTATCGCATTGTTTATAGAAGCCAGCCAATCATGATTTTGTTTTGGAGTAACTATTTTTTTATTTCCATACAAACTTAACAGATTAAGCTTTGATGCCATTAAGTCTAAAAAACGTGTATCCTCAAAACCGATTTCATAGGCTTTAAGATTTGTAGTAATTCCATTTATGGTTGTCTTAATGACGGCATATTCTCTGGCTTTAAATGATATATTTTTATTATGTTTCTGTTCCAGACCAAGTGATTTTATTTTCATTTTAACCTTCCGGGACTAATAATCATAATACAAACACATACTGTTTTGCATTTTTATTTACAAAAGTATTTATTTTATTGCAGAAAATAAAAAAAATTTTTATAATAATAATTGAAAGGTTATTAATTTAAGTATCTCGTAATGAGGTACTTTTTTTATGCTAAAATTTAGTAATGCGTTTTTTTAAATATATATTCACAATAATCATATACATATCGTTTATTTCCGGTGCCAATGCACAGCAGACAATCATTACCATGCCGTCATCAGATGTACTGCCGGGAGGCGAAGTTATTTTAAAACAATCTAACAGATACAGCCCGTTCGGCGATGCTTATGCTTCTTTAACACCGCAAATCATAATGGGTACGGGCATGGGAACGGAAGCATCTTTAGGTGTAGGCACAAATATTGATGACAGAACCTCTGTAAAACTGAACCTTGCAGCAAAAAAAGTTTTTAGGATAAAAAAAGCTGCAAGGCTTACTGTCGGAGCAACACTATCTCCTTCCTTGACAGAAGGTAAAAAACCTGACAGCATGATATATGCACACGGCTCATATCTGTGTAAAAAAACAAGAACGACTCTAACAGCAGGCGGTTTCGTGGGCGGGAGAGGTCAAATGCCTTCTTTAACCGGTGTTATGATGGGCATAGACCAGACTATAATACCCAATAAACTGCGTGTTGTTGCAGACTGGGTCTCAAGAAACGAATCATGGGGTTCTTTTGCAGCAGGTCTAAAAATAAGACCTGAACCTACGACATCCATAACAACAGCTGTTATAATTCCTAACAATGATGAAGACCGGTTAGCTTTTTCTTTATCAATTTCAAAATATGTAGGCAAAGTCCTGCCTGAACCTATAAGAAAAGAACAGGAAAATAAGGAGGAACTATAAGTATGAAAAAAGGATTTTATCTTACAACCGTAATTATTATTCTTGCAGCAGTATCTTATGCAGCTTTTGCTGACAGTGATGACTCTTTTGTATACAACATTCTTACAAAAGACTGTCAAAACGCATATCTGGAAAAAAGAAATTTTGAAGGTATGAATCTTGAGGGCTACAATTTTGAAAAAGCAAAACTCGACAGAACAAACTTTAAGAATGCAAACTTGAAAAATGCAAACTTTAAAGGTTCAGATATAGAAAACGCAACTTTCGAGGGAGCAAACCTTGAAGGTGCGGATTTTGAAAATGCTGATTTGGAAGAGACTTCTTTGCTAAATGCCAATATAAAAGGAGCAAATTTCAAAAATACCGAACTCGAATATGCAATATGGGTCAACGGAAAAGTTTGCGGTGCCGGTTCTGTGGGTTCCTGCTGGTAAATTTCCGTTTTTATTAACGGACACCTTTATCATGTTTCCTGTATAATATAAACACTAAAAACATGAAAGGAACTAATTTTGGAATATATTCATTCATTTATAAGCTATTTTTCTAAATTATTTGTTACTCTTGACGGAATAGGTCTTGCACCTGTATTCATTGCACTTACAGCAAATTCCAAAGAAAAATGGCGCAATATAATGATGAACAAAGCCATTGTTATTGCATTTTTTATTCTTTTGTTTTTTGCATATACCGGTTCAGTCGTACTTGATTTGCTTGGAATAAGCCTTACAGCGTTAAAGATTGCAGGCGGTATTTTGTTATTGATTATGGCTATTGACCTTGTTCTTGGCAATCCTGAACCGGCAATGAATAACGAAAACAAAGAAGAGCGCAAAGAATCAATGAAAAGAACAGATATATCTGTTTTCCCTCTTGCAATACCTCTTTTATCAGGCCCTGCAACAATCACTATGCTTACTATATGTATGAAAAACTCTCAAGGTGATGTCATCGACCGTTCTTTAATTATTGCGGCATTATTTTTCAACCTTGTAGTATGCTGGCTGATTTTAAAATTTTCTTCTAAAGTCAGCAAAATTTTAGGAAAAACAGGTGTAAGTGTTATAAATAGAATTGTCGGTATCCTGCTTGCAGCAATGTCTTGTGAATTCCTTATGAACGGTTTAGTTGAGATTATTAAAAGTGCCAGGTAATTAAAAATGGAACAAAAAGAATTAATAGAAAAAATTAATAAATTAAAAAAAGAAAAAAATGCAATAATACTCGCCCATACATACCAGAATGTAGAAATTGACGAAGTAGCTGATTTTTCAGGCGACTCATTGTATTTAAGCCAGCAGGCAGCCAAAACAAATGCTGATATAATTGTTTTTGCAGGAGTTTACTTTATGGCAGAAACAGCAAAAATTCTCTCGCCTGATAAAAAAGTCTTACTCCCAAATATGAACTCTGGCTGTCTTATGGCTGATATGATTAATTTGCAGCAATTAAGAGAATTCAAAGCTAAAAATCCAAATATTCCTGTTGTCTGCTATGTAAATTCCACTGCAGAAGTAAAATCAGAATGCGACATCTGCTGCACAAGTGCAAATGCTGTCAATGTAGTACGTTCTTTAGGGGTCAAGGAAGTGTTGTTTGCTCCTGATACATATCTTGGAACTCACGTTGCAGCGATGCTGCCGGATGTTAATGTTATCACATATCCCGGATATTGCCCTACTCATTTAAGAATTAAACCGGAAGACATAATTGAAAAGAAAAAAGTGTATCCTGATTCAATGGTGCTGGCACATCCGGAATGCCACAGAGAAGTTACAAAGCTTGCTGACTTTGTAGGCTCAACAACAGCTATTATAAATGAAGCAAAAAAATCTGATAAAAAAGAGTTTATTATCGTAACAGAGCAGGGTGTAGTAGACAGGCTCAAACGTGATTGCCCTGAAAAAGAGTTTATTCTCGTAAGCAAAAAGGCAATTTGTCCCAACATGAAATGGAACACACTTGAAGATATTCTTCATGTTCTTGAAACAGAAGAAAATGAAATTAATGTTGATGCTCAAATAGCTAAAAAAGCTGTCAGCACAATTGACCGTATGATAAAAATCAACGGTTAATTAAGAAATAAGTATTTAAATACTTATTTCTTCTAACAAAACAACAGCATCAACAGCAAGGCATTTACCTTCACCGATTGGGCCCATCCATTCCATGGATTTTGCTTTAATTGATACTTGATTGAGTTCAAGGTTTAATACATCTGCAAGATTTTTTTGAATAGCTTTAATAAAAGGTCCCAATCTCGGCTGCTGAGTCTTAATTGTTGCGTCAATGTTGTTGATTTTATACCCTTCTTTTAAGACAAGATACATTGCCTGTGCAAGAAGTTCTGTACTGTCACAGCCGTAATATTGAGGGTCTGTATCAGGGAAGTGCTGACCTATATCACCAAGAGCAAGTGCTCCGAACAAAGCATCAATAATCGCATGACACAATGCATCGGCATCAGAGTGCCCCAAAAGCCCTTTATTATGATCAATTTTTACACCGCCGAGTATCAAATCTCTTTCTTCGGCAAACTGGTGTAAGTCAAATCCTTGTCCTATTCTAAATTGCATATTTTTCCCCTATAAATTTAGCAACAGCACAGGCAACTCCGTCGTTGTCCACTGTTTCCGTTACATAATCAGCTATTTTTTTCAAATCTTCCGAGGCATTGCCCATTGCAACCTTAACCCCGGCAGCAAGCAGCATTTCTATATCGTTATCCTGATCGCCGCATGCCATAATCTCTTCTTTTTTAATGCCCCATTTATCAGCAAGAAACTTGACTGCATTGCCTTTTGTGGCTTCCGGATTCGAAAACTCGCAAAAACGAGGTGTTGAACGAACTACGTATAGTTTATCTCCGTATTTCTCAGCCATTTCTTTTTGAAGCTTTTCTATAAGCTGTGTATCATCATCAATGGCAAGGATTTTATTCATTCCGGTTAAATCCATACCATCACAATTTCCTACAACTTTATACTCAATATTTCTGGCATCGACATATTCTCTGATAAGGTATTTGTCCTCTTCAACCATTAATACATCATTTATATACAGGTTAAAAAAGATACCCCTTTTTTTCAATTCATTAATAACATCACGAGCAAGAGAAGCATCCATAGTTTTTTCAAGCAAAGTTTCTTCTCCATTGCAAAAGTTCTTGATAAGACCGCCCTGATAAGAAATAACAGGCGTTGTCAAACACAATTCCTGTGCAATGAGTTTGGTTGCAGCATACATTCTGCCTGTGCAAAGTACAACTTTTATACCATCCTCACAAAGCCGTTTAAGGGTATTTTTTACCCTGTCAGTTGCTTTATAATCTTTTTTAAATATTGTTCCGTCTATATCCAGAACAAGCATTTTGATTTGTGACATCCGGTTTAAAAGCCCTATAATCCTGTTCTTGCTAATGCGCAAATTGTCTTTGCATCATTAATTGTACCATTTTTTACAAGATTGTGCACATCGCTTAACGGAAGTTCAAAATAGTCCAGAATTTCACCCTCATCAGGATCAGGCTTATCAAAAGTCAGACCTGTTGCTTTAAAAAGATAAAGTTTTTCATCACAAATTCCAAATGTTGTAAAGATATACCCCAAAGACTCCCAATTTTTGGCAATATATCCTGTTTCTTCTCTCAATTCTCTTTGTGCAGCAAAAAGAGGGTCTTCTCCCTTTTCCAAACGCCCTGCAGGCAGTTCTGTTTGTATTGATTTCACTGCATATCTATATTGTTTTACAAGCAGGATATTGCCGTTATCTTTAAGCGCAAGTATAACGACACCACCAGGGTGATGAATAATTTCGCGATGCCTTTTTAGCCCGTCAGACAATACAATTTCGTCGCTCGTAATATCAAAAATCCGCCCTTGATAGACGGTTTTTGATGATAAAGTTTTTTCTGTGAATTTATCCATTATACCTTAGCTTCTCTTTTTACGGTTGAGCGAAGGTGCAATTCCATAAGCTGTTCTTCTGACGCATATGTAGGAGCGTCTGTCATCAGACATTTTGCCGCAGAGTTTTTCGGGAATGCAATAACCTCTCTGATAGAAGTATTATGAGTCAACAATGCAACCAATCTGTCAAGACCGATTGCAAGACCGGCATGCGGAGGTGTTCCGTATTGGAACGCCTGCAGCATAAAGCCGAATTTTTGCTGCACTTCTTCTTCTGTCAAGCCGAGCGCTTCAAACACTTTTCTTTGCACTTCTGTAGAGTGGATTCTCACAGAACCGCCGCCAAGCTCTGTTCCGTTATAAACAATGTCATAAGCAATCGAGCGGACATTCATAGGTTCTGTTTTCATCTTATCAACATCTTCAAGGTTAGGAGATGTGAACGGATGGTGCATAGCCATTACTCTGTCGAACTCTTTGCTGTATTCAAACATCGGGAAGTCAACAACCCAAAGAAGTGCGTGTTTGTTTTCGTCAATAAGTCCGAGTTTTTCACCAAAGAACAATCTGAATCTGCCCATAACGTCATAAGTTGTTTTCTTGTCATCAGCAACAAAGAACACGATATCACCCGGTTTTGCGTCAGCTTTAACCTTCAATGCTTCGATTTGTTCTTCTGTTAAGAATTTCAAGATAGGAGACTTAACTGTGCCGTCTTCCATGTAAGTAATCCAGGCAATACCTTTTGCACCAAAAGAAATAGCCGTAGAGCGAACATCGTCCATTTCTTTTCTTGAATAACCGGCAATGCCGGGGATTTTAATAGCTTTTGCAATACCGCCTTTTTTCAAGGTTTCTTTAACAGGCTCGAATGTTGATTCCATCATAATGTCAGAGATATCAAACAACTCTAAACCAAAACGTGCGTCAGGTTTATCAGAGCCGAATCTGTCCATTGCTTCTTGCCAGCTGATTCTTGTGAAAGGAGGTTTGATATCAACGCCGGCTGCTTTAAATGCTTCTACAAGCAATCCTTCTGTCAATTCAATAACATCGTCTTGAGTAGCAAAAGACATTTCCATATCCACCTGTGTAAACTCAGGCTGTCTGTCAGCTCTCAAGTCTTCGTCACGGAAGCATTTTGCGATTTGATAATATTTTTCAATACCGCCAACCATCAACAACTGCTTAAAGATTTGCGGTGATTGAGGAAGAGCATAGAATTTACCTTCCTGAACACGGCTTGGTACAAGGTAGTCTCTTGCACCTTCTGGAGTTGTATTGATAAGGATAGGTGTTTCAACTTCCATAAACTGTGCGTTATTAAGATAACTTCTGATAGCAGTAACAATGTCATGTCTCAATTTGAGATTTGAAGTCATTTGAGGACGACGTATGTCGAGGTATCTGTATTTTAAGCGCAAATCTTCTTTTGTATCATCAGAAGAAAGTTCAAACGGAAGCAATTTAGCTTCTGAAAAGATTTTAACTTCAGAAGGATACATTTCGATTTCACCGGTTTTTAATTCGGGATTATAAGTTTCAGGCGGTCTTTTTGAAACTTTGCCTTTAACCTGAATAACATATTCGTCTTTTAATTTTGAAAACACTGCGTGAACATCAGGATTGATTTGAGGGTCAGCAACGACCTGAAAGAATCCTGTTTTGTCTCTCAACTCAATAAAAATAATTCCGCCAAGGTCACGCACAGCAGATACCCAACCTGAAAGCTTTACTTCTTTACCAATATCCTGAATTGTCAAATCTTCGTTATAGTGTGATTTCATGTGCGAAAATGTTTTCATTTTATAATTCCCTATCCTTAATATAGTTTATTAGTGTTTCGTACAACAAATTTATAACAAACAAAGCATAGAATCAATTTTATATTCTCTCAAGGTATTGAAGCCTTATAAAAAAAATCAATTTTATGGTAAAATACGGGTAAAATATTATGGGAAACAAAATGATAAAATACGCTGTTAATTTAATTAAGAATACTTTTCACCCTTTACAAATTGCCGAATCTGCTCATGTTGAGCACGGCCAGCTTGTTCTTGTAAGAACAGAAAAAGGCGAAGAAGTTGCAAAGGTTTTTGTTGTAAACCCTCTTATTGCAAAAGCATGGGAAGCAAAAATGCCGGAATCAGTTCCGCTTATAAGAGTGCTGGGACAAAAGGATTTAGAAACCCTTGAAGAATTAAAAATAGCAGAAGCTGAGGCTTTTAAAACCTGCAAAGAGCTCGTAGCCCAACACAATCTGCATATGAATCTTGTGCAGACAAAATATACCTTTGACAGACGTAAAATTACATTTTATTACACAGCACCCGAACGTGTTGATTTTAGAGGGCTTTTAAAAGACCTTACACAGGTTTTTAAACGTGTAAGAATTGACCTTAGACATATCGGTGTAAGAGACGAAACCTCGTTGCTTGAAGGCAACGGTCTGTGCGGAAGACCGTTTTGCTGTTGCACTTTTTTGAGAAAATTTGACTCAATCAATATTAAGCTTGCAAAAGATCAGGGAATGCCTATAACACCCGGCAAAATTTCCGGCACCTGCGGAAGACTTTTGTGCTGCCTTAACTATGAATACAAAAACTACATTGACGCAGCTAAAGACATGCCGCCAATCGGTTCCGGCGTTATGACTCCGGACGGTCTGGGCAGAGTCTGTTCTCTTCATTTCTTAAGCAATGAAATTGCTGTTAAAACAGAAGACGGAAAAATCAAAAACTTCAAAAAAGAAGAAATTGAAATGGTTGACGGTGATGTCAACATTGAAATAGACATTCAAGATACTACTGTTTATCAAGAACAGTCTGATTACAATGTTGATATAAAACAGCTTGAAGATGATAGAAACAGCTCAACAGGCAATGTATAGCGGATTTTGTGCGGACACGAAGCTGCCCATGTGAAGCAAAACCACGCTTTTGCTGAACGCCAATAATCCAAAACAAGAATAAAAAAAGAAAAATATGGGAATTATAAAAATATGAAATCAACGAGAATGCAATACTGTATTAAAGCAGTTCCGAGCGATGATACCTTTCAGATGGAGTCGCTTTTAAATGAGATGTCCTCTTTAGGCTGGGAACTTTATACAATGCACGAGGTAGAAGGTGACGAAGGCTACAACTATAACTGCATTTTTGTAAAAGAGTGTGATGCAGTTCAGGAGAACGAAGATGATGACGAAAACATTTTCGGCTACCAGTCGCAAATGCAGAAAATGATTCAGTCTCAAAACGAGCCTTATGAGTTGTGCGTTGAAATACAGAGAAAAATTAAAGATAAAAGAAAAAAAATAAACAGCATAAAATCTCTCATTGATGAAACAAACGAAACTCAAAGACAAGAACTCAACAATGAAATGTACAAATCAATTGAAGAACTGAAAGAACTCAAAAAGCAGCTTCAAGATACAATTTCGCCGGAAATTATGCTGGACAAAATCGGCGAAGACAAAATAAAAATTAAATTGAGTGAAGAAAATATAGAGCTTGTTAACCCTGATATGGATGCAAATCTTGTGGCTCAAACAGTAAAGGTAAGACAAACTCTTGTTGAACAACTCGGTTATATAATACCCAAAATCCGATTTGAAAATGACGAGACTTTGCAGGCTAACGAGTTTGAAATCGATGTAAGAGGCGTCTGTGCAGCAAAAGGCGTTGTCTTTAACGGATACTATATGTTCTTTAAAGACGACCTCAACCTTGATAAGCCTGCAAAAGACATGATTAAAGACAAAGACCCTATCACAGGAAAAACCGTGTACTGGGTACCTGTTGAAAAGACAAAAGACTTCTGGGCACAGGGCTATGACTCATCTCAGGTTATTGCACGTATTTTGGAATATGTCTGCATAAAAAATGTTGATGAGATATTTGATTACAACGATATAAACAATTACATTGAAATAGTAAGCGAAGATAATCTTTACTTGATAGAAAATATAGTGCCTGATTTTGTTTCTATAGCAGAATTGAAATATATTTTAACAAGCCTTATAAAAGAACGTGTTTCTATAAAAGATATTGTTTATATATTTGAAAAAATCAACGACTTTGCCGATGAAGAAACAAAAGAAGATCTCTTAAGCAGGGTAAGACATTCGCTTTCGCGCCAGATATCAAAAAGTATTGCTAATGAAAACAATCTTATACAGGCATTTGAACTTTCAGAAGAGTCTGTAAAATATCTTTCATCAAAAATTGCAGGCAAAAGTACAGTTATAAGAATAGACAATACAAAAATACAAACAATAGTAAACAACATATACACTGTAATAGACAAACACAATATTAACGCAGATGAGATTGTTGTAATTGTTCCTATGGAAATAAGACAGGTCACAAGTGTCGTTTTATCGCAGCTTATGCCAAGTGTAAAGGTAGTTGCAAAAGAAGAAATTGCAAACGGATATACAACAGAGATTTACGACAGGGTTTAATTCATTTCACATATATACAAATTTATTGCAGATGCATATGCTGACCAGAAAAGATACGGTATCAGCAGAATCGACGCGTAAAAAGATATTGGGTAATAAACAATTATCATTGCAATTATGCAGAAAAACAACAAAACACTTATTGCAAAAGCCGCGCATATCTTTTGTTTTTTAAAAAACACAGGCATCCATGATAAATTTAAAATCATTTGTATCGAAAACAAGATATAAGCAGCCGGTTTTAGAGGATGAAAAGGGGCTTTTATAAGCAAAGCCAGTGATATAAAAAGCAAAATATATATAATTGTCCAAACCGGTGCAAAAAGCCACGATGGAGGCAGAAAAGGAGGCTTTTTCAAATTTTTATAAAAGTTTGTTTCAGCAGGTTTGTCCATAGTGCAAGATTAAACAAAAAATTAAATATTTGTATCAGCCAATTATCACAATCAACTTACTAAAAATTATTTAATCATGCTGTCAGGATTTGCCGAAATATACTCCTGTAATATATTCATAAATTGTTTATTTTTAGCAATATCATCTTTTGTTAAATATGTTGTTTTTTGTGCAACAGCTGTACTATGCACAATATTTATGAGTTTAAAATCAGAACTGTTAAGAAGAATTTCCTGTAACAAAACCGTGGGACCCAGGTATGCAAAAATATCATGTATAGCTATGTATCCGCCGTCAATAATCTTTGGAAAAAACAGTTCAAAATCTCTTTTTACAGCATCATATTTATGAAATCCGTCAATGAAAATAAACTCGACCGGGTCATTAAATTTTGTTCCTGCAATCTGAGATTTTTCTTTTATATGAGTGATATAATCTAACAGTCCGTTTATTTTCAAGTTTTTTACAAATGTTTCGTATTTTCCGTTAGGTTCATCTTTAGAAGTTAAAAACGGATCTATACTATAAATTTTATTACTAAACCCGCAAGAAAGAGCACCAGCTGCAATGTAAGAAAGAGATTTTGCACACCAGGAGCCTATCTCAACAATACATCCTCTGCCCGACAAAGTAGAAGCGGTAGAAAATAATACATCTGACTCTGCAGAAGTTAACCAGCCTTCAAAATCTTTTGCATTATTTTTTATTGTTTCAACAGACAGAAGTTCTTTTAACATTCAAACTCTCCTCTATTAAAATCTAACATATACTCAAATAAAAAACAATTTTCTAATAATAAAAGAGTCTTCCGTATGTTTTGCGGAAGACTCTTTTAAAATATTTAAACAAAAATTAGAAGTCTAAACCAGCTTCTCTTGCAGCTTCTGCAAGGGCAGAAACTCTACCGTGATACAAGAAACCGCCTCTGTCAAATACACACTCTTTAATACCAGCTTTTAATGCTTTTTGAGCAATCGCTTCACCAACAGCTTTGGCTGCTTCAATGTTTCCGCCATGGCTCAATTTTTCTCTGAGATCTTTATCAATTGAAGAAGCAGAGCAAAGAGTAACTTTTGCAACATCATCAATCAATTGTGCATAAATGTGTTTTGTACTTCTGTATACAGCCAATCTCGGAGATTCTGCCGTACCGGAGATTTTTGTTCTGACACGGATGTGTCTTTTTCTTGTTTGTTCTTTTCTGTTTTTTGCTTTAATCATTTTTCTTTCCTTTCACCCGAACCTTCTTTTTTCAACAGGACATCCTGAGGTATTTTCTCATTTGCCCCCGCCTAAAAGGGTTCATACGGGCTTATGCTTGTGTATCAAATATTAACTCGACTTTTGTCTTATTAACGTATTCCTGACCCAATCTTTTATCTAATTTATCAAACAAATCACATAAAACATAGGGGTTGTCTATTATAGTTGAAACTCTTATACCCTTATCTTCTAAATTTTGATTTGATTTTGTTATATCAAACCAATCAAGAGTTTTAACATCTAGAAAAGATTCACCGTCTTTATTGGTATAATTCTTTTCAATATAATCCTGAGCCTGTTTGCATTTTTCGTCTATAAATTCAGACTTAGTTCCTTTAGGAAATCTGATATCGTAGATACCTTTAAAAGATACGGGATTAAGTTTCATTTAGTTAGACCTATTTTTTACCAGTTTTGCCGGCTTTACGTCTTACGTATTCGCCTTCGTATCTTACGCCTTTTCCTTTGTATACTTCAGGAGGACGTTTACCTCTGATTTCAGCAGCTACGTCGCCTACCAACTGCTTATTAGAACCGGTAACTGTAATTTTTGTGTTAGCTTCAACGGAAATTTTGATTCCTTCCGGAGGTGTAACCAAAATCGGGTGAGAATAACCCAAAACAAGGTTAAGGTTAGAACCTTCCATGTTTGCTCTGTAACCGACACCCTGGATTTCTAATTTTTTAGTAAAGCCGTGTTTAACGCCTTCCACTGCATTGTTTACGAGAGTTCTTGATAATCCCCACAATGCTCTTGCTTTTCTATCGTCATGATTTTTAATATCAACGATAATTTCATTATTTTCTAATTTGAGTGTAACTTCCTCGCGGAGTTCAACTGTTTCTGTACCCAAAGGTCCTTTTGCAGTTACAACCTGACCGTCGATTTTTACTTCAACGCCGTCCGGAATTATAACAGGTTTTTTACCTATACGTGACATCTTTTTATCTCCAATTAATTTGTTAACTATTTATATAAATTAAAGCGGGTTCACTACCATACATAGCAGAGAACTTCACCGCCGAGGTTTTCTTTTCTTGCTTTTCTGTCAGTCATAAGACCTTTGCTTGTAGAAATAATTGCAATTCCTAAGCCGCCGAATACCTGCGGAAGGTCTTTTGCTTTAGAATATACTCTCAAACCCGTTTTAGAAATTCTTTTCAAGTTAGAAATAACAGGTTTATGAGTTTCATCATATTTTAAAGTAATAACGAGTACTTTAAATTTACCAACTTCTTTTTCTGTATAATCAGTGATGTAACCTTCTTCTTTTAATACTTTTGCCAACTCTACTTTGAGTTTGGAAGACGGCATTTCAACTTCTGCATGAGAAACGATATTAGCGTTTCTGATTCTTGTCAGCATATCTGCTATAGGATCTGTAAACATATTATTTTTCCTTCTTTTTATAAGGCTGCAATTTTAAAAATTAATAACTTAATTTTACACAGCCTCTTAACTACTTACTTGAACTATCATTTATTACTTAATCTAGTGTCGTATTTTTCGCTTCGAGCCTTCGAAACTCAAAAACTCACTTTTTCAAGCGGTTCTCATATATTCGAACCTGAGTCAGGCAGTATAGCTAAGCGTTTGGAATTACCAGCTTGCTTTAACTACACCGGGTAATAAACCTTCATGAGCCATTTTTCTCAAGCAGATTCTGCAAAGACCGAAGTCTCTGTGGAAACCGTGAGGACGGCCGCATATAGAACATCTGTTGTGAAGTCTTACCCTGGGGTATTTACCTTTTGATACGAGTAATTGTCTTCTTTGTTCTTTAGCTATCATTGATTTTTTAGCCACGATTTTCTCCTTTTTTATGCAATATTTTGCATTAACCTTTTTAATTTATCAATCCGCCTGTCAAATCTGAGATTTGTTCGCTGCGCTAACTTCGTTAACTCTACAACGGCGGTTTGGAACTGTTACACCTTTGGGCTTCGAATTCTCGAACCCCGGCGGGTTTCACACACATTTATTAAGCTTGTGATTTCTTTTTAAACGGCATACCCAACTCTGTTAACAATGCTCTTGCTTCTTCGTCTGTTTTTGCAGTTGTGATGATAGATATGTTCATACCAAATACTGCATCAACTTCGTCGTAAGAGATTTCAGGGAACAATGTTTGTTCTTTCAAACCTAATGTGTAGTTGCCTCTGCCATCAAAACTTTTAGAAGAGATACCTCTAAAGTCACGGATTCTGGGGAGAACTACGCAGATAAGTTTTTGTAAGAAATCATACATTCTTTCGCCGCGTAATGTAACCATACAACCAACAGGCATACCTTCTCTTAATTTGAAGGATGAAATTGATTGTTTTGCTTTAGTAATTACAGCTTTTTGACCTGCAATTTTTGTTAATTGTTTTACAATTGTTTCAGCCAGTTTAGAGTTGTGACAAGCTTCACCTACACCCATATTGATAACGATTTTGTTCAATTTAGGAATCTGGTTTACGTTTTCATAACCAAACTGAGATTTCAAAGATTCTTTTACTTCTTCTTCATATCTTACTTTTAAGTCTTTAGTTAATGTTGTCATTTTTCTTTCCTTTTCGTAGAATGTACCTTCATTTTAGTACAAACATAATATTTGTGCACAAACAAGGCACCCATACTCAAACTAATACAGTTATACCTTTAACTAGGCATCTATTTGTTCGCCGCATTTTTTGCAAACACGGACTTTCTTGCCGTCAACAATTTCGTGTTTGATTCTTGTTGCTTTTTCGCAAGAAGAGCAATAAACCATAACTTTGGAAGAATCAACAGGAGCTTCAATTTTTGTCAAGCCGCCTTGAATACCTGCCATAGGGTTAGGTTTTTGTGCTTTTGTGATCATATTAGCACCTTCAACAATTACTTTGTTTTCTGATGCAATGATTTTTTTAACGTTGCCGATTTTGCCTTTATCTTTACCTGAAGTTAAGATAACACGGTCACCGGTTTTAACGTGTAAATCATGTTGTTCTACTGTTTTTTTCTTATTTCTCATTGTTCTTTCCTTAATTAAGTTGTTTATCCGCCTGTCAAATCAAAGATTTGTTCGTTCCTTCGCTTTCGCTCCGTCACAACGGCGGTTTGGAATGGTTACACCCTCTGGGCTTCAAGTTCTCGAACCCCGACGGGTTTCACACACCTTATATAACTTCTGGAGCAAGTGAGATAATCTTCATGAAGTTTTTATCTCTTAACTCTCTGGCAACAGGTCCGAATACACGAGTACCTCTGGGGTTGCCGTCTTTGTTAATAATAACAGCTGCGTTTTCGTCAAATCTGATTACTGAGCCGTCAGCACGTTTAATGTCAGCTTTAGTTCTAACAACAACTGCTTTAACAACGTCAGATTTTTTTACAGCCATATTAGGTGTAGCATCTTTAACTGTAGCTACAATTACGTCACCAACATGAGCAAACTTTTTGTTTGAACTGCCCATTACGCGGATGCAAAGAAGTTCTTTTGCACCTGTGTTGTCGGCTACGACTAATCTGGTTTCTTGTTGTATCATTGTCTTTTATCCTTTATTTCTAATTATTCAGAAATTTGTCGGCTAATTTTATTGAAAATTAACGAGCCTTTTCAACAATTTCAGCCACAACCCATCTTTTATCACCTGAAATCGGTTTTGATTCGATGATTCTAACAACATCACCTTCACCGCAAGAATTTTCAGCATCATGTGCTTTATAATTTTTGTGAGTTTCGATGATTTTGTGGTATTTAGGGTGTTTGTTATATTCAGCTACTTTAACAACAGCTGTTTTATCCATTTTGTTGCTTACTACAACACCTTGTTTTTCTTTCTTCGGCATCTTACTTTACCTCTGACTTTTCTTTAATTAATGTCTTAGCCTGAGCTACAACTGTTTTTAATTGACGGATTTGAGCTGTGTTTTCAAGTTTTTGCAAAGATTTTTGCATTCTTAAATCCAAAAGCTGCTTTTTTGTGTCAACTATCAACGCATTAAGCTCATCTATTGATTTTTCTTTAAGTTCTTGTAATTTCATTGTTTTTTCCTTTAATTTTATATTGTCAACTGACTCCGCTTGTCATAGGCTGTTGAAGTCCATGGGGTCACTTTCGCCAATCAACTCAAACTTGCCTAGTTCTAGACCAGTTCTGCTGCATCCTTCTCAATAATTTTAACTTTGATAGGAAGCTTTTGTGCAGCTAATTTAAGTGATTCGATAGCTACGTCTCTTTGACCGAATTCGAGTTCAAAGAGTACTCTGCCCGGTTTAACAACCGCTACCCAGTATTCAGGGTTACCTTTACCTTTACCCATACGAGTTTCAGCAGGTTTTGCAGTAATAGGTTTATCCGGGAAGATTTTAATCCAAACATTACCGCCTCTTTTGATGTTACGAGTCATCGCACGTCTTGCGGCTTCTATTTGTCTTGATGTAATCCAGGCAGGATCGCAAGCGATAAGACCATAGTTACCAAACTCGAGTTTTGTTCCTCTTGTTTCGTGGCCTTTCATTCTGCCTTTCATTTTCTTACGATATTTAGTTTTTTTGGGCATTAACATTTTAGTGTCGCTCCTAATTATTATTTTGTGTTATTACTCTGCAGATTCAGAAGATCTTTTGCTTCTTCTTCTTCCGCCTAATTGTTTTTCTTCATGGTTTCCGGCTTTTTTAGCTTTGATATTCATATCAGCTTTTTCGCCGGGCATTAAGTTGCCTTTGAAAATCCAAACTTTTACGCCGATTTTACCCATGATTGTATCAGCTTCAGCAAAACCGTAGTCTACATCAGCACGAAGTGTTTGAAGAGGGATTCTTCCTTCTTTAACCCATTCGCTTCTAGCAATTTCAGCACCGCCCAAACGACCGGATACCATAATTTTGATACCTTGAACGCCGGAACGCATTGTTCTTTGGATAGCCTGTTTCATTGCTCTTCTGAATGCGATACGTTTTTCCAGTTGAAGAGCGATAGATTCTGAAACTAACTGAGCATCAGCGTCTGTTCTCGCAACTTCTACTACATCAATAGAAACTGTTCTGTTGATTAATTTAGCTACGTCTGCTCTTAATTCTTCAATACCTTGACCGCCTCTGCCTACAACGATACCGGGTTTAGCTGTAACAACGGTAATATTAACGTTTTGAGCTTTTCTGGCGATTAATATTTTAGAAATACCAGCTGCGTATAATCTTTTCTTAATATATTTTCTTAATTTGTCGTCTTCTTTAACGAATTCGGGATAATCTTTTCTCTTAGCGTGCCATGTGCTTTCCCAAGGTTCGATTATACCTACTCTGAATCCTTTTGGATGTGTCTTTTGTCCCAAGGTCAGCCTCCTTAATTCTTACTACTTGCTAATTTAACTGTTAAATGAGAAGTTCTTTTGAGTCTTCTGTAGATTCTGCCTTGAGCTCTCGGTTTACCTCTCTTGTATGTCTGACTTTCATCAGCGAAAATTTCTGAAATCTTAAGGTCTTCAGCGCTTGCACCAAATTTTTCATTAGCGTTAGCAATTGCTGCAACCAAGTTTTTTTCAACAACTCTTGCTGCGAAGTAAGGCATAAATTTTAAGATTTTAGCTGCTTCTAAAGCAGACTTGCCTCTTAACTCGTTGATTACTCTGCGTAATTTACGAGCCGGCATACTTATATTAGTTTGTTTTGCCATTGATTCTTGCATAATTTACTTCCTTTTAGCTGTTTTGTCTTGACCTGCATGGCCTCTGAATAACCTTGTAGGTGCAAATTCACCTAATTTATGACCAACCATTTGTTCTGTAACATAAACCGGTACGTGGCTTTTGCCGTTGTGAACAGCAATTGTGTGACCCAGCATATCAGGTACAATCATTGATGCTCTTGACCAAGTTTTAATTACTTTTTTCTCTCCAGCTTCGTTCATTTTAGCGATTTTCTTCTGAAGTGATTCTTGTACAAATGGACCTTTTTTTAGCGAACGAGCCATTCATTATCTCCTTACTTATTAACGTTTTCTGCCTCTGACAATATACTTATCAGAATGTTTATTAGATTTTCTAGTTTTGTAACCAAGAGCCGGTTTGCCCCATGGAGTTTTCGGGTGTCCGCCGGGACCTGTTTTACCTTCACCACCACCGTGAGGGTGATCGCAAGGGTTCATTGTTACACCGCGGACAGTAGGTCTGATACCCATGTATCTTTTACGACCTGCTTTACCGATTTTCATGTTTTTCTGTTCAGCGTTGCCTAAAACACCGATTGTAGCCAAACATTCTTTTCTAATCATTCTCATTTCTGAACTCGGTAATTTGATAGTTACGTAGTTGCCTTCTTTAGCCATTAACTGTGCAGCAGCACCTGCTGTTCTGACCAATTTAGCACCGCGTCCCGGTATCATTTCCACGTTGTGAACCATTGTACCTAACGGAATCATTTCCAAAGGTAATGCGTTACCTGTAATAATATCTGCGTTAGGGCCTGAAACAATAGTGTCGCCTACGTTTAAGTTTTGAGGTGTTAAGATATATCTTTTTTCACCATCAGCGTAGAACACTAATGATATTCTTACGTTTCTGTTCGGATCGTACTCGATAGTTTTTACAACGCCGGGAACTCCGAATTTTTCACGTTTGAAGTCAATAACACGGTAAGCTTTTTTTACACCGCCGCCTTTGTGACGACATGTAATTCTGCCTGTATTATTTCTTCCAGCTGTTTTTCTTATAGGCTTCAACAGGGACTTTTCAGGTTTTGATGTAGTGATTTCAGCAAAATCACTCTTTGTCATACCTCTTTGTCCAGGTGAAGTTGGATTTATTTTCTTTATACCCATTTTCTTTTGCTCCTGTTTCTTGGGATTTGCACAGCCATCGGATTTTATCCACCGCTATGCATACTTATTACATTCATCTTGTTTGCTCGCGATTAACGGCGTTTCGGTCTTAGAGGTCTCTAAGACCTCCAGCCTCAGCTCGCAAACGCTATGCACCAACTAATTCTTCAATCGGGTCGCCTTCGATAGTAACGATTGCTTTTTTACCAGATTGAGTTCTGCCTGCACAATAGCCTACTCTTTTTGCTTTAGAAGGCATATACACAGTGTTTACGCTTTTAACTTTTCTGCCAGGGAAAGCCAGTTCGACAGCCTGAGCAATTTCAACTTTAGTAGCGTCTTTTACAACTTCAAAAGTGTATTGCTGTAAAGTAGTTGCTTCCATAGACTTTTCAGTGATGATAGGTCTTTTAATGATGTCGTACAGTCTTTCTGTATTGTTTTTCATGCTGCTCATTATTTAGACAACCTTTCAGTAATTTCATTTATTGCTGCTTCTGTAATAATTACGTTATCAGCTTCTAACAAGTCTTTTACGTTCAAGTTAGAAGGTAAAATAATTCTTACATTTGGTAAATTTCTTGCGCTCAATTCAAGGTAAGCATTTTCTGCTGCTTTAACATCAGCGATGATTAAAATTTTACCTTCAACTTTAAGAGCTTTAAGAGTTTCAGCCATCAACTTAGTTTTAGGTTCATTGATTTCAGAGAAATCTTTAACCAGAACTGTGTTGTCGATTCTAGCTGATAATGCTGATTTAAGAGCGAGTCTTCTTGCTTTTTGGGGCATTGCAAAACCATAGTCTCTTGGTTTGGGTCCAAAAATAACGCCGCCTCCTGCAAATAATGGTGAACGAAGAGAACCGGCTCTGGCTCTACCTGTACCTTTTTGTTTCCACGGCTTCTTGCCGCCGCCTGACACTTCTGCTCTTGTTTTTGTGCATGCACTGCCTGCTCTGCCATTGTTTAACTGACGTCTTAAAGCGAGGTGCATAACGTGCAAGTTAGGTTCAACGCCGAAGACTTTTTCGTCAAGAGCGATTTGTCCTACTGCACTTCCTTTTGTATTTAGTATTGAAACTTCTTTTGTCATTTTTCTTTAACCTCAATTAAATTTGTTATGTTAGGAAAATTCCGCTAGTTCCATTTAACTCTTGAAGGAACTACTGTAACCATTTTTCCTTCGGGTCCCGGTACTGAACCTTTAACCAGAAGAAGGTTGCTTTCTTTATCTACCTGAACAACTGTTAATTTTGTAATGGTTACTTTTTCATTTCCCATATTTCCGGCCATTCTTTTGCCTTTAATTACACGGCTCGGAGTAGTACCTGCACCGATAGAACCGGGGGCTCTGTGGTTTTTAGAACCGTGACCCATAGGTCCTCTTGAGAAGTTCCATCTCTTAACGGTACCCTGGAAACCTTTACCGACTGATTTTCCTGTAACGTCAACTTTTGCTACGTTTTCAAGAATTGATAAGTCGATTTGTTGTCCAACTTTATATTCAGAAGAGTTTTCAACTCTGAATTCCTGCAAATTTCTGAAGTTATCTAAGCCGTTTTTTGCAAAGTGACCGATTTGTGCTTTTGTTAAGTGTTTTTCTTTAGCGGGCTCAAAACCTACCTGAATTGCATTGTAACCGTCAGAATCAACGGTTTTAACCTGAGTAACTGTCAACGGGTCAACTTTGATAACTGTTACAGGAATTGCCAGTCCTTGTTCGTCAAAGACCTGTGTCATTCCTAATTTTTTACCAACAACGCCTAATCTGTTTTTGGATTTAGACGCATTTTTAGCGTTTGTAGTCATATCTACCTTTCTCCTTGTGAGCGCTACTTGTGTTACTTGTGAGCGGATGTCCCTGCCGCTTCTTTTTTGTTACGGACTGTAGATCACATTAAATCTTATTCAATTGTTAATGTGTTATTAGTTTCGGATTTCTTAACCCTTGTTTTTGAAGTCTTATCCGCCTGTCAAATCTAAGATTTGTTCGTTCCGTTAACTTCGTTAACTCCACAACGGCGGCTTGGAACGGTTTCAGCTTTTCGGTCTTTCAGTCCTGAAAGCCTTAAAAGCTTTCACACACCTTATAACTTAACCTCTATATCAACACCTGCAGGTAAATCCATTCTGCTTAACTCTTCAGTTGTCTGTTGAGTCGGGTCATAGATGTCGATAATTCTTTTGTGGATTCTCATTTCAAAATGTTCTCTTGACTTTTTGTCAACGTGAGGTGATCTTAAAACGCAATACAATCTTCTTTTTGTAGGAAGAGGAATAGGACCTGCAACCTTAGCATCAGTTCTTTTTGCTGTTTCAACAATTTTTTCTGCTGAAACATCAATAAGTTTATGATCATATGCTTTTAAGCAAACTCTGATTCTTTGTCTCTTTTGAGATGTACTCATTTGTTATACTTCCTTTGCTTTACTTATTGATTGCTTATTTATAACCTGCCGGGGAGAATGCATATTGATGGCTTTTAGGTAAACTTCACACATTTATGCACCTAGCCGGCTAGTGTATTAACTACCTTATATTAAACATATTTGCTCGTCAACAGTATTTTTTATGCTTTTTCGACAAAGTTATAAAATTTTACAAAAGTTTATAAAAAATTATTGCAATATAATTTATTTTTTCATTGCGAAAGACAAAATTATTAATTATAATACCCCTATGAATTTTAAAGTTGAGTATATAAATAAATTAAAAATTACAATAACAACATTTTTGATTATTTTATTATTCCTTTTTGCTTACTTTTTCAAAGATGTATTTAACTATTTTGAAAATAAATTCATTGATTTTCGAAGCTATTTGAGCACTGACGGCGGGCTGTACAAACATAAATTTAAACACGCCGATGAAAATATTATTATTCTCTCGGTTAATGATTTAACCCAGTACGAAGCTTCACATTCCTCGGAACTAAATCTTACGCGCTGGCCATGGTCTCGTGTTGTATGGGCTAAAGTAATAAACTTTTTGGAAGCACAAAAGCCCAAGGTGCTTATTGTAGATTTGAATTTCTCAAACTATGAGGATTTATCCAGAAATTATACTTCACCTGACATGGTTCTGGCTGATACAATCGGGTACTATGATAATATAGTTCTTGCAACTGCATTAAGAACGCCTTTTTCTGAAACGGAAAATGTTGACCCCGCAAAAATTCTTGATAACTTTGAAAACCCATATAATCCTGCAAGCAACACATTGAATATGTATATAGACAACAAGCTTATTGATAAAAACATTGCATATTTTTCACACACGCCAATACCAAATATTTTTACAAACAGCACAACAATGGGTGTAACAAATCTTGTCACTTCAAAGAATAAAGAAACAAACATCCGATACTCCCAGCCCGTATACAAGCTTATTAAAGGCAACAAAGAGTATTACATACCTTCTATAGCTCTTGGTGCATTGCTAAAAAAAGAAGGTATCGGCAAATTAGCGGAAGAAATACCTATTGAAAACAACATTCTAAAAATAGGAAAGCACAGAATTCGTCTTGATGATAACGGGCAAGTACTTATAAACTGGCACGCTCACGGCAATGCATACACAGATATTCCGATAAATTCAATACTTTTGAGTATGGTAAGAGGCACAAATTATTTTGAATATGACAACAAAAAATTTCCGCTTAATTTCTTTAAGGACAAAATAGTAATTATTGCACAAACGCAGACAGGTATTGAAACACACAATACACCGGTGGCAAAAGACCTTGCTGATGCACAGATAAAGGCAACAATTATTGACAATTACATCAATGACTCAGACATAACAAACCACTGCAAAAGACCGTTTTTAAAGCATATAACGCCATATAAAGGAATAATACTGACATGCCTTTTCTGTTTTGCTGTAATTATTGTAATGTTAATTGCAACTAATATTCCTCTCGCATTTATTAACGGATTATTAATAATATTTATTTATATTATTTTAAGCGTATTATTATTCTGCCATCCTAAATACAGAATAATTATAGATATGGCTCTTCCACTGTACTGGATTGGCTCGGTATTTTTAATTTCGTTTATTTTAAAACTTCACCACGAGTTCAAAAAGAAAAAGAAGATAGAAAGAATATTCGGCAACCTTGTTTCCGAAAAAGTATTAAAACAGCTTGTTACCAAACCTCACAGGCTTAATCTGAAATCAAAAGTTCAAAAAGTTACGGTAATGTCTTGCAACATATACAACAACCTGCAGATTTCAGAAGAACTTCCGCCTGAAAAATATGTGGAATTAATCAACAATATTTTTAATACGATTGAAAAAATAATATTCAAGTACAACGGAACAATTAATCGATTTGTCGGAAACTCAGTTCTTGTATACTGGGGATATCCGATTCATTCCAGAAAAGACAGTGAAAATGCAATCCGTGCAGCAATAGAAATTCAGCAAAAAATTGATGAATACAATGCAGGATTTAACAACATAAACTTTGAAGAATATGACGAACAGAACTTTGAAGAAAAAAATCCGGGTAAATATTCTATTAACGTCAAAATTGCAATCAACACAGGAGATGCTCTAATCGGGCAGATAGGTTCTTCGAGTGTATCTGATTTTACGGTACTTGGAGAAACTGTTGATGTTGTGGAAAGGATTGAAGCCGTCTGCAGCGAATTTGATAAAAATCTTATTGTCACGGAAAACACTCTTAACCAGCTAGATGAAAAAATTCCGGCACAATACATCGGTCAGGTTCGTTTAAAGAATTCCGCTGAAAAAGTAAAAATATACGAGTTAAAAGTATAACGATAATATTTATTATGTAAAAACCCCCGTACTTATTCCGGTCAGAAATTTTATTTCAAATCCGGATACTTCGCTTTTAGTCCAACTAATCTGTCTTACTCGTTCGCCTTAAACGGCATTACGGCTTCTGCCTTTGCATAAGCCTTCAGCCTCGGCTCACTCGCGCTCAACTACAGGCTCGCGAACTCGGTTGTTACACAGCCTCAGACACACTCGCCTTGAAGTTGTTTCGATAAGTTGTTAAATCTCTATACGGCAAGTAAAAACTTCGTTTTTAACTTTGCCTGCCTCTAAAAAAATAATAATTAATTATTTTTTTAGAGTTCTTGTATAAGATTTTCAATAAAACTTCTGACCTTAAACAAGAAAGCACAGGGTGTTTGTTTTTCATCGGAAGGCATAAGGTGTTTGCTTCGGAGTGACTTAAAATCCTACCCGCAAGGGCGGATTTTTCGGAACGAAGAAGTAAATTCCTTATGCCTCCTCAAAACAAACCTTTTACATAATAAATATTATCAATATATAGAATCTTCCATATTCAGAATGTTTCCCGTACAATTTGCATATTAAAAGAGGTATAATAAGAAAATGCTACAGCTTGATTCACTGCTTCTTGAAGCGTTTTACGAAGAAAATAAAGACTTTTTTATAAACGCACGTGTGCAAAAAATACAACAGCCCACACGACGTGAAATTGTTCTGCAATTAAGAAACAATGGTGAAACTCGAAAATTATACATTAATATTAATCCCTCTTTTCATCACATCTGCTTTATGAGCAAAGAAAATGAACAAAGAAGGAATATAGAAATCCCCAAACAGCCTCCAATGTTTTGTATGCTTTTAAGAAAACATATGGAAGGTGCAAAGATTTTAAAAATTAATAAACCGGAATTTGAAAGAATCATCGAACTTACTTTTGAAAACTACAACGAACTGGGCGACAGAATCGAAGAATGCCTGTCTGTAGAGTTAATGGGCAAACACAGCAATATTGTGCTTTATAATACAGACAACAATATTATCATAGGTTGCGCGCATAATATCGGAGAAGAAAAAAGCAAAGAAAGAGAACTCTCGGGCGGTCTGCCATATATTTATCCGCCAAAACAGAGCAAAAAGAATCTTTTGCTGACACGATTTGATTGGTTCAAATCAGCGCTTTTAAAATCAGAAGAGCCGCTGAAAAAAGCAATTTCTGACAGATATTTTTCTTTATCACAGGCAATTGTTGAAGAAATCTGTACTCTAAAAAATATTGACCCTTTGCAAATTGCAAAAGAAATATCAGAAGAAAATATGCAGATTCTTTTTGTGCAGCTTCATGAATTTCTTGAAGAAAAAAACAGAAATTACAGTGTGACAAACGACTTTTCAAAGTATTCCTGTTTAAAACAACTCGACATAGAGTATAAAAACATTAACACAATGCTTGATGATTATTTTTCTTACAATATTGAGAAAAATCTTGTTTCTAATCTGAAAACAAATTTGAAAACAAAGATTAATAAAGAATTGAAAAAACAAAAAAATACATTTCATAACCAGCAAAAACAGATTGATAAGCAGAAAAAAGCACAAATTTATATGACAAAAGGCAATTTGCTCACAGCAAATGCATATGCAATTTCTAAAGGTCAGCAGTCCGTAACTTTAACTGATTTTGAAACAAACAATCCTGTTGAAATACAGCTGGACGAAAATTTATCCGTAATAGAAAATGCACAAAAATACTTTGCACTTTATAATAAAACAAAAAAAGCGTGTCAGATTGCACAGGAAATGTCGCAATCAACAGCAGAAGAAATCGAATATCTTAACCAGCTTCTTTATGATATTGAAGTCAGTGAAAATCTTACGGAATTAAAAGAAATAATGCAGGAGGTTGAACCTTCCGCTGCACCGTTGCAAAAGAAAAATAAAAAAGAAGAATCAATAAATATCACAAAACAGAAAATTGACGGTTTTACAGTTTATATCGGGAAAAATAACAAACAGAATGACTATCTGTATTCAAAAATTTCTTCCGGTGCTGATATGTGGTTTCATACGCTTAATACACCGGGCTCTCACATAATTGTAAAAGCAAAAAATTCCTCTCAGGTTTTAAAAGATGAAACCATATTAAAAATAGCAAAACTCGCGAAACAGTACTCTTCTGCGAAAAACTCTTCAAAAGCAGCTGTAATTTATACTTTAAGAAAATATATCAAACGCCCGAATAACACAAAATCAGGATTTGTTGTATACAAAAACGAAACAGAAATTGTAGTTGATTAGACTTCTTTGTTTACAAAAATACCCGGGGCTTTTGAAATATGTAAAAGAGTGTTTGAAGCATCTTCCGGAGAAATTGTTTTGACAACTTCATTTGTATCAGAATCCCAAACCTCTATCATACCCTCATCATTCATTTTAAAATGATATTGAGAGCCTTCCTCATCAGAATCATCATCAACAGAAATCTGCTCTGCCTGTGATTGAGAAGAATCATCTTCTTGAGAGTCCTGATTTTCTTCTTCCTGTTCTTTTGGTTCACCGACAAAAGGGATTGTACCGTTAAACGCAGCATCGGGGTCTTTGCGTCCTGCTTTTTCTTTTTTACCTACTCCGTCAACATCGGCTATTTGATTTTCCAGAGCCTGCTTTGCTGTTGCTTCCGCTTCACTTGCAAGCTGAGAAGAATTCATATTCCTGTTTAAGCCCAAATTCGACATTGAAAATCCGTCTATACCCACAGCTGCCTCTTCTTAATATTTTGCGTAACCTTAAATATAATGATATTATAATATATAATTTGATAAAGAGAAATAGTTGGTATTGTGGAGTCCATAGTGCAAAACAGCTTAGATAATATAATGAAACTTATATACAATGCCCCTGTATGGGTACAGGAGGTTATTTATCTTGATATAAAGAAACATCTTGATGAAAAGCTGGCATCTATTTCTCAACCCGATTGCGCATCGGAAAATTATACGGTATTTGTGCCGGAACTAACCTTCAAAGGCAAAAAAGAACTTCAAACGCATGAATGCAATCTGGATTTTAATATATATAAATATCTAAAATCTGTTGCTGAAGGACTCAGAGTTATTGATATTACATTGAATAATTTTTGGACACTCGAAGAATCATCACTTTATCTTGCAGAATGTTTGAAAAAAGAATTTATTAAGCCGATAACGGATAAAGTGCTTGCTGCTTCTGTCTTCTATCTTGCAGGAGAAATAAGAATCGGAGAGTATGTTAAAAGATTAAATAAAATTAATGTGGAAGAACTGGATGAAGTTTTGAGAAAACAAAAACAGCATAATCAAGAGAATCCCGATGCAAAGATAAAAGTCGGAGAAATAATGGTAGACATGGGTTATGTTGCAAATAAAGATATTGATAAAATTTTATACATAAAAGACGAAGCTAAAAGAAGGTTTATTATATCAGGAGATGTCAAAACATCAGAACCTGCAGCAGATACAACCAATACAGAAAAGCTGCAGCAACTCACAAGCTTGAATCACAAACTTGCTACAGAAAATAAACTTTTGAAAGATAAACTAAGAGCTGTTTTTAATATACAGAAGAAAAATAAATAATCATGGAACTTAAACCCAAACTTCTTTTAGAACAAACAAGAAATAATCTTGTCGAACTTCAATTTTACGGCTGGATAGTTTTTTGTGACAGCAGAAAAAATATAAAAACACTTGGCGGCACAAACAGTTATCCCTTTTTTCACCGTTCCTGCGCAAAGCCATTTCAGGCAAGCATAATAAAAGATTTTAACACTAAAGAGTACTATTCTCTTACTGATAAAGAAATTGCGGTATGCTGTGCATCACATACAGGAGAGCCTGTACATCTTGAAATTTTAAAAGGTATTTTAGACAAAATAGGGTTAAGTGAAAAGGACTTGTTATGTCCTGTTATTGAACCATTAAACAAACAAGAGCAAAGACATTATGAAGGGAAATATTCTCCTCTTCATAACAACTGTTCGGGTAAACACACACTTATGCTTGCAGTGTGCAGACAAATGGGCTGGGATATAAAAACTTACATTGATATAAATCATCCGCTGCAAAAAGAAATTTACAAACAAATAAAATTGTTGTGCGAAACAGATTCAGCAAAAGAGCTTCCTTTGTCTCTTGACGGCTGCCGCGCACCCGTGTGGGCAACATCGCTTGAAGAGTTAAGCAAAGGTTTTTACAATCTTTTCTGTACGGATGACTATCCTGATATCAAGCAGGCTTTTTTAAATAACCCATATCTTATCGGAGGAAGTGAACGACCCGATACTCAGATTATGCAGATGGGGCAGAACCTCATTGCAAAAGCAGGAGCAGGCGGGCTTTTGTGTGTTGCCAATACGGATACAAATGAAGTTCTGGTATTTAAAATAATTGATGCAAATATGAAAGCCAGAAGCATAATAGCAATCGATATTATGCAACAACTCGGCTGGATAAATACTAATTCCATAGCTAAAAAACTCCTTGAAAACTCTTTGAATAAAATCGTGACAACAGAAACAGGCGAAAATGTCGGAGAATATGTCTTGAATGCAAAAGCAGGATTATGGGCAAATAACCTGCGTTAATTTTAACCAAAGGTTTTAAATGTTTCTTCGATATTCTTATCTATAACTTTTTTTACAGAATCCATTTCTGTTTCAATTGCTTTTTGCTCTGTTGAAAGCTGCTGAATTTCCATGTCAAATTTCTTATCTATTCTCTCAAGCTTTTCGACAGTAGCTTCATACTCAGCATTTGCAATCGCATAATCACCGGCATCTACTCCCTGATAAATCTGTGCAGAACCATCTAATGACATATCAACAAGATGACCGTCCTCATCATAAGATTGAATAGCCCAGTTACCGGTCTTGAGATTATTTTCGAAATAATCCGCCTGCTTACAATAAGGTTCTATTGCATAATCAGCAGGAGTTTTATCATCCGGCATAGGGTCAGGCAGTGCAGGAACAACTTCTCGACCGTAAGAATCTCTTACACGCAGTCCCATCCCGCCGTCTTCAAGAGAACTTGTTACGATACTGTACGACAATCTCGGTAAATCGCTTGAAGCAGAACCTGAGCCGTCTTTAGAATAGTAAAGATGCTGAACATTCATTCCGTTGCTCCACAGCGCAGCCTCATCATCCAGCTGGTTAGCAAGCATAAGTTTCTGCTGTGTAAGCTGTTGAATTTGAAATTCAACATTGTTCTTTCTTGCTGTTAAGCACAGGTAACGTGCCTGTGATGCTGACATGCCCATAATCTGATACTCCTTTTTACATATAAGTTATCGGTGTTTTAAGCATAATCTTTAGGTTTTTAAATAAAGTTTTAACAAATATTTACATTTTGGTATCATACACTACCAATTTTCAGATATAATTATAAATATTGAATAGTAAATATTAGGGGCAGAAATAGAGAAGTATGGAAGAATTACTGAAAAAGACCGCAGCAGAGCAGAAAAAGGCTCTTTTGAATAAAGAAATTTCCGCTGTAGAACTGGTAAATGCAGAATATGAAAGAATTGCACAAGTTGATGACAAACTCGGTGCATTCAATTCATTATGTAAAGAACAGGCAATTGAAACAGCAAAAGAAGTTGATAAAAAAATTGCAGCAGGTGAAGAATTGCCTGCACTTGCAGGTATACCGCTTGCATTAAAAGATAACATCAACCTTAAAGATACAAAAACAACAGCATCAAGTAAAATTTTGGAAAATTTTGTTTCGCCCTATGATGCTACGGTTGTTAAAAAGTTAAAAGAAAACATGATTCCCATTCTTGGTAAAGTTAACCTTGATGAATTTGCAATGGGTTCTTCAACGGAAAACTCCGCTTTTAAAATTACAAGAAACCCCTGGGATACCAACAAAGTTCCGGGCGGCAGTTCAGGCGGCTCAGCTGCATCAGTAGCAGGTTTTGAAGCAGCTATATCACTGGGTTCTGATACAGGCGGAAGTATTCGTCTTCCTGCAAGTTTTTGCGGTATTGTCGGTATGAAGCCGACTTATGGAAGAGTTTCCAGATACGGGCTTATTGCATTTGCTTCATCACTGGATCAGATTGGTCCTTTTGCAAGAAGTGTAAAAGATGCAGCACTTTTATTAGAAGCAATCAGCGGACATGACTCGCATGATTCCACATCTTTGGATATACCTGTTCCTGCTTTTTCAAAAGCACTTAATAAAGACATCAAAGGTTCACGCGTAGGTGTTATAAAAGAACTGCTTGCAGAAGGTGTATCACCTGATGTTAAAAAAGCGGTAGAAACGGCTATACAAACCTACAAAAATCTCGGAGCAGAAATTGTAGAAGTTTCTCTGCCTCTTCTGGAGTATTCTATCGGAGTATATTATATACTTGCTACAGCAGAGGCAAGTTCAAACCTTGCAAGATTTGACGGTGTAAAATACGGACACAGAACAAAGGATCCGAAAAATCTCCTTGAAATGTATACAAAAACAAGAGCAGAGGGTTTTGGCGACGAAGTAAAAAGAAGAATAATGCTCGGAACTTATGCGCTGAGTGCAGGCTATTACGATGCCTACTATAAAAAAGCACAACAGCTGAGACGACTTATTAAAGAAGACTTTGACAGAGCATTTGAAAAAGCCGATATACTTATATCACCAACCTGCCCGAACACAGCTTTTGAAATCGGCTCAAAAATTGAAGATCCGCTGAGTATGTACCTGACAGACATTGGTACAATCAGTGCAAATCTTGCAGGTATTCCGGGTATGAGTATTCCTTGCGGGTATGATTGCGATGGTATGCCTATAGGCTTACAAATACTTGCACCTGCATTGAAAGAAGAAACTTTGTTCAATCTGGCATATAATTTTGAACAGGCAACAGATTTTCATAAAGTACAACCCAATCTGTAATTAAAGAAAAAATTGGAGATAAAATGAAAAAATTATTAACTATTCTAGCTTTGACTTTACTTCTGACAACAGGAGCAAACTGCGCTTTAGCCTATTCGACAGAAGGCGCAATGTACTACAACGAAGGTCTTGATTTTTATTCAAGAGGTGAATATGGCAAGGCTATTCAATCTTTCAAAACAGCTGTAGAAAAAGACCCTGATTTTGTAGATGCATATTACAATCTCGGTTCTTTATACGAATTTTTAAAAAGTAACCAGTCTGCTATAGCTGCTTATTCAAAAATTTATCAATTAGACCCAAATGACAAAGAAACCGTGTACAAACTGGCAGAACTTTATTACAAAGTCGGAAATACGGAAAGAGCACTTTTTTATGTAAACAAAATTACAGAAAAAGACGACATGTATGCAAAAGCCAAAAGTTTAAAAAATCAAATTGTGTTGACAGCACAAAAAGCTGCTGCTAAAAATGCACTTTCAACAACAAATTCTGCAATTGCACAGAACAGAAGCATTGTAGACAAATTTTCAGGTCCTACCGGTCTTGCAGTAGACTCAAAAGGAGTCTTATATGTTGCAAGTTACACAGACAACTGCATATACAAGGTTATGCCTAACGGGCAAAGCCAGCTTTATACAAAAAATCCTGCATTGGGCGGTCCGATTGGTCTTGCTTTTGACTCTATGGACAACCTGTATGTTGCAAACTATGCAAAAAACAATATTTTAAAAATTAACAAAGCAGGTCAGGTTTATACATTTATGACAAATATTACCAATCCGTATTATCTTATTATCAAAGGCAACTTTATGTACATAACGGAACAGGGTAACAATACTGTTGTAAGATACAAGTTGTATTAATAAATGATTTAAAACCACAAAAAGACCGGTTTAATACCGGTCTTTTTATTTGTTTATTTAATATTGATAATATGTATTATGTAAAAATACCAGTCCTTATTCCGGTCAGAAATTTTATTTCAAATCCAGATACTTCGCTTTTAGTCCAACTAATCTGTCTTACTCGTTCGCCTTAAACGGCATTACGGCTTCTGCCTTTGCATAAGCCTTCAGCCTCGGCTCACTCGCGCTCAACTACAGGCTCGCGAACTCGGTTGTTACACAGCCTCAGACACACTCGCCTTGAAGTTGTTTCGATAAGTTGTTAAATCTCTATACGGCAAGTAAAAACTTCGTTTTTAACTTTGCCTGCCTCTAAAAAATAATAATTAATTATTTTTTTAGAGTTCTTGTATAAGATTTTCAATAAAACTTCTGACCTTAAACAAGAAATAAAGGAGGCATAAGGTGTTTGCTTCGGAGTGACTTAAAATCCTACCCGCAAGGGCGGATTTTTCGGAACGAAGAAGTAAATTCCTTATGCCTCCTCAAAACAAACCTTTTACATAATAAATATTATCAATATATCCAATTTTTGTTTATAATAGACCTATGAACACACAGGGGAAAAAAGTTAAAGTTGCCGTTGGATTATCCGGCGGACTGGACAGCAGTGTAACCTGCTTTCTACTAAAACAGCAGGGCTATGATGTTGTAGCAATAACCGTAAAAATGGTCAACGATGCAAAGTTTGAACAAATAGCAAAAAACGCAAAAGCTGTAGCAGACAAAATAGGGATTCCCCATTATGTTCTGGATTTGAGCAAAGAATTCAAAAATGACGTTATAGATTATTTCGTGGAATCTTACAAAAAAGGTGAAACGCCAAATCCCTGCATAATGTGCAATAGAACTATCAAATGGGGGCGACTGTTTGATTTTGCAATAAATGAACTGGGTTGTGACTATGTATCATCAGGTCACTATGCACGAATAGTGGATGATAACGGGATAAAAAAAATGTATCCCGCAAAAGATTTAAAAAAAGACCAGCAATACTATCTTTTCGAACTTGATCAAAATCATTTGCAAAAAATTATGTTCCCGTTATGTGAATATGTAAAAGATGATATAAGACGAATAGCTGCGGAAAATGACCTGCCGTCTAAATCCTCCAAAGAAAGTCAGGATATCTGTTTTATAACAAAACCAATGACTACTAAAAAATACATAACGAAAAAATTCGGTTTAAAAAAAGGTGATTTTGTATTTATTAAAACAGGCGAAAAAGTAGGAACCCATGAAGGATTTTACCAGTACACAATAGGTCAGAGAAAAGGCATAGGTATTGCGTGGGAAGAACCTTTATACGTGGTAAAACTTGACGCCGGTAAAAATATCGTATATGTAGGTACTAAAGATGACCTATACGGCAAAGAATTAAAAATACATGACATTCGATTCCAGTATCCTTTTGATAAAAATCAATTTGAAGCAAATGTCAAAATCCGCTACAATATGGAAGCACAACCGGCTGTTGTTTTTGTAAATTGGGACACAAAAACAGGAAAAATTATTTTTGACAATCCTGTTGCTTCCGTGACAAAAGGTCAAGCAGCTGTATTTTACTCGAAAAAAGACAACCACCTTATCGGAGGCGGATGGATTGACTGAAACATTTGAAATTATAGAAAAAGCAGTACAATCTCATTCACTTACAAGAGAAGAGATTTCTGTTATATTAAAAGATGATTCAATTAACGACTTTTTATTTAAAGCGGCAGATAAAGTAAGGCAGAAATATGTAGGTGATGAAGTTCATCTGAGAGGATTGATTGAATTTTCGAATATTTGCCGCTGCAATTGTAAATACTGCGGCTTGAGAAAAGATAACAACCTTGTAAAAAGGTACAGAATGGATATTAAAGAAATTCTGAACCTCGCACAAAGAGCAAAGCAATACGGCTACAGAACAATTGTGCTGCAATCAGGAGAAGATGCTTTTTTTTCAAAAGAAAAAATGTGTGAAATCATAAAAGAAATAAAAAAACTAGACTTTGCAATAACTTTAAGTATTGGAGAAAAAACATTTGAGGAATACAAAGCATACAAAGCTGCGGGTGCTGACAGATATCTTCTAAGAATAGAAACCACAGATAAAAATCTGTATGAAAAAATGCATCCGTCAATGTCTTTTGATAATCGTGTAAGATGTCTGTATGATTTAAAAAAAGCAGGTTTTGAAACAGGTACGGGCTGTCTTGTCGGCTTGCCTTCACAGACAATAGAGTCACTTGCTGATGATATACTCTTTTTTAAAGAACTTGACGCGGACATGATAGGGTTAGGTCCTTTTATTCCAAATCCGCAGACGCCTCTGAAAGATGAAACGGCAGGTGATTTAATACTGTCAATAAAGGTAATGGCAGTTACAAGACTGCTTCTGCCGGACATTAATATTCCGGCAACAACAGCAATGGAAACACTGCAGCCGGACGGCAGGATAATGGCATTAAAAAGCGGAGCAAACGTAGTTATGCCGAACGTAACCTGTGAAGATTGCAAACAAAAATATGAAATTTATCCGGGCAAAGCAGGTCTTAACAACTCTCCCGAAGAATATAAGAGAGTCATCACATCAAAAATTGAAGCAATCGGCAGAACTATCTCTGACGGATACGGTTTTAGAACTTCAAGGCTAAATTGAGCCGAACTTTATACCGTTGTCATTGAGAAAATCAAATAAGGCTTTTTGTGTTTTTGTATCACGAAGAAGAGATTCTATCGCATTTTTATCGCCTTTTGAATATGTCATATCGACTTTTTTGCCTTCTTTAGGATTATTGAAAAAGAAAGACAAAAACCAATTTTTTCTTTTCTTTTCTACAACCACTGTCGCAACTTCATCAGCATTGCTGATTACTTCTTTTGCAACCTTACCAGGAACAGACATCTCAGGAATTTTCGGTACTTCTGTTCTCAGGTACTTAAATGTATCTTTAATAACAACGGGCATTGCTTCTCTTGCACCGCAAAATGCAGGTCTGTTCATGTATGTTTTATTATAATTGCCCTTGTTATAGTTTGGATGTGTAAATAGTGCAACTTTCATTATTTATTTTCCTTTTTTCTTATTAGTAAATTCTTTTTTAATACTCTCTGCTTTTTTATCAATTTTTTCCAGAGATTCGAAACTCAATATTTCATAGTCTTTCAACCCGAACATAGAGAGTTTTGGTTTCATATAGTGTCTTGATGCACCGTTTTTGGATGAATATTTTGTACTTTCATTGAGTCTTATCCAATGGTACATTGTATTTTCATAACTTATATACTTTTCTTCTTTTGCATCATCATTAAAGACATCGTTTACAGCTTTTTCTATTCCTATAGAGTCATAATAGTCTCTTAAAGCCGGTATACCTTTAGAAATATCTTTACCTTCCAGAATGTCATAAATCAAATGTTCAATCTGACCGATTTTGTTTAATTTCTTGGTTCTTATTTGCAGTTCACCAAGTATAGTCTTATTTTTTTGTTTATTTTTTTCAATATTCTGTGCTTTTTTAGAAACTTTATTATTTGCTTCTTTTTTAGAAATATTTTTATTATTCACAGGATGTATAATATTCAGCTGTGTAGTAGTATAACCGTTGCGTTTACGCACCTTGCTGTTTTCAACCAGTAACATACCCGGCATTGCTTCTTTCCATTTTTTAGCTGTTTCATATTTTATATACGGCAGAATATGGTTATCGTGGTAATTGCAGATTCTTGTAATTTTAATTTTATTGTAACGAATTGCCTTTGATATGTATTGCTCAACCTGACGGAGTTCTTCTTCGCTGCCTGTCGGGAGCACAAGTCTTGTACCAACAAGATCTTTTACATAATTACGTGCTTTCTCTCGTTCTTTATTCGATATCTTGTACATTTTTATACAATTTTCAATTTCATCATGGGAAAAACTCATATTACCTGATTGTAATTCCATGAGGATAAGCTTTTTCTCATCTGAAGATAATTTCGAATAGGGTTTATTGAGCGAATCATACTCATCTTTTGTAATTATTTTATCTTTAAAATATTCAAGAGAAATGTGTCTTTTTTCAATATTACTTAATCTGGCATAAGGTTTTACAATTATTTCATATTCTGCCTTTGAAATAGTTTTACCTGTACGATATTTTTCCGTCAGTTCTGCTTTTTCTTCCGCTGTTAATTTTGTATACGGTTTGTAAGCCGATTCATATTGTTCTTTAGAAATAATGGCATTTTTATAGTATTCTTCGGAAATAAGTTTTAAGTCTACGTTTTTTAATCTTTTATACGGTATTTTAAAAGCTTCTTTAGCCAGCCTGTCCATCATTACACCGTAGAACTGTTCATCCTTAAATTCTTTTACAAGTTTATTAAAAATGGATTTTTGTGATTTTGTACGTATCACAACGTGTTTACCCAGAGCATCTTTACCGCCGAACAGATTTTGCATCTGCAAGAGAACTTCATCCTTTGCATCTTCAGCTTCCTGCTCAAGAAGTTTTGCCTCTTCCATATAAAAATCCATTCTTTTTTTTGCCGCATCAATCAGTTTTGTCTGCGTAACAGTAAAAACTTTTTCCCCTGAAGACTTTGTTTTAGGAGTTAAATAGCTGCGAAGTTCTTCAGGAATAACTTTTTCTTTAAGAAGAATATCCAGAGTTTTTTGTGTTTCTCTGTAAAGTTTTGGTGAATAATGCTTAGAAATTTCCGAAGTTTTTTCCGGTTTAATTACATCAGAAACTGCAGCAGACTTTTCAAAAGTATCATTAGGCATTTCAGCACTAAGAGAAACTTCTTTAGCCTGCTTGAAAGAAATAAAATTATTCCTTGTTTTATTTATGGCTGATATAGCCGCATTAAATGTTATCATTGTTTCATACTGCCAAATGTTTCTATTACTTATAAAGCCATAAACAAAAAAATTTGTCATCCCGTAAAAGTAATTTTCAAATATTGCAATATTTTGTTACAAGAGTGAAATTTCATGCTAGAATTAACTTATGTCAAAACGAAAAATAGCTTATATCGTAATACTCTCAACAATTGTTATCGGATGTGCATGGGCGTTCATCAGTGCAGGCATTATTACAAAAAATTTTAAAAAAGAAATTTTAAAAGATGCAGGCGAAAAACAGGAACTTAATATACAAAACCTCATCATTACAGAGACAAAAGAAGATAAAAAATACTGGGAGTTATACGCTGAATCAGGCTATTATGATAATCAAAACAAAGTAGCAATACTTTATAATGTTATAGGCAACTTTTATGATGATGATAAAGTTGTATTGAGTATGGAGTCCAGCAAAGGTACTTTCAGCGAAGATACCAAAAAAGTTGTATTATATGATAATACCTATTTTATATACAAAGACGGCACAGACGTACGTGCAGACCGTTTTGTATGGCAGGGTAACGACAAAGACATAACAGCACAGGGCAATGTTGTGATAAGAAGAAGCGGTGAAATTAAAACATACAGCAATGAAGCTGTTCTCGGAAATAAGATGACTACGGTAAAAATCAAAGGCCGTTCAAAAACTGAACTTTACAGCAAGGGGAATTTTAATGAAAAGATTTAAACTTTTAGTAATAATATCAGCTTTAATCCTGGCTGCGGCAGGGATTGCAATAGCTGCGGATTTATCCATAGAGTCAGACAGACAGACCTTCAAAATGGAGGAAAACAAAGCCAAATTTGAAGGCAATGTCAGAGTAAAAATGGATGATATAAAAGCAACATCTCCCCGTGCGGAAGTATTCATTGACCCTAAGACAAAGCAGCTTTCTGACGCAGTCATGTACGACCAGCCTTATGTTGTACAGGTAAAAACAGACAAGAAAAACGAAATAAAAGCTAACATTCTTAAAATGTCGCTTTTAAACAAAAAACTAAGAGCAGAAGGCAGCACTCAGACAACCGTTACAGAAACCGGAGCAATGAAGCCGTCCGTTATAATTACAGCTGATGTGCAGGAATATGATACAAACACAAAAACACTTACAGCAAACGGAAGCGTAATTATTTATTATAAAGACGTAGAAACATTCTCAGACTCTGCTGTTGCAAACCTGAACCAAAACGGCGATTTACAAAAAATCACACTGACAGGCAACGGCAGAATCAAGCAAAAAGACAGTGTTATAACCGCAAACAAATTCATTTACGATGCGGTAAAAGAAATTGCATACGGTCTGGGTTCAGCGCACAGTGATGTAGACATGGACGGAACAAGAATAAATGTATGGTCTGACAGACAGGAATACTACAAAGCCTCTAACATCATACAAGCATCAGGCAAAGTGCATGTTACATACAAAGACTACGATGCAAGAGGGCCAAAAGCTACAGTATACCCTGATAAAAAGACCAACAAACCTAATGAAATTGTTTTCCTCGGACGTTCTGTAATAACAGAGCAGATGCGTTCAATAGAAGCTGACAGAATCAAGATGTTTATTGAACCTAAAAACTTCTTTGCAGAAGGCAATGTAAAAACTGTTATAAGAAATATTCAGCAAAATAAGAAAAAGTAATTATACTAATTCAACCTTAAAATCAGGTGTACTCTTTAACTTTTCTTCTATCTGAGCGAATGTTAAAAATCCTTCCTGTGCTCCAAAGTTGGAAACCACTGATGCCGCATTTACGGAAGCTATCATAAGGGATTTTTCAATATCCCAGCCGGTATACTCCAGTGCAGCTGCAAATGTTGAGGACAGAGCATCACCTGCTCCAAGAGTGCTTACAACTTTAGCAGGAAATTCTGGACAGCGGTAATAAGTTTTACCGTCATAAGCATATACGCCGTTTTTACCATCAGTAATAATAACGACTTTTGCATCTGTTGATTTCAATTTATCAAGCATAGCTTTTATATCAGGGTGAATAACCTCCGAGGAAAAAGACTCGGTCTTTGTATCAGGGCGTACTTCTATCTTTGTAACAAGAGAAGCTTCTTCCTTATTCATTACAACAACTTCTGCAGTTGCAAGGATTTTTTCGAAGTATTTCAAACCTTTTTTCAAGCTTGAACTGCCGGGATTTATGATTACGTTTGTATTATTTTCTTCGGCATAAGCTGCGAGTTTATCAAGTACGGCTCCTGATTTACCATTCAATGGAGCAATATAAAGCCACTTTGAATTTTTAACAGCTTCATAATTTATTTCCTCAGGCTTAACGGTACCGTTAGTTCCTCTGTGCGCCAGAACGGTTCTGTTACCTTCAAAACTCAAAAGGATAATAGAAAAACCTGAGGATTCATCTTTGCTCACAATTACATTATCAGTGTCTACACCGGCATTTTTTACACGGTGCATAATTGTTTTCCCTTGAAAATCTTCACCGATTTTAAAAATTGCGCTTGTTTTGTATCCGAGATTAGCAAGATTAGCAGCAGCATTCAACCCTCCTCCGCCTACGGCAGTGCGGAAGCTGTCTATTTCCATTTTTGCGCCGTAAGGATATGCCATAAATTCTGTTTTTGCATTCTTTGTACTTACAGATACTATATCTGCCTCATCACA
Organism: Candidatus Gastranaerophilales bacterium; assembly: GCA_944322725.1. Lineage (GTDB taxonomy): Bacteria > Cyanobacteriota > Vampirovibrionia > Gastranaerophilales > Gastranaerophilaceae > Limenecus. Next base: position 177,905 of record CALUPU010000003.1, read on the forward strand.
CTCTACAAAAGCATCTATTGTGGCACTGCCAATTGTTATAAAATCATACATAAATTTTCTCCTGTAAAATTCCGGAATTACGCTCTCGGATGACTACTATCATACACCTCTTTGAGTCTTTCTGTCGAGACATGAGTGTATATTTGCGTATTTGAAATTGAAGCATGCCCCAAAAGTTCCTGCACAACCCTCAAATCTGCACCGTTTTCAAGAAGCTTTGTTGCAAAGCTGTGTCTGAATACATGGGGGGTAACTTTTTTAGGAAGTTCAATCTTTTTAACTATATCGTTAAGTGCTGTTCTTACAGACTGCGGCTGGAGCCTGTATCCCGTTTTATTGATAAAAACAGGACTGTCTTCTGCTTCTTCAGGTCTTTGACCGTCTTCAACTACCATAAAACGAACATTACTTATATATTTTTGCAAAAAATCCTTAGCCCTTGCCGAAACAAGAACAATTCTTTCCTTTGCCCCTTTACCCATTACCTTTATTTCATTTTCCTCAAGGTTAAGGCTGGCAAAATTGAGATTGCTCAATTCCGAAATACGCATGCCCGTTGCATATAAAAGTTCCAGAATTACACGATTTCTGTATCCCGCCGGTGTTTCGATTTTTATATTGTTAAGTATTTGTTCTATTTCTGTATTAGAAAGGAATTTTGGCAGGCTTTTGTTTTTTTTCGGAGCATGTACGCTGTTGGCTGGATTTATTTCAATAATTCTTTCCCTGTACAAAAATCTATAAAATGTCCTTATTGCCGCTATTTTTCTGGACAGAGTCGTCTTTGAATAATTAAATCGCTGTATAAAAACGAGATAATCCTTGAGTTTTGTATGATTTGTTTCTTCAAGAGGTGTGGAATCAAGCCACAATAAAAAACTCAAAATATCTGAATTATACGCACGAACAGTGTGTTTGGAAAAGTTTTTTTCTACTTCCAGATACACAAGAAAATTCTTAAGATAATTTTTTGTTTTTTCACTTAGTGCCATAGATTAATTATACATTATTCAGGCATATAGTTAAAAAACTTAAACAATTTGAAAAATAAACTGGATATTGTATGATTGGAACAGGATTAAAAGACAATAATAAAATAAAAAGGAGAGGAAATTGTCTATCGTATTGGATAAAAAACAGTGTTTGATAGCAGGTGACGGAGAATTACCCGTTACAATGGCAGAGTCTGCACAGAAAAACGGATTTGATGTTGTAGCGATTTCCTTGTCTTCAGATAACAGAAACAGATTGAAAAAATTCTGTACAAAAGTGTACAACTTTGGTCCCGGTGAAGTTACTAAAATTAAGCAAACCCTTATTGATGAAAAAATCACACAGGTTACTTTTATCGGTAAAGTACACAAAGGATTGCTCTTAAGACGCCCCAAACTGGACATGGAAGCAATCCGTCTTATGAAAGAAGCACAAAGGCTCAATGACGATGCGGTCATGCTGATTATAGTCGACCAGCTTGAACAAATGGGTATAAGAGTGCTCGACCAGACAATATTCATAAAAAATCTTATGGCTCCTCCCGGTGTATTGGGCATACACGAGCCTGATGAAGATCAGGCACTGGACGTAGAATACGGTTACTGGCTGGCAAAAGAGATGGGCAAGCTTGATGTAGGGCAGTCAGTTGTAATCAAGAATAAAATGATTATGGCGGTTGAAGCAATCGAAGGTACTGATAAATGTATTGAACGAGGCTGCAAACTCGGCGGCAAAGGCATTACAGTCGTAAAAGTAAGCAAACCGACACAGGACAAACGTTTCGATATACCGGCAATCGGACTTAATACATTAAAAACAATGGACAGATACGGTGCAAAAATTCTCGCTATCGAAGCAAACGAGACAATTATCGTAGACCAGAAAAAAGTAATTGATTTTGCCAACAGAAAAGGCATTATTGTAATGGCAATTTAGGCGACACGCTTATGACAAAAAAATTATTTATTATTACAGGCGAATTATCAGGCGATAAACATGCCTCTCTTGTTGTGAAAAATCTTCTTGAAACAAGACAGGATATTGAAATAGAGGCTATCGGAGGTGAAAACCTTAAAAAGCTGGGAGTAAAGCTGTTTGTTGACCATTCAAAAGTGCATATGTCGGCAATGGGGCTGACACCTAAAATTTTATTTGACCACATTACTCTGGGTAAAAGGGTTGTTGATTACCTGAAAAATGAATACAAACCCGACCTCGTTTTGCTTATTGATTACGGCGGGTTTAATCTCAATATATCTAAGTTTCTTAAAAAAGAAGGAATAAAGGTCTTTTACTACATTCCCCCGCAAATCTGGGCTTCCCGTAAATGGAGGATTAAAACAGTAAAGAAAAATATATCCAAAGTTATGACTATTTTTCCTTTTGAAAAAGAAATGTATGAAAAAGCAGGAATTGATGCACAGTTTGTAGGTCATCCTCTTATTACCCAGATGCCTCCGGCTGCAAACAGGGACGCTGTCTTTGAAAAATACGGACTCGACAAAACAAAAAAACTTATATCTATTTTCCCTGGCAGTCGTACTTTTGAACTGCAAAATCTTATGAAAACATTCTTAAAATCAGCAGAGTTGATTAGAAAAAAACATGATGATGTGCAATTTGTAATTGCACAGGCTGACAGCTTAAAAGACAGTATATTTAACAAATATCTTGGCAAAACAGATATTAAGGTTATAAAAAATGATAACTATTCGTTATTGAGCGTGTCAGATGCACTAATGCTTGCCTCCGGTACAGTTGCGCTGGAAGCAGCGTTATATTCAACACCTATGATAATCAGCTATAAAGGTCCGTGGATTGCTTATTTCGTATACAGGCTTGTAAGATGCATAGATAGAGTCTGTCTGCCCAATATAATTATGGATAAAGATATTGTACCGGAACTTTTGCAGGCTGATTCCAACCCGAAAGTTATTTCTCAAAATCTATTAAAAATTCTTGAAGATAACGATTACAGAAACAATATGGTTGAAGATTTGTCAAAAGTTAAAGCAATCCTATCAAAACATGAAGCAGCAAAAGAAGTTGCACAGACAATCAGCTCAGAGTTAAATTAATAAGCAGCATGACAAAAAAAATAAGTTTATTAAAATTATTCCGGATATATTTCAAAATCGGACTGGTGCTTTTTGGCGGCGGTTATGCAATTTTGCCGTTTTTAAAAGCAGAAATGGCAGAAAAAGAAAAAATCTGCACAATGGAAGAAATTACAAACTATTATGCCCTTAGCCAGTGTTTTCCAGGTCTTGTTGCAGGTAATGTCTCGATGTTTACTGGATACAAAGCAAGAGGCATAGCAGGTGCATTTGCTGCTGTCTGCGGTGTATGCATGCCTGCATATCTGGCAATTGTAATTGTTTTTTCCTTTCTGTCTGTAATAACGGGATATCCTATCATACAAAATATTTTTGAGGTGCTTGATATAGCGGTGTGTGTGCTGATTCTGCTTACAGTGATGGAATTGTGGGAGTTTTCAGTTTTTGATAAATTCACAACTTTTATATTCATTGCTGCATTGGTTGCAGCAATTATGAATATTTCGCCTTTTATCATAGTAATTTCTGCCGGACTGCTGGGTGTTTTCAGACATTTTGCATTTCCCAAAGACCGTGTCCCCTGTGCCTGCGTAAAAAATACAATGTCAGAGGAGGAAGACAATGAATAGCATTCTCCTTCTTGCGTTTGAATACTTTAAAATCGGCTGTGTTGCAATTGGCGGAGGTTATACGGTTATACCGTTTTTGTACTATCTTGTAGACAAATACAAATGGTTTAATGTTGCTGAAATAACCCAAATGATAGCAGTATCAAACCTTACCCCCGGCCCAATCGGTATAAATATGGCGACATTTGTCGGAGTAAAAGTCGGAGGGATATTTGGTGCTGCTTTTACAACAATAGCTTTTATGATTCCGTCTTTTATTATTGTGTGTTCTTTGTCTAAATTCTTAAAGAAAAACGGAGAAAATAAATGCATCAATAATATTTTATACGGCCTAAGACCTGCAGCAGTCGCTCTCATAGGGGTTGCGGGGTTAAAAATAATGGACGCAACCGTATTTGAATTTTCAAAGTTTTTAAAGACTCATAATTTTGAGGATTTAATGTCAATAAAAGCATTTTTACTGCTGCTTGCCTTTAGCGCAATGGGTTTAAAATTCAAAAAGAACCCCATGATTCTCATCGTAGTTGCTGTTATAGCCGGTTTTGTAATTAAATTATAATAACTTATAGGATTTAGCCGAGTTCTTTTTTAATAATTTCAACGATTCTCTTACTTGCAAGCCCATCACCGTAAGGGTTTACCGCCTCTGACATTTTTTTGTATTCAGCTTCATTGTCAAGAAGGTTCTGCACCTCGTATACAATCTTTTCTTTGTCAGTACCGACAAGTTTTACCGTACCATATTCCACAGCCTCGGGACGCTCTGTAGTGCTTCTTAAAACAAGCACAGGCTTGCCCAGTGACGGCGCTTCCTCTTGAACCCCGCCCGAATCTGTCATAATAATATGAGACTCTTTCATCAAGGATGAAAACGGAGCATATTCCATAGGTTCAATCAAATGGATTCTTTTTTTATTTCCTAGAAGTTCATTTACAGGCTTTTGCACATTTGGATTCAGGTGGACAGGATATACAACCTGAACATCTTTATTTTTTTCAACCAGTTCAAGCACTGCTTTACAGATATTTTTAATAGGCTCGCCAAAGTTCTCTCTTCTGTGCGAAGTCAAAAGAATTGTCTTTAAGTCAGGATTTAAACCTATATAACTCAAATCAGCTTTGTTATTTTCAACAGTATGTAAGAGAGCATCGATTACAGTATTGCCTGTTTTATAGATATGTTTTTCCGGTATTGCCGATTTTACAAGGTTATTTACACTTGTGTCAGTGGGTGCAAAGTGGTAAGTACAAACAGCGTCTGCAAAAACTCTGTTAATTTCTTCAGGGAAGGGATAGTATTTGTCAAAAGTACGAAGCCCCGCTTCTACATGTCCCACAGGAATCTTTGCATAAAAAGCAGACAAAGCTGCTGCCATTGATGTGGTTGTATCACCGTGTACAAGTACTATATCAGGTTGACTTTTTTCGAAAACATCTTTCATAAGCAAAAGAACATCAGATGTAATTGTCCACAAATCCTGATTGGGTTTCATAATATTTAAGTCAAAATCCGGTGTAATATCAAACAAAGATAACACTTGATCAAGCATCTGTCTGTGCTGGGCTGTAACACACACTATACTTTCAATATTTTCATTATCCTTTTTTAGTTCTTTAACAAGAGGCGCCATCTTTATAGCCTCGGGACGCGTACCAAACACCGTTAATACTTTAATCTTTGACATAAAAATAATATCCTCAAGCGTGTTTTACTTAAGGATATTATATTTCAAATATAAAAATTTTTATAATCTTTTATTCTTTTGGCGCAAACCAGTCGCAGGATTCTTCACCGCAAAATGCGTTTTCCAAATCTTTCATAATGCTCTGGTGAGTCATTTCAAAAGTAATAGGAGTAATTGAAACTTTATTCATACGAACGGCATTGATATCAGTACCGTCGTTTTCGTCGTATTCAATCAATTCACCGGCAAGCCAGTAATAGGTCTTGCCTCTCGGGTCAAGACGTTTATCATATTTGCTTGTGAACATTCTTGTACCGAGTTTTGTTATTGCAATGCCTGCAATATCTTCTTCTTCAAGTGAAGGGAAGTTGATATTCAATATAGATTTTTGAGGAAAGTTTATGTCTTTAATCCTGTGAACAAACTTAGCCATAAAATTTGCAGCAAAAGCAAAGTTTTCAACTTCATAATGCAAACCTGCAAGAGATGTTGCTATAGCAGGGTAGCCAAGCATCGCGCCCTCCAATGCACAGCTTACTGTTCCTGAATACAAAATATCCGCTCCAAGGTTGGGACCGTGGTTGATACCAGAAATAACAAGGTCCGGCATTTCATGAGGTTCTAAAATTGCACTCAAACCGATTTTAACACAGTCACCCGGAGTACCTGTTGTAACCCAGTTTCTTTTTGCTCCGAACTTAGGTTCAAGTTCTTCAACCCTCAATGGTGTATGAAGTGTCAATGAATGTCCCGCAGCACTTCTTTCCCTGTCAGGTGCAATTACATACACATCGTGCTCACAACTCAAAGCTTCTGTCAAAGCCCTGATTCCGTTAGCCATTAGTCCGTCATCATTTGATAATAGAATATTCATCACACACTCCTATATTGTGTCTTCCATGGATAATAATACCCATTTTTTCAAGTTATAAACGAAAAAAGCTTATTTTAACTTCTTTTATTTATAGCATTTATTAAGCCGGCAAACAAGGGGTGCGGATGTTCCGGACGGGATTTAAATTCCGGATGGAACTGACAGGCTACAAACCAATCATTTTTAGGATATTCCACAATTTCGCATAACTGTCCGTCAGGAGACATTCCTGAGAAAACAAGACCTGCTTTTTCTATTTGTTCTTTGTATTCATTGTTTACTTCATATCTGTGGCGGTGGCGTTCAGAGATTGTTTTTACTTTTCCGTACGCATCATAAGCTTTTGTACCTTTTTTCAACACACAGTCATATTTACCGAGACGCATTGTTCCGCCCATATTTTCGATATTTTTCTGTTCCAGCATAATATCAATAACAGGATACGGTGTGCCTTCATTAAATTCCATAGAGTTTGCATCTTTTAAACCGACGACATTTCTTGCATATTCTATAACGGAACACTGCATACCAAGACACAAGCCTAAAAACGGCAGGTTGTTTTCTCTGGCATATCTTATTGCATTGAGTTTTCCTTCTATACCTCTTACTCCAAAACCGCCAGGTACAACAAGACCGTCCACATCGCTCAAGATTTCTTTTGTTTTTTTCATATCAGTGCATTCTTCAGAATTTATCCACTTGATATCGATTTTGGCGTGATGTGCGTAACCGGCGTGTTTCAATGCCTCCACTACAGATATATAAGCATCGGATAAGCCTGTATATTTACCTGCAATAGCGATTTTAAAGGTTTTTGTCGGATTTTTGATTGTATCAACAAGTTTTTTCCAGCTGTCTAAATTCGGCTTTTTATCAAGCAGCTGTAATCTTTGAAGAACAACATGAGCCATATTCTGGTCTTCCAATGCCAGAGGTACTTCATAGATTGATTTTAAATCTTTGCATTCAATAACAGCATCAACAGGCACCGAGCAGAACAAAGCCAATTTTTCTTTTTCTTTTTTCGGAATAGAACGTGTTGTTCTGCAAACAAGGATTTCCGGCTGAAGTCCGTAGCTTCTTAATACAGCAACACTGTGCTGTGAAGGTTTTGTTTTTAACTCACCGGATGTTGGCAAATACGGTATCAATGTGACGTGGATATTAATACTGTTTCCGAATCCGATTTCTGTTTTGAATTGTCTTATTGATTCGATAAAAGGCAAACTCTCAATGTCGCCTATAGTACCGCCTATTTCTATAATCAAAAAATCCGGTTTAAACTGTGAAGCTGCCTTTTTGATTCTTGATTTGATTTCATTTGTAATATGAGGAATCGTCTGAACTGTTGCACCAAGGTATTCGCCTTTACGTTCTTTTTTAATTACAGTCTGATAAATAGAACCTGATGTTACATTATTAACCCTTCCGAGAGAAGTATCCGTAAATCTTTCGTAATGCCCGAGGTCAAGGTCAGTTTCAGCGCCGTCATCTGTCACAAAAACTTCACCATGCTGAAACGGGCTCATTGTACCGGGGTCAACATTTATATAGGGGTCAAATTTTTGTATAACAACAGAAAATCCTCTGGATTTTAAAAGTTTTCCGAGTGAAGCGGCAACAATCCCCTTACCTAGTGATGAAACTACACCGCCTGTTACAAAAATAAACTTAGTTGTCATACGATACCCCTTTTATCTAGCCTTTTTAATCTTTCTTATGCTTATAGTTAAAAAGCTTAGAGGGTGATGCCTCTAAGCTTTTAAGAACTTTAATTGATTTTCGGAACCCTGAAAAATCCGTCTTCTTCTGCGGGAGCGTTTGCCATCAATTCCTCTTTTGTTTGCTCAGAGACAACAACATCTTCCCTCATTACGTTTACTACGGGAATTGCGTGACTCATAGGCTCGACACCCGTCGTGTCAACTTCATTCATCTGTTCAACGTATTTTAAAATATCACCGAGCTGCTTTGAAAACTTGACCTTTTCGTCCTCTGTAAGTTCAAGTCTTGCAAGCTTTGCTACGTGTTCAACATCTTTTATGGTAATCATTTTTACTCCAACCAAAATATTATTTAATATTTGTACCATGCACAGACGTATTTTTCCATGGTTTGTTGTAAATTTTTACACTTTTTTCACACAAAAATAACCTGCAAAGTAGCTGCAGGTCATTTTTAATATTTTTTCATCCTGATTTTATTTTTTCAAAGGAGCAGAACTTTTTGCACCTTCACCGTCAAGAGTAAATGTATGGTCTACAAACTGAGCTCTGTCTAAATATTTCTGCTCAATTTTACCTGCTTTATAAGATCTGACAAGCAGACTCAAACCAGCAAGCGCACCTGCAATAACCTTAACCGGCTTCGGTGCATTTTTAATATACATACCGATTTTTTTAACCATTCCCATATTAGCAACTTTTGAAGCAAGTTCTGTATTCTTTGCCAGAGCAGCTTTACCGGCAAGTGCTGTCAGACCGCCAAGAGCTGAGATTTCGATGTTTGATACCATTGAATTGCCAAAATGTTTTGCTGCACAGTCAATTTTGTTGCCTGTAGTACCTTTTCTAGGGTCAACAAAAGAGTTCAAAGTAGGCGATATCAAAAATAAAACTTTAGACATTAAATGTTTCCTTATCTTTCACACACTATATATAATGTAAAACATATGAAGCAGCTTTTTTGATAAAACAGTAAATTTATTTTACAAATGTTAATAATTAATAAGAATATTTTGAAATATCTTCAAAGTATTTTTCAAGAGCCATATAGCCGTTGTAGATTTCATTTGATATCAGTGTATATCTGCAAGCCGCAAGATATTTGAGTTCTCTGGCACGAATCTCCATAATCCTGTCCGCATCCGCTTTAAGATTTTCGTCAGGAGACATTGCCCATTTTTTCAAAAGTTCCAATTCTTCGTTAATTTGTTTGATGGTAGTGTATTCCAGCTGGTTAAAGTCATATTTGCCAAGCAAAGAACGCTCTTTATTGGTGATTCTGCTTTTTACAACAGGAACACCATAAACTTTTTTGATAACCATATAATTATCTGCAATAAGTGTATGAGAAAGAGGCACTCCTGCCTTAGCAAGCATAGAAGAAGTGCTCAAAGAACTGAATTTGCCTTTTTCATCAGAGAGGGCACTTAAATTTGTAACCTGTTTAAAATTTTCTCCGTTAGCAGTATTCATATTGAAATAATTCTCGTTAATGGTTCTGTTCCTCTTAACTGTTGATGTACTAATTTTATATCAGGCTTAGTTTTTTGTCATGCTACCTTGTAGAATTGTTAAGTTTATAAATAATTTCGTACTGCGGGCAATTTTTACAAATCAAATGTTTTTATATAAATAAGGGAAACTATGAATATTTGGGGAAAGGAAAATGGGAGAACAAGCATTTTTATCCACTGTCTCACAACCAATCAGCGCAATAAATACGCTTCGTCGTTTTAATTCTGATTACAAAAAGAATGAAGCATTGCAAAAATCAAATGCACTGACACAGGGCATTTACGAATCTGTAGAAGCCTATCAGGAAAGGATTAAACAGTGGCGCGCAGAACATGCCAAAAAGATTGCCGCAGAAAATACAACAACGGCTGAAAAGAAATATCAGGATATATTGAGCCTCTATCTGAATCAAACCAATGATCCGAAACAAATGGAAAGAGGTTTGAGCGAATTACAGTCGCTTTTCAGATTTACACAATTCAATAATCTTAATACATCTTTTGACAACAAACTCCATCTCGCACAAAAGCAGGAAAGAATTGTATCGGAAAGATTGTACAAATATAAAAACGGACAGGAAGCTGATAACTCTTCTGTGTCAAATCCTATGCTGTACAGCGGAGAATTCCAGAACGCAGGGGAAAGAGATTTCCTTAGTTAAAGCTCGCCGTACAGGTCATAGTCGTCACAGCCCGTGATTGTAACTGTTTCGATATCCCCCGGAACAGGCAGTTCTTCTGTATCAATATATACAAGACCGTCCACCTCGGGTGCATCTCTGTATGAGCGTGCAATAACCTGTCCGGCTGTTGTTACTGATTCTATTATGCAGGGAATTTCTTTTCCGACAAAGCTTTGGTTGACTTCACGAGAAATTTGTTTTTGAAGTTTCATCAATTTATTCTTACGCTGCTTTTTAATTCTCGCAGGAATCTGCTCCGGCAAAGAATATGCATAAGTATTTTTTTCTCTTGAAAATTCAAAAGCACCCATCTTGTCAAACTTTGCCCATTTTGTAAATTCATACAAATCTTCAAACATTTCATCAGTTTCACCCGGATATCCGACAATAAAAGTTGTTCTTATTGCAACACCTTTAATTTTTTTACGGAGTTTTTGAATAAAAGCTTTGTAATCCATAACTGGTCTTCTCATAGCTTTGAGCATATCAGGATGAGAATGCTGCAGAGGGATATCAACGTATTTTACAACCTTATCGCACTGAGCAAATGCATCTATCAATTCATCATCAAACATCGAAGGGTACGTATACATTACACGTATCCAGTTCAACTCTTCAATTTTATTGAGTTCCTTTAACAGCTTTGCAAGAGAAGGCTTCTTATAAATATCAATACCGTAGCCTGTAGTATCCTGTGCAATTAAAACAATCTCTGAGACACCTTTTTGAGCAAGCATCTTTGCTTCTTCTACAATATTTTCTATGGGGCGGGAACTGTATGGTCCTCTAAGCTGAGGAATAACGCAGTATCCGCATTTATAATTACATCCGTCAGCTATTTTTATATAAGAACTTGAGCCTACTGTTATCTGCTGTCGCTGCGCGTTTTCAGGATATTTAAACAAAGGATTTTCAGATATTTCACAAATATATTTTGAAGAATCCTGTGTAATTTCTTTTACAACTTCGGCTATTTGGGCTATATCCGACGTACCGAGCATAGCAACAGCTTCAGGAACTGCTTTTTTGAGTTCGTCTTTATGTTTTTGAGGAAGGCAGCCTGTTATTATAACCTTTTTGCCGTTATTGACCATTTCAATAATAGAATGAACAGACTCTTTTTCTGCATCATGAATAAAAGAACACGTATTAATAATAACTATATCAGCCTCTTCATCATTGAGCGTAATATTAAATCCCTCCTGAGCCAGAATACCGAGCATAAGTTCGGAGTCCACGAGATTTTTAGCACATCCGTGATTTATCAATGCAATTTTATTCAAATTCTTTTTCATAAAACAATTGTATATGAAAAACACATAAAATCATCGTTTTTGCTTTCATACATATTTATGCCAGAATAGAATTATTATCTTTTTACAAAAGGAAACCGAAAACATGATAACAACAAATAAACTAACCGTAAGATTCGGCTCACAAACTTTATTTGAAAACATAAACATAAAATTCGTACCGGGCAACTGCTACGGTGTAATAGGCGCAAACGGTGCAGGAAAATCTACTCTTTTAAGAGTAATTTCAGGTGACGTAGAGCCTACATCAGGAGAAATACACATCGCAAAAGGCATGAGAATTGCTGTACTAAAACAAGACCATTTTGCCTATGATGCATTTCCTGTTATCGAAACAGTAATAATGGGTCACAAAAGGCTCTACGATGTAATGAAGGAGAAAGAAAGACTCTATGCAAAACCGGATTTCAATGATGAGGACGGAATGAAGGTTTCGGAACTCGAAACAGAATTTGCAGAACTCGACGGCTGGCAGGCAGAGTCGCAGGCGGCTACACTTCTTAGTGATTTAGGCATTGAAGATGCAAAACATTATGAACTGATGAGTGAATTATCAGGCAGTGAAAAAGTAAGGGTACTTCTTGCGCAGGCATTATTCGGCAACCCTGACATTCTGCTTCTGGATGAGCCTACCAACCACCTTGATATTACTACAATCAAGTGGCTTGAAGAATTTTTAATAAACTTTCAAAACACTGTTATTGTTGTTTCTCACGACAGAAACTTCCTTGATAATGTATGTACGCACATTGCGGATATTGATTATCAAAATATACAACTCTATACGGGCAACTATTCTTTCTGGGCGCAGGCAAGCCAGCTGATTCAAAAGCAAAAAGAAGAGCAGAATAAAAAAACAGAAGAAAAAATTGAGGAGTTAAAAGCATTTATCGCAAGATTCTCAGCTAATGCTTCCAAAGCTGCACAGGCAACCTCAAGAAAAAATATGCTTGATAAATTAACACTGGAAGATATCAAACCTTCTTCAAGAAAATTCCCGCGTATAAGGTTTAATTATCAAAAAATGCCCGGTAAAGATGTACTGCATGTTGAAAAACTCAACAAATCCGTGGACGGTGAACTGCTTATAAAAAACTTTTCTATGGATGTTTATAAAGGCGATAAAATTGCTTTTATAAGTAAAGACCCGCTTATTGTAACAACATTATTCCAGATTCTTGCAGGAGAACTGGAGCCGGACTCTGGCAAGGTCGAATGGGGCGTTACTGCTACAAAATCTTACTTCCCAAAAGATAACAATGCTTTTTTTGATACAAAACTCAGCCTGATTGATTGGCTGCGTCAGTATTCGGAAGAACAGCACATAAGTTTTATTAGAGGTTATCTTGGCAGAATGCTTTTCTCCGGAGAAGAATCAGAAAAAAGTGCAAACGTGCTATCGGGCGGCGAAAAAGTCCGCTGTATGCTTGCAAAAATGATGATTGCAGAGGCAAATGTACTTATCTTTGACGAGCCGACAAACCATCTTGATCTTGAAGCAATCACGGCATTGAACAATTCGTTGATAGACTTTAACGGTACTGTTCTTTTCACGTCACAAGACCACCAGTTCTTACAGACAGTTGCCGACAGAATCATTGAAATTTCACCTAACGGCTGGATTGAATCTCATTACAAATATGAAGAGTATATGCTCAATCCGGAAATGAAGAAAAAGCGTGAACTTTTATACAAAGATTGTGTGAAAAAATAATCAAAATCATACCTAAGCATAACAAATCCCATACTTTTTGATACTTAGTTTTTGGATTGCGGTGATTCATAATATTTTGGGATATCTGTAAATTTTATCAGGGATATTTGAAAACATATGTTATCAGTCAACTACAATCCTTCTGTGATGATTACT
>CALUPU010000004.1 GCA_944322725.1 Candidatus Gastranaerophilales bacterium
GTCAGGCAATGATCCATAACGGAGGACGAAACGGTATATCGTTAACAGCCGGATTCAGATGGAAAGTAGGCAGAGAGTAGATAATTGAATTATATATAAAAGATTATATTATCCATCAGGGCATAATTTATGCCCTTTTTCTTTACCCGTAATTCTCTGTCTAAATGCTTGATTATAATTCATGTTTAATTTATAACATGGAAGTATTTAATACACAGTAAAAAAGAAGAGGAGCTAAATTATGGCTAAGAAAGTTGCAATTAACGGCTTCGGTAGAATCGGCCGTAACACATTAAGAGCAGCAGTTAAAGAAGGTATCTTCGACAAAATCGACTACGTTGCTATCAACGACCCCGGTTTGAAACCAGCTGATGCTGCATTCTTGTTTAAACATGACTCTGTAATGGGTCCTTTTGACGGCACAGTAGAAGCTTACGAAGAAGGCATCATCGTAAACGGCAAGAAAATCAAATTCTTTGCAGAAAAAGACCCTGCAAATCTTCCCTGGAAAGATTTGGGTGTAGATGTTGTTATTGAATCAACAGGTTTCTTCACAGATGCTACAAAAGCTCACGCTCACATCGATGCAGGCGCTAAAAAAGTTATCATTTCCGCTCCTGCTTCTAACGAAGACAAAACTATCGTTCTTGGCGTTAACGAACAAGAATACGATCCTGCAAAACACAACGTTATTTCTATGGCATCTTGCACAACAAACTGCTTAGCACCTGTTGCTAAAGTTATCAAAGAAAAATTCGGTATTGTTAAAGGCTTGATGACAACTGTTCACTCTTACACAGGCGACCAGAGAATCTTAGACGCAGGTCACAAAGACCCGAGACGTGCAAGAGCAGGCGCTTTGAACATTGTTCCTACAAAGACAGGTGCTGCTAAAGCTGTTGCACTCGTTCTTCCTGAACTCAAAGGAAAATTGGACGGTTTCGCTATGCGTGTTCCTACACCGGATGTTTCTCTCGTTGACGTTGTTTTCGAAACAGAAAAACCTGTTACGGTAGAAGCAGTTAACGCAGCTCTTAAAGAAGGCGCTGACGGACATGTTCTTTGCTACACAGAAGAACCTCTCGTTTCTACTGACTACATCGGTTCATCTCAATCGTCTACAGTTGACGCACTTTTAACAAGAGTTATGGGCGACAACATGGTTAAAATCATTTCTTGGTACGATAACGAAATGGGTTATTCAACAAGATTGGCTGAAACTACACTGATGGTTGCTGAAAAATTATAGTTTTTATAATTTGAAACTAAAAACAGCGGTGATTAACTTCATCGCTGTTTTTTAGTTAATAAATTTACATCTGTACAAACACTGTTCTTATTTGATATATTAGATGTGGTATTGGAGTTTACGAAAAGAGAATATTATGGGTCAAACAATTGCAGAAAAGATAATTTCCAAACACGCCGGCTATGACGTAAAAGCAGGCGAACTTTGTATTGCAAAAGTAGATGTTGCAGCAGTACAAGACGGCACAGGTCCTTTGATGGTACAGGAATTTAAAAAACTGGGCAAATCAAAACCTGCTAACCCTGAGCGTTGCATATTGTTTATTGACCACGCTTCTCCAAGCCCTAGAAAAGAATTATCAAATACCCATATTGTGTTGAGAGAATTTGCTAAAGAAACCGGAGCAATTTTATCCGAAACAGGCTGCGGTGTTTGCCATCAGAGATTGGTCGAGTCTTTTGTAAATCCCGGAGAAATACTTGTCGGAGCAGATTCTCACACCTGTACATCGGGTGCTCTTGGTGCATTTGCAACAGGTATGGGTTCTACTGATATTGCTGTTGCAATGGCTCTTGGCAAAACCTGGCTTAAAGTGCCTGCAACTTTTAAAGTTGTTGTTGAAGGAGAGTTTCAAAAAGGTGTTTATGCAAAAGATTTGATTCTGCATTTGATAGGTCTTATCGGTGCAGATGGAGCAACATATAAAGCACTGGAGTTTCACGGTTCAACAATTGAAAATATGACAATGGCAGACAGATTTACGCTTGCAAATATGGCTGTAGAAGCAGGTGCTAAAGCAGGTTTGTTTGTTGCTGATGAAAAAACTAAAGCATATCTTAAAGAAAGAGGCAGAGAAGACAAGTTTGTTGAAATAACACCTGACCCCGATGCAGTATATGAAAGGGTAATACAAATAGACGCTTCAAAGCTTGAGCCTACTGTATCCTGCCCTCATACTGTTGACAACACAAAACTTGCAAAAGATTTAAAAGACGTTAAAGTAAATCAGGTTTTTGTCGGTACCTGTACAAACGGTCGTATTGAAGATTTGAGAATCGTAGCAGAAATTCTTAAAAACAAAAAAGTCCATCAAGATGTAAGAATGATAGTTGTACCTGCGTCAAAAGATGTTTATAAACAGGCAATTGAAGAAGGATTGATAACAACACTTATAGATTCAGGCGCACAGATTCTTGGTCCCGGCTGCGGTCCCTGTGTAGGTGTTCATGCAGGTATTCTTGGAGACGGTGAAGTTTGTCTGGCAACCCAAAACAGAAATTTTCAAGGCAGAATGGGCAACACAAAAGGCTTTATCTATCTTTCTTCTCCTGCTGTTGCGGCTTACAGCGCAATTTCCGGATGTATAACAGACCCTCGCGGTATTTAGTTCATATAAAGATTTTATTAAAATTTGCCCTATTTTATTGACACAATTGATAATTAAAAATATGCTAAAAAGGCTAGACTTATAAGGTGAAGAATTAAGAATGTGTCGTATTGGCGCTATAAAATCTAAAAAGTATTTACACCCGTCAAAAGCATTGGAACTTATGCGCTCACAGCAAAAGGGGCATGACAACTCCGGTTTCGCTTTTGTTATGCAGGATTTGGGCGGTGTTTTTGAAAATTATAAAGGCTTGCCGATTCTTTCTATGGCCTGTACAAATGAAGGTATGCATATTGCGGAAGATATTCTGCACAGCATTGGCTTTGTCAGAGTAATGCAATGGGCGCCTGATGTGCATAATGATATAGAGGGCTTGAATATAGAGCCTATGCCCAATTATGTTTTTGAGGTTTTTAATTATCCTCATTCTTATAAATATGCACCAAAAGAAGAAAAAGAAGCCCTGCTTCTCGATACACGTCTAAAATTGAGAAAAGCGCTGGAACAGGCGGACGAAGGTTATGTATACTCCTTCTGGCCGGATGTGCTAATGCTCAAAGAAATAGGCGACCCTCGAGATATCGGAACATATTTCGGTCTGTGGAATGAAAACAAAGATTTTTGTGCAAAAATAATAACTGCACAGTGCAGGCAGAACACTAATTATGACATTGTTCGTTATGCTGCGCATCCTTTTTTCCTGCAGGGGTACACTGCTCTTGCTAATGGGGAAAATACTTTTTATGAAAAAAATAAACTTTTTCAGCAAAAACTGCACAAAGGCTATATAGGTTTTGAAAGTGATTCTCAGTGCTTTTTGTACACTTTGCATTATGTGAATAAAATCTTAAAATGGCCGTTAAAATACTTTAAACATGTTATAACTCCTCTTCCTTATGATGAAATACTAACAAGAGCGGATTCTGAAATTTTGTTGCGAATAAAAGCCTCGCTTGCTCATCTGGAGGTAAACGGACCGAATTCAATTATCGCAGTTACTCCTGACGGAACATTGTTTACGACCTGCGATTCTAAAAAGCTCAGACCTGTTGTAGTCGGAAAAACTGACGATACTGTGATTATTACATCCGAGGTTACCGGTGTAAATGAACTTATGCCTGAAAGAGATATAGCAGAGGACATTTATCCGAATGAAAGAGAAATGGTTGTTGTGGATAACAACCTTAATATTGAAAGGTGGCACCAATAGATACCCGTGTTATAAAAACAAACGATGTTGCCAAAAACGATTTAAAATGGCAAATAGAGTATAATCCGCAAAGATGTACACTGTGCGGAAAATGCTGTGCAGCGTGCACATTCAATGCAATAGAATTTAAAGTCGAAAGACGACGCAGAGTAAAAAGTACAGGCGCCTTGCCAAAACCCTCTGTTACGTGGGAAGCAGAGCCTGTGGTAAAACAGATTGTCCGTAAAAACAAAAACTGCGTAGGCTGCGGAATGTGTCAGAAAGTCTGTCCTAATGAAGCTATAAAACCTGTGTACAATGACCACAACAGAATGGACGTAATATATAGAGCCGAAAATGCGGAATCTCCAAAAAGAGGCGGCCGCACAAACCTTCATACCGAAGGCAGAACGCTCGATAAAATAAAAATAGGTCGTATCTCTCAAATGACAGACCCCTCGTTGGATGCAATGAGGCATACTTTTGATGTTCTGGCGCCTTTTGGCAGAGTTCTTCCGCCGGAAAAACTGCCTTTTACTGTTGATGAAAACGGCAATTTGCAAATGAACGACAAAGTACCAAATACCAGATGGATTTATCCTATTATTATCGGGGATATGTCAATTGGTGCATTGTCTACCCGTATGTGGGAAGCTGTTGCAATGGCTGTTGCTTATTTGAATGAGGTTGTCGGTCTGCCTGTCAGAATGTGTTCCGGCGAAGGCGGTATGCCTTTAAAACTTTTAAAATCAAGATATTTAAAATATATGATTTTGCAGATTGCCTCGGGACATTTTGGCTGGGACAGAATTATTAATGCAATGCCGGAAATGACAGAAGACCCTGCAGGTGTTTTAATAAAAATCGGTCAGGGCGCAAAACCCGGTGACGGCGGACTTTTAATGGCAAAAAAGGTTGTTCGTCATATTCAGGAAATAAGAGGGGTTCCAAAGTCTGATTTGCTTTCGCCGCCTAATCATCAGGGGTTGTATTCTATTGAAGAAAGCGTTCAAAAAATGTTTTTGTCAATGAATTCTGCTTTTAAATTCAGAGTTCCGGTTGCCATAAAAGTTGCAGCATCGGTTACGAGTGTGAGTGTTTATAACAATCTTTTGCGCGACCCGTATAATATTGTGGGAGGATTTTTCTTAGATGGTATAGCCGGCGGTACAGGTGCTGCGCATGAAGTTTCTCTTGACCACACAGGACATCCGATTGTTTCAAGGTTACGTGATTGTTATCTTGCTGCTGTTCATCAGGGTAAGCAGGGGCAGATTCCTCTCTGGGCTGCGGGCGGTATTGGTATGAACGGGACACTTGCTGCAGATGCATTTAAAATGATTTGCCTTGGTGCAAACGGTGTGTTTACAGGAAAACTTATCTTACAGATTGCCGGCTGCATAGGTAATGACTATGGCAGATGTAATGCCTGCAACACAGGACTTTGCCCTGTTGGTATAACTACGCAGAACAAAACCCTTGTGGACAGGCTCGATGTTGATAAGGTTGCTGAAAATATTGTGAATTATTTTATTGCAACAGATACAGAACTCAAAAAACTTCTGGCTCCTATCGGAAACAGCTCTTTGCCGGTCGGTCGATCAGATGCTCTTGTGACTGTAGACAAAAATGTTGCAACAAGGCTTGAAATACAGCACGTTTGTTAATATATGGAAGATAATATGAAAAAATATATTATAGACAGTTTAAAAGATAATAAAAGACTTTCAACAAGAGAACTTTTGCAAATCATTTATGACAAAATGGCAGAAGGTTATACCTCTTTTGAAATTACAGCATCAGGCCAGCATGATATAGGCGGCCCTTTGTGGACTCAAGATGGAAGCCCTTTGGAATTTGAACTTAAAAATCCGGGGCAGCGTGCAGGCTCAATGGGTATGCCTAACACAAAAATCACAATTGACGGCTCTGCTCCTGCTGATGTGGGCTGGCTCAATTCCGGTGCGGAAATAATTTTGAAGGGCGACGGCGGTGACACTACTGCTCACTGTGCTGCCAGCGGCAAAATCTATGTTGACGGTCGTGTCGGTACACGTTCCGGTGCGTTGATGAAACACGACCCGAAGTATCCGGCTCCTGAGTTTTGGGTATTAAAAAATACCGGTTCTTTTTCGTTTGAGTTTATGGGAGGCGGTACAGCTGTAGTCTGCGGGTTGGATTGTGAGAATTTTCCCTCAGTCATTGGTTCACGTTCCTGCGTTGGTATGGTAGGCGGAACAATATATGTAAGAGGAAATGTATGCGACCTGTCCAATGATGTTTATCTTGTTGATATAGACGAAAACGATAAAGAATTTCTCTCAAATGGTTTAAAGGAATTTCTTGAAAAAATCGAAAGACCTGAACTTTATCAAAAGCTTACTGATTTTTCTCAGTGGAAAAAAATTGTTGCCAAAACTTTTGAAGAACGAAAAGCAAATCATCTTATTCCAATGAAGGATTTCAGGCTAAACAGATGGTTTAAGGAAAATGACGGCGGGATATTTTCTGATGTGTATGAGGATGATTTTAAAGTCTATTCAATAGTTAATAAAGGTACACACAGGCTCAGATACCCGAGCTGGGACAATTATACACAGACTGCTCCGTGCGAAAGCCATTGTCCTATCGGGATTCCGACTCAAAAGAGAATAAATCTTATCAAAAATGGCAAGTTAAAAGAAGCACTGGAGATGATGCTTGATTATACGCCTTTTCCGGCATGTGTGTGCGGCAAACTTTGTCCAAATCTTTGTATGGAAGAGTGCAGCAGAGGTTATGTGGATGAACCTATCAAGTTTGATGCGCTGGGTATGATGAGCAGAGATGTAAAACTACCGCAGTTTGCAACAACAAAAGACAAATCAGTCGCCGTAATAGGCTCCGGTGTAGCAGGTTTATCCGCTGCATGGATGTTAAAAAAGAAAGGATATCGGGTTACTGTTTTTGAAGAAGACAAAGAAATAGGCGGAAAACTAAGACAGGTTATACCTTACGAAAGATTGTCAAAAGACTGTCTTGATGCTGAATTGGAACGAATTAAGGCATCCGGCATAAACTTCAGCGTTAATACAAAAATAACAAAAGAACTGTTTGAAAACATCAAAAACGAATACAACGCTGTGATAGTCACCTGTGGTGCACACAATCCTGTTGTAATTCCGTTTGAAGGACATGAAAAACTTATCAAAGGTCTTGATTTCTTAAAAAATGTCAAAAATGGAATTAAACCAAATATAGGAGAAAAAATTGTTGTAATCGGTGCGGGTAACGCAGCAATGGATGTAATCATTGAGGCATACAACTGCGGTGCAAAAAAAGTTACTGCAATAGACATTCAAAAACCGGCCGCTTTTGATAAAGAAATTTCTCATTGTAAAGCACTAGGTGCAGAAATTTTGTACCCTTGTTTTACGGAAAAAGTGACAGATAAAGGCGTGCTGTTAAAAGATGGCACTTTGCTTGAGGCAGATACTGTAATAATTTCCATAGGCGACAGACCAAAACTCGATTTTGTAGAGTCTGATTGGTTGAATGAACGAGGAATGCTCAAGCTGAATGAATTTAAACAAACAATAGATGAAAAGGTTTTTGCAGCCGGAGATGTTATAAAACAGGGGCTTTTCACAAATGCCATAGCAGACGGCAACAATGCAGCCAAAAACGTAATCAATCTGTTTGAAGGTAAACCTTTAGAAACTTTTGAAAAAGCGCCAATGCTGCCTAGAGATAAAGTAAAAACCGAATATTATCAGGGACTTTCTCCTTTGAAGGTGCAGCAGATTGATGCATGGGATGAAAAGGAAAGATGCATGTCCTGCGGCTTGTGTCGGGATTGCGAAATGTGTCTTGAAGCTTGCCCTGAGCAGGCAATAAGCAAATTTGTTGATGTGAATGGCAATGTTGTTTATACATCGAATGAAGAACGCTGTATCGGCTGCGGGTTGTGTGCAGGTGTTTGTCCTTGCGGTATCTGGCAGATGAAAGATAATTTTGAAAACATCGACGATTTAGCAAGTATTTAAATTGCCAAATAAAAAGCGTCTGCAATTACTAAATTTGCAGACGCTTTTTTTGCGGGTTGCGGTTTAATTATTTTATTAGCTGAACACCTTGAAAGTTCTCTCAATATTCTTTTCCATAACTTTCTTGACAGAATCAATCTCAGTATCACAAGCCTTCTGCTGAGTCTCAACTTGATTTAAATCATTCTGCAATCTCTTTTCTTTAACCTGAATCTCAGCAGTCTTGCGTTCGTATTCAGCCTCTGCAGCTCTATCATCATCAGTGTAATAAGACTGTGTGAATCCGTTATTGGAATTTAAATTTACTACTTCATTGTTCTTAGCTACTATAGCTAATGTTCCGTTCTTTAAACCCTCTAAAAGCATCAATCCGTTAGGAAGTTCTGATTGATTATCATAATTAACTATATGATATTTATCATACTGGTTCTTCTCAGCTTCAGATAACAATTCGTAATCTTCATTACTGATCTTTTTATTGCCATTAATCCATACACTCTCAGAATCACTAACATCACTGCTGTCTGTAACTAATGTGTATAAATCATAACCGCTAATCTCTTTGTTGGCAAAACTTTTTCCGCTTAAACAAAAAGAACTCTGATCTGTAGCATTTGTGAAAAATATAGCCTGGTTGCTTATCTTAATAGAATACTCTCTGGCAATCTGCTCAGTCTGCATAGCAAGAATCATTTCAGAATTGGTAATCTGCTGAGCTCTGTATTCAAGATCACTCTTTCTTGCTGTTAAAAGTAACAATCTTGCTTGTGATGCTGCTAAACCCATTTTATTGCTCCTTGCTTACTTTGTTTTACTTACATGTATATAAAAACAAAATAATATATCAGATTTCAATACTAAGTATATATTGTTACAATTCGTAATATTTCCTTAAAACACTTGTTGTGTTACAATAAACAGGAAATTAAGGAGAATAAAAATTTATGAAAACAGCTAACCAATCATTAAAACCTGTTACCACAAAAATTAATGATAAATCTCATATAGAAATAGGCGGATGTGATTTAGTAGAACTTGCACAGCAATACGGTACTCCTCTCTATGTCTTTGATGAAAAAACAATAAGAACAATTGCTCGTGAATATAAAGATGCATTTAAATCTTATCCTAAGGTTAGCATGTTATATGCTTCAAAAGCTTTTATGACTAAAGCTATTGTAAGAATTCTCGATGAAGAGGGGTTCGGATTTGATATGGTATCAGGCGGCGAAATATATACTGCCCACTCAGCCGGTGCGGATATGAAAAAATGTCTGTTTAACGGTAATAATAAATCATATGACGAACTTCAAATGGCTGTAGAACTGGGTGTCGGGCTTGTGTCTGTTGATAATTTTCTGGAGTTGGCGTTACTTAATGAGGTTGCAAAATCTAACGGAAAAACAATTGATATCCTTTTAAGAGTTACTCCAGGTATAGAGTGTCATACGCATGAATATATTCAAACAGGGCATCTGGATTCAAAATTCGGATTTGATTTGACACAGGTGGATGATGCAGTTGAGTTGATAGTTGATGAGTATAAGAATCTTAACCTTGTCGGACTGCACGCACATATAGGTTCACAGATTTTCGAAACCTCTATATATTATGATGAAGTGGAAGTTTTGTTAAAAGAAATCGGCAGGATAAAAGAAAAATTCTCTCTTAATCTTACTCATATAAATCTTGGAGGCGGTTTGGGCATAAAATATACAGAGGACGACTGCCCGCCTTCGATTAATGAAATTGCTGATAAAATTATTTCTTCGATTAAGGAGAATTCAACTAAATATAATGTTGATGAGCCTGAAATACATATTGAGCCCGGCAGAAGCATAATAGGAACCTCCGGCGTAACTCTCTATACGGTAGGCAGTTCAAAACAGGTGCCTAACGGTAAAAAATATGTGGCTGTTGACGGAGGTATGGCAGACAACCCCCGTCCGAGTCTTTATCAGGCTGTTTATACGGCAGAGGTGGCAAACAGACCCTGGGATGAACCTGTAGAAACCGTAACAATTGCAGGCAGATTCTGCGAGTCCGGAGATATTTTAATCAAAGATGTAAAAATGCCGGAACTGAAAGAAGGCGATATTCTATGCTTCTATGATACGGGTGCGTACGGATATTCAATGTCGAGTAATTATAACAGGGTATTAAAACCTGCTGCGGTACTTGTAAATAACTCACAATCTGATATTATTATAGATAGAGAAAGTTACGAGCATCTTGTGGCATCAGACAGAATTCCCGATAGATTGAAAGTATAGGAATAATAAGTGATAGGCGAAATTAAGGACATTTTAATAAATCAATTGAAAACTCTTCATTTGACTTTCAATTGGATAAATATTGTCGAAGTTTTAATTATTGTCGCTTTTCTTTTTCTTATTTA
The DNA here is from genome assembly GCA_944322725.1 of Candidatus Gastranaerophilales bacterium. Classification (GTDB taxonomy): domain Bacteria; phylum Cyanobacteriota; class Vampirovibrionia; order Gastranaerophilales; family Gastranaerophilaceae; genus Limenecus. Next base: position 10,249 of record CALUPU010000004.1, read on the forward strand.
TCAAAAATTTATTAAAGGCACTCAATCGGAAAAGCTTGTTAAGGGTATTTTTATCCTCCTTTTCGCATGGTTGTTTTCAGAAATACTTATAAAATTTAACCTGCTTATACTTGGTGTATTCTTAAGAACAATGGTAAGTGTCATCATGTTCGGTGCGGTAATTATTTTCCAGCCCGAAATAAGAAAATTTCTCGGATATCTCGGTCAGTCAAATATTTTTCATGCACATTTAAAAAAGAGAAATCTCAAAGATGTGCAAAAAGTTAATGTTCTAAAAGAATTGATAGAAACAGTTAAATATCTCTCTAAGACAAGAACAGGTGCATTGATGGTTTTAGAAAGAGAAGAGGATGTTAATAGCTATTCTGATGTAGGAACACAGCTTGATGCAACATTGTCAACAGAACTTTTGCTTACTATCTTCCATCCCAATACACCGCTTCATGACGGGGCAGTAGTGATTTCCGGTGATGTGATTAAATCCGCAGGTGTGCTTCTTCCTCTGACCGAAGACCCTAAACTCAGCTGGAAATACGGTACACGTCACAGAGCTGCTATAGGAATGAGTGAAGTTTCCGATTCTGCATGTCTTGTTGTTTCTGAGGAAACAGGAGATGTTTCTATAGCGTTGGATGGTACTTTAAGAAAATATGATGACATAACAAAACTCAAAAAGGATTTGGAAATTCTTCTGGGCTATGAAGATGAGGATATGGTAGAAGAGAATAAAACAGTTTTTAACTTTATAAAAATAAAAACGAAAAAACAGTCTTTACCATCTGAGAAGAAAAACGTATGAACCCTGTTGAATCAATATATAACAATAAAATTATAGCGGTAATTCGTGCCGAAGAGCCAAAAGAAGCTGTTGAAAAAGCGAAGGCAATGATGGAGGGCGGTTTGAGAGTGTTTGAAATAACCGTTGAGAAAGGCTCTCTTATACCTGCTGTAGAAGAGTTGTGTAAAAATAAAAATATTACGGTAACAGCAGGCGGTATTATTACTTCTATGCGAGCACAGGAGGCTATTAACGCAGGTGCAAGGGTTATTGTATCTCCTGTTTTTCAGATTAGTCTTTTAAAATTCTGTGCCGGCAATAAGATTCCTCATATAGCAACTGTCTCTACTGCTAATGAGGCATATAATGCTTGGAAATCAAGAATTCCGATTATAAAACTTTTTCCTGCAAAATCAATGGGGCAGGTTGAATACCTTGAGGATTTGCTAAGACCTATGCCGTTTTTGAAGCTTATGCCATCGGGCGGCATTACAATAGACGATTTTACCGATTATTTAAAAGCAGGAGCAATTGCTGTAGGTATAGGACGCAGTTTGTATAAAGACGCATCTTTAAAAGAAATTACTGAACGTGCTAAATACGCTGTTTCTCAACTGAAAATTAAGTAACGATATCCATGATACTTTTTGCCCTGCATGCCCATGTATGTCTGTTTTTAGTAGTTTCATATGCTCTGGAAGCAATTTCTTCCCTTTCATCTTCATGAGTAAGGTAGTAGTCAGCTTTTTGTGCAATATCGTCAAATGTTGCATGGTTAAAGTAGCCGAAACCATCATTGAATTCAGCTTTTATTGAGGGACTGTCGCTTACAAGCGAGAATGTTCCGACTGCAGATGCATTCAATATTCTTTCATGCAAACCAAGACCCAGCTGCATAGGATGACAGTGCAGTGATATTTTTGATTTGTTCATGATATCTACACTCTCGCGAACATCGCACGCTCCCATATATTGGACATTTCCCTTAATATATTTTTCCCAGGGACCGTTACCATATACTTTGACGTTAAAATCAGCAAGAGCCTGTATCATTTTTGCTTTTTGTTCATACATTATTATTGATGATACATTCTGGAAAAGCAGAAGATATTGGTCAACATCAAGATTTAAGTCACAGCTTGCTTTAATTGCCTGATAAATCTGCCAGAAAGTGAGATTTGGATTTTTTAAAGATATATCGTAAATCTGCATCATCAATTTGTATACAAGTTCAGGCATTGTTTCTTTTAATTCCTGCAGTTTTTCTTCATAGTCAATCATCGAAGAAAAATATACAATATCATTTTCTTTTTTGACGTCCTGCTTTTTCCAGAAATCTAAGTCTGTAGCATGAGGAATATACCCGTGTTTCAGTGTGGGAAGATAGGTGTTTACTGCCTGAAGGTCTGCCGGTGTCACTTCAAAAACGATAAATTTTTCATATGAAGAAAACATTTGAATTGCTTTAAAATTCTGCGCAAAAACAGAATCAACAGTCCACATGATGTTTGTAACATTGTTGCTTAAAATCTTCTGCCAGTGGTTGATACCTGTAGTATTAATCCCTATTGCCATATTGAAATTAATATTTTTTTCAAAACATTCGGCAGCGCTATGGGCATTCACTCCTATTTCTTTAAAACCCTTTAATAATCCATATGAAAATGTAGAAAGTACGTTGTAAACATCGCCGGTCAGTTTTTCATCACAGTGTACGGCAATTGTTATATCTTTTTTGTCCATAAAATTCCCCAATTAATAAATAATAAATATCATCCTATATTACGGACAATTTGTCGAATAAGCAATGTTTGTTAATATTTCTGTTTTATGCTGATTTTAATAATTTCAAACGCCTGTTTACTATACTGCGTTTTTCTTGACACAAATCATCTTCATTCAGGTATATATCTACATACCTGTCGGCTTTTGATACAAACAAAAACAGATACACATCGGTTTTTAAGCTGCATATGGAAAGTTTTTGCTTAAAAGCGCATTCCTGCAAAAAAGATATAAAATCATAATCTATGCTTGAAACATTTTCAAGATTTATACCAATACGCATTTTAGAGGCTTTATCCTTAAAAAGCTTCTTTAATTTTATTAGTTCAGATTGTGATACTGCTTTCCCTGCTATATCGACAATACAAACTCTGTCAACATCCCTGATTCTCATGTTCATCCCTGACTGTTTGTATGTGTTTTCCCTAACATATTTATGATATCAGGTTGCTTTTTTTATTTAATTATAAAAAAGTTGATACTCTTTCAAACTTTAGTTTGAGATATTTTTACCTTCACTGTTATACATATTTTTTCTTTCATGTTTTATGTCTTTAATTTGCGAAGCATAGTCATCATTGAGTAATGAACGTGCATTTTCCATAAGTTCAATTAAGGCTTCTGTTATGTTTTTACTGTTTAAAGTTACCATATCTTCTGCCATTCGCGTATTGGAAAGAGCTAAACGCGTCATATCTCTAAAACCGCTTGCAGCAAGTTTGAGAGTGAGATTGTTATCACCTTTATTTTCGAGGGCTGTTTTCATAAGTGCCTGAGCCACCAGCATAGGCATATGACTGATTAGAGCAGCTGCCTTGTCGTGTTCTTTTGCCTCCGTAATTATAATTTCGGCACCGGTGTCTTTGATAATGCTTGAAAGAGTATTTATTTCGTCCTGTTTAACAGATTTATCAGGCGTAAGCACCCATTTGGCGCCTTTAAAAAGGTTGGAGTCTGAGGCTTCAAATCCGCTGTTTTCCGTGCCTGCCATCGGGTGAGACCCAATAAAGATGTAAGGACGTTTTTTCTGTGTTACAAATTCTTTCAGGCTGCAAACATCTGCAACTATTGTTTTTTCTGAAACAATGTTTTCCAATTTATCAAGCATTTCTACGGTTTTGGACATCGGAGAGCAAACAAAGATTACATCACAATCTTTTACTATGCTGATATTATCCGATACCTCGTCTGTATAATTTTTTGCTGATTCAACAGCCTCAAGATTTCTTGTACAGGCACAAATGTCATAGCCTTTTTTTGAAAGGCACTTAAATATAGAACCGCCTATTAAGCCCAGTGATATTATTCCGATTTTTTTCATAAGCTGATTATATCATAGTTTTGCCCCGACTGCTTTGTATAAGGTCATATAATCTATTAACCTTTGAGCTTTGGATATATCTTTTTCTCTTTCAAGACTTAGCAGGGTTTCCTGAAACTGTATCATCTCAAGATATGAGGTTATTCCTGCTTTTTGCCTTTCCTTAATAATATTAAAGTTGCTTGTCTCAAGCCGTACTTTCTTCATATTGTCATTGTCTTTTATTGTGTCGTATTTTATCATGCACATTGCATCGTTAATCTCTTGAACAGCAGTTAAGTCAGCCTGTTTGTATGCTTCAAAAAGCTGTTCGTATAAGATTTTTTTACGTTTTAAATTGGTACTCAGCTGACCTCCTGTAAAGAGTTTTTGCATTGCAGCAACTCCCACCAGTCCGAAAATATTTTCCCAGTCAAAAAGGTTTTTGAGTAATAGAGCATTATATCCGGTAGAGCCTATTATCGGGATTGTTGGTAAAAATTCTTTCCTTGCGATTCTTATATCAATTTTTGCCTTTTGTAAATCAGCTTCGGCTTTCATTAAGTCAGGGCGCATAACAACAATATCCGAGGATATACATTCAGGTATGCTGCCTTTGTATTCAAGATTTTCAAATTTTCCTCTTTCCAATTCTTCGCAGGCTCCCGGGCATTCGTCAATATATACGGCAAGTTCATGAAGATAAAGGCTTCTTTGTCTTTTTAAGTCGTTTAATTCTATCTGTGACTGTGTATGCAGTCTGTCCGTATACGTGACATCATAAACGGAAGCAAGCCCTGCTTTATATCTTTCTTTTGTTAATTCCCAGATTTTTGCTCTTATGTTGTTTACTTTTTCCTGTATCAAAATAATTTTGTCAAGTTTTATGATATTTACGTACAGTGCTGCCGTATCAGTAGCAATTGTTATATCAGCTGCTTTTTCTTCGTATTCTGCCGCTTCAAATTCTTTTTTAGCAGATTTTGTTTTGTCGTGATTTTTTAAAAAAATGTCAGCTTCGTACTTGGCAAAAAGCGGGATAGCATAAAGATTTGTACGCAAAGTCGGTGTTTCTATATCAAAGAACTGATTGCGTGCTGATTTGATTCTTGCAAATGTGGGAGAAAGCATTACAGAGGGAAACTCGTTTGCCATTGTGAGTTTTATTGCCTGTCTGTGTTCTTCTGTTCTTAGTGCTGCTTTTTTGACTTCGTGGTTTTTGCTTATTGCTCTGCATATATAATCTTTTAAATACGGGTCAGTAAAATTGTCCCACCAGTTTATATTAATCATAATGAGCCTGGATTCAGGGCTTGAGGCAAATGCTGTATTGCTAAATAGCAGCGGTAATATAAAAATAAAAATAAGAAATATTCTTTTTATCTCAACCATTTGAAAGTTGTCTTTTTTTAATTATTATGTTAGTATGACAATTGTTGTTATGATAACAGTTAACAAGGTTTAAAATTGAAAAAAATTAATAACATTAATGTTGATTTAGGATTGGAAATGGCTCTTACAGCTTCTGCTTATCGTTCTGCAGGGCAAAAGACATTAAAGGTTCATGGCTGTGATAATATCACCCGTGAGCAGTTAGGTATATTACTCTTGTTGACACTTGGTGACGGATTGTACCAAACCCAGATAGCTAATATATTGGGTAAAGACCGTCCCAACATTACAAGGATGATTGATGTGTTGGAAACAAACGGATTTATAAGACGGGAAAAAGACGAGAACAACAGAAGAATTTTAAAAGTTTACCTGACAGAAAAAGGTAAAGAAAGAGCTAATGTTGCAAAACCTTTAAAAGACAGAATGAATGCAGCGCAATATAAGGGTATGACGGATGATGAAATTATAACCCTTGTTACTCTTCTAAGAAGAGTACGAAAAAATATTGAGGAAGAATACGATTTAAACATGTAAGGCGGTATAAAATGGAAGAGAATAATATAAACGAAGAAATTATGCCCGAGGTTTCAGATAAACCTTCTAAACGTAAAAAAACAAAAAAAATAGTTAAAAAGAGATTTCTTGTACCCACACTTATCGTGCTTGCTTTGTGTGTACTCGGATGGCTTTATTTTTCTACATTTGAAACAACCGATGACGCTTTTGTTGAGGGGCATATTATCAGAGTCAGCCCGAAAGTTACAGGTATTATAGAAAAATTGTACGTTGATGATAACGACCACGTAAAAAAAGGCAAGCTTCTTCTTACAATTGATGACAGAGATTATAAAGTACGCTACGAACAGGCTAAAGCTGCTTATGAAATGGCGCTGTATAAACAAAAATCAGCTGTTGTGGACAGAAACGCCGCTGAAACTGATATGAAGGTTGCTCAGCAGGATTTTGACAGATATAAGACTCTGTTTGAAAAAGGTGCTGTTTCTCAGCAGGAATATGACAGAGCAAAATCAAAATTTGACCTTGCTAAAGCAAACTATGCAACTGCACAGCAGGCTGTATTTTCAAAAGAGAAAAATAAAGTTGCCGATGCAGAGTTAAAAAGGCTCGAGGCAGTTATGAATCAGGCTAAACTTGAACTTTCTTATACAAAAATATTTGCATCTGAAGACGGAAAAATTACAAACCGTTCGGCAGAAGAAGGTGCATTTATTAATGCAGGTGCGCCTTTATTCTCGATTGTGCCGGATAAAAGATGGGTTGTTGCCAATTTTAAAGAAACGCAGCTGAATAAAATCAGAGTAGGTCAAAAGGTTAAAATTAAAGTAGACGCATATCCTCATTTGAAACTTGAAGGAAAAGTTGACTCTATCCAGTCCAGTACCGGAGCAAAGGCAAGTATGTTTCCTCCGGAAAACGCTGTGGGCAGTTATGTAAAAGTTGTACAGCGTGTGCCCGTAAAGATTGTTTTTACAAAACCTATTGACCCGCAATACAGTATTGAACCCGGAATGAGCGTTGTTCCCAAAGTACTGGTAAAATAATAAAAATGAGCAATGAAGCAGTAATAACAGAAGAGGACTGGAAACCGTCTAGGAATCCATGGTACAGTGCAAGCGCCGTAATGCTTACAATTTTTATGGTTGTACTGGACTCTTCTATTGCAAATGTGGCACTTCCTCACATTGCAGGAACATTTTCAGCAACCAGAGATGAGTCTACATGGGTTTTGACGAGTTATCTTGTGGCAAACGGTGTAATTATTCCATCTACTGCGTGGTTTTCTACACTTATGGGGCGTAAAAACTTTTTGCTGCTTTCAACCTTTATGTTTACTCTTGCTTCTGCTCTGTGCGGTTTTGCAACAAGCATGATGATGCTTATTATTGCCCGTGTAATACAGGGGATTGGCGGAGGTGCTATTATGCCGATTGCTCAGGCTGTTATGATGGAGGAATTTCCTCCTGAAGAGCGCGGCGTAGCCATGTCTGTATTCGGTTTCGGGGTTATTTTTGCTCCTATTATCGGTCCGACTCTTGGCGGATGGATAACCGATACTTACTCTTGGCACTGGATTTTTCTGATAAATGTACCTATAGGTTTTGTTTCTCTGTGGCTTATCAAAAAATTTATTGAAGATCCGCCGTATGCTAAAAAAGGGAAGGTTAAATCCGTTGATTACTGGGGATTTATTCTGCTTATAATCTGGCTTTTTGTATTGCAGATTATTCTGGATAACGGACAGAAATCAGATTGGTTCGGCGCCAGCTGGGTAAGATGGTCTGCAACTGTTGTGGGAATAACTTTCATAGCATTTATTATAAGAGAACTTGTTGTAAAAGAGCCCATTGTTGATTTGAGGGTATTTAAGGATAAAAACTTTGCCATAGGTACTGTTTTGCACTTTGTAATCGGTGCTGTTTTATATTCTACCCTTGCAATTCTTCCTTTGTTTTTGCAGCAGCTTATGGGGTATACTGCAACCTTGAGCGGTCTTGCAATCAGCCCGAGGGGCTTCGGGTCTTTAGCTGGACTTGTTATTTGTGCTTTTCTGGCAAACAGAGTTGACCAGAGATGGGTTATTGCAGTTGGGATGCTTGTTCTTGCATTTTCAAATATTTTATTTGGTACTCTTAATCTTCAAATATCCATGGGTAACATTATTTTGCCGAACGTAATCTGCGGATGTGCATTTTCTCTTGTAATGATACCACTTATGACTATTGCTTTTGTAACATTGAAAAACAGCCAGATGACAAATGCAACGGGTGTATTTAACCTCGCCAAAAGTGTAGGCGGTGCAATCGGTACTTCTGCCGTAGCAACGATGGTTTCTCGTATGAGTCAGGTTCATCAGACTCACTTAATAAGAAATTTAACATATTCAAATCCCGGATTTGTGGAAAAACTTGGTGCTATTCAGGCAGGAATTGCTTCTATGTCAGGTCAGGCTTTATCAAGTGCTAAAGCCAATGTTATGGTGTATAAACAGCTTATACAGCAATCTACATTGATGGCTTATATGGATTGTTTTAAAATTTATGCTGCATTGCTTGTTTTATTAATTCCTTTGATATTTTTGTTCCAGAAGGTAAAATATAAAAAACAGAAAAAAGTTAATGTTGAGGCTCCTATAACCTCAAAATAAGAGAAGAGGTCTTTTTATGTTGTTTTCTAAAGAGTATGAGATTAAGTATTACGAACAAAATGTTAATGGCGATTTAAAAGAATCTGCTTTGTTGAATTTTTTACAGGATATTGCTACGCTCAGTGCAGAGTCTCTCGGCTTCGGACCGACATTTGTTTTTTCAAACAACTATGCTTGGGTTGTTTTAAAATACCACATAGAATTGTACAAAGAATTGAGAAACCTTTCATCTGTAACATTGAAAACTGAACCCAGAGGTACATCAAAATTGTATGCTTTTCGTGATTTTGAAATATATACGCCGGACGGGGAATGCGCAGGCAGAGCAGTTTCTGCGTGGGCATTGATTGATATGGAATCAAGAAGAATACTTCCTGCTTCAAAACTTCTGCCTATGATGCTGCCATATGAAAAAAGAGATACTGACCTTGATTATGAAAAAATTGCGCAGGTAAGTGAACCATCCTGCGAAAAAGTTTTTGAAGTAAGGTTTGATGATATAGATGTAAATCATCACGCAAACAATTCAAATTATATTGTCTGGGCTCTAGAAACCCTTCCTGTAGAATTCAGGCTTCAATACAGCCCTGCTTCGATTGACATAAAATACAGAAAAGAAATCTCCTCAGGCGGCAATGTTCACGCCTGTACAGCAGTTCTTTATAATGATACGGATGTTGAAACGGTTCATGTAATAAAAGATAATTCTAATGATGAAGAATTATCTTCACTGTCTATAAAATGGCGTAAGTCCGCTAAAATTTCTTAAATATTACTGAAAGATTGATTTTTTTAATAAAACATAAGATAATAGAAACTATGAAAAATAAACTAACCTTAGTATTATCATTAGCATTGGCTTTATCCTATCCTTGTTCGGAGATGAGTGCTTTTGCAAAAATGTCTCCCGAAGCTTATGCACTTTTTCAGGAAACGAATATTCTGGAAAAGGAGTATAATTATTCTCTTGCTATTGAGAAAATTAAAAAAGCTATAGAACTTTCTCCTGACGAGTCTATTCTTTATATAAAACTCGGCGGAATTTATTCAGAAATGGGAGATTGGCAGAATGCTCTCGTTGCTTACAAAAAAGCTATTAAAATAAAACCTAATGATGCGGTTGTTTATATCAGTATCGGAAATATTCTTCAGCAGCAGCATGACTATGATAGTGCATTTGCTGCATACAATCAGGCTCTTGCCATATTCCCGGAATATAAATACAATTATTTAAACCTTGCCAATGTTAAATTCCTTCAAGGAGACAATCAGGAAGCAATAAAATATTTTAAAACATTTCTGGGATATTATCCTGATAATGTAGAAGCACGCGAAAATCTTGCTTCAATATATTTAAAAATGGATAAATATCAGGATGCTGCGGATGAATATGCTGCACTGTATACAAAAAATCCTTCAGGATTTAATGAGTATGCAAATTACGGGCTTGCTCTTCTTCGTTCAGGCGATTATACAAATGCAGTTGAAATGTTTAAAAAAGCAGTAAGACTTGATCCTAATGATTATGCGTCACATGGTAATATGGCTCTTGCTTATGTAAGGCTTTCTAAAGATGAACTGGCTTTGATAGAGTTTAGAAATGCATTTGCTATAAAGCCTGATTTGGACGATTTAAAGTTTGATTATGCAAACCTGCTTGCTGATATGGGTAAAACTCAAGACGCAATAAATATGTACAAAGAGTACATTCAGTACAAGCCAAAAGACGCTATGGCATACTATAATCTCGGGTTGATTTATCAGAAAAACTCCCGCTATGAGGAGGCAATTACTTCCTATAAAAAGACTCTTGAACTGGAGCCTTCCAATGTAGATGCTAAAAAAGAACTTGCAAGAACATATCATCTTTGCAAAAACTATAATGAAGCAATAAAACTGTATGATGAACTGCTTACCCTTGATAAAAACGACTACAATGTACTTTTTAATAAAGCAATTGCTCTTCATGCCATTGCTAATTATGACAGCGCCATTGAAATATATAAGAATCTGTATGCTCAAAGAACAGAACCCAAAGTTCGTGAATATCTTGGAAAAGCTTATATTTCTCAGGGCGATGTGTTTATGAAAAACGGACAGCAGAAAAAAGCTCTAAACAGTTATCAACAGGCTGCTGATTTAAATGCAAATGATTTGGGCGCAATAAAGGCTCTTGCTCAGGCATATGATTCTACAGGTGCTAAAACAAAAGCCATTGAAAAATACGAACAGGCAATGGCAATCAACCCTGATGATCAGGAAACGGTTGTAGATTACGCAAAAGTGCTTTCTAAATACGATCGTGATGAAGAGGCAATTGATGTTTTTAATAAAGCTTTATCGCTTGACAGCACAAATCCCGAGGCTCACTCAGCACTTGCCGATACTTTTATGAAAAACAAAGAATATGATAAAGCTGTTTTTGAATACCAAAAAGCTGTTACTTTAGACCCTAAAGATGAAGACTCTTTGATTAAACTTGGTAACGCATATAAAGCCCAATCTGATACCAAGAGTGCTCTTGCTCAATATGAAAAGGTTGTACAGCTGAATATAAAAAATACGGATGCTATGTTTAATGCAGGACTTTGTTATGCGGAAATGAAAGATTTGGAAAAGGCCAAAACAGCCTTCTGCAACGTAATTGCCATAGATCCTAATTATGCTTATGCTTATTATGCACTGGGTATGGCTTATGAAAGTGAAAAAAAATACGCTGATGCAATAACAAATTACGAAAAATTTATGAGCATTACCTCTGATAGCGATATGAAATCACAGGTAAAAAATCAGGTTGATTATCTTAAATCTTTAAAATAATGAAAAAACATTTTTGCTTAAAATATTTAACAGCTTTTTTCTGCTTGATTTGTTTGATTTTTGTATGCGGTTTTGGCTTTAGATGCAGAAAACACAAGGCATTGCTTTTGTTTAATAATCAGCCTGTAACCAATCAGACAATTAATAATGCAGGCAGAAATTTTAAAGCCGGCGAAAGAGTTTATTACATTTTAATTAATGAAGAAGGCTTTAAAGATGATTATATTCGTGTTCAGATTGTTAAAAAAGAAGAAAAAACAAATCACTGGGGGTACAAGGTATACCGCTCGAATGACTATCAGATAGATACTTCGCTAAAATATTTTAAATCATACTTTGTTCTTGATGAACCGGGGTATTACTTTATGCAAATATTTTCTTTTGATGATTTTGACTGGCCTATAATACGCAATGATTTCTGGATAAAAAACTAGTGTTTAAAAATATTTATTTATATCTGAAATTTTATTTTAATAAATTTTTTACCTCAAAATATGAGATTGAGGGCAAATGCAATATGTGCGGGGCATGCTGCAAGAATATTGTTTTTATGATTGAAGATGAGTATGTAAAAGATGAAAAACAATTTCAGGATTTAAAGAAGTTTGATAAAAAGTATAATCATTTTGAAATATCAGGAAAAAATGAGAGCGATATATTGCTTTTTCGTTGTAAATCTCTTGATGAAAACAATCGATGCAGGGATTATTTTTTTCGTTCAATCTATTGCAGGGAATATCCTAAAGTAACTGACAAAATAAAACTCGGCGGATGTGAGACTTTTGACACATGCGGGTATAAAATTAAAATCGATAAAAGCTTTAAAAATTATTTAAAATAGTATAATTTTTTACATTACAAACCGTTTACAATACAGTAATTTTAGGCAATTTTTTCAAAAAATTTGTTTTTAATCAAATGTGTAGTGTGTAGCCTTAATCTGTTTTCTCGTGTAAAATAGATAAGCCGATATATTTGAAAGGTCATACAGCTTGATCATTAGTAACAAACATATAACAGATGGTTTGGCTTGGGTCGGAAAGTGTATTCATTCTCCGGAGCAGCGATTGATTCTGGGTGCAACAGCTCTTGCAACGCAGCCGGTTATAGATTTGTGCAATAAAAATGTAGATGAAGAAACAAGAAAAACTTCTGTTGCAAGAACACTTGCAAAAATTGTAGCCGGAACTATTGTAGGTGTTGCTGTCAGGGCAGGGTGTATTGCGCTTGTTAAAAAATACTGCAAGTACGATATGCGGTATTTAGATAAAGGAGAAAAACTTGTTAAGCGAATTGTTCCCAAAAAGAAAAATGGTTTTTTTGTTCCTATTTTAAATTCAAAGATATTGGGCGGTAAGGAAAAAAACTTTTCTCTGACTGAGGCGGAAGTTCAAAAGAGGTTTGAAAAATACATCAAATCAATGGGCACATTTGTTGCTACCATTGCAATGATAGGTACAAATTTCCTGATTGATGCTCCGCTTACAAAACGGTTAACATCTGTATTTATAAATAAAATTAATAAAAATGACAATGCACACCCAAAGGAGGTTAAACGATAATGCCTTCTTTAAGTACTGCAAAAAAATTTATGAACTATATGTTCAAAAATTATTCGAAAGACGATGGCAAACTTCTTGTACATATGGGCGCATTGGGCTGGGTATTCAGTTCAGCCGCACAGCTTCTTGTGCTTGCAGCAGATAAAAACATTGATAAAAAGAAAAAGAAATTTCTTCTCCCTCAAGAGGCCGCAGACGCAGCTGTGAATGTTGTAATGTATTACACAATATGCGATTTTATCAAAAAAGGTTCAGATTGGCTTGTTGAAAAAGGCAAAATATTGACAAAAGAAGTTGCGGAGGAACTTTCTAAAATTAAATCTAATACGCACAGTGTAAGCAATTTTAAAGATTGGAGAAAGCTTTTTACCGCAGAAGAACTTAAAAACGGTAAACTGACAAAACTTCTGGACAATCCTTCCGGATTAAACATGTTTAAAGGGTATACAGATAAAGAAATAACTCCTTTTATGCCTGCTATTAAAAGTGCTGCAGAAAAACTTGCCGATTATAAAAACTGTATGGGCATTGTTGCTGCTGTAGGTGCTTCTGTGCTTGCCTGCAATATAGTTACACCTTATGTAAGAAACATACTTGCTTCCAAATACCAGAAACATCTTTTGAAACAAGAAGCGGTTGAAGTCAGAAAAAATCAAATCAAAGAAAATATTACTCTTAGAAATCCTCTTCCTACATCATTTAAAGCTTTTAACAACTATAATTCTTTTTCCGGTATAAAAATTTGATATATTTGAAAGCTGAGTCTGTTTTTTATAAACTATAGAAAAACGGACAGTTTGGACAGAGGAATAGAATATGTTTTTCTTTAGTTTTGTTTATAACATTCTTTTAATTTTTGCGGCAATATTACTTCTTCCTGTTATTGCGATTGCCTTGATATGTGTACCCAAGTTCAGAGCGGGCTTTTGGACAAAGCTTGGATTCTATTGCGGTATCAATCTTGACCATGATAAACAGACAATTTTCTTTCATGCTGTTTCCGTAGGTGAAGTAAATGCCATAGAAGCGCTTGTCAGAAAGACCAGACAGGAGTTTCCTGATTCCAATATTGTTCTTTCCACAACAACCAGAACAGGTCAGGAAATAGCTAATAAAAAACTTTCTTCCGTAGTAAATGTAATTACTTACTTTCCGTTTGATTTCTTTTTCAGTATAAATTCTTTTTTGAATACGGTTTGCCCTGATAAGATTATTATTGCAGAAACTGAAATATGGCCTGATTTTGTTACTATTGCAAGAATGAGAAACATCCCTGTTTATATTGTAAACGGCAGATTGTCTCCACATTCTTATAAAGGATATAAAAGGTTTTCTTTCTTTTTTAAGCCGGTTCTATCCCGCTATGAAGGTATATTTATGCAGACACAGGGGGATGCTGACAGAATAATCGATGTAGGTGCAAATCCTGATATTACTAAATGTATGGGAAATCTCAAATTTGATATTAAGCCGTCAATGACAGATAAACAAATAACATGTCTTGCGCAGGAACTGGAATTGAACGGAGCAAGACTAATTGTTGCAGCAAGCACTCACAAGGGCGAAGATGAGATTGTCCTTGCTTCTTTTAAAGAATTAAAAAAAGAATTTTCTGATATAAAGCTGCTCATTGCACCCAGACATCCGGAAAGATATAATGCAGTAACGGAACTTCTCGTGCAGTCGGGATTTACTTTTGGCAAAAGAAGCAGTAATGATACATTTAAAAATAATGATATTATAATGCTTGATACAATGGGGGAATTGATGAAAATGTTTTCTGTATCTCATCTGGCATTTATAGGCGGCAGTTTTTCAAATACCGGAGGACATAATCCTCTGGAGGCAAATATTTGGGGCAAACCTGTAGTTTCAGGTGACTGTGTTTTTAACTTCAAAGACATCTATGCCTTTTTGACATATTCGGATGCTGCAAAACTCTCTTCTTCCAAAGAAGAACTTACTCAGGATATGAGAAAACTTTTGTCGGATAGTACTTTTTATAACAAAGCCTGTGCAGATACGCAGAAGATTTTCAATGAAAATTCAGGCGCTGTTGATTTTGTAATCAATGTTTTGAAGGAACATTAATCCTTTTAACTATGATAATATTATCATATGGAACAAAGCTTTGTTAAAAACAATGTAAATATCCCCGCTCCGTTTCCTCTGTCTTTATACAGAGAGGAGTTGTATAAACTTTTGCAGTTTTATTCGGATAAAAACTCAAGGTTTTGTTTCCTGGAGGGCAAAACAGGTTCAGGAAAAACCGATTTATTTGATTTTTCACAGAATTATCTTAATGAAAATGTTTTGATTTTTAAATTTAAATGCTTTGAGGGAACTACTCTCGATGATATATTTTTGTCTTTTTTTGAGGATTTAAAGAGATATTCACAGCAAAAGAAGATTTCCTTTACAAAAATAGAGACAAAATCTCTTTCGACACGTATAAATACTTATCTTAACCATATCAATGTGCCTTGCGTTATTTTTGTTGATTCTGTTGAAAATGTATTTAATAAAAAAAATACGGCTGAAAAAGAAGAAATTATTGCATATATTGAACATCTCAATTCTATGAATAAGTTCAAAATAGTTGCTGCTTCTGCTTATTTTGATGATTCGTTTAGTATTGACAATTTTTCAAGGATTGTCTTGCATCCTTTTGAAAAAGAACAGGTCGAAGAATACTTTAATAATTATTCAATAAAATATACGGATTCTGATTTGGAAAAATTCCTCGAAATAACAAGGGGAAATATTGCTTATGTTAAAGCAACTGCCAATTTGATACTTACACTTAATACTACTCTTTCGAATTTGCTGGAGGAATATTCTAAAAAGAAAATTTCATACGAAGATTTTATCCTGCAAAAAGTTTTTACGCTTATACCGGATAATGTCAAAAAGCCGCTTCATATCCTTTCTGCGGCAAATATTGGTATTAGCGCACAATATCTTATACATGAAAAATTTTTTACACAGGATAATATCCTTTACATGATAGATAAGGATATTTTGACTGAAGAAAACGGGCTTATTTTCCTAAAATCCAATATTAAAAAATATCTTCAGAGTTCTGTTGCTCATTATGAAAGGATAAAGATACATACATTCTGGAGAGATTTTTATACTTCACAATTGCCTGTAAAACCCAATAACAGAGCGGTGCTTATATCTCGAAATACAATGCGTTCACAGATTGAATATCACTCATCTTTTATTATGGAGCAGCGTCCAAAGGAAAAAGAACATGCTGATATGTCGCTTATGAGTTATTTGAACAGCAATCTTACCGCGTGGAATATAAAAAATACAAATGCAAAAGAAGAAACACCGGATGATGACAAAAAACGCCCGATTCCTCCCAAAAGTCTTCAGAAAAATAATCCAAACTTTGAAAAGTATGAACTTACAAAAGAAGAAATTTCTCTTTTGAGTGTACCTGTGGATTTAAGAAAACAGGAAGAAAAAACGCAAAAGGAGCGTATGTACAGGACTTTTGAGCAGAGAGAAGAGGAAATGGCTCAAAGACAAAAAGAAAAATCTCTTAAGTCTGTTTTTGCAAAAGCACAAGAACTTGAAACTTTACACGATTTTGAGACAGCTTATACACTGTATTGCTCGTTATTGTCTTTGAAAACAGATTCTGATTTTTATGAGTATGAGCCGAGTATACTGGAAAATCTGGCTGCTTGCTGCAGAAAAATGAACAGAACAACAGATGCAATAGATTTTTATAACAAACTTACGGAATTATATACAGTAAGAAATCAGGAAGAAAACGTAAACAAAACAAAACTTAAAATCGCTGCGATTTATAAAGAAACTTATAAGATAAACCATGCAAGAGTAATTTTTGAAAATTTTATAAACAAAAAAATACCTGCCTCAAATAATATTATTGCCCGCTCTTATCTTGAACTGGCAGAGATAGAAGAAGACCTTTCCAATACGGATAAAGCCGTAGAATATTATAAAAAAGCATTTTCTCTTGTGGATGAAAATCTTCATATGGATAAAAATTATCTTGCACAGGCATATTTTAAATATGCGCTTATTCTTGATGATTATAATCAAACTCAGGCAGCTCTTGATTTTTATCAGAGAAGCATCAGAACTGCCGATGACAGCTGTGTATACAAGTCAGCCTCATATACAAACATAGCCCAGATAATGCAGGAGTCCGGAAACTTTAAAAAAGCTTCTGACTATTATAAAATGGGACTTAAAACTGATATACAACATTCGAATTATGAAGGTGTGTACTATATCTGCCTTAAACTTGCGGGTCTTTATGATAAGACAGATTCTCAGAAGACTCTTGACTGGCTCTTAAAGTCGCTTTCCGCTGCAAAAAGAACAAAAGAACAGATATATGTTACAAATGCTTATATAGAATTGGGCGATTACTATTCACAATGTGAACAAAATGTAAAAGCGTTGAAATCATATTTACTTGCTGAACGTAATCTCGAGAATATTGAGCAGCAAGCCAATACTTATGAAAATAAATCTGCTATACTGGCAAGAATATCCGATTTAAAAAAGAAGATACCTCTTCATATGGTAGAAAAGATAGAAAAAGAAATAAACCGCGATGCTTGAAATACAACACTTTGAACTGATAGAAAAACTCATCCAAAAAGAACTGTCAAAATCAATAAAAGAAAATCTTATAAATTTTGAGCAGCTTTTTAAGATTTATAATTCCCATACAAATCTTGTAAGTAAAAATGATGAAAAAAATCTTTTTGAAAAGCATATTTATGATTCGCTTGCATTAGGATTATTTTTAAAAGAGTTTGATATAAAAGATGGTGCTAAAATACTTGATATAGGTACAGGCGGCGGATTTCCGTCTCTTCCTCTTTCTATAGTATTTCCTGAACTGCAGGTGTTTCCTCTTGATTCTATAGCTAAAAAAATCGGCTTCATAGAACTTGTACAAAAAGAACTCAGACTGGAAAATATTCATCCTTTATGCAAAAGAGTTGAGGATTTGCCTGCAGATTATAAACAATCATTTGATGTCGTTACCTCCAGAGCCGTTGCTACTTTAAATGTATTGCTTGAATACGCAATTCCTTTTTTGAAAACAGGAGGCTTCTTCTCTGCTTATAAATCAATAAATGCTGACGAAGAAATAAAAAATGCGAAAAATGCTCTTAACAGGTTATATTGTACAGTTGAACAAAGAATTAAATATGATTTGCCTGCAGTTGAGCAGCACTCAAGAGAACTTCTCATAATACAAAAACATAAAAATACACCTGCTATGTATCCCAGAAAATCAGGGCTGGCAAAGAAAAATCCGCTTTAATATTTTTCATTTATAACTTTTATAAAACAAAATAAAAAAAACCGCTCTTCTTTTTCAGATTCGCGGGTGCAATTTTTATAGATAAAGTGTGTTTTTAACAATTAAAAAATTGTTATTTATTAAATTACACTATGTAATTATTTTCGTCAATACCCTGCTATTTTTGTAGCAATTTAAAAAAATAGAAAAATCTCAATATAAATAATGATTTTTGGTTTCTTTAATCTTAAAAAAACGAAATTTACAATATTTTTTTATTAAAAAATAAAAAATTTTGCCCTGCATTTTTAATTTGATATAAATTTAAAATCTAACAATTGTTACATTTCTTAATAATTGCGGAGGGTTATGCGTCTGCAAATTCCTGCTGATCCTTAATCTCACTGTGTTCTGATTCTGTTTTTACATATTGATAATGACTCATTGATGCAACCTGCTTTGCCCAGGTTTCCATAATTTCGTCTTGTGAAAGTTCATAAGAAATGGGTTTACCTATTTGTACAATAACTTTGGATTTAAAAGGAATAAAGTTGTATTTCTCACAGCCTGTTATTGATATGGGTAATATATCCCATTTTGCTGCTTTTGCAATTACCGCAAAACCTTTATTTACTTTTTCAATAGTATAATTTTTTCTTATACCGCCCTGCGGGAATATGCCCAAGAGCCAGTTTGTTTTATACAGTTCTTTGACAGTTTTTATTGTTGATACTTCAAGTTTTTGTCTGTTAACAGCAAAAGCTCCCAGCCAATCCATATTCAAAGTAAAGAAAAATCCGTTGTTTTCAAAGAGTTCTTTTTTTGCCATATATGCAATAGGCTTTCTTACCGCAACAGACACGAGAAAAGGGTCCAGATGCGAGATATGATTTGCTGCACAGATAAACTTTTTGCCTCTGGGAATATTTTCTTTTCCTCTTATTTCAAACTTATAAAAAAACCAAAATACAGGAATAGCAATAAAAACACACCATAGAGCCTGATATAGGAATCTGAAAATGTTAAATTCATTTGCATAACGACGTGAATAATTCTTTTTCATTCAATACCCCGAACTTTTTCCATTAATTGTCTATTCTAAAACGTATTCTTTTCCGGTTAAATCCGATATTGTTCTGCACCATTTTTGCATCATATCATCTATATTGTTACTGTAAGGAATAAGTTTACCTATTTTTACCGTAATATCCGAACAAAACGGCCACTTTGGCTTTTTGTCCGTTCCTATTATTGCAACAGGGAGAATACCTGTTTTTGTTGCTTTTGCAAAAGAGGCAAAACCTCTTGTTATTTTTTCTACACGTTCACTTGAATCACGCGTTCCCTGCGGAAACAGTCCAAGCATCCAGTCTGTATTTTTGATATTCAATGCTGTTTTTATTGTGGAGACTTCTACCTTATCTCTTCTTACTGCAAATGCTCCGCAAAAATCCATAAGAGTTCTTGAAAAAAAGTTTTCGAACAACTCTTCTTTTGCCATAAAAGCAATTGGAAGATTAAGAGCCATCGGCAGCAAGAACGGATCGCTGTTAGACATATGATTAGCTGCTACTATAAATTTTTCATTCTTAGGTATATTTTCTTTACCTTCTACTTTATAGTTGTACATGAGTTTTATGTATGTTCCGAAACAAAGATTACATGTAAACCATATACAAAATTTGCGAAATTTGTTATATGTTTTTGTGTCTCTTTTTGAAAAGGTACTCATTTGTGTTCTCTTTTTATCTCAACAATATCAGGTGCAGTAATAAATATTTTAGCAAAAAATATTTATTCTGACCAATTTTTATTATATATTCATAACTTTTAAGATGTCATCAAGTTTTGAAGTTGTCTTTTTTACTTCGCATCCTGAATACTTTATAGCTGAGTCAGGGTCTTTGAGACCGTTGCCTGTAAGAATACAAACAATCTTTTTGCCTTCTTCGACAAGACCTGATTTGTTTGCTTTGATTACTCCCGCAACAGAAGCAGCGCTTGCCGGTTCTGCAAGAATTCCTTCTGTTGCAGCAAGAAGTTTGTAAGCTTCTATAATCTCGTTATCATTGACAAAATTTATGATACCGCCTGATTTGTCACGTGCATTTTCAGCCTGTTTCCAGCTTGCAGGATTGCCGATTCTTATAGCAGTGGCAATAGTTTCAGGCTTCATTATTCTTTCTCCTTTTACGATTGCTGCAGCACCTTCTGCTTCAAATCCCATCATCTTTGGCAGATGAGTGGCTTTGCCGAGTTTGAGATATTCTTCATATCCTTTAAAGTAAGCTGTTATGTTGCCTGCATTTCCCACAGGGATAAAGTGATAATCAGGTGCGTCACCAAGTGCATCGCATATTTCAAAAGCACCTGTCTTTTGACCTTCGATTCTGTAGGGATTAACTGAATTTACAAGTGTAACAGGATATTTTTCGGAAATTTCAATTACTCTTTCGAGTGCTTCATCAAAGTTGCCTTTAATTGCAATAATCTCTGCGCCGTACATCATTGCTTGGGAAAGTTTGCCCAGTGCAATGTATCCGTCAGGGATAAGAACGTATGTCTTCAAACCTGCTTTTGCTCCGTATGCAGCAGCTGCTGCTGATGTGTTGCCTGTAGATGCGCATATGATTGCTTTTGCGCCTTCTTCTTTAGCTTTTGTAACTGCCATTGTCATACCGCGGTCTTTAAAGCTTCCTGTAGGGTTTGCACCTTCAAACTTTAAATAAATATCACAATCAAGGCCGATTTTTTTTGCAAGATTGTCAGCTTTTATTAATGGAGTATTGCCTTCGTTTAGTGTCACAACAGGTGTAGAATCCGTTACCGGAAGATATTCTCTGTATCTGTTTATTAAACCCTGATAATGTCCTTGCTGTTGAAAATTTTCCATTTTTCTACTCCATTACTCTGATTAAGTTATTTATTCTTACAATGCTTGGATTGTTTTTTAACTCTTCGACCGCGTTGTTTATGTCTTTTTCTATACATTTTTCAGTTATAACAACGATTTCTGCAGTATTTTCTTCATCAATGCCTTTTTGAAGAACACTTGCAAGGCTGATGCTGTGGCGTCCGCAGATTTCACCTATGGATCCTATTACCCCGGGTGTATTAGATGCTGTTATTGATATATAATAGCTGTTTATTGTTTCTTCTATGTCCAGCTGTTGTGCATTTACCGTATGGTTGCATTTCATGAACGGTAAAAGTTCTTTTGTCCCGAGACTTCTTGAAATTGCAAGAATATCCCCTAAAACAGAACTTGCTGTCGGAAACTCACCCGCTCCAGGGCCTGCTAACATTACCCGTCCTACGGGAAATCCTTCCAGCACAACACTGTTTGTTACTCCGTTTATACTTGCAAGACAGTCTTTTACAGGTACAAGCATAGGATGCACCCTGACATCTGCTTTGTTGTCCTGCGTAAGCTGTGCAAGTGCAATAAGTTTGATTTTATAACCGAGTTCTTTTGCAAACTTCATATCCTTTGCGCTGATTTTTGTAATACCTTCTCTGTATACATTGTTTATATCGACCCTTTGGTTCAGTGTAATTGTTGCAAGAGTTGTTATTTTGTATGCGGAGTCATAGCCCTCAACATCCCCTGTCGGATCTGTTTCTGCATAGCCCAGCTTTTGTGCTTCTTTTAGTACTTCTTCATAAGAAACACCTTCTTTTTCCATTTTTGTCAGAATATAGTTTGTCGTTCCGTTTAGAATTGCCTCTATTTTGTTAATTTTATTGCCAGCAAGGGTTGTTTTAATCGGCATAATGATAGGGATTCCGCCAGCTATTGCTGCTTCGTACAGGATAACCACATTTTTTTCGTTAGCAAGATTAAAGAGTTCCTCGCCTTTTTTTGCAAGCAATTCTTTGTTTGCCGTAACTATGTGTTTTCCGTTGCTGATTGCTGTTTTAAGAAGTTCGTATGCAGGTGTTATTCCGCCTATTACTTCAACTACAATATCTATTTCAGGATTGTTGACGACTTCAATCGGGTTATCTGTAAGAATAGATGTATCAAGATTATCTATATCTCTTTTTTTATTAAGGTTTTTAACAGCTATTTGAACAATTTCTATGTTCTCAAAGTCTCTTAAAACCTTTACAACGCCTGTACCAACAGTACCTAAGCCTATAAGCCCGAGTTTTACTTTGCCGTTATCCATATTACTCCTGTCCGTTAATTGATTATTACTATTAAACCATAAACACAGAGGTTTTTTTGACACGACTTTAGGTTATTTTTGTAATATTTCTTAACATGTCAAAATAAAAGGCAATTTCTGTTAGAAAAATGTTTTTATTTAAGTAAGGAATAAGAGATTAATTTTACACGGGATTTTAAAATTTAAGATTAGGAAAGGGATATTATGGCTTCACCGTTTGGTTTACCATCAAATTACACAGGAAATAATCTTTACCAGCAATACATCTGGATGATGCTTCAGCAGGCTGCACAACAACAGCAAAGACAAAGAGAATATGCTGAGGCAATGTTGTTTGCACAGCAAAATGCTCAAATTCAGAAAAATATAGCTAATCAGCCTGACGGAACAACTTCCGTAAACAACAATATGACAGTTAATAATTATACAGCAGCACAGGGTGCAGCCGGTACAAATAATATTACAAATGTGCCCTCACAGGCTTCAGCTTCCGTACAAATCAGCGGGGACGGTGCTGATGACGGAAAAATCAGCGGCGGCAGAAAATTTAAAAACTTTATGAAAGGCGTTGGCAATTTCTTTAAAGGAATGGTCTGCGATGAAAACGGTAAATTCAGCATAAAAAGAACATTAACAACAGCTGCTGTGGCAGCAGGCGCTGTCGCATTAACAGTTGCAACAGGCGGTGCAGCTGCTCCGTTCCTCGTTGCCGGCGGTGCAGCAATCGGTGCAGTACAGGTCGGCAAAGGTGCTTATAAAGCAGCAACAGCTAAGACAGATGCGGAAGCAGAAGCTGCATGGCAGGATATGGGTGCAGGTACAACAGCTGTTATCGGTTCTGTTGCAGGAGCCAAAGGCGCTTTAAAATCTGCAGGAAAAACTTTACCGTCAGGCGGAAATGTTACAGGCAGCTTAAAAGCTACAGGTGAATGCCTTAAAATTGCCGGTAAAGGCGGTATTAAAACAATGCAGGGAATTGCACATCCTTTCAAATCAGGAAGAGCAATTAAAGGCTACTGGGAAAATACAGCAAGACCGAATCTTGAAAGTGCATTCTCTTATAAAAACGGCTACAAAAACTATGTGAATACAAAAGAACATGTTGCAAACAGAAATGAAAAATTGGCTGCCTGGGAAAAACAGATTGCAGATGTAGAAGCTAAACTTAATAATCCTTCAATCTCAGCAGCAGAAAAAACAAGATTAACTCAACTCAGAGAAAACCTTTACGAAGCATATAACAATGAAAATGTTAGATTCAGAGCAAACTTTGATAAAAATATCCAAAACAAAGAACAATTTATTACAAATTTAAAGAACAAACTCGCAGCAGCATCAGAAGCAAAGAAACCGGCAATTGAAGCAGAAATTAAACTCAACGAACAACTTCTCTCTGTAATGAAAAATCAAAAGAAAATTGAATTTGCACAGTACAATGTAGAAAGAGCAAACGCTGATATTACAAAATTGAAGCTTGACCTCAAGAGAACAAATATTACAGAAGCCGAAACAAAAGCAATAAATTCAAGAATCGCAAAAATTGAATCAGCAGTTGCAAAAGACAAAGCAATTCTCAGAAACTCAAATATCAAAATCGCAACACAAAAAACTCTTCCTGATGTTGGAATTGCATACGGCACATATTACCTCGCAGGTGCAAAACCTCAGGTACAGGGCGCAATGACAGATGAAATTGCACAAATGTACGGATTTGCTACAGCAGCTGAAATGTCAGAAATTGCAAAACAAAACAATATGACAACAGAACAGCTTGCTCAATATATTCAGAATCAAATGCAGGCTGCATATGAAGCAGAGCAGGCACAGCAGCAGGCTCAGACAGCAGCAAACCATAATACATCTGTTCAATACACAGGCTCAACAAATCCTTATATAAATTACAGCTATATGAATACACAGGCTCCTGCCGGCAATTTGCTCGGATTCAATGAACTCTATGTTTCACCTTATCCGGAAATGATTTAATCTATTACATATAAATCTATTACACATGGGAAGGCAAGATTAAATATCTTGTCTTTTCCCTTTATAAATTAGAACCAATCCCGTAATTGAAACCATAACAGCCAGAAACGATACTAACTGCGCAACAGGAATACCTGCGATATTCAATACACTGTCCAGTCTGCACCACTCTATTACAAACCTGCCAATCGAGTACAGTATTAGGTATGCAAAAAATATTGTTCCGTCTTTTATTCCTGTAATCTTACGGATTACAAAAAACAGTATTAAAAATACACATATATCCCATAATGATTCGTACAAAAATGCCGGATGAAAGTATTCAATATGTTCAAATCCTGCCGGTCTGTATGCGTAAGGTATAAAAAGCTTTATAAACGGAATCTCGCAGGGTCTGCCAAAAGCCTCGCAGTTAAACCAGTTTCCGAACCTGCCGATTGCCTGTCCGATTGCGATTCCATATACAAATACATCTGCATATTTTAAAAATTTAATATGCTTTATTTTTGCCATAACAAGACCTGATATAATGCCTCCCAATATTCCGCCATGGATAGACATTCCTCCGTTCCATACGGCAAAAATTTGATTTAAGTGGCGTGAAAAATAAGAAAAATCCATTATTACATAATAAAGACGCGCCCCGAGGATAGAACACAATATAATAACCGGCAGAATGTCAACTATTATGTCGGTGCTTACATCTTTATAGTATTTTTTTGCAACAGCACGTATTACAAACAATGCCGCTGCTATTGCAGCAAACATAATTATTCCGTAATAATGCAGGTCGTAACTTCCGATGCTTAAAGCTACAGAAGATGGAGGGGATTGCATTATTCTTCGCTTCCCTGCGATTTGCTCGGTGACACATTTGTTAAATCATCAACAGAAGAACTTTTAGATTCGTTGTATTTCTGTATTTCACCGTTAAGGTAATTAATCTGTTCTGTAATTTTATCTTTGTCCTGTGCGTCAGGTTTTTTTACAAGGTACTTATTGTAATTGTCCACAGCAGAATTTAAGAGTTCCACAACTTTGATTTTTTCTGAATCAGAAAGTATTTTTGCTTTGTCATCAGCTGTTTCTTGTGAATTATCATCGTTTTTAGGTTCGCCTGCTATAAGTTTGTCAGCCTGTCCTTCAAAAGCCATAGCCAGAGAATAGTATGAGTCTGCAAAATCAGGTTTGAGTTTTATAGCATTTTCTAAAGATGTCTGAGCTTCTTCATATTCTTTTACTTCTATCAATGCAACACCAAGATTGTAATGCGTTTCAAAAATGCTTGTATCAAGGTCAATACTGGAACGCAGACGGCAGATAGCTTTTTCTGTTTCACCGTTAGCCATATATTCTTTTGCTTTGTTATTAAGTTCCTGCACTGCAAGGTTGTTTATGCAGGCTGTAGATATTACGGAGACGAATAATATAGTAATTAATAGTACGACTTTTTTCATAACAGATAAATCTTATACTAACTCGTTTAACATAATAAACAAAATTAAAAAATTTGGCAACTCTGTCAAAATAAGATACAATAAACGAAGTAGAATATTCGGGAGAATTTTCCGATAAAGTGATAGGATTTTTGACATGTCAAAAGATAAAAAAGTAGTGTCACTCTCCAGAGCAAAACACGATAATGATAATAAAAAAGAAGAAGTTACACAAAATTTTGAACCGGTATATTGCAGTTTTTGCGGAAGACCTAACACACAGGTAGTGAAGATGGTAAAGGGACCGGGTGTAAATATATGTTCCGAGTGCACAATGATTGCTGTGCAGTATCTCATATTAGAAGATAAAATGCCCTCAGGTGAGGCTCAAAAAATTCTTGATGCCTTCTGGACAAAGCTTGAGTAGTCGGGAGTTGTATTTTTAATGTCGGAAAATAAACTGCAAATAAGAGCAAAACTCCTCTCTGCAATAATAAGTCTTCAAAATAACACTTCAGACAGGTCACTTGTCGGCAATACAATTGATGAATTGAATAAAATTTCCGATAAGGATTCTGTGCTTGATATTTTGCACAAAGAATTTTTGAAAGATAATTCTGCGCTTCGTGATTATACAATCACCTTTTTGATAGGAGAGTTGGTTGAGCAGCAAAAAGCAGAAAAACTTTTCTTTGAAACACTGGCTAATCCCAAAATCAATGACTCGATAAAAGCTAAGGTTGTTGGTTTTTTACGCGAGTGCGGCAAACATGTTAACTATGAACAGTATCTTCAATATTTTGAAAATCCTGATGATGTTATAGATTCTGATACGGTAAAGCTTCTTGAAAACGCAAGAATAAACCCTGAATCACAGATAGATTTTCTTGATTTTTTGAATGCTCTTCCCGAGCCTGAAAAAAATATGCTGATTGATTCTTTGACACAGGATTATGACGGAGATAATCTTGCCAACATTCTTATACCCGTCATTATTTCTAATCCTTACAGTGATATTGCTCAGGCAGCAATTAAAGCAATAGGTGAGAGCAGGTCTATTCTTGCTTTTCCTGTTCTTAAACATATTGAAGAAACAATACAGGATGGAAAAGTCAGAGCAAATGCCCAAAAAAGTCTCAGTATGTTAAAGCTTTCCGGTATAAAAGAGGATGTTACAGGAGAATATTATAAAAAACTCCTATCAGATGTTCCTGTTTATAAATGTTTTGTGAATATGCCTGACGGTCACGGTAATACAGGCATGATATTTTCAAGAAAAAATGAAGCCGGCTTTATACAAATGTTTGCGCTTGTATTGAATGATTTGGACGGAATAATAGACTGCTTTGGTTTTAACGAAATATCAGAAGGCGAGTTTGATAGAATAACTCGCAAATTCTTTCAAAACGACAATGTTGTGCAGGTTGATGAGACATTCTGTAAGTACATGATGGCGGATGCAGAAAAGATTTCCCGTCTTAAGTATGAGGAATTTTCTTATGAGTATGCAGCCTGGTCTTCGATTACTAAAGACATTGATTATGAAAAAATTAATCTGGAGGATGGGTTACATAAAATTGAATTAACTGATTTCCTTTTAAAACAGCTATACAATAAAGGTTATTTTGATAAATGGTTCTTTGATACAGCACACAACGAGGAGTTTGCTGTGCTTATAGATGAAATTGCAGATAATAAAGTTTGTGATATCAAAAAAATTGAAGAACTTCTTGAAAGTAAAAAATCCTGCATATTTTCATCTGCATTTATGCCGGTATTAAACCACAGACTGCTTCTTTCTGCGTATCTTGCACGTCAGGCAGACGAACAGACTTTTGCGGATTTATTGTATTCTTTGATTGATGACGGCATTGTGAAAAATGAATTTCTTTCCGATATGCTTAAGAAGAGTATTTATGAGTATTTTCTTACACAAAAAGACAGATTCGAAAATGCTAAAAATGCTACCTCTATATTCACAAGAAAAGCTAATAAAGATTTGAACGACATTGATATTAAATACATTAATAGTTGTATCGAAGCAATAGAAAAGAATTGGATACGGCATGCATAAAATAATGGGGCTTGATGTGGGAACTAAAAGAATCGGCATTGCTCTCAGCGATTTTTTGCTTCTGACGGCGCAGCCTTGCGAAACAATTTCAAGAGAACCGGAATGTACTGCTGTTGATAAGATTGCTGAGATTTGTGCACAAAATAATGTAACAAAGATAGTTGTAGGTCTGCCTAAAAATATGAACGGCACAATTGGTGATCAGGCGCACGATTGCGAAAATTTCTCAAATCTGTTAAAAATAAAGATGCCGGAGTGCGAAATCATTTTCGAAGATGAAAGGCTCACCAGCCGTCAGGCAGAGAATATACTGGCTTTGCAGGGTAAAAAATATACAAAGAACAAAGGTCTTGTTGATTTGAAAAGCGCGTGTATAATTCTGCAGCAGTATTTAGATAGAAATTCATAAATATTACACAATAAAAAGGAAAAAACAATGACAAACCACAACCACGACGAAATGGAAGAACAGTTAATTGAAACCGTTGACGAAGAAGGCAACGTTATTAATTTCGAACTTATCGATATCATTGAGATGGACGGTAAAGAATACGGACTTCTTTTGCCTAAAGAAGAAAATGACGACCCCGAAGAAGAAAAGGAAGTCGTCTTAATGCGATTAACAAAAGAAGGTGAAGAATATATTTTTGAGATGATAGAAGATGATGAAGAATTCAATAAAGTTGTTGAATTTATCGATGCAATGGATGAAGTAGAAGAATAAGTTAATATTTCTTAATAATATAACCTTTGTGTGGCAATTATTTTCTTTGTGTATACTTTATATATATACGAGGAATAAATTAGAGACGAGAAATCTACCACACACGAGGAACTAAAAAATATTTAAGACCGTAAGGTCTTTTTTTTTGCACCTTTTGTATTTCTTTTTTTATATCAGCTGCAGCTTATACCATAAAACAGTCTGTTATCATATCAATAACGGAATTTTGTACGGATTGATATGCACTGGCTGCCTGTTTACTTTTGAATTCTTCAATTCCGGAAGCAGCCTGTTTGCTTGCCTGTTGCCCCATTTCAAAGCATCCGTCATCAGAACATGTCTGTTCTGACATTCTGTCCATCATCTGCATTTGCATGTATTTGATTACTTCATCAGATGTAACCTGGCCATCTTTGTTCAAGTCCATTTCACTGTTTGAACCAGAGGAGGATGAAGAGCCGCCAGCAGATGTAACTCCTGTTGATGTTTCATCTGTTTCAGGATTTGAGATGATTCCGTTAGAAACCATGTCTTCAAAGTTTAATGCCTGTGATGTTGATGCCTGTTGCGATGAGAATAAAGAACTGTTGTAAGACAGTATACCGCTCGCCATTGAGCCTATTGAACCTACCATATGTCTAACCTCTTCCCGTGTTTTTTATCATGGTTATTTTCTAATTATTTTCCATATTTCACATCATGCAAAAAGAGGATTATATGAAGTTTTGTTAAACAAAGAACTTGAAGAATACGAACATAAACGCGCCTGCAACCCAGCAATAGTACGCAAATATCTTCATAGAGTGTTTGCCGAGAAATTTAAGAAAATATTTTATGCATAAATATCCGGAAATAAACGAAACTATAAAACCTGCAGCAAATGCAATCCAGTTATAACTAAGGATTTCGTGCATATCTACTTCAAGTACGGGATAAAAAATTGATGCACCAATAATAATGGGCAGACTCAACAGGAAAGAGTATCTTGCACATGCTACTCTGTCCAATCCAAGAAATATACCCGTTGATATTGTAGAACCGGAACGGGATATACCCGGAATAGAGGCAAGACCCTGTGCAATACCTATAATTATTGCTGTTTTAAGGTCTATTTTATCTGTTTTTGCTGATTTTTTTTCTGATGCCCATTCACCAAGATACAAGATACAGCCTGTTATAAATATAAATATACCAACGATGTAAGGCAGATTTATCAGGCTTTCTGAAACCACTTTCAGCGGATATGCCACAAATATCGTAAAGACCGTACCTATAAGGATAAAACCTGCAAGTTTTGCGTCTGTGTCTGAAAAATCTTTTTTTATGCAGGCGTTAATAAAAGCTTTTGTGAGTTTAATAATATCGTCTTTGAAGAATAACATTACGGCAAGAAGTGTTCCCACATGCAGAACTATGTCAAAAACGACCTCTTCGGAGCCGCCTGTTACAAACTCTTTGTGTGTAAAATATTTATACATACTTGATGTCAAAACAAGATGCCCTGAACTGGAGACAGGCAAAAATTCTGTCAGCCCCTGTATTAACCCCATAATCAACGCTTGTATTAAATTCATTTTTGAAAACTGTCCTTATTTATTCTGATAAACCCGTTATGAAAACTTTTCTTTGAGTTATCTACTCCCACTGTTCATAATACATTGAACAAGAATTTTCGTTTTCCCATACTCCGACTTTTGAGACCTGAGGAAAAATCTTATTCATTTCGTCATATATAAATTTTGCAATTATTTCGCTGCTCGGGCTTGTGTTCTTAAATTCGGGCAATTCATTAATATCCTTATGGTCTAGTCTGTCAATTACCTTTTTTAGTTCTTTTTTAAGAACTTTGAAATCCACAAGAATGTTTGATTTGTCAAGATTTTCACCCTTTACGTATACCTCAACTTTCCAATTGTGTCCGTGCTGGTTTTCACACTCTCCTTCGTAGTTTAAAAGATGGTGTGCTGCCGAGAATGAACTTATGACTTTGAGTTCGTACATTATTTTACTCCTTTGATTCTTTCATATAATTTTTTTGCTTCAGGCTGTTCAGGAAATATAGCCAGTATTTTTTCAAGATACTTGATGGAATTTTCAACATCCGCAAGTTCAATGTAAGATTTTGCAGCAAGCAAAAGTACATTAATATTGTCAGGAAATTCCATAAGCAGCTTTAGGGCAAGATTTCTTGAATTTTCATATTCTTTTGTTTCATAGAATGATAATGCCAGTGCATTCATTGTTTCTGCATCCTGATAAATACTGAACGCGTCTGATAGAAACTCTTTTGCCGCATCAAAATTACCTTTTTGATAGTATATAAGCCCGATATTAAAAAGTATTACGTGTTGAGACGGAAATTTTTTGTTTGCCTCAAGGAACAACTTCAATGCCATATCGATATCATTAAGCCTCAGATAGTTTAATGCCCTGAAAACAGCAATATCCATAACGTCGGGCTCAATTTCGTAAGCTTTGTCATAGAGTTCACGAGCTTTTACAAAATCATTCATTGCATGGTGGAAATTTGCCAGTTCAAACACAACAGATGCATCATCCGGTGCCATTTTGTATGCTGTTTCAAACTCATCTTTTGCATAGTCAAAAAGTCTTTGTGAAAGATATACAACACCCAAATCCTTATGTGCATAGGGGTTTTTCGGGTCAAGCTGAATTACTTTTTTGAAAATGCTTTCAGCTTTGTCTTTGTCCTCTGTTCTCATGCATAAAAGCGCATATCTGTAATACACTTCAGGCGGTACTTTACCGAGCCTTATGAGATTTGTGTATACTGTTTTTGCAAGAGTATTATTGCCTGTTTTTTCATAGCAGTCTGCCAGACGCTGCCCCATTGATATTGATTTCGGGTTTGTTGAAACAAGCTGTGACAGTATTTTGATTGCGTCATCGTATTTTCCCTGTTCGTGATAAGCACACGCAAGATTGTATTGATAATTTTGTTTTTCCGGATGTGCTGCAACAAGTTTGTGGTAGAATAACGCTGCATCTTCCCATTTCTGTGCATTTATTGAGCCAAGAGCCGCTGCAGAAAGATAAAAGTCAGACGGTTCCAGTTCGTATGCTTTTTTAAAGTATTCAAACGCCTGAGGATGTTTTTGCTGAAGCTGTAAAGATGTAGCAAGATTGTACAGGCTTGTTGCGTTATTAGGATTCAATTCAACTGACTTTTCAAAAGCAGTTTGTGCTTCTTTAATTTTTTTCATTGCAAGATAGCAAGAACCCAGATTGTTATACATCAATGGATGCTTAGGATTCAGTGCAATACCTGCAAGCATTGCCTCTGCGGCTTTTTCATATTCTTTTTTAGAAGTATAAGCAGTGCCTATAATGTAATGTATTTGGTAGTCTTCGTTATCATAAGAAAGTGCTTTGTTTGCAAATTCAAGTGCTGTATCGAAGTTTTTTAATTTTAAATGTATTACGGCAAGATTTTTATATGCATCTTTATAATCCTCTCTTAATACAATGACTTTTTCATAGGCTTTTTGTGCTTTTTCTATGTCCTCCAGTCCTTCGTAAATCATACCGAGATAAAACCACGATGTTGCGTCTTCGTCATTTATTGTAACGACTTTTTCAAAGTTTTCTTTTGCTTCAGGATAAATATCAAGGTTTACGTTGCAAAGACCGAGTGTTTTGTGTATTTCTATTGATTCATCACCTGTTTTTTGAAGGTATGAGTTTAATATTTCTTTTGCTTGTTTAAAATTCTTTTCGGCTATTAATTCATTTGCCTGATTTAATACTTCTTCTCTATTCAAAATTAACCTCTTTGTCCGAAATTATGTAATAGTATAAACTTTTCTGTAATACAGCGCAGCCCCGAGAATACACAGTACGAAATTGGGTATCCAAGCTGCCAGAAACGGTGATATTGCCATTGTCTCTCCAAATGATAAAGACAGCGCTCGTAAAAGATAATATAAGAAAATAATTAAAATACTGAATAAAAATCCTCTGTTGTAGCGCACACGCGGGGGCGTAATTGCAAGAGGCACGCCTAAAAGTACAAGTACAACAGTAGTTACAGGGAATGCGAATTTATTGTATAACTCAATTTTGAATAACGAATGTGTCTTTGCATCGTGTTTTTTAGAGTTGTGTTCTACATATTTCCACAGCGCAATAACATTGTACTGGGTAGCTTCTTCTTCTGTCAGAGCATCTTTTACATCCATGCCGAAATCAACAACCGACTTGCTGAACCATGTTGTGTTCAGGATTTTTTCATCTTTGTTCATTGTGTAAACCGCACCGCGGTTGAACTGCCATCCTGCAGGGCTTGTGCTGCCTGATTGAGATTGTATTACCTGAATTGTTTTTTTGTTTGAAAAATCTACAACAGAAACATTCTTGAGCATGTTATCTTCACATTTTTGTACAAAGAAAAGTCTTTTCATTTCTTTGCTTCCGTCTTGATTTTCTTTGATTTCTTTGAATGTGAAATTTTGTTTTCCGTTGGGAATATTCTTCTGTCCCAATGCCCATACTGCAAGAGTTTTGGATTGAGAGTTTGTAATAGGAACGATAGTTTCATTTACTATAAAAGTTAAAAGAGCCATTGCAGCCGCAAAAATGAAAATTGGTTTTGCAATACGGCTAAGTCCTATTCCGCATGCTCTCATAACCGTAATTTCCGATGAAAGACTCAAACGATTGAGTGTCATAACGGTAGAAAAAAGTACACTCATAGGTATTGCCATTACTATTACCTGAGGCAGATTGAGAAGTACAATCATAAGTGCAATGTTAAATGGAATTCCGTAAAGCGTAATCTGTTTTATGAGTGTAATAAAAGTATCGGATGCAAAAATGATGGAGGTAAAAATAACTATCCCCATAATAAAGATTTCCAATACCTGTAATAATATGTATCTGTCTAAGATTGTTAACTTATCAAAAAGTTTGTTGTGCATTCTTTTTCACTCAACCGATTAATTACTGTGCTCAATTTCGTCCTGTTTTATAAATTGGCACTGTGCTTCCAGTTTTCTATCTTCCATTGTTGCCATAAGTTCCTGTATATTTTTTATTTTGCCCAGAGCAAACCCTGTCTCTGCAAACAATACACAGTCGTTGCATATACGTATTCCGTCATAAACAACAGAACCGGCAAGAGGTTTTTCTTCTCCGCAGCACTGGCAATCGAACATATCAAATTCCGAATCCGGATTTTCTTCAATATCATCCAGCTTCATCTGTTCAACAACAGCCTGCATATCCTCTATAATTTTTAATTCATCATTTTTGTTCATAGATTAATTATACCGTAAAAAACATTAACTTGACTATTAAACTTTAATACAATAATATTGTGTTGGAATTACAACATGTTGGAATAATAACATAATGGCTGATTTTGAAAAAGAGTTTGAACACGAGTTTTTTGACTGCTATGCCAGAACGCTGCCGTATCTTATAGAAAAAGCTTCTGTTTATATAAGATTAAGGGGTGCACTATTACTCAATGAACTCGGGGCAGATATAACACTCGAGCAGTTTATTACACTTGATGCAATTTACGGATGTCCTGATTTGTGCCAGAGAGATCTTGCAAAGATACTTTTAAAAGACCGTTCTAATGTAACAAGGATACTAAATATCCTTGAGAAAAAAGGATTGATTGAAAGGAAAACATCGACAAAGGGAAATCGCATAGTAAAAATAACCACTCTTACAAATGAAGGTCGTTGTGTTATGGAAAAATACGCGGATACAATGAAAAATGACCTTAACACATTTCTTTCCGTATTTAATCAGGAAGATTTGAGGGTAATGGAAAAAACATTGAGGCTGATTTCTCAAAAAATAAGTGAGAATGCAAGTATTCAGATTTGATTATGAACAACACAGCAGTAGAAACACCTAAAATAAGCCCCTGGCTTACAACAATAGCTGTAATGAGCGCGGCATTTATGTTCGTACTGGATGGTACAATTGCAAATGTTGCTCTGCCGCAAATGGCGGGAAGTTTTTCTTCCAGTAATGATGAGGCAACATGGATTTTGACAAGCTATCTTATTGCAAGCGGGATTGTAGTGCCTTCTGTGGACTGGTTTTCAAAGTTTTTTGGTCGAAAAATGTTTTTCATTGCCTGTATATTAATTTTTACCGCTGCATCGTTGTTATGCGGTATGGCAACATCGCTTGATATGATGATACTGGCAAGAATATTGCAGGGGCTTGGCGGCGGCGCGCTGCTTCCTGTTTCTCAGGCAATATTGCTTGAGGCATTCCCGCCTGAAAAAAGAGCTCTGGCTATGTCCATATTCGGCTTCGGGGTAGTAGTTGCTCCGGTAATAGGACCGATTCTGGGCGGGTGGCTTACTGATAACTGGTCGTGGAACTGGATATTTTTTATAAATATCCCTTTTGGGATTCTTGCTGCAATTACATCGAAACTCTGGATTTTTGACCCGCCGTATGCACAAAAGCAGGCTGATGCAAAAATTGATTACGTGGGATTTTTCTTTTTGATTGTATGGCTTGTAACTTTTCAGGTATTTCTTGATAAAGGCAATAACGCGGATTGGTTCGGCTCTGAATGGATATGCTGGACTTTCGGTGTATCGATGGTTGCAATGATTTTGTTTATTTATTCTCAAATTATAAAGAAGGATTCTATTATAGATTTATCTGTATTTAAGGATAAAGGTTTTGTCATTGGAACTTTAATACTTGTTATTGTGAATATGGTTTTGTATGCTTCTACAACAATAATGCCGTTATTCTTGCAAAATTTGATGGGATATAATGCATTCTGGAGCGGATATTCTTTAATGCCGAGAGGTTTTGGGAGTGTTCTTGCTATTTTTATTTACAGCTTGACAAACAGAATGTTGGATTTTCGAATTTTTACGGCTGTAGGCATAACCTTGCTCGGCATATCAGGATTGATGTTCGGATTTTTGAATCTTGAATTTTCAATGATAAATATTATTATCCCTAACTTTATTTTTGGTTTTTCAATCGGCTTAACTATTACAGTGTTGACTACCGCGTCAATGGAAACCATTGCTAATTCGCAGATGACTAATGCCAGCGGAGTTCAGAACCTTGTTAAGAACCTCGCTGCTGCAATAGGTACATCACTCGTTGCAACAATGGTTTCAAGATATTCACAGGCTTTTCAGCACCATCTTGTAGGTTTTCTTGACCCTAATAATCCTGTTTATGCAGAAAAACTGGTATCTATGACATCATTTTTCTGTCAGTTTGATGTTTATGCAGTTGCTTTACAAAAAGCACAGGGAATGCTTTATAATCAGCTTTTGCAGCAGGCAACTTTGTGTGCATATATGGAAACATTCAGAGTTTGGGGGCTTATTACGTTTATTTGCCTGCCTTTAATTTTGTTATACGGACGGAACAGGAAAAAATCTTAATATTTATTGGATTTAAACACCATATAATATTTTGTTTCTCCGTAGTATAGAACTATCAGATATAAATTTCCGTCAATATTTTCCGTTACTACGTAAGACTTTGGCGGGGGTGCTTTCTTGGAAGAATTTCTGAATATTGTATAGAACTTTTCTCTTGTTTTTTTGCAGAAATTCTGCCATTTTGTTAGCTTGGGTGTTGGCAGGTTGTTATGGTAAAAGTCTACCGGAACCAGTTCTTTTTTTACTACAGGTATTATGTAAGAAACTTTTCCTGCTTCTTTAAAAAACACATAGTCATGATTTTTTATTACTCTCGGCGTCAGTATGTAATAGCCCGCAGGAATTGCCTGATTTTTGAAATAAACATCTGAACTTAAGCGAAACAATGGATAAGGCGCGTAAGCATATTTTTGATAATCCTCATTCTGATACGGGTCAATTTTGTGAACCAGTTCAAAATCAGCTACCTGTGCGTTTTCATATAAACGTGCATAATCTGTTGCCCCGAGAGCGGGTGCTGTTGCTAATGCAGAAAATAATATTAAAAACAAAAGATTTTTCTTCATAGGTTATATAATAATATATTTTTTGTAAAAATCAATTTACGTGTTTATAAATATTAGCAAACTTTCTTATTGACGTGTTTTGGTATTAACGGTATATTGAAACTATGAGAAAAATAAATTTTATTAAATTGAATAATCGTTGGTGGCGCCTGTCTAAATAGTACAGGCTTGGATTTTTTCGCGGTTGTTTCGATTTCTTTAATTTAACCTGTACTAAAAGTTTAGTCAGAGTTTAATTTAAAGGAATATAAAAATGTCAGTCAATTTAATAAACACACTTTCACAGCCGTTAAGAACAGCAGCAAAATTTGTCAGTCATAATGAACAGGCATCAGGCTTGTCTACCTCCCGATTTATACAGGATACGTCAACCTGTCTTGTGCCGAAAGCTGTATTTGCGAGAAGCAAAGCAGATCTGGCTGAAAACAGTTTTCTTGAGCTATCGGAAAGTGCTCTTGTCTACTTTGCACCTGCTTTAATAGGTGAAAAAATTGCAAGAAAAGCATTCTCAAAAAATCTTTCCGCAGAAACAAAACATCTGATAGCCGAATCAGCCGAAAAACTTATGAAACAAAATAATCCTGCCGCAAAAAAAGTGCTTCCTGTGAAAGCAGCAATTGCGCTTTGCGCATTGGTTATTCCTCTTACCGAATTTACTTTGAATTATTTTAAGAATCTTATGACACTAAAAGTATTTAAAAAAGGGGATTTTAACAACATTGCAAATCTTGAAAAAACAAAAGAAGATAAAAAATTCCAGAATCAAGTTGAAAAAAGTGCAAAGAAAAATATTATAAAAGCTGCTGCTATTTTTTCTTCTGCTATGGCTCTTGGTATTTTAACAGCAAAAAAAGGTGCAAATTCAAAACTTCTCCAAAATATTTCCGAGGCAATACTTGCTCCGGGGTCTAAATTTTTCAAAAATAACGAAAAAGCACAAAATTTCTTTAACAAATATTTTTCGCTTGATTTTGCTTCACAGGACGGCAAACTTGTACTGAGCAAGGGGCAGCTGACCTCGTGTGTACTCATAGGCGGTGCCGGATATTTCGGGGCATCAAAAGACAGAGGAAGGCAGAATTTTCTGGAAACTTTGTTCAGATTTCCGCTTGTAGGCTTCTATATAATAACCGGTTCGGATTTATTTGAAAGAGGGTTTAAAAAACTTTTGCAAAAAGCAGGAAAATGTAAAGAAACTATAGGTAAAAATCTTGAAGTTCCTTCTTTTGATAGGCTTGAGTCAATGGCAAAAAAACTTGCAAAGAAAAACAACACAAAGATTGAAGCGGAATTTAATAAACTTGCAAAACAAAAAGTTCTTATATCCGGTGTACCGTTTTTATTCAGTATAGGTTTTATGGGATTTTTTGTAGCAGGTATTTCCAATGTTTTTACAAGATACAGATATAAAAAAGATAAAAAAATGCAGACAATCAATAACCAATTCCTGAAACAACAAAATTCTTCCCCTGCTTTTAAGCAGTTTGTATGTTGATATGTTCATGGTATTATTAAAACGGCTTTTGTGGATTTTACAAACGGAGACAACTTATGAAACGCATATGTTCTGCGATTATTATGGCAATTTTGGCATTATTTTTTCAAAATGCATTGTGCTCGGAAGCAGCAACTCATAAAGAATCTCTGCAAAAAGCACAGGCAATACTGGATAATGCTTCCGTTAATGTTATTAATTCAAAGTTTTATCCCTCATATCATATAGCACCGCCTGCAAATTTTATGAATAGTCCTTCAGGCTTTGTGTATTTCAATAATCAATATCATCTGTTTTTTACTCATAATCCTTATTCTGTCAAAGATGAAAATATGCACTGGGGGCATTACGTAAGTTCTGATTTGATACATTGGAGTGAAATGCCTGTTGCTCTTGCTCCGTCAGAATCATATGATAAAGATGGGATACTTTCCGGCTCTGCAATAGTGGATGAAGGAATGCTTTATCTGTTATATACGGGCAATGTTGTTAATAAAACTGAGGAAAAAACAGAAAGACATCAGACACAAAATCTTGCAATGAGCAAAGACGGTATAAACTTTGCCAAGTCTGCAAATAATGCAGTGATAAAAATGGCGCCTCACTATTCTTATCTGGAGTTTTCTTCACATGATTTCAGAGATCCTTTTGTATGGAAACAGTCAGACAGGTATTATGCACTGGTCGGTACTCAGTATGAAAAAACTAAAGACGGTGCTGTACTTTTGTTTAAAAGTAAAGATTTGAGAAACTGGGTTTGTATTAATATTACAGCTATAGGTTCAAAAAGTGAAATGGGCTATATGTGGGAGTCTCCAGGATTTTTGCATATAGGAAGTGATGATGTTCTATTTATTTCGCCTCAAGGTATAAAGCCGCATGGTAAACAATTCTTGAACAAATATCAATCCGGATGGTTTGTTGGTAATCTGGATTACAATACAGGTAAATTTAAGCAAAAAGGACCGTTCGGGCTTTTTGATTACGGGTTCGATTTTTACGCACCGCGTGTCGTAAAAACGCAGGATAACAGGCATGTTCTTATTGGTTTGCTCGGTATGTCCGGCTCTAAACTTACAGAATCAGAAGACGGATGGGCAGGCATGATGAGCATACCCAGAGAATTAAAGATTTTAAACGGTAAAGTTTCAACTGTACCGTTGCCTGAATTAAAAGCGTTAAGAGAACACACTGTTGCTTATAAAGACCAGAAAGTTTCTACTGCCCGTGAGTTTCCATCTATAAACGGAAAAGTTTTTGAATTGGAAACAGAGGCAGATTTGACAAATGCAAAAACTTTTTCTATAAGTATTCGTACATCACCTTCACAAGAAACTATTTTGAGTTATGATAAAGACAGTAAACTTCTCAAACTCAATCGTGATAAATCAGGTCGTGATTTGAGCGGTGAAAGAGAAGTTGTTGTACCTTTAAACAATAATCTTTTGAAACTTCATATATTTGCGGACAAATCTTCTGTTGAAATTTTTGCAAACGACGGTCAGGTTGTAATGAGTTCCAGAATTTATCCGGATAAACATTCGACAAGAATTAAATTCTCGGCTGTTGGTGAAGTTAAATTAAATTATTTGAATTTTTACAAACTTAAATCGATATATAATGATTGATTTATATTATTTGCCGGTGTAGCTCAGCTGGTAGAGCAGGTCATTCGTAATGATCAGGTCGCAGGTTCGAATCCCGTCACCGGCTTTTTCAAAGTTTGGCGCTAGTTATACCAGCC
Organism: Candidatus Gastranaerophilales bacterium; assembly: GCA_944322725.1. Lineage (GTDB taxonomy): Bacteria > Cyanobacteriota > Vampirovibrionia > Gastranaerophilales > Gastranaerophilaceae > Limenecus. The sequence continues at coordinate 49,963 of CALUPU010000004.1, forward strand.
TCTGCCTTTAGAGATTTCTTCCAAAATTTCATCAAGTCTTTTGTTTACAATTTTGAGGTATTTGTTCAGTCCTGATTCTTCTATTTCTTTTTGAGAATAATAGTTAAACTTGTGCTCTGTTCTTTTGCTTCTGCCTGTGCTTGTGGCATTGAATTTTACAAGTTTGTCATCCTGCGTAAACAAACTCTTTTTGATTTTGTTATTGTGCCCGAGAACAAGAATTTTTGTACTGGGTTTGCCTTTTATTATCGGAAAACTTATTTGTATATCTTCGCTATAAGGTGTTAACTCTTTAAATACAAAGCTGGGGCTTCCTGCTTTTGAATAAATTGACAGCTTCTTTTTTGCTTTATTTTTCGAATCCGCTGATTTGAGGTTATAGATAGCTGTTTTTAATTTTTCATATTTTATTTGAATTTCTTGAATTAAATTTTTTGCCTGCTCATCAATTAATCCTATTGAGGTTGTAGTTCGGTTAGCACTAAATATATTATATTGTTCAATTCTTTTGACAATATAATTGTTATAGTTTTCTAATTCATCTTTGAGAGTCGTAAGATGCTCTGTTATATCTAATGAATCAAGTTCTTTTTGCGAATAATATTGCGGCGGTTTGCCTTCGGATAGGTCGCATTTTCTACCAATATTTTTAGATTTTAAAACTTTTCCGTCAGGTTCTATAATAATATTTTTAGTAACATTTGATTCATCAGTAACTCTAATTACCAGATTTGGTATTGACTGACGGTCGGATACTATATTTACAGAATAATCTTCTTTGTTTCTGCCGATTTTGTTAAATTCCAGCCTTCTTGTTCCGTGCACTCCTTTTTTGATTTTTTCATAACCGTTTTTTATGTGGCTTCTTGACGGAACATTTTCAACTGAATCTAAATTATTATAAATTTCTTTGAATATATTCTTAATTTCGTTTGTAATTGCAATATTTTCCGGCTTTAATGAAGGACGCTTTGAAAATGTTTCAAAGAATTTTATAAGAGCATCGCTCTTTAACATCTGTCTGAGTTTTAATAAAGGGAAGTCAAACATATCGCAAACTCCTTTAAGAAATTTGTTTATTGAATCTATATTATTTTCAAATCCGTTTGCTTCTTCAATTATTCGTCCCGAAATTACAATATTTTTGTCTATTGTATTAGTCTTAGTATCCTTTTGTGAAATATTGAATGAAAATAAATCTTTTGATGAAAACACTATAATTTTATTCTCTTTTTGTATACTAACCGTATCGGACATAATTTCACTTAAGCCCGTGTTTTTTCTGATTTCTTGCAGTGCTTTTTGTAATTGAGATTTATTTTTTATGCTTAAAAGTTCATTCAGAGGCTCTTTTACATTATTGATGGCTCTGACAATGTCATCAACACTTGTCCTTGCTATATTATATGTTTCAGAATTCATTTTCATGGCTTACTTCCGTTTTTCTTATGGTATATATAAAACCCGTAAAAAATTTTTTTGCGTGTTGTAAAAAAATACCGGTTTTTTGACCGGTATTTTTTGTTTAGTTATTTTCGTGTTTTGCAACCATTTTTTTTAATTCATCAATTTGTTGGACACCTGCTTTTTGTTCAACAAGTTTTCCGTTTTTAAAAACAAGAATTGCCGGTATTCCGCTAATAAAGTATTCTGCAGCTTTTTCTCTGTTTTCATCTACATTTAATTTTGCAACTACAGCTTTGCCGTCCAATTCTTGCGCAAGTTTGTCAATAATCGGACCCTGTGTACGGCAGTGACCGCACCATGGTGCAAAGAAATCAACTAAAACAGGGTCAGTTGTATTTTTTAGCTGTATATCAAAATTTTCATCTGTTAACTCTATTACTTTAGACATTATTTTCTCCTTATCAGTTATCACATTCTTCGCAGATTAGTTTTTCTTCAATAGATTCTTTGGGAAGTTTTTTAAAGCACAAAAACCAGTCATAGCATTTTACGCTGTCCATACTTTCAAGCCTTTCAATAGCCTCCTTTTTATTGGCAGGAGGAGGAATAATTACTTCATCACCTGCTTCCCAGTTGCACGGAGTTACCACATTAAACTCATCTGTGGTTTGAAGAGCAACAATGATTCTTTTTATTTCCTCAAGATTTCTGCCGGTTGATTGAGGATAATAAAGTATTGCCCGGATAATACTTTTGGGGTCTACTATGAATACTGCACGAACTGTTTTTGTATCATCGGCTTTCGGTTGAATCATTCCGTATTTTTTAGCAATTTTGCCGTTTAAGTCGTCTATTACCGGGAAATCTACATCAACCTCGTTCATTCCTTTATAATCTATGTTGTCTTTGATATCTTTTAGCCACGCAAGATGAGAATTGAGACTGTCTACGGATAACCCCAGAAGTTTTGTATTTATTTGTGCAAATTCATCGGACATTGCTTCAAATGTCATGAATTCCGTTGTACAAACCGGTGTAAAATCTGCAGGATGAGAAAAAAATACAGTCCAGCTGCCTTTGTAATCGTAGGGAAAATTAATGTATCCCTTCGTACTTCTTGCACGAAATGAAGGAGCCTTTTCTCCAAGCATAGGCAGGGCTTTTCTTTTTTTATTATTTATCAAGCCAAAAACTAATGCTGTGATAGCAGCCGGCAATAGAATTTTTTTAAGCATACATATTCCTTTCCCAAGATTTTCTCATGTATGCTTATCTTTATATGAGCGGTTTATTTTTTCATTGCCTTTTCTTCTAATTTTTTTATATTATCAGGCTTAAACTTTTTGATTCTATAAACTTTTAAAAATCTGCCATTTGGGTTTATTCTCATCATAAAATTTCATTTTTAAATAATCACCCTGTTTAATTTTTAATTCTTTTCCTTTTTCCACATAAGAAAGAGGAGAGTTTTTGTATGCGTTACGTCCTCCGGAAGCAAGACGTGATTTGCCTTTTTCCGGGTTGTCATAGCCTTTGTAAAAATAATAAGCCTGTGAAAATCCGGGTATTACAAAACCTGTTGCACTTACAGCGCCTTTTTGTGCAGCCTGTTTTTTATTCATTTTTTTATGAGGCGTGATTTTTGCCATTAAATGAGGGCTTTTGAAGGCTCTTTTTTGATGTCGGGCAGGGATGTTCATATCTGTTGGGTGAACAACTATATAAACATCTCTTTTCCCTCTTTTGGGTTCTGTTATTTTTTCAACTTTTGTATTAATCACAGTACCTTTTTCAAGAGTAAATCCGTTTTTAAACTTATGGGTTTTGGCTACTTTAAATGACAGATTGTACTGCGGACGCAGGCTGGAAAAATTGTTTAAACTCTGTACCAATACTGTACTTTTTGCAAATGCCGGTGTTGCCATTAACAAACATAGAACGGAAATAATAAACTTTTTCATAACTTACAGCCTCCATAAAAATATATTATAATTTTTAATGCAGGTTGTAAATTAAAAAGTTTTTATTTAAACGTAAATAACAATTAATCCGGCAAGTATGCCTATTATTACAAAGAAAGCAGGAAGCTTGCTTCTGTACATCAGAATAGACTGCGGAAGAATTTCGCCGAATACTACGTAAAGCATTGCACCGCTTGCAAAGCTTAGGCTTAGCGCCAATCCGAGCGGACCTATTTCTCCCATCCAGTAACCGAACATTGCACCAAGAATTGTAGGGGCTCCGCTTAACGCAGTAATAAGTATTGCCATGCCCCGTTTAACACCTCCGTTAATTAAAGGTACAGCAATAGCCATACCTTCCGGGATATTATGGAGCCCGATTAATACAGCAAGAATCAGTGCCGAACCTTCCATAATCCCTTTTGTATTAGCATAAGATGCGCCTATGGTCATACCTTCAGGTACATTATGCAGTGCTATTGCACAAGCCATTATTAATCCGGCTACAAACAGGTTAAATTTGTTGTCGTGTTTGTTTATATGAACTGTCAAATGGTTACTGTGAATAATTTCGTCCAAATCATCTGCTGTTTGAGGGTGGTTTGCCGTAATATGCTCAACTTCACGATTTGTTGCTCTATCTATGAAAAAGTTTAAAAGATATACAACAGCAACACCAAGACAGATACCCGCGCTTACCGCAAAAACATGGGTTTGTGTCTCAACAGCGCTTATAATAAGGTCGAAGCATACAATTGCAGTCATTACACCTGCTGCAAAACTTAAAAGAAGACTGGCTGTTTTATTGGAGTCTTTTTTAAATAAAGCACCTATTGCTCCGCCTAGCCCTGTTCCTCCTATACCTGCAAGTATAGTTGTCTGTATTAAAATCCAAAAATTTTCCATTTGTTTTCTCCTGATATGATTATTTTTTAATAAAACTATTTGTATGTAAAGCCCGAAGAGCATTAACTATTGCGATTATAGTTACACCTACATCAGCAAAGACAGCACCCCACATTGTAATGAATCCCGCAGCTCCTAATATAAGGAATAAAACTTTTACGCCGATTGCGAATGTAATATTTTGTTTTACAATATGCATTGTTTTGCCTGCAATTTTAATAGCAGCAGGAATCTTAGACGGTTTGTCATCCATTATTACAACATCAGCCGCTTCGATAGCAGCATCAGAACCCATCCCTCCCATTGCAATTCCTATGTCTGCACGTGTAAGAACTGGTGCATCGTTAATACCGTCGCCAACGAAAATTACGGATTTGTTTTTTGTCTTGCACGATATAAGTTCTTCAACTTTTGTAACCTTATCTGACGGTAAGAGTTCAGCATATACTCTGTCAAGGTCGAGTTTGGCTGCTGTGTATTTTGCAGCGCTTAGGGAATCTCCTGTCAGAATAACAGTTTTATCAACAATTATTTTCAGGTCTTTAATTGCGGATACTGCGTCTTCTTTAAGTTCATCAGATATTACAATATATCCGAGAAATTTTCTGTTTTTTGCAATGTATACTATACTGCCCGGCTCACAGGTTTTTGAATAATTAATATTGTATTGCTCCATCAGCCTGTAATTTCCTGCAAGAATTTCTTCTCCGTTAATACGGGCTTTAACACCGATGCCTGCTGTTTCTTCTATGTCTTTTATCAAAGAAGAGTCTATATGTTTCCCGTAGGCTGCTTTTAGTGAAAGTGCTATTGGATGGTTTGAATAATTTTCTGCCATTGCCGCGGATTCCAGCAGTTTTTCTCTGGATGTGCCGTTGTACGGTACAATTTGTGTTACGCAAAAGGTTCCTTTTGTCAGCGTTCCTGTCTTATCAAATACAACTGTATCCGGCTTAGAAAGTGCTTCCAGATAACTGCTGCCTTTAATTAAAATTCCGTTTTTCGATGCACCTCCAATACCGGCAAAGAAACTCAAAGGTACTGATATAACAAGTGCACAGGGACAGGAAATAACAAGAAATGTCAGTGCTCTTGATATCCATATATTGAAATTATCACCGGTTAATAATGGAGGAAGTACTGCAAGAATAAGCGCACCGGCTACAACTGCAGGTGTGTAATATCTTGCAAATTTTGTAATAAAATTTTCTGCTTTTGCTTTCCTTGAACCTGCATGCTCAACCAGTTCGAGTATTTTCGATACAGTTGATTCCCCAAACGGCTTTGATACACGAATTTTTATAAGTCCGTTTGTATTAATACACCCGCTTACGGCATTATCTCCTATTTTTAACTCTGCAGGTGCTGCTTCACCTGTCAGTGCCGAGGTATCAACTATTGCCTTCCCTTCTGTTACTATGCCGTCAAGGGGTATCTTTTCGCCTGTTTTTACTGTGATGATGTCTCCTGTGTTTATTTTTTCAGGAGAAATCTTTATAAGCCTGCCGTTCTGTTCAATATTTGCATAATCAGGGCGTATATCCATCAGTTCCGCAATAGAGTTTCTTGATTTTTCAACAGCCCTGTGCTGCAGATATTCGCCGATTTGATAAAGTATCATAACCATAACCGCCTCAGGGTATTCTTTGATGGCAAATGCACCAAGGGAGGCAGCGCCCATCAAAAAGTTTTCATCAAAGACTTCACCTTTAACAATATTTCTTATTGCTGTAAAAAGTATATCGGCACCTGCCATCAGGTATGCTGTAAAGAATAAGATAAATTTTTCAACTCCCGTAAGGTCTAAAATTAAACCTGCACTAAATATTATAAGTGCGCCCAAAATCCTCATAAGGGCAAATGCTTTATTTTTATGAGAGTGCTCATGGTTGTGTTCGTGATGATGTTCGCACATATTTTTACCTCACAATCGGTTATTGTTGAGCAAGTATTCAACTGTATATTAATAGTATAATTGAACAACTGTTCAATTGTCAAGCGTTGCATTTGTATTTGTTTACAAACTTAATATGGTTGAACAACTGTTCAAATATAAAAATCTGTTATATAATAAGAAATATACAGATTTAGCAAGGGAAATATCTTATGGAAATTAAAAAATCGGATTGTGAAGCTATTAATTTAGATATAGTAAACAAAGTAAAGCCTAATATGCCTGAGATGAATCTTTTATACGAATTGTCCGATTTTTTTAAAGTTATGGGGGATAGCACACGTATTCAGCTGTTGTGGGCACTGGAAGAAAGTGAGATGTGCGTGGGCGACCTTGCTGTTTTATTGAATATGACAAAATCTGCAGTATCACATCAGTTAAAGGTTTTGCGTACGGCAAAACTTGTACGGGCAGAAAAAAAAGGCAAAAATGTATACTATGCTCTGGATGACAATCATGTAAAAATGATTCTTGAAAAGGCACTGGAACATGTTTGTGAATAAATTATATTTTATTCAGGACTTTATCTTTTTCTGTAATTTCTCTGATAACCCTGCAAGGATTGCCTGCTGCCACAACATTTGACGGTATATTTTTTGTAACAACACTTCCCGCTCCTATAACAGTGTTGTCTCCTATTGTTACACCTGGCAGTACACATACATCTGCACCTATCCACACATTATTGCCTACTGTTATAGGTTTGGCATATTCAATAAATGTGTTTCTTTCCTGTGCATCAACAGGATGTCCTGCGCAATAAAAACCGCAGTTCGGTGCTATAAAAACATTATCACCGAATTTTACTTTTGCGCAGTCTAGGATAGTGAGGTTATGGTTTGCATAAAAATTGTCTCCAATTTCGACATTGTATCCATAATCACAGTATAAGGTTGAACGAATATAGGAGTTTTTACCTATTTTACCGAATAATTTTTTTAATATTTCAAGTTTTTCTTCATTTTTTGAAGGAGGAAGATTATTGAATTTGAAATAAAGTTCTTCCGCCGCAAATCTTTCTTCTTCCAGTTGTTTGTCAGTGGCATCGTAGTAAAGACCGTTGAGCATTTTTTCTTTTTCGTTCATAAGAAATTTCTCTTCCTCTTATATTACAGAAAAAATTATAACACATCAGTGTAGTCCGGTGTGCAATGCCTGTATTTATTCATATTTTTAAAATAGGGAATTACCATACAAGCTGATTTGAAGAGGACAAATGAAAATTAAAAACAAAGTTATTACAGGCTTTGCTCTGTTAATGTGCCTGAATTTATTAAACTGCGCTTATGCTCTTGATGCATCTGTACAAAAGAATAAATATCCGGATTATGCACTCGAATATCTCGGAAAAGATAAATTTGAAGGATTTAACAGAAAAATGTTTCGTTTTAACGGAGGTCTGAACAAAGCAATTTTGCGGCCTGTTCATATAGTCTGGGCTTCTATTATGCCTCAATACGGGATAGATCGTATTATGAGTGCAACAAACAATATTGAATACCCGATAAGACTGGTGAGCACACTTGTTCAAAGGGATTTTAAAGCCTCAGGTACTGAAACTGTAAGGTTCTTAACAAATACTACAATAGGTCTTGGCGGATTGTATGACCCTGCAAAGAAACTTTTTAAAATAGAACCGGTTCAGGAGGATATGGAACAGGCACTTGCTAAATGTAAAGTAAAAAGAGGTCCTTATCTGGTTCTTCCTGTTATAATGTCTACGAGTCCGCGTGCAATAGCAGGGAAGGTTCTTGATGCGGGACTGAATCCGTCATCATATATTGCAAGTCCTGTACTTGCTGCAGTAAAGGCAGGTATTCTTGTAAACAGAACATCTTATATGCAGCCTCTGAGCAAAATGGTTGAGTCTACATATGCCGACCCTTATGACATTCTTAAAAAGCTTTATGGTATAGAATCTCATATTAAGCTGTCAAACTTAGATAGGGAATCTGTTCTTTATAAAAGTGATGCCGGAATAGAAGAACCGACCGATTCTGACAATATAGTAAAAGTAAAAACAGCATTGATTGAGGGAAGTGCCAAAACTGATAATATAATTCTTAAGAATGATAATGCATTGAAGCCGGATTTAATCCTCCACGGTTACAACCCTCAGGCTCCTGTTACGGATTCAATGAGGACAGCATTTTTTGAACAGCCTGATATAAACAGTTCCATATGGAATGAAATGTCAATATGGAACAGATGTTTTGCAAAGAAAATAAAAACGGCTTCTGTTAACATTGAACCAAACAGGGATAATTATCGTTTCAGGTATATATTACAAAAAGACAAGAATGCACCTCTTGCCATAATTTATCCTTCTATAGGAGAAGGAATCAACTCTCATCATGCGGTTGTTCTTGCCAAGATATTTTATGATAAAGGGTATTCTGTATTAATTCAGGGGAGTCATTTTCAGTGGGAATTTGTAAAAAGTATTCCTGAATCTTACAAACCGGGTATTCCATCCAGAGATGCACTTCAGTTGAGAATTGTCACCTCAAAAATTATTGATTTCCTTCAATCAAAATATGACTGCAATTTTAAAGACAGAGTGCTTCTTGGTACTTCTTTCGGCGCATTGACTACACTTTTTATTGCAAACGAGGAGAGCAGGGAAAATATACTTAACATTAAAAAATATATCTCCATAAATCCTCCTATTGATATTATTTTTGCTATGAAACAGGTGGATAAAAACAGCGAACAATGGGCTGAAAAATATGAAAACTTTAAAAATAATGCTGCCTCAACCGCAGCTAAGGTAATAAATATATATGATAATAAGAAAGCAAAAGACTTTAAAATAGGTGAACTTCCTTTTTCGGAGGATGAAGCAAAATTAATAACCGGATTTATAATGCATCAAAAACTTTCGGATTTGATATTTACACTCGAAAATACATTCCCGTCAAAACGCTGTGAAATTTATAACACAATTAACAATATGAACTATCAGGATTATGCAAAAAAATATCTTTTGTCTGATGAAGTTCAGACTATTGATGACCTTGCATTTGAATCCAGTTTGTATTCAATAGAGGAATATTTAAAGAAAAACAGCAATTACAGAATTTATCATACAATGGACGACTATCTTGTCAGCAAAAAGCAGCTTGCTTATTTAAAAAAATGTACGGGTGATAAAACAATATTGATAAGTAACGGTGCTCATCTCGGGTTTATGTACAGACAGGAGTTTCTTGATTCTTTGAACAAAGATATTACGATTTTCAATAATGATTGATGTATTCATCATTTTTATTTTTTGTCTGTTTATGTTAGTATTACCTGTGGAGGAGAATTCACGGGATGAGCGTTAGAGATACAAATATTTTGAACCATACAGATTTAAAATATTTACTTATTGATAACCTTAATCTGTATACGGAAGAAGCTTTTTATGTTCAGGGGAATAATCCTTATACATTTAACATTAACAAGAAAACTGTTTATATTTATATAAAAAATGTACATCAATCAGGACAAAATCGTACAAATACGGATGAATGCAGAATTCAGGTAGGTAAAACTCCTGGATTTACAGATGTCTTGGCTTCTGGAAAAATTGCTTACATGCTAGGATATTTTGATGATTGCAATGTCTTTACAGCATGGAATCCTCTATTATTTAGGGATAGGATTAATGCCAAAAGAACAGTATCTTTATATTCAAGATTTTCTGTCCAGGAAAGAGCAAACGAAAACGGAATAGCTTGTTATATTGATTCTAATGGTTGTAGTGCGATTACTTTCAAACCGGAGTATATTGGTTTATATCTTGAAAACTATAGTAATATGCATCTTTTAGATGAACAAGGTTTATTAGAGTTGATTCAAAAATATGATGAAGTAAAGAATTCTAACAATGATAAAGAAGATATAGAGATTGGAAATCTGGAATATATAGTAAATCATCCAAGAACCAAAAGAGATCCTAATTTTAAAAAGATAATTCATAAGATATATTGCAGCAGATGTGCAATTTGTGGCATTCAGCTTGAACTGACAGAGGCTGCTCACATTATTCCTTATTCTCATGAGAAAGGGACGGACGAGCCCTCAAATGGGATATGTCTATGTGCTCTTCATCATACAGCATATGACAGAGGGCTGATTTATATAGATGAAGATTATAATGTTAAAATGAATAATGAAAAGATAAGATATCTTGAAAAAATAAAACTCGACGGGGGGATAATGAAGTTTATACAAATGCATGACAGCAAGATTGATTTGCCGGTATCAAATAAACCTTCTGTTGAGTTTATAAAAATTGCTAATTCTATACGGGGCATTAACTAGTGACAGATAAGAATAAATATGTGGCAATAAGTTTATTCAGCGGTTGCGGGGGGTTGGATATAGGGTGTAACATGGCTGGTGTGCCTGTTATTGCTGCTATCGAGATAGATTCTGATGCTGTAGAAACATTAAAACGAAATAAAGAATTTGATAATTGCAAAATTTATAATGAGGATATTTGTAATATAAATATAAAAAGTTTGCAGAATGATCTAAAGCAAATACGATATGAAAAACTTATCCTTATAGGCGGACCTCCTTGTCAGCCGTTTTCTAAAGCAGGATACTGGATAGGCAATAAGAACAGAAAAGTAGAAGATGATCCTAGAAATATGTTTGACCAATATTTCCGTATGGTAAAAGAATTACGTCCTTATGGTTTTTTGCTTGAGAATGTTGAAAGTATATTGCACCCTTCTAATAAACACATCATAACAGGGTTTATTGATAGGTTTTCTAAACTTGGCTATGATTATAGGGTAATAAGAGCATATGCTCCTGATTTTGGCGTTCCTCAAAAAAGAAAAAGAGTGTTTATTATTGCAACAAAGTGCGTAATGACTATCGATACACCGCAAAAAACTCATTGTAATCCTGAAAAAGTTTTAGAAACAGGATTGCTTCCTTATGTAAAAGTCGGCGATGTTATAAAAAAATATGACAATGATAAATATTTTGAAAAAGAAGAAGTTACTATTAACGGCACATATGGCAGAGATTTATTAAATGTTCCTCCTGGAAAAAATTATATAGCAATTTCAGATAAAACAGGGGATCCCAATGCTAAATTTAAAGCAGGTAAACGTTTTTGGTCATTTTTATTAAAATTAGATCCCAATGAGTTATCCTGGACTATAGCTGCTCAACCGGGACCATGGGTAGGTCCTTTTCACTGGACATCCCGTAGATTGCGTGTTCCAGAAATTGCTGCAATACAAACTTTCCCCGAGTCATATAAATTTTTTGGTAGCAGAAGATCTATACAAAAACAGATTGGTAATGCAGTTCCTCCTCTACTTGGTAAAGCAATGGTTAGTTTTTTACTGGAGAACATAAATAATGCAATCTGATAAAAAAATAAAAACAGTTAGTATATATTCTGGGTGTGGAGGTATTGATATAGGCTTTCATAATGCTGGATTTGATGTTATATTTTCAACAGATTATTGGTTGCCTGCTTGTAATACGCTTAAATTGAATAAAATTTCTGATAAAGTTGTGTGTTGTGATATACGTGAGGTTGATTTTAAGTCAATCTTGCATGAAGAAAAACTTGAATCGATAGATTGTCTTATAGGTGGACCTCCGTGTCCAGCTTATTCTAAGTCAAGATTCTATCTAAAAGATAAAAAAAGAGCACTTGAGGATGAGAATGCATATACTCTTAGAGAATATTTCAGAGTTGTAGAAGAATTAAATCCAAAAATTTTCTTTTTTGAAAATGTATTCGGATTTGTCTACAAGCCACATAAAGCAGCTTTTGATTATTTAAAAGAACGCAGCAGGGAATTAGATTATAAGCTTTTTTATAAAGTTGTTAATACTGCATATTATGGTATACCGCAGACCAGAGAACGTTTTATTTGTGTCGGTGTAAAAAAACATTTAAAAGATTTTGTTTTTCCTGAAGAAACACATTATGATCCTAGCAAATATAACCCTGATACGGATAAAAATAAAAAGAAATGGGTAACATGTGGTGATGCAATCGGAGATTTAGATATTGATTTGCCAGAAGATATTAATATGCAGGCTGGTTCTAAGCATAAGGATTTGTTAAAACTTGTACCTCCTGGGGATAATTATTTGTATTTTACAAAGGAGAGAGGATATAAAAAACCTATTTTTAAATGGCGTTCAAGATACTGGTCGTTTTTATTGAAACTTTCTCCAGAAAGACCATCTTGGACTATTCAGGCAAGTCATTCTAATAATATGGGACCATTCCACTGGAAAAACAGATTTTTAAGAATTAATGAAATAAAGCGTATACAAACATTTGCTGATGATTATGAACTGACAGGTTCTTACTTAGAACAATGGAGGCAAATTGGTAATGCTGTGCCTCCTAGACTTGCTTATATAATAGCTAGTGAAATAAAAAAACAGTTTTTTTAATTATATTCTAGATGTTAAGGTATAAACTTTTGTAACAATTCGAGCAGATTTTTTAAAAGATTTTGGCAACGTGCCGATATAGTAATTAGTGAAGTAATTACTACAGGTCTTATTATGTTCAGATTTATAAAAGCTGAAAATATAGAAAAGTCTTCTCAAGATTATAATTCCGGTAAAAAATTGACTATCGGTCAAACCGGCAAGACTTTTGGTATAAGTATATTCGGTAACGGTTTTGCTATAGATGAAGCTTTTGAAGATATTCTAAAAGATTACGATACAGACAATAACAACATTCTGGACGAAAATGAAGTGCAGGCTTTTAAAAAAGCTGTATCAGATGCAGCCGGTGATGATAATATTCTTGATGAAAAAGAATTGAACAGATTGTTTACTAAATCCGAAAAAACTACAGAGTTTTCGGAAAAATCATCAGCGTTGTTTAAGGCGCTTGTTGTTACTCTGCAAAATGGAGCAGAAAATCTGAAAGTTTACACCCACGGCGAAGACAGAAGTATTTCTTCAATAAAAGAGGATGGTTCCGGTGTGCGTGCATCTTTATTTAAAATTCGCAGCAGCAATGATGACGGTTACAGAGTTGAAATTTTTTCGCAAGGTGGTAAAAGAAAAGAACTGATTACATGTACGAATTGTGATTTGCGTGAAGGTTCAGATATTTCACCTAAAGAGGGAAATTTTACTTCACACGTCATATATGATGATTCTGGTAAAGTCAAGGAACAGTCCGGTATTTATCACGGTGATGAAAGAATTAATCCGTATACGGAACATACGTTTTTTGAATACTCTGAAAACGGAAAGCTTGTAAAAAAATATAACACTCACAACAACATGAAGTCTGATTATAGAATGTCTGAAATTACCCGTTACGGTGAGAATGACAATATTATTGAAAAATATATTTCTACACAAAAAAACGGATTGAACAGAACGGAATTAATGAAATACAACAGTGACGGAGGAACAATAATCAGCAAAAAGATAAAAAAAGAAAAACAGGATGTTGTTATTATCGAAGAATATGAAGGTGCTAATCTGGACAACAGACTGGATTTTCTTCCCTCCAAAACAAGTGTCTACGACAAAAAAACAGGAGAACTTAAATCTGTTGTAACAAATAAATTTGACGAACAGGGTATTTTAGTCGGTAAAATTGTAGAGGATAAAATAAATAATACAACTAAAGAATATGAATACGGTGCGCCTGATTCGGTTATCGAAAATGCATCGCAGGGCGGTATAGGTAATTGCTTCTTTCTTGAAACAATAAACTCTTTGAATACTGTTAATGAAGGTCAAAAAATTATTAATAATGCAATTACTAAGGATACGATAACAGATGAAAACGGCGCTACGCAGACAATATATAAAGTCGCTTTTGCGGGTGTGCCGCAAATTAAAAAGGATTTGAGTAAAGGTGTTAGAAATTTCCCTGAAGAAAAAATATTTATAAAACCCGAATATATAGTAACGGAAGAAGAATTGACAGAAGCCTCTCTTCGTGCCGGAAGAGACTATTCTGCCGGAGATAAAGATGTTCTTCTGTATGAAGTTGCGTACTCCAAATACCGTAAAGACGCTGCTGAAACAATGCGGGTAAATAACGAATCAATGCAGTCAATAGCCTCTTCTTCTGACTTGATTGCAGGTCTTGATATTGCCAGAGGCTGGGGTGAGAATCCAGAGAATATCGGCGGAGGAGGAGTTATAGGACTGACTATGTATTTATTTACAGGTAGAAAATCTGATGCGTATTTTAGCAAGGCTGACACACTGCCTGTATGCAATATTGACTCGGATGGGAATTTGTCTGCAGTTGATGGCAGCAGATTCCGCTGGGCTACAAATACTATAAAAGAAGATTCGAATGTTTTTGATAAACGCTATGATGATATAGACAGGGTAATGAATATTTTAAAAAAAGACGCTAAAAAAGATGGAACTTTTAAAAATTATGCCGTAGAAGCATCTATAGCAGTGACAAGTCAGATAATAAACGGTCAGGAAGTAAAAGGCGGCAGCCATGCATTTACTGTTAAAGCTATTAAAGGCGATAAAGTTATTCTGATAAATCCATGGGATTCCTCTAAAGAGGTACAAATCAGCCTTGACGACTTTATGCATTCAGCACAAATGATAAATATGGTGAAGCTTTAATTTATCGAACAGATTATAATAATTTAAAATAGCAAAATTTTTTATTCACGGGCATTCATTCCATTAGAGAAATAAAAAGGTTTTTTACAATGGAAGTTTACCAGAATTATAAAAAGTACCGTTAGTATATCTCCGAATACCCGTAATGGAAAGAAAAACGCAATAACAAAGAAGCTAAAAGACAAGAATATCTAAAACGCCACCCCGAAGCTATGAACCATGACGATTTGCAAAGAAGCAAAGTTCTTTTATGTTATAGATGTTATGGACGAGTATTCTCAAAAAAATGCATAAAATATTGAAGTTGCAACAGAAATGGCAGTTTCACAGCTATTGAATTTGCAAACCTGCTCGGTATCGGGCTTGGATTTTTAATAATGGTACTTCCTCAAGTAAAAAAAGGACTCAATGCACTGGGTAACAAATACCCTAAAATTGGACGCGGAGTTCAATTCCTGCCTGTTGTGCTGGGCTATGTTGCAAGTATTATCGCAAGTTTCCCTATTATGGCATGGGCAGCAAAAACACAGGTAGGAGCATCCCGTAAAGGCAGGTTGAAGCTATGCGAACAGACCTAAAAAATCCTAACAGCTTTGCTGTGTTGACTGAAGACCAGATAAAAAAAGCGAAAGAAGATGCAAAAAGCATAGTTCTGCCTGAAGAAAAAGATAAAAAAGATTTAATAAACCTCGGTTTTAAAGAAACTTTCAAAAACCTCAAAAAACTCATTAAAAAAGATAAAGTTTATGAAGCCCAAAAAGCTGCATTTGAGGCGCAGTTGAATGAAAACCAAAAGCATTTTAACGACCCGATTTCAGAAAAAGACATAAAAAAAGCAAAACGTGACCAACAACTTTTGACAAAACTTGTTGAAAAAATCGATATCGCATCACAGGATTATGCAGAAAACGTTGAAATGGCAACAAACATCGTTCAAGGTTCAGCGTTTGCCGGAGGTGTATTTACAGGGTGGATTGCCAAAAAGGCAGCAAAACTCTTTAGAATGAACCCTGCTAACAAAATAACACAGGTATTGCCTTATGTTGTGGGTATTATGGTTACATTACCTGTAACGATTTTTGCAGCAAAAATCCAGAAACAAGCCGCACGTGTCGGTCGTTTTAAAGAAAGACAGGAACTTTTAAAGAACCCGCAAATACTTGTGTATGTCTATGATAAAAAAGCAGACGAAATTCAAGATGCAAAACCGCTTGAAGAAAAGAAAAAGCCCGGATTCATAAAATTCCTTATTCAGGCATATAAAGACAATAAAATTTACGAAGCATATATGAAAAAAGAGGGTATAGAAGACAAAAAGCTGCACAAAGCGATAGACAATCTTCAACTTTCAGAAGCACAACTTAAAGAAGCGAAAGCGTTACAACAAAATACGTTCAAAACATTCAATAAAGTAGATGAAAAATCACAAACTTACGCAGAAAGTGTTGAGGCACTGGGGCAAAGTATACAGATTCCGATTGCGCTGTTTGGTTCATTGCTTAGTATGGGCTTAGCATTCTTGTTTAACAGACAATTGATAAGGAACCCTGCTAAAGTTAATGATAAAAACATGATGAATATTATGACAGGTGTTATTGGTAAAGCATTAACAGGTATGATTGCAGGTTTGGCACCGGTGTTTGTTACAGAGTACTACATCACAAAAGAACAGAAAAAAGCTTCACGAGTAGCAGATATGCTTGCAATCAAAGAATTAAACGACTACAGGCACTTTGTATAATCAAGTAACTTTCGACCCACAAACGCTCTCGCTGTGTTGATTATTTAAAATAATCGTACTGTATGTCATAATCAAAATACTCATAAAAATACAGTTAAAATACAAAGAATTTTTCCGCAATAAAAAAAACTCTCATTAGAGAGTTTTTTATTGGCTGGGGCGGAAGGATTCGAACCTCCGGAATGGCTGGACCAAAACCAGCTGCCTTACCACTTGGCGACGCCCCAATATATAATTTTACTAAATGCCCGATGCATCTGTATTATATATAGTATAGGGCACATGATAGCATGTCAAGGATTATTTAAATAAACCAAGCTGCTCTCCTGTACAGCTTTTCTTATAGATTTCATAATCAAAGCAGCCTATGTCGTTTATTGCCACAGGATTATTTGCAAGGTCTCTGATTCTGCCCTGTCCGACAGTACAGCGCTTTATGTATTTGCAGAAACTGCATATTTTCCAGTTCTTATCAAGATTCTTTTGTCGTGCCATGTTTAAATTTTACAATAAAAAACAGGTGCCTGTTAAGAACACCTGCTTTTTATCATAATAATAATTTATACAGAGGCTGGTACAGCTTCTCTTTCCAGTTTCAGAGTTTGTGTTGTAATATCACATACTTCTGCAGGACCCCAGTACTGAATAGAGCCGGGGAATAAATATTTGTCATTCATCGCCCAGTCTTCTCTGTTTGCTTCAAGTTTTTTGAATACAGGACCGTCCAGTCTTACGAGAGCTTTTTGGATAACGGGCTTCATATGACCGTGGCGTTTTTCCATATTCATCATCATTGTAAGAGGAACACCTCCTGCAATCCATTCTGTAGAAGGCGCTGTAAGGTTTCTTACAGAAGACAGATAACCTGTAAGACCTGATTGAATCAATGCATAAGCGTTGAAACCGAGCGCATAACAATAGTTTGCATCAAAGTTTGAAGGGAAAGCACATCTTCCTTCGTAACCAAAGAAATGACACTGGTCGGAGAATTTACCCATAAACTCGCCCTGTGCTTTCATTTCGTCCAATTTAACTTTAATCATTTCGATTAACAGTTTTTCTGTTTCAATTTTAGAAACCTGAACATTTCCGTGAGGGTCTCTGTCCATAAGCAGCTGTGCCTTGATTAAAACAGGCAGAGATTCAAAAACGGCAGCGTTTGCAGGTTCGAGTCTGCTTTCGATAAAGTTAAATTTGTCGGCAGGAACTGTTAATTTGTTGTAAGAAGCGTCCTGTTCAAGTGTTGACATAACATCGTTGAGGTTTGAAATCATTGTTTTCATTTCAGGGATAAATTCAATCAAACCTTCCGGAATCAATGCCACACCAAAGTTTTTACCTGCATTTGCACGTTTTGCTATGATGTCAGCCATATAATCAACGATTTGCTTGAGTGACATTTTCTTTTCTTCAACTTCTTCAGAAATTAAAGTAATGTTAGGTTGTGTCTGCAAAGCAACTTCAAGAGCAACGTGAGTAGCACTTCTGCCCATAACTTTAACAAAGTGCCAGTATTTTTTAGCTGAATTAACGTCTCTTTGAATATTTCCGACAAGTTCTGCATAAGTTTTTGTTGCAGTGTCAAACCCGAAAGAAATTTCGATTTGTTCGTTTTTCAAGTCGCCATCGATTGTTTTGGGACATCCGATAACCTGAACACCTGCATTTTTAGCAACAAACCATTCTGCAAGCATTGCCGCGTTAGTGTTAGAATCGTCACCCCCGATAATAACAATGCCCGAGATATTTAATTTTTTGCAGTTTTCAAGTGATTTTTCAAACTGTTCTTCTGTTTCGAGTTTTGTTCTACCAGAGCCGATAATATCGAAGCCGCCGGTGTTTCTGTAAGCGTCAATGATTTCATCAGTGAATTCAATGTACTGTCCGTCAATGATACCGGAAGGACCGCCTAAGAAACCGTATAATTTGCTTTCAGGATTAGCCTGTTTCAAAGCATCATACAAGCCTGCAACAACATTGTGACCGCCGGGAGCCTGACCGCCTGAAAGGATTACACCCACATTTCTTGCGGCAAAGCTTTGTTCTTCGCTGGATTTGAATGTAACTGTACATCCGCCGTATGTGTTTACGAATAATTTTTTAATCTGCTCCTGATCTTTAACGCATTCTGTTTTGTCTCCTTCAATAACTGCCGCTTTTTTAATGCCGGCGGCCAGAGTTGAAGGCAATACAGGTTTAAAGCCCAGTCTTGCTTTTTGCAAAGGTGATAATTCTGTCATAATTTACTAACCTCATGTTATTTAACAATTACATGTAAGATTCTAGCATGAAAACAATATCGGGCGTCTTAAACATATTGTTAAGTTTTATTAACAAACTTTTTCTCAAAAAGGCAATTTTTAACTGAAAAAATTTTTTATATTAATACAGGAACGAGGAATCCAAAAAGACTAAATAAAAAGTCTTTGTTTACAGAGGAAATAACTTAAGGACTATTAGGGGATAACATTATGGTTAACGGAATTAATTTAAACGGACAAAATAGTTGGGGTTGTAATCCATATATGTTGCGTTACAATCCTGTTCCAACTGAATTATGGTCTTTTGACCTATCTTGTATGTCTCCTCAAGATAGTATAGGCACTATAAACGATATAGGGCTTTTCAACTTTGATGTTGCTACTAACAATCTTGTAAATCAAACGGCTGCGTTAAGCTCCAAAATTGTGCCTTATTTGACTGCTTTTCAGGCGAATATATCTTCACAATATCAACAGATAATGGGTCTGCTTTCAAGACCTGCGACACCCAATATGTTTTTAAATCCTTGGATTTATAATCCTTTTGACAACAATTTTGGTGCTGTAAATAATTCTGGAAAAATAAGCTACAAAGATAAAATTGATGAATCTGACGTGGCTACATATATTGGTAAATTAGGAAATGATCCTAAATGGAAAGCTGCTTTAAATGAAAAAATAAAGCTTGATGATGGTACAGAAGTGACTATTTTACAAAGACTTGTTGACTTATGCCATGACTATCTTACAAATGAAGATCCTGAATTGAGTGCAGAAGAATTCGCACAAATTCAAGAAATTGCAGGTAAATACGGTAAAACAGGCAAAATTTCAAGAGAAGATTTCCTTACTCTCAAAAAAATAGTAGAAGCTCATACAGGCAAAAAAGCTGATCCAAATGGCGCAGATGGTGATAAGATAGCTAGACCTGATAAATACCAAGCTGTATTGGACAATGCCGAAGCAGGTTCTCCGAATAATTACAAACAATTATCAAATTATTTTAAAGACATCCTTTATAATGGGGATGCAACAGAAGACTCCTTGAACGAAGGTACAAAATTGATGGACAAATACAATGTACTCAATGTTGTACAGCATTTCAAAAATGAATACGGACACCTTGAAGAAGAAAATATTATAGATGCAATATTTGCAGATACTTCTAGATGGGGTAATGTGACAGGATTAAATTGGATGACAGATGATGCTAAACCTTCTGTGACAAGGATATCTGAGCTCTTGATTGACAGAACGAATGATATTATAGAAAAGAACCCACAAATGTCAGAAGAAGATAAAAATGCATTAAAAGCAAAAAGTGCAGCATTGTCCAATGCATTGGCAAATACAACTTCTCATAGTGATAGTAATAAAAAAGCTATTAGCGCTGCATTCCAAGATCTTGCTGATTCTTTAGAAAAAGTAGAAAACAGCATTTATGGAGAAGTTGAATAATAAAAACAAAATGATATTAATTACAAATATATAAATAATTTATTCCTCGGTTTATAATAGGTATGGTAGGTTTTTAAGGGCACATATTGTGCCCATTATTTTTTTGTTAAAATTAAAACCATGAATGAAAAGATTTATTTGTTAACAGAAAAAATTGATAAAGATTTAGCACTGGACAATCTTTCACAGGATGAAAAAGCTGTAATAGCCGATGACCTAAAGCCGCTGCTGGCACAGGATTCAATTGTTCTTGCTCAGACAAATCCGGTATCAGGAGATATCAAGGGCAATGCAAAGAAGGCTCTTAAATGGATTCAATGGGCGCAAAGACTTGACGTTAATGCAATTGTATTTCCGGAAATGTATCTCATCGGATATCCGATAGGTGATTTTATTGAAAGATTTCCAATAATTGTTGAAGAGAATCTTGAATGGCTTGAAGCCCTTGCTCATTATGTTATGGGAAAAACAAAAGTTATAATAGGGTTTGCGGAATTTAATAAAAGTAAATGCGGTAAAAAATATTACAATTCTATTGCTGTTTTGAGTAACGGGAAAATTGAAAGAGTAATAAGAAAGTCTCTTATTCCAAACTATGCGGAATTTAATGATTACAGACATTTTGAACCTGCACCGGTAGACAGTTTGAACAGGATAATTGAAATAAGCGCCCAAAAAGCCGGAATCATCGTCTGTGAGGACGGCTGGAACGATTCTGATTTCTTTGATAAAAACCTGTACTGTGTTGACCCTGTTGAAACAGTTGTTAAAGAACAGCAGCCGGATTATTTGATTAACTGTTCGGCTTCAATTACACGTGCCAAAAAAGAACAACTCAAGCACAATATGCTTTCATTTGCAGCTAAAAAATATAATACGCCGATTGTGTATGTAAATCAGGCAGGCTCGGGAGACAGCCTGTCTTTTGAAGGCGCTTCAAGGGTTTATGACGCACAGGGCAGACTTATTGCAATGGCAAAATCTTATCAGGAACAGTTTTTCATTGTTTCACCGTCTAAAGGCGGGCAGATTAACTCTCTGCCTGACGGTCTGGAAAAAACTTTGACATCTCAAAAAGCTTTTACCCTTGACCATGAGCCTGATTTAGAGAGAACATATCTTACAATTGTTCAGTCAATTCGTGATTATTTTAAAAAGACAGGCTTCAAACGTGCGGTATTAGGCTTGTCCGGCGGGCTTGATTCTACTGTCAGTGCTGTACTTCTTGCAGACGCACTGGGGGCAGATAATGTTTTCGGTATAAGTATGCCTTCAAAAATTACAAGCACGGAAAGCAAAAATGACGCAGAGGAACTTGCTCAAAACCTCGGAATAAACTTTACAGAAGTTCCGATAAAAGATTTGTTCGACTGTACCCGTACTAAATTTGATGAAGTGTTTGACACAGTGGAAAAAAACTGGAACTGCCGTTATAAAGAAAGCTTTACCAATGACAATATACAGGCTCGTTCAAGAGCATTAATACTCTGGGGCATTGCAAACGAATTTGCCTCCTGTCTGCCTATAGCAACTTCTGATAAGTCAGAATTGTATATGGGCTATGCAACAATAAACGGTGATATGTCAGGAGGGTTTGCTCCTTTAGCCGATGTTTCAAAGACAAAACTTTTTGCATTGGCAAGATGGATGAACAAAAATCGCCCTGTCAAAAATGCAATTCCTGAAAGTATTATTGCAAAGCGTCCCGGCGCTGAACTTGCTATTAACCCAAAAACAGGCAAACCTCTTCTTGCAGAAGAAGCACTTATGCCTTATGAATTTCTTGATGAGGTAATCTGGCGTGTGGAAAACCTGCAGCAGTCTGTTGGTGATATGATGCAGGCTGAATTTTTACACGAAAAACATATGAAAGAAAAGGACGAGCCGGTATCTGAGGAACAAAAGCTTGAATGGCTTCAAAAATTCTTCCGCAGAATGTCTACTGCACTATACAAATGGACTATTATGCCGCCTTCTCCGATTGTTGATGCACGTTCGATAAACAAGTCCGAGTATGTTCAGCCTATAATTTCTTCAAGGATTAATTATCACAAAACATCATTTGAACAAAAGTTAAAAGAATTAATATCCTGATTAGAAAATCATAGACTTTTTTCTGTTTAATTCTGTTTTCCTTTGCGCTAAAATATTGGTGTGAAAATGGAGTATCGTAAACAATAAATTAAAGGAAATAAACCATGTGGGATTATACAGATAAAGTAATGGATCATTATAAGAATCCGAGAAATGTCGGCGAGATAGAAAATCCGTCAGCAATAGGTGAGGCAGGCTCGCTTGTTTGCGGAGACGCCTTGAAGCTTTATCTTAAAGTGGATGACAACGGCATTATTACGGATGCAAAATTTCAGACTTTCGGCTGTGGTTCTGCTGTTGCATCTTCAAGTGTTTTAACGGAAATGCTTAAAGGAATGACTATTGATGAAGCTTCAAAAATTACTAATCAGCAGATTGCAGATGCACTTGGCGGTCTTCCTCCTCAGAAAATGCACTGTTCCGTTATGGGACACGAGGCTCTGGAGTCTGCTATTGCAAACTATAAAGGAGAAGATGCGGCAGCACATTGCGATGAAAAAATTATCTGCACCTGCTATCACGTTACAGAGAGTGCGTTAAGAGAAGCTGTTGAACAAAACAACCTTACAGACCTTGAAGATGTGATGAATTATACAAAAGCAGGCGGTGCGTGCGGTCAATGCCACATTGCAATCCAAAAAATTATTGACGAAATCAAAAATAAAAAAGAAAAAGTTGATATTAAGAACATGTCCACAACACAGCTTGTTTTAAAAATTAATAATGTAATAGAAAAACATATCGCGTCAGAACTCAGAAAAGACGGCGGGGACATAGAACTTGTGGATGTTAAAGATAACAAAGTCTTTGTTTCTTTAAAAGGTATGTGCAAATCCTGCAAATTTTCTTCAAATACGCTGAAAAATTTTGTAGAGGCTTCTTTGAAGGAGCATATTTCTCCTGATATAGAAGTTGTGGAGGTGTAGTTATGTCACAAAAAATTGTTTATCTTGATAACAATGCAACAACAATGACTGACCCCGAAGTTTTTGAGGCAATGAAACCGTATTTTTGTGATTTATACGGAAATCCTTCAAGCATGCATGAGTTTGGCGGTCAGGTTGCAAAGGCTGTTGAAAAGGCCAGGGAACAGGTAAAAGACTTTATCGGTGCAAAAGATGCAAAAGAAATCATCTTTACAGCATCAGGTTCAGAGGGTGACAATATGGCTATCAGAGGTATTCTCGAAGCCAATAAGAATAAAAAACATATTATTACTACAAAAATTGAACACCCTGCTGTTTTAAATTTATTTAAATACTTTGAAAAACAGGGATATGAAGTTACATATTTAAGTGTTGATTCAAAAGGCAATCTTGACTTAAACGAATTAAGCAATTCAGTAACAGAAGATACGGCAATTGTCAGCCTTATGTATGCCAATAATGAGACAGGTGTTATTCTTCCTGTTGAAAAGGCAGCCAAAATCGTAAAACAAAAGAACCCTAAAACCAAAGTGCATGTTGATGCTGTTCAGGCAGCAGGAAAGATTCCTCTTGATGTCAAAAATACTGATATTGACCTGTTAACTATAGCCGGACACAAAATCCACGCTCCAAAAGGTATAGGCGCTCTCTATGTAAAAACCGGCACTCTGCTTCCGGCATTTGTAATAGGAGGACATCAGGAAAGAGGTAAAAGAGCAGGCACAGAAAATGTACCTTATATTGTAGGGCTTGGAAAAGCGTGTGAAATTGCTAAAAACTCTCTTGAGTATGAAATGAACGAAGTCAAAAGACTGAGAGACAAACTTGAAAACGGTATAATTAAGTCCGTATATAATGCAAAAGTGAACGGTTCAACAACTAACAGGGTACCGAATACAACCAACATCGGTTTTCAGTATATTGAAGGGGAACTGATTCTTCTTCATTTAAGTGACCTGGGTATTTGTGCAAGTTCCGGAAGTGCGTGCACATCAGGCAGTCTTGAGCCCAGCCATGTATTGAAGTCCATGGGTGTGCCTTTTGAAGCACTACACGGAAGTATCCGTTTCAGCTTAAGCCGCTTTACAACAGAAGAAGAAATCGACTATGTTTTAAAAGTTCTTCCGGATGTAATATTTAAGCTTAATAAAATATCACCTTATCAGAGAGAACTTAAAGCACTGGAGGAAGCTCATAAAAGATAATAAAATCAGTTATCTTCAAATAAAAGCTGAGCAAGATAGATGTCTTTTTTTGTTGTTATTTTAATGTTGGAATAACTTCCCTCCGAGACATAGACTTTTTTACCCGAAGCTTCTACAAGTCCTGCGTCATCGGAGAAACTCTGTCCTTCGAATTTTTTATGCGCCTGCATAATCAGATTGTATTCAAAAATCTGCGGCGTCTGCACATACCAAAGAGTCTCTCTGTCCGGTGTGTCAATGATTTCATTGTCTTTTTTAACAACTTTTATTGTATCAACGGCTTTTACGGCAACGATTGCAGCATCTGTTTTCATTGCT
Source organism: Candidatus Gastranaerophilales bacterium (assembly GCA_944322725.1). Classification (GTDB taxonomy): domain Bacteria; phylum Cyanobacteriota; class Vampirovibrionia; order Gastranaerophilales; family Gastranaerophilaceae; genus Limenecus. The sequence goes on from CALUPU010000004.1 coordinate 74,801, forward strand.
TTTTCTAAACATTTTTCAATATCTTCCTTTTTAACAAGAGGGCGTGCTGCATCGTGTATTGCTGCATAATCAGGAGCATTACAAGCCTTTAGTGCATTAAACACAGATGCCTGTCTTGTTTCACCGCCTCGCACGACTTTTACTTGATTATGCCCGTATTTCTTTAGCAATTCTTTTATTACAGGTTCAAGGCTTTCTGATGCAGATACAATAATTTCGTAAGGTTTCAAAGGCAAAAAAGCTTCTATTGAACGGATTATTACTTCTTTGTCTTTGATTTTTTCAAGAAGTTTGTTTGTCTTTCCGTATCTTGTGGAACTTCCGCCTGCTGTAATTATTACTGTCAGTTTCATATTATCTGTACACATTTATTTATCCTCAAAATGTTTAAAACTTTTTTTCTCAAATATTTCTTCTTCCTCTTTAGAAAAGTGTCTTTTTGTTACATAGCCGATTTTAAAGAACCTTGTCCTGTCCAGCTTTTCATAAGCGTGTTCAGGCATGGTAAAGAGTAATTCAAAATCTTCTCCGCCCCATAGCACAAGGTCTTTATATTCATCGGGAAAAGCTTCTTTTAACTCGCTGCTTACAGGTACTGAATCAAAATCTATGTCAAAGGCAAACCCGCACCCCTTTGAAAGCTTGTAAATCGCATCACCCAATCCGTCCGAGGTGTCCATCATTGCAAGCTGCTTTAATCCTGATTCCTCTGCTGTCTGCATTATAATATTGCTTTCTTCTGTCTTTGCCTGTGCAATAAGATGCTTTTGTATCAAAATTTCAGGAGCTGTTTTACCCTGCTGCAAAAGTTTTAACCCGCCGGCGCTATCCCCGTGAGTTCCTGTTGTTACAATAATGTCGTCCGGCTTTGCAGCGTTTCTTGATACGGATACACTGTTGTATTTCTTTCCGAGTGCGCAAACAGAAATAAATACCCTGTCTGAGCCTGTCAAATCACCGCCGGCAACCTTGACTCCATGTGTAGTGCAGATTTTATCAACACCTTTATAAAACTCTTGTAGAAAAGAGTTATCCGTATTTGGTGGTAAAGACATAGATATTGTTAAATAAAGAGGCTTTGAACCGGATGCTGCAAGGTCTGACAGGTTTACATTTACTGCTTTTTGCCCGAGTTCAAAAGGCGTAGTTGTATCAAGTGTAAAATGTATACCTTCAACCAGAGTATCCTGTGTTATGCAAATATCAAATTCTTTCAAATAAGCACAATCATCCCCGAGCAGAGTTGTGTCGGACAGGGTGTCATTAATAATCTCTAGATATTCCAGTTCTTTCATAGGTTAATTCTAACACAATTTAAGAAACGGAGTATTTAGTCCTGCTGTTGTTTTTCCTTTGCACTCAATACAAATTGTGCGCAGAGTTCTGCAATAACAAGGTAAATATAAAAATACACAAACGGAATCAGTATTACTCCGGCAATAGTCATTATAAGTATTGAAGATACAAACTGTGCAAGTATACTCATTGCTATGAACAACAGTATTATTACAAAATAATTACCCGCATTGTTTTTTAGCAATTCAAAGGCTCCTTTAAAATCTACAAACGCCAGAGTTTTTAAACTTTTAAAGTAATTTGACATCATAAGCGGGCAAAATATTGTAACCAGAATAAAACACATAAGAACCAATGCACCCATAAGGGTCATCAATAAAAATATAACGGTATTAAAGGCTCCTGTATAAAAAGATGCGGAGCCAATCATCATTCCCGTAAGGAAAAGAAAAATTAAGCACAGTACAAGTACAGGCAGTAAATATAAAAAATAGCCTGCAAAGTATTTTAAACCGCTTATAATAAACTGCCCGAAACTGCTCCAGTCCGGAAGAAGCGAATTTTGATAGTTTATTCTTTTATTTGCCGTTTCTGCAATATATCCGGCAAGAGCAAAACTGAGAATAAAAGAAACAGTATAACAAATCAGAAATACAATACCTGATACAAATGCTGAATCTGAAAAAACAAATACGGCGGCGGGAATTAAAAGTACTGCAAGAATTGCATATATAAGACCTGTGCCGGCAAGAAGTTTGTTTACCCATTGAGGGTCTTTGAATACATATGTTAAAGCTTTTTCAAAATCAAGATTCATATTCCTGCTCCTTTGTTGTTATTCTACAGTATTTTTTGATTTGGTTATATTGGCGGATAGTACTGTTAGATGTGTTATGACAATTTGAATGAAGATTTAAAACCTCAATGTTTCACTGTAATTAGGAATTATGAATTTGGCATTATTTGCATCTTTGTTTGTAAATACAGCATAGTCCTTTAATGATATTTCTTTTGCTTTGTCGTACAAATCCATATCAACGTATTTTGTGTACAGATCTGTTAAGTCACCTGAATAGTTGCCCATAATACGTGCAAAATTTTTGATTTCGTCCTTGCTGGCGCCTGCACCGTAGGCTTTTGTCTTGGCATCAGTACCCGAGGGGCGGATTTCTATAAACTTGTCGCTGAACTCGAGATAAGTGCCGTCGCCCACAAATTTAACATCTATAAGATTGTCAAAGTTTAATTCTTTGAAGGTGTCGGAAAGAATTTCTCTAATCTGTTCAAGAGTCATTTTTCCTGCTTTTTTTGCAACCGCCATTGTGAGGTAGAATACATCATTCTTTGTTCTCTTTGCTTCACCTGCAGCTTTGGCAAGTTTTAGCTTTTCAATATCAGGTTCAGACTCGTTGTAGTATGAAATGTCTTCTCTTATGTCGAATTTGGAAATTATTTCGTTATTTTTGAACACATCATCAAGGTACTGTGACATTGTTTTGTGTTCTTTTTCAAGGTAAGAAGTCAAAGCAGACGCTACAATAATTGCCTCTGTTGCGCTTTTTTCACGCATTGCAATTGCTATTCTGCCTGCATGTGATTTTATCAGTTCTTCCGAGCCGATAATCATGCCGCCTGATTCTTCACCGCCGAATATAAGTTTGGGATTCACGCCCAGGTTTATGTCATTGCCAAGTACATCGGTTATGATAACTTCTTTTTCAGGGTTATCCGTAATTTGTTTTTCCACTTTTTTCATTACATTGGCTATTTCTTTAAAACCGACAGGCACATTAACTACCTTTATGTTGTTTTTCTTTGCCCATTCATCCCATGAACGTGCTGACGCCGTTGTTTTAATCATAAATCTCGGGTGGTTTTCAAATAAACCTTCTGCTTTTAATTGCTGTGCCCAAAAATCCATAATCATAAGAAAGGACTGGTTTGCTGTGAAAACAGTCAAAATTCTGCCATTATCCAGTTCAACATAATCTACCCCGAGAGACTTGATGTATTCGATTTTATCTGCAGATTCTATCTGGCATACTGTGAGCCTGTCGTGGTCCGGGTCAGTTATTAAGACAGCTGTGCCGGCAGGATAAGATTTAAGTTTTTCTTCATAATGCAGGGATTTTATCACGGGGAAGTATGGATTTCCGTCTTTGTCTTTTGCAATTACAGTGGCATCTACAGAATAATCATAGAAGGTTTTGTTTCCTTTGGGGTCAGTATCATACTTGCCTATGCCATGGAAAAACGGATCTTCTTCTTTGTTCATCCATACGAATTTATCTTCGATGCCCAGTTCTTTTAAAATTCTGCTTAATGTTCTGTATGCTGAACCGCCTACGTTTTCGATAACAATTTTTTCGTTAAGGCTTTTTATAAGATTGAGGTTTGCATTTTTTGCCACACCGTCTAAAAGATACTGTTTATATAGTTTTACACCGTCATCAAGTTTTTTCATTAATTCTTCTGAAATTAAAGAGTCGTTGTTTGATGCGATATTTATATCGTAATAACCGTTTTTATCAACTTCATCAAAAATATATTTTATTTTATCCACAAAAAGCATAGACTCTTCGGGCAAATACTGGCTGCCCTGAGAATTTAAGTCTTTTGTTGCATTTTTTACCGAGATACCGTGGCTTGAGGTAATGTATTCACCTCCAAGCAAATCAAGTTTGAATGCTAAAAATGAAGCAAGCCAGATGGGAATAGTCTTTCTGTCAACCGATACAAGTGTCTTTATTCCGTGTGCAGCCTGAACACGAGCAATGAGTTCAAGCATTTCCTGAGAGTTGTAACGCACTTCGCAGCCTGCGAGTTTTATTAGTTCGGAATCAGGATAAAGTTCCTTTGCAACAAGTGCTTTTGCCTCTGTTGCAAGCATAATACCGATTAAATTGATAGGAAAACGTGTATCGTGCGGATAGAGAATGTTTTGAGGGCCTCTGATACCGGCGGTGGATACTTCTGCCTCTTTAGCATAGTTTTTAAACCAGTCTTTTAAATTCAGCCCTTCAGGATTGTTTTGTGCATCATAAGGTTCAAGATGCTCTTTTTTTAATCTGAACGAAAAAGCTTCTTTATTATCAATGTTTAAAAGTTTATCGGCTTTAATATAATCAGGGGTTTTTGACTCTACAGACTCAAACAGTGATTTTTCCAGTTCACAGTGGGGTTCTTTCATTATCGGCTCTCCTTGTGTGTATTTTGTGTATATTATACAAAACATTTACAATATAAATCAAATGTGCAATATTAAAATTCATCAGGTATGGTATTTTTTTGATAAACAAAAGGAGAAATAAATATGATAAGAGTCGGTGTTGTAGGTGCAATGGGTAAAATGGGACAGGAAGTCGTCAAAGCGGTTTGTGATGATGATAAACTGGAACTTGTTACTGCTGTAGATATTAACCAAATAGATACAGAAGTCTGCCCGCCTAAAGAAGTGCGGATTATGGGCGATTTAAAGTCGGCAATTCTTATGCACAAACCCGATGTTATGGTTGATTTTACCCAGCCGAAGTATGTCTTTGAAAACGCAAAGATTTGTCTTGAAAACGGTGTTCGACCTGTTATTGGTACAACAGGGCTTTCTGATGAACAGATTGCCGAACTTAAAACACTGGCAGAGTCAAAAGGGCTGGGGTGTTTGATAGCACCAAACTTTTCTACCGGTGCAATTTTAATGATGATGTTCGCTAAACAGGCTGCAAGATACTTTGATAATGCGGAAATTATAGAACTTCACCACAACCAGAAAAAAGATGCACCGTCAGGTACAGCAATAAAAACAGCACTTATGATGTCAGAAGAAGGCAAAATGTCATTTGAAACCGGCAACTGCCCTGAAACAGAAACTATTCAAGGGGCAAGAGGCGGTAAATCTTATTCTGATATACATATACATTCTGTCAGAATGCCCGGGTATATAGCTTCTCAGGAGGTTATTTTCGGTGCTTCGGGGCAGATTTTGACAATCCGTCATGACTCAATGGACAGACAGTGCTATATGGCAGGTGTAAAACTAGCTATTAAGTATATTGCAGAGCACAATGAATTTATTTACGGTTTGGAAAAAATTATGTAATCAGCAATAAAAAGCGCCTATTAGGCGCTTTTTAAATATTCGGGATATTGATTCTCTTATGTTGTAGGCGACAAAACGAGTGTTTACATACACTCATTTTGAGAAGAAAAAACAGTCTATTTGAGAAATTTTGCGTAATTGTTAAGTTTTGTAAACATGAGTTTTTTAAGGCTGAAATTCAAGTATACTGCCTAATAGGATAGGATAGATGAGGCTGGATTATGCCTGTAGCAATTATTTTAAGCTTCTTTTTTTTATAAAAGTGTAGGATTTCAAATAAAGTAAAGGAAGATAGACATGACTTCATTCGCAAAAAATATTAATTGGACGCCTCATCTTATTGAGCAGGACAGATTACTAAAAGAAAAGTATGGACAGGGTGCTCATATTACTCCAGCTTCTTCTTATCAAATTCCTGATTCTCTCAAAACACCGGAACAAGATACAGTTTCTTTTAAAGCAAAGCATGAACCAATGAAACAAAAAAATGATAAGAAAATGCCAAATTGGACAAAAGCTTTTATTGTAGCTGTTGCTACAGGTGTTGGGGTTTATGCTTTTAAAAAGATTCCTGCAAAATTTAAGAATTTAGAGGCTTTGGGACTAGGCGGCAAATCTTCCCATCATGCGTCTCCGCGTATTACAGATAAAGATAGAAAAATTTGCCAAGAAGCAGCTGAAAAGTTAAAATCTAATGAAAAATTTCGTGCAAAATCGAAATATGTAAAGGATATAATTCAAGAATCTGAAAACCGTAAAATTATTAAATATGCAGATGATGCTCCATTTGCTGAGGCATCTACTTTAAATAATTTTGAAAGTGAAGGTTCAAAATGGGTTCAGCTTACATTGAAAGATGGTAAGCAAGTCGGCTTAAAATACAATCCGAATAGCGGAATATTCCCACCTTATTCTACTTGGGAATCCGGTGGTCTACATATTGGTTTGTGGACTCCGGGTGGTAAAGATGGCGGTTATGCCGAATGCTTAAGAATAATCTCTGATGGCATAAAAGCACACGGAAAACATGATTCTGAGGCTATTATAAAAGAACTTCAAAACTTATTGATATTGTAGTTTGAATGGCGCAATTTTTTGCGCCATTCAAACTTATAAAAGAATAACCTGTTTGAGAAGAATGAATCAATCTTTACTAAAAAAAGACCTCACAAGAGGTCTTTTTTAATGGCTCCGGGACATGGATTCGAACCACGATTAGATGATCCAGAGTCACCTGTCCTGCCGTTAGACGATCCCGGAATGTGACTACATAAATTATTTTATCACGTGCACAATCTGCGTCAATAAAAATAATCATCAAAACTTATAAATGATTTGTAGCGTATATTGAGAAGTGTATTTAAGTGTGGTACAATGTAATACAAAGTAATACAAGGAGAAAATATGTCATCAGAACAATTTTCATTAAGAATACCAAAAGGAACAAAAGAAAAACTTGAAGAACTTGCAAAAGCTACAGGCAGAACAAAAGCTTATTTGGCAATTGAAGCTATTGAAAAATACCTTGAGCTTGAATCCTGGCAAATCAGTGCAATTCAAAAAGGCATTAAAGATATTGATAACGGCAAACATGTATCAATTGATGATGTCAAAAAAGAATGGGGCATTGAGTAGTGGAAGTAAGATTTTCTGAAAGTTCTTTAGAGGATTTGCTTTCAATCAGAGAGTACATTTGTGCAAACAATGAAGAATCAGCTAAAAAGGTTGTAGCACATATACTTGAACAGGTAGAAACTATTTTAATTCATAATCCTGCAATTGGCAGAGCAGGAAGAATTTTGAGAACAAGAGAGTTTGTTGTTTCAAAATACCCGTATATTGTGCCGTATCAAGTGAGGGAAAATACAATTTACATATTAAGAGTTTTGCATACATCGAGAAAGTGGGAGATTTAAGATAATAAAAGCAATTGGTATCAATTCTGCTATTTAACTATTAAAGTAGGACAAAAACAGGACAAAAAACAAAAAAGAGTTTCCATAAATCGTGGAAACTCTTTTTAAAAATGGCTCCTCGGGTGGGACTCGAACCTACAACCCTTCGGTTAACAGCCGAATGCTCTGCCATTGAGCTACCGAGGAATAACTCGAAGGTCTTTAACAACCTTGTATACATTATTATAGCAAGACAATATTTTTTGTAAACACTTTTATCTTAAAAATTTTTATCGCTCTTATAGCAAGGCTTTTCAATGGTTTTGCGTTAATGTTAACAAATTTAAACAACATGCCGTGTAAAAAAGGCAATTTTTCTCTCAATATATACTTTATATATATAAGAGAAAAGTAAAGAGAGAAACTATGAGAGCATTATTAGTAAGATTTTTAAACAGAAATAAAAAATTCAGTCCTGCTGACTTAATATAATTAATTTATATCTACTATTGTAACACCGTTGCCGCCTTCTCCTTCTTCACCCTGGCGGTATTTTGCAACATAAGGGGAATCACTCAAATAATCACGAACAGCTGTGCGCAGCTGTCCTGTGCCGTGTCCGTGGATGATTTCCACAGGTGTCAGATTAACAAGACTTGCTTTGTCAAGGAATGCTTCCAATTCTGCTAGTGCTTCGTCTATTCTGCAGCCTCTAATATCTAGTTTTGGAGACATATTTATACGTTCAATTGCAAATTTTGCGTTGCCGATATTAATTTTCTTTTTGATAATGTCTTTCTGACGTTTAAGACTTTTAGCAAGCTTTTCCACCTTAATTGTAGATTGAAGCTGACCTACAAGAATCTTGATATTACCTTTTTTGTCAGGAAGTGAGTTTATAACGACATCGGTATCCAAACCTTTTATTATTGCTTTGGCTCCGATTTTTATATCTTCCGGCGTGAGTTCTGTGTATTTGATATCTACTTTTGAAAACTCATCAGCAAGAGCCTGTGCTGCTTTTGAACCTTTTTGAGAAAGCTTTTTATAAGAGTTAATTGCATTCTCTTTAGTTTTGTGATGATTGAGATTTTCAAGCACCTTTTTAATTTGAGACTTTGCTTCCTGAAGATTATCTTCATATCGGCGTTTGTAGTCTTTTAATGTTTTTCTTTTCTGTGCGTTGAGATTTTCGAAAAGTTCATTATACTCTTTGTATTTTGCTTCGGATTCTGTTTTCAAGGTTTGCGCTTCTTCTGTCAGCCTGTTAAGTTCAGAATATTTTGCCTGAAGTTCTCCAAGAATTTTTGATTCCTCTGTAATTTCTGATTCATAATTTTTTACTGCTTTGTCCACAATCTCTTTCGCTATTCCAAAATTTTTAGCAATAGCAAAGGCATTTGACGCCCCCGGTACACCGATTCTCAGTTTATAAGTGGGCATGAGTGTTTCAACATCAAAATCAACAGACGCGTTTTGAAAAGCCTGATTGTTAAAGGGTAAAGATTTTAATTCGTTAAAGTGTGTAGTGATTAATGAAAGTGCGCCTTTTTCAACAAAAGCTTCCATTACTGCTTTGGCAAGGCTGGCTCCTTCTTTGGGATCAGTGCCTGCTGCTATTTCATCAATTAAAATAAATGTCTCGGAATCTGCATCATCCAGTATTTCTTTAATATTTTTAATGTGAGAAGAAAAAGTGGACAGGCTCTGGATAATGTTCTGGTCATCTCCTATTTCTGCAAAAAGTTTTCTGAAAGGATAAATTTTGGCGCTAAAACAGGGGATATGCAATCCTGCTCGAGTCATTGCAATAGCAAGTGCTACTGTTTTTAATACAACAGTTTTTCCCCCTGCGTTAGAGCCAGTAATAATTATTGATTTGTACGGCTCGCCTATATAAAAATCATTTTCAATAACCTTATCCAATACAGACAGCAAAACAGGGTTTTTCATTGATTTCAGATCAATTATATGTTCTTCTGTGATTTCAGGTTCACAGGCATCTATGCTCGTTGAGTATTTTGCTTTTGCAAAAATAAAATCAAGTTCCACAAGGGTATGGAAAGATGACTTAATTTCTTCATAATGAAGAGAAAAATTATCCGACAGCTGTCTGATAATTTTTTTTATTTCAGCTTCAACAGCTATTTCAAGTTCTCTCAATTTATTATTTAACCCGACAACCTGACGGGGTTCGATAAAATATGTCTGACCTGACTGAGAAATATCATGCACAATACCCTGTATTTTGTTTTTTGATTCGGCTTTTACCTGAAATACAACGCGGTTGTCTCTTAATGTATAAACAGTATCCTGCAGATAAGACGTAAATGTCGAGTTCTTCATCAAATCCGATACTGTGTTTTTTAAGTTTTCCTGAGTATCTCTTTGAGCCTGATACAGGGATTTTAATTCCTGTGAAGCTGTTTCTCTGATATTAAAATTAGAGTCAAAAATATTTTCAATTTGTTCTTCTATATCAGATAGGACAAATAATTTTTCACAAAATTTGAATAAATCCTCCTGTTCTGACGCGTATTTGTGCAGGAATGAAGAAAATTTTCTTGAGGAGACAATTATTTCAAAAATATCTTTTATATCTTCAATTGACAAAGTTATTTTGTTTTTAAGTATATTAAGAGTTTCTGTTATGTCAGGCAGATTGGCAGCAGGAATAGCAGTTGCGCTGAGCCTGTATGCATTTTGTGCCTGAGTCGTGAGTTTTTGGGCAAGCCGAATATCAGTTGTATTATCCATCGGCAATGTATTAAGGCAGCGCATTTTACCTGGTTCACTCACGGCAAATCCGCTTAAAAGTTCCAGAACTTTATCAAATTCAATTGTTTTCAGTGTTTTGTTCACAGCTTCATTATATCACGGCAAAATTGTAAATAGAAAGGCAAATAAAAAAGCCCTGTTTGGATAAACAGGACTTTTTTGTTATATAACCGGAATTATATTCTTCCGTAGTATGCATCGAGGTACATTTGTTTGATTTCTTCAAACAGCGGATATCTCGGGTTAGCGCCTGTGCACTGGTCGTCGAATGCAAGTTCAACCATTTCATCAAGCTTAGAGAGGAATTCCTGCTCATCGATACCGAATTCTTTGATTGACATCGGTAAACCTAGGTCTTTTTTCATTTGAACTAAAGCCTGCTGTAGCAGTTCAACTTTTTCATCGTCAGTTTTGCCGCCCAAGCCTAATTCATCAGCGATTTGACCGTATTTAGCCTTAGCGCATGGGAATTTGTACTGAGGGAACGCTGTTTGTTTAACCGGTTTGTCAGTTGCGTTGAACTTGATAACCTGATTTATTAACAGTGCGTTAGCCATACCGTGAGGTACGTGGAACATTGCACCCAGTTTGTGAGCCATAGAGTGGCAAACACCGAGGAATGCGTTAGCAAATGCCATACCTGCAATTGTTGAAGCATAGTGAACTTTTTCTCTTGCAATCGGGTCTTTTGCACCGTTGTCGTAAGAGCGTTTCAAGTATCTGAATAACAACTTCAATGCTTCTAATGAATTAGAATTTGTGAAGTTTGTTGCCATTGCAGATACATAGGCTTCGATTGCGTGAGTAATAGCATCGTAACCGGAAACTGCTGTCAAACCTTTAGGCATAGAGTCTACAAGGTTCGGGTCAATGATTGCTACGTTCGGAGTCAATGCGTAGTCAGCGATTGCGTATTTAACTCCTGTTTCATCATCAGTGATGATAGCAAACGGAGTAACTTCAGAACCTGTACCAGAAGTAGTCGGTACACAAACCATTTCAGCTTTTTTGCCGAGTTCAGGAATCATGCAGATTCTCTTTCTGATGTCCATAAATCTCATTGCGATATCTTCGAACACTGTATCAGGCTGTTCGTACATTAACCACAAGATTTTAGCTGCGTCCATAGAAGAACCGCCGCCAAGTGCGATGAATACATCAGGTTCGTATGCTTTAACCATCATCATAGCATCGTTTATTGTTGACAATGTCGGGTCAGGTTTAACATCAAAGAATATCTGGTAATCAACGCCGATATCATCAAGAGTTTGAGTGATTGCGTTAGTCATGCCGCTATTGAACAGGAATCTGTCAGTAACGATGAATGCACGTTTTTTACCCTGCAATTCTCTGAGAGCCAGATCCAAAGCTCCTCTTTTGAAGTAAACTTTAGCGGGAACTTTGTACCAGAGCATGTTTTCTCTCCTTTCAGCAACTGTTTTGATATTCAATAAGTGTTGAGGACCAACGTTTTCACTGACAGCGTTGCCGCCCCAGGATCCGCAGCCCAGTGTCAATGACGGATTGAGTCTAAAGTTGTATAAGTCACCGATACCGCCCTGTGAAGATGGTGAGTTGATTAAAATTCTGCTTGTATGAAGTTTCAAGCCAAATGCGTCAATTCTTTCAGGGAATCTTTCATCTGTATAAAGAACGGAAGTGTGACCTGCACCGCCGAAATCAACAAGGTCATAAGCTTTTTGAGTTGCATCTTCAAAATCTTTTGCCTTATACATAGCAAGAACCGGTGAAAGTTTTTCGTGTGCAAACGGTTCTTCTTCGCAGATATCAGTAACTTCGCCTATAAGAACTTTTGTATCTTTCGGTACTTCGATACCAGCCATTTCAGCAATTTTATATGCAGGCTGACCTACGATAGCAGCGTTTAATCTGCCGTCTTTAATAATTGTAGCTGCAACTTTATCTCTTTCTGTTTTAGAGAGGATATGAGCACCTCTTAAAACAAATTCTTTTTTAACTTCTTCATAAACATCTTTAACAATAATAACTGATTGTTCAGAAGCACAAATCATACCGTTATCAAAAGTTTTTGATAATAATATTGAAGAAACTGCCATTTTGATATCAGCTGTTTCGTCAATAACAGCAGGTGTGTTACCCGGGCCTACACCCAAAGCGGGTTTGCCTGATGAGTAAGCTGCTTTAACCATTCCCGGGCCGCCTGTAGCAAGAATCATATCGATATCTTCGTGATGCATCAATGCTGCAGAAAGTTCAACAGAAGGTTCGTCAATCCAAGCGATAAGTCCGTCAGGAGCACCGGCTTTAACTGCTGCATCAAGAACAATTCTTGCAGCTTCTATTGTACATTTTTTTGCTCTCGGGTGAGGAGAGAATACAAGAGCATTTCTTGTTTTCAATGCGATTAATGATTTGAAAATAGCAGTTGAAGTCGGGTTAGTTGTAGGAATAACCGCAGCTATAACACCGATAGGTTCAGCTACCTGTTTGATTCCGTTAGCTTTGTCTTCGGAAATAACGCCTGCTGTTTTCATATTTTTGTATTTGTTGTAGATATATTCGGCAGCGAAGTGGTTTTTGATGATTTTGTCTTCCATTACGCCCATGCCTGATTCTTCAACAGCCATTTTTGCAAGAGGTATTCTCATTTTGTCAGCTGCAGTAGCGGCTGCTTTAAAGATTTTGTCTACCTGTTCTTGAGAATAAGTGGCATAAATTTTTTGAGCTTTTTTAGCTCTTTCAATGATTAATTTCAAATCGTCGTGAGTTTTAACTTCACTGGATTTGTTAAAAGCCTGTTCCAGCTTTTCTTTTTCGGCTTGCTTTTTAGTTGCCATAGTGTAAGTCTCCTTTATCGTGAAATTATTCACTATTAATATAACGCAATAAAAATAAAAAAGCAAGTGTTATTTTTACAATTATTAAAAATTTTATACATTTAAAAGACACTCATATTGTGTCATTGGGTATACAAGGCAAATTTGTGAAAATGTAAAAACAACTTTTAATTAAATGTGATTTTTTTCACTATTAAATGAAAAATACTTTATGATATTATTAAAAAGTATAAAAATTGCACAAATAAAGGATTTTTTTTTGAGTATTAAGGTGTCAGTGGTTATTCCTGTATATAATACAGCGTTGTATTTGGAACAATGTCTGGACAGTCTCATTAATCAAACACTGCAGGATATAGAGATAATTTGTATTAATGACGGTTCAACTGACGAATCTTTGAGTATTTTAGACAGGTATAAGAATCAGGATAAACGTATAAGAGTTTTTAATCAGGAGAACAAAGGTCAGTCAGCTGCCAGAAATCTTGGAATTAATCGTGCACAGGGCGAGTATATAGGTTTTTTGGATTCTGATGATTTTGCAAAACCGGAAATGTTTGAAAAACTGTATGGTAATGCAAAATCCAATGATTCTGATATAACAATGTGTTCAATTGAAGTTTTTAATGAAAAAACACAACAGACAACAGAGCACGACCCTTATTTGAGTCTTGATATTTTTAATAAAAGCTTTGAGAACAGAGTGTTTTCACATTACGATTGTTCTGACTTTTTATTCAGAATTTGTGTTACGCCATGGAATAAAATATTTAAAAGAGAACTTATAGATAAAAATAAAATAAGCTTTATAGAAGGTGTAAACTTTGAGGACAATGTTTTTTGTCTAGAGACCTTGCTCAGAGCCGGAAAAATCACAATTATAAAAGAACCGCTTGTTGTTTATAGAAAAGAGTCTGAAACTTCTTATTCTTTCGGGCATAATGACTATAAAAAACTGGATTTCTTTAAAATAACTGAGTTTGAGGAAAATGTATTAAAAGAATCCTCTTTTTATGAAAAGTACAGGGATTATTTTGAGTTTCATAAAAAAAACCTTCTTTTTTACTGGTATCAAAAAATACACGCCCCTGTTGTTAAAGGTATTTATTTTCTAAAATTATCATCAATTTATCCGTTTTTCATGTTTGAAAAGTTGAAAGAAAAATATTTTAAACTTGAAATACAAAAAAATCTTAAGGACATTGTAAAAACTAAAAAAGTAATTATATGGGGTGCTTCTAAATATGCTTCGGAAATCGCGGCAAAAATAAAATCTGATAATATGCTGGGTTTTGTTGATATAAATCCTCAAATGCACGGCAAAAAAATTATAGAAAAACCTGTGTATTCTGTTGATGAATTGAACCTGATAAAACCAGATGCAATAATCGCAATAAGCAAAAATTACTATCACTTTGACAAATTGATTCAAAACGATTTACGTGAAAGAAATATAGACATTCCTGTAATAAATTATTCTACGTATTCTTAACAACTTTCATCAGTGAATATTAATATGTTATAATTTTTCGGATTAGAGGAGGAAGTATTTTATAATGGCAGAACAAAATAAAAATAACGATTTTTGCAGTTTTTTAAAACGCAGGAATTTTAAAAGCAGATTAAAAAAATTAACACAAAAGCTGAAAAATAAGAAAATAGTCATATACGGTGCAGGGCAGCTTTTTGAAGAAATAAACAGACACTATGATCTTAGCGGACTCAATATAATTGCTCTTGCCGATAGAAAATTCAATGATTATGAAGAAGAAAAGTTCCTTAATTATCCGGCTGTTTCGCCTTCAAAAATTATTGAACTTGCTCCCGATTATGTTCTTGTTTCTACTTTAAAATATTTTGATGTTGTAAAAACCATGGACAAGGATAAATTTGATGAAAAAAATATCAAAATTATTCCTTTTCTCGGCATTGATTTTATAAATAAAATCAAAGGTATCTGGCAGATACCGGAGCGTACGACCCAGAACGTACAGTCTTCTCAATTAGGTGATTTATATTTAAAGGATTCTGAAATGACATTGTCTGAATCAGAGTTTTTGAAAAATATTATATTAAATAAAAAGCCGCAAAAAATACTGGAACTCGGTGTTGCTGCCGGTGCTTCTTCTACATTGATACTTGATACAATTAAGGATTTTGAAAACTCTCAGCTTTACTCTATAGACTTTAATACTGAATATTACAGAAATCCTCAGAAACTTACGGGCTATACAGTGCCGGAAGAGTTAAAAAGTAAATGGCAGCTTTATACTGGCGGACTTGCTTACAAATTTATGGAGAAAATCGGAGGGGACATTGATATGTGTCTTTTAGACACGATGCATTGCAATCCGGGTGAGATTCTGGATTTTCTGATGATATATCCGTTTTTGAAAAAAGATTGTACTGTTGTTATCCATGATATTACAAGACATACGCAGTTTCAGAACTGTCCTGACACCTGCTGTACTTTATTCAGCGCTTTGACAGGCAAAAAGTCTGTTCCTTCTTATACCGAGTACAAATATTTTCCTAATATTGGTGCGGTTGAACTGTCTGATGCAATGAAAGAAAATATTTTTAATGTTTTTATGCTGCTTATGCTGGACTGGGAATACAGAGTCAGTGATAAAGATATAAAAAATTTGTCAAAATATTTCCGGAAATATTACCCTCAAGAACTTGTTGAGTTATATGAAAAAGCTGTAGTATACAGCAAAGAAGTCTTAAAGAATATGACTGAAAAACCTAACCATACACATATAAAACAGAAATTCAGGCATTTTTTTAAGACGTTTATACCGAACTTTATTGAATATTCAAAATATTGATATGCTGGAAAGATTAATTTATACATATTTAAAACTTAGATATAAAAACAAAAGGACTGTAATATACGGTGCAGGAAAGCTGTGTCATGAATATTTCGAAAAATATGATTTAAATAACTGGAATATTTTGGCTGTTGCGGATAAAAAATATTCTTACGGCTCGGATGAAGAATTTTGTACTATAAAAACAATCGCACCTGCGCAGATATATAATTATAATCCGGAAGTTATTTTTATAACTTTAAAGTATCCTTGTATTGCGCAGGCGTTTCTCAGGGAGAATTTTCGAAAAGAAATGAAAAATACAAAGATTATAAGCCTCCATACATGCAGTATATATGAAGTAATAAAAGAGTTTTATCACTTAATATATAAAAATAAGTATTATACCGGCTATTGTTCGTTTGATGAGGAAGTGTAGATGGTCTGTCAAATTTGGAATGAGTCTGAGAAAGAAAAATTTATATCTCTTGTTACTCCGGTGAGCGGTCGTTTTGACCTTTTTGTTGAAACAATAAAAAGTATAAGCTTGCAGACGTCAAAGGATTTTGAATGGATTGTTACTGATGATACAGCAGATATCGAAGAAAGAAACAGAAACTTTGACGCTGTAAAAAAATTTGCACTGGAAAATCCTCTTATTCAAACCACATATATTTTTACCAAGCCAAGACTGTATCAATCTAAAAATGTAAATCAGGGATTAAGACATGCAGCGGGGAATTTTGTACACATTCTCCACAGTGATGATTTAATACACCCGGATACGATTGATTATGAGATACAATATTTGAAAAAATATCCTGATTGTGCGTGCTTATATTATAAAGAAACTCTTTTCTATGACAAGCCGAATTTGCAGTACAAAGACGGTATATCTTTTGTTTGTCCAAAACTTTTTCTTGATATTGATTATCTTTTAGGACATCCATTGCCGAGCGCAACGGTTTTTAGCAGAGAATTGCTGTTCAATACATCTTTGATGGATTCAAGATTTAAGTTTATATGCGATTTTGATTTATTTTTTTCTTTTACGAAAGAAGCAATTAAAGCTAAAAAATTCTTTATATATTCAAATGCTTCTTTTATAGGCTGGCGCAGGCATGATGCAAGTGTATCCACATCTGACATGCAATTTCACAGAGAACATTTAAAACTTATGAAGAAAATTTTTTTCTTAGAGTTTAACCAAAAGACTCCTCTTATAGAGAAACCGGATCTTATAAATTATGTTATAAGGGCTTATCACAGTAGAATTTTAAGGATTTTTGAGTTTTTTATTGATGGAAATAAACATCTTTATTTAAAGGACTTGCCAGAGTTAATAAAAATACATTCAAAAGAACATAATTTTTATAATAAGATAAGGAGTTTGAGCAAAAAGTTCAAATTTCCTCAAAATTTGAAAAATAAAATCTATAACAGAATAAAAAAACAGCATATTTTTTCATACGTAAATCTTAAACCCGAGGATATACCAACTGGTAAAGTTCTTAATATTACCAATTACAAAGAATCTTCTTTTGATTACAACCTGAATTGCACATTTGACAATGAATTTAATCTGCATGACAAAAAAGAAATAATAAAACAATTTAATACTGTAGTCTTGTCAAACTTTTATTTTAACAGATATGCAAGAAGGACATTGAATGAAGTAATCAAGTATATAAACAAAAATCAAGATTTTGTAATTACAATTTACGATAATATGTTTTTTAATGCACAGAGTGCAATTGAATTTATACAAAAAAAATACAAAAATAAATTCGAACTTATCTGTAATAAATCATACTCTAATGACAGGCATGTTATTGTTTATAAATGTGTTCAAAGCTGTGAACAAACCTGCAAAGGTCTTACAATTGCATTATTGCTCAATGAGCATGACAAACAGTATGTTGAAAAATTTGAAGAAAAAATAAAAAAACAGGGCTTTTCGAATTATGAGATTTTGATTTTTGAGCAAAATTCAAAATGGCGAAATAATGCGGTATTTTCTGACAGAATAAGAATTTTGAACAAAAATGAAACAGGCTGTGATATAAGAGAATATACTTGGAAAAATGCAGCTTTTGAAGATATTCTGTTTATTCAAGAAGGTATTATGCCTTCCGACTTTTTAAATCGCGATATGAAAGCAAGAGGGATGCTATATGATGTTATGCTGCCTCATATAATCAATCAGGATAGTGAAAGAGTTAACGATTATTACTATATGAAAGGTAGTCTAAAGCATCCTTTGAGTTATACGGATTACAGCGACTTTTCAATAATTGAACCCAATGCTTATTTTATAAAAAAACATATATTAAAAGATTTATTTTTTAATAATAGTGATGAAGAGAATATAAAATTTTCAATGGATATACATAAAAGAGGTGATATTGTTGAAATAATAGATACGGATTTTGTTGATACAACAAACAAATTGGAGGAATTGCCTTTTATTCCTTACAAAAATCCGTTGTACGAACAACTTTATGATAAAATAGCAATAGATGGAAAAATTTATACTTAGTATTGAGGGAGAGTTATGAAAGATAATTACAGAATAATAAAAAAAGACGGATATGTACTTACCGATTACAGAGCACTGTGCAGAAGGGCTACGCTGTGGATTGGTCAGACATGTAATCAAAGATGCAAATTCTGTTATTATGCCAAAATTCTCGATGACAAACAGCATCCCGAGCATGGTTTTATGTCTCTGGATAAAATTAAAAAGATGTGTAAAACACTTGTTGATAAATACAACAACAATGCTGTTGATATAGAAGGCGGAGAACCGACAATTTATAAAGACGCTGTAGAAATGGTTCGGTATTGCAGAGAAATTGGTCTTAAACCTACTTTGATTACAAATGCACTGGTTTTAGACAATAAAGAAAAACTTAAAAAATTTCAAGACGCAGGTATATATGACTTTTTAATAAGTGTACATGCGCTTGGCGAAACATATGATGAACTTGTCAGAGTGCCGGGTGCAAGCAAACGCCAGATGAAAGCCATTGATAATATGATAGAACTCGGTATTCCTTTCAGATTCAATACTGTTTTGTCTGCAGATGTGCTTGATCAGCTTATGGATGTAGCAAAACTTGCTGTAGAAAAAGGAGCTAGAACAGTAAACTTTATTACTTACAATCCATTTCAGGATCAAAGGGAAGAAAGAACTACAGAAATTCCTTCTTACAAAGATATTATGAAAAATCTTACACCGGCTATTGACTATCTTGAATCAAATGAAATCGAAGTTAACCTCAGGTATCTGCCGTTTTGCGTTGTGGAAGAAAGACATAGAAAGAATATTCAGGACTTCCAGCAGAGAAATTATGACCTGCATGAATGGGAATGTGCCGGTGAATGCTGGACTGCTGCACCTATGCAGAGACAGGTCGGTGATGAATTGTCCTGCCCTCCGGATTTCTTTACTGTAATGAATAACTGGAGACAAAAATACAAAAATGACAGTTTCAGTTTTATTCTTAATAAATTAAAAGATTTAACAAAAGACAAAAAATTGACTCTAGCTCTGTTCGGACATCACACAACCAATAAAAAGCTTGCTGATTTGATTAAAGAAAATAACCTGAACTGTGAAATATCCGCATTTGTTTCTTCTAAACAGTATGTTACGTCAGATACAATAGAAGGTTACAAGTTCAGAGATGAAGAATGGCTAAAAGAAAATCAGCCTGACTACATCCTTGTAACATCATATACCTACAAAGATGACATAATGGAGTTATTAAAAGACTCAGGTCTTGGTGATAAGGCATTATTTATTTATGATTGTTCAATTGATGAAGCATCTGACAAATATATAAGAGACTTTGATTACATTGAAGAATTTAAAGAAATAGAAGGCTTTACGGATCTTGAGTATGCGTATAAAGAACACAGACTACTCGGTTCTAAAGAAAATCCTTACTATAAAGGTGAAGAATGCAGACAATGTTCGTTATACGGTATCTGTGACGGTTTCCATTCCGATTATGTAGAATTAAAGGGAAAAGCTGAAATTAAACCAATACAACTTGGTAAAGTTATTGTTGATCCCAGGTATTATATGGTTGACCAGCTTAAAGTAGTTGAAGATGAAGAAGCTGATTGGGCATTGCCTGAGTAAAAAAACTATAGGGGAGAATAAATAATATGAACAAAGGGTTAGATACTTTTTTAAGAAAAATACCGTTAAACTCTCGTGTTGCAATATACGGGACAAATCATGTAGCGAAATTTATTAAAAATTCTATACTGGAAAATAG
This sequence comes from Candidatus Gastranaerophilales bacterium, assembly GCA_944322725.1. GTDB lineage: Bacteria > Cyanobacteriota > Vampirovibrionia > Gastranaerophilales > Gastranaerophilaceae > Limenecus. Next base: position 94,787 of record CALUPU010000004.1, read on the forward strand.
AAAAGATATAACCATTAACGGTTTTATAAATACAAATGATAAATATTTTCCGATTAATGGTGGATTTGTTTATATACATCAAAATCATCCTGAGTTTGATGGTTACAAGATGCATACAATTGAAGATTTGCCTGATTTAAGTAAAAATACGGATGTTGTTATAATTGCATCATTTTCACATGCGGAAATTATGGAGTTTATTGTTTCTGTATTTAATTTTCCAAAATGTATAGCGATTTCAAAAGAAGAATTTGATTATAGTATAAGTATGGTTTCAAATGATACTATACTTCCTATGTCTTCTTATACTGATAAAGAGAGAAGAGTAATTGATATTTTGGAAACAGATGAAGATAAAGATTTATATAGAAAAATTCTTGCAGCAAGGCGTTCTGATAATTGGATTGCTATTCAGGATTATATGGCAAAACATAATAAAGAATACTGGCCGATAGGATATTATAAAAATGAATATTTTGAATATATAAATAAAAATGCGATTAAAACTGTGTTTGATTGCGGTGCGCACGAATGTGCTCAAAGTGTTATTTCTCTTTCTATATTTAAAAATATTGAAAAAGTCTATGCTTTTGAGCCTATTTATGAATACTGTAAAACAGAGTTAATGGATAGATTTGTTCAGGCTAATAAAGACAGACTTGAGCTTGTTGATTATGCACTGTGGGATGAAAAATCTATTTTAGAAATGCAGGTTTCGGACAATCTGGGAGGTTCTCGATTGTGTGAAGCAGAGGTGCTTGATGATGACATTGTAATGACAAAACTTGATGTAAAAACTATTTCTATTGATGAATTGGCTGCAGAAAAACATATTGATAAAGTCGATTTTATAAAAATGGATATCGAGGGGTCTGAATTGCGTGCATTAAAAGGCGGGCTAAAAACAATTCAAAAAGACCGACCGCAGATGGCAATATGTATTTATCATATGCCGGGGGATATCGTCGATATTCCTTTATGGCTTTATGAAAATTTAAAAAATTATAAGTTCAGACTCGGGCATTACTCTAATATGTATACAGAAACCGTACTATACGCAATTCCTGAAGAATTATACGATAAATAAAATAACTAAATACATAGATATAAAAAATAATTACAATGGTTATTTTATATTGTAAAAAAATATAATATACTATAGCAATGGATGAAAATGCTAAAGATATAGTCGAAGAATATTTCAGGGCAAGAAAACATTGCACTACACTTGATTGTGCAAAAGTAATCTTTGAACCATCTGAAAAAAAAGAATGGTTCTTTGATGAAGGCAAGTGGTGCTATTTTGAGTTTTGCTGTGAAGACAGAGATTACAGACTCATTTGTACACTGGAAAAAGACTTTGATGACAGCTGTGTGTTAAAGGATATGAGTTATGAAATCAAAATGCTTCTCGGTTTAAACAGGTTGAGGAAAATTTCCTCAATAGAAAAAGATGTGTTCTCCGCTTATATCACGAAGTACGAAAATGAACGCAAAATCAATCCTTCTTTGACTATAGAAAAATTCAATTATGACGTAAAACTGAGAGAAGATGAAGAGTTAGAAAAAGGTGACAGGATTGCAAACAGAATTCTTACAGGCTGTCTTGGTGCAATAATATTGACAATAATTGTGTTTGGTATTTTTATACTGACAATGTTTTTTTCTCCTGCAGCCTCTGCCAAATCTAAATACTCTGATGAATTTAAGTATAATTTCATAATGTGCAGAAACTTTTCCGAATCAAAATATAATACTGCATATAACTCAAATTCCACATATGAAATTAAAGGATTTGCTCCTGACGGCAGCGGCAAGTGTGTATATGTTGAGACACACTCATGGCTTAGAGGCACAAATGTGACAACCTGCTATTTTGATTCTAAGCAGATGCAGGAATATTACAATGCAATGCTCAATCCTGATAAGAAAGCTTCTGTTCTTGTCAAAGGCATGCCGGTTGTCGGCCAGAATGAAGAAGTTGTATTTTTAAAGTTTTTTAATAACCCTAAAGTCTGCATAACAAAAGGTATAAAAAATTAAAATGAACATTTTAATTTGAGTATCGTTTATAATAGTGGAAGTTATATTTTTAAAGGAGAGATTATGAAAAAATTTTTATCAGCAGCTTTAATAGGTGCGGCAGCTATAGGTTTTATGTACTCAGGCGGACTCAGCGCTACTGCTGACGTTATAGAAAGAGGCTTTGTCTCTGTTTCTACTACGGCAAATACAGAATTACCTCCTGATGTTGTTGAAATAAGCATTGCTGTACAAACTCAGGATGCAAAATCACTGCAAAAAGCAACCGAAGAAAATAAACAAATTTCCGACAAAGTGTATTCTGCACTTTCAACAATGATAGACAAAAACAACGGTGACTTTATAAAAACTACAAATTATAATGCCGCTCCTGTTTACAATTACAAAAATAACAAAAAAGACCTTGTTAGATATGAAGTATCTAATAGCATAGTTGTTCACACAAAAGCTATAAAAGATGCAGGAAAGATGATTGACAAAGCAATTTCTCTGGGAGCGACAAATATTGATAATCTCAATTTTTCAATATCTTCTTATGACACCCAATGCGACCAGCTTCTTGGTATAGCTGCTAAAAAGGCATATACAAGAGCAGGTATTCTTGCTTCTTCTGCAAATAACACACTTGCCGGTATCAAATCCATGAACGGAAGCTGCTCTACATCAAGCGCTATGCCTCACTACAGAATGCTTGCCAAAAATATGACTATGTCTGCTTCTGCTGGTTCTGCCGATGAAAGTTCAAGCCCGATTCAAGGCGGTGTGATAAAACTTTATGCTAATTTGAATGCATCTTATTTTGTAAAATAAACACATACATATCCGATAAATCGGCGCATGGATTCTATATCTGAGCGTCGATTTCTTTTTTCCAATTAATATAAAAATAAATTGCAAGTATAAAGTAAACTGTCCACATTATAAATGTTGCATAAGTCTTGGCACCATGCATTACAAGATTCAGCCACATTATTGCTGACAGTCCGTTTACTATCATCCAGAGTATCCATTGTTCAATATATCTTTTTACAGTCAAAAGCATTCCAAAAACAGATAATACAGTAGTAATTCCATCAAATACAGGACTGCTTCCGTTAAAATATTTGATGATTTCTATTGCTGTTATGCAGGCAATTAATGCAGCTGCACACAGTTTTATTCTTTGGGAATGTGTCATTTGCTTTTTTATTATTTCTTTTGTTTCCTTTTTAAGATGTTTTCTCCATTCAAAAATCCCTGTAATCTGCATCGGAAAATAATAACACATATATAAAAGAAGATTTCCCCATAGTCCGTTTTCAAAAGAAAGCCAGCTGTAACAGCATGTTCCCATTAAACCGAAAAAGTAACATGAAATCTTTCCTTTGCCTGCAATTGTTGAATACAGGATTCCGCAGACAGCCGATATAACAGCTATAATACTGTCTTTAACAATAAAAGCATTAACAAAAATAACGGAAAATACTATACAAAGACCAATAATTTCCGCTTTTTTCCAGCCTTTTAATTCTGTTTTAACAAAATCTTTGATTCCCAATATTTTTATTTCCTGACAATTTACTTTTTGTTATGTATGTTATCTAATAAAAATAGATGAAAATAAGTCCGAATACAAATAATCTTAACAATAATACACCTGTGAATTTTAAAGGGATATATAATAATAAGATTCTTTTAAAGGGTTTGAAATTTGCCGCAAACAACGGTACACTTTTTTCTGCAACAACAACGCTTGCTCTTTCTGTTACAGCCAGGCCGCTTGCTATTATGGCAACACCAAAAACAGATAAAGAAAATAAAAAGCTTGCTGCAGCAAAATCCTTTGCTTCGGGTATTGTAAATTACTTAATAGTTCTGGGGGCATCTTTGCCAATTGTAAATGCAGTTAAAAAGATAGATAAAAATCCGTCACAGTTTTTAAATCCCAAAACAATAAAAAATCTAAAGGGTTCAGCCAAAAATCTTGCTTCATCAAAAAAATATTCTTTTGCTTCACAATTGTTTAAGCTTGGGCTGGGACTTTTGATTGCCATACCAAAGTCCTATCTTACCTGCGCATTGATACCGCCTGTTATGTCGGTAATATTTCCTAAGAAAAAAAATAAAATACAAAATCATTCCGATTCTAAACAGCAGGGCAAAATTATTTCTTTTAAAGGGCTATATGACAGGGCTGCTACAGGTATTGCAAAACGTATCGGAAAAATTATGGATACAAAAATACTTCAAAAAGCAGCAAGCAAACTCTATGACACAAATTTTGCCCAGCATATTATATCACTTACGGATGTTGTTTTGACAATGTCATTTGTTGAAAGAACAGTAAAAAGTAAAAAGATTGAAGAAACAAGAAAGAAACCATTGATATATAATTCTATAATATCAACAGCACTGTGTTTGTCTGGCGGTTATGCCGTGAATGATTTAACAAACATTCCTACTGAAAAATTTATAAAAAAGTTTAAACAGGTAAACAAAGATCTGCCTGAACTTGAAAAATATCTGGAAGGGATAAAGGTGGCAAAGCCGGTGCTGATTCTTGCAGGAATTTATTATATATTTATACCTTTGATTTCAACTTTTCTTGCAGACAGAACAGACAATAAAAGCTATAATAAACTATAAATCCGAGAGTAAAAATTTTAAGGGGTTAAGATGAGTATCTTGCAGAATATTTTTTCTATTAAAAATAAGGATTGTGAAAAAATTATAACAATCTTGGGTATCAAAATAAGGTTTAAGAATAATATAGCTTCTCTTAAAAAAGAAATTGCAGACTTAAAATTTGTTATTTATAACGGTATAAACAAGGACAAAATTAACTACCTTATTGAATGTTTTCAAGATACAGGGATAAGCACAGAAGAAAGAACTCCTAAAATAATAGTTTCGTTGACTTCTTTTCCTCAGAGGATGTATGAGATTCATTACTGCTTATATTCTTTGCTTACACAATCTTTAAAACCGGATAAAGTCATACTATGGCTGGCAGAAGAAGAATTCCCCAAGATGGAACAAGAATTACCTCAAAAAGTCCTTGATTTAAAAAAGAATGGTCTTGATATCAGATGGTGCAGGAATATTAAATCTTATAAAAAGCTTATTCCTGCGTTGAAGGATTTTTCTGATGCTATCCTGGTCACAGCAGATGATGATGTATTCTATCCTTCTGACTGGCTTGAAAAATTATATAATTCGTATTTGAAAAATCCTTATGATATTCATTGCCACCGCGCGCACAGGATTACCTTTGATAAAAAAGGCAATATTCTTCCGTATCAAAAATGGGATTTTTGTGTAGATAATTCCGAGTCTTCATATAAAAACTTTTTTACGGGAGTGGGTGGTGTGTTATATCCTCCTTCAAGTTTTCATAAAGATGTTACAAAAGAAGAAATGTTTGAAGCTTTAGCTCCTGATGCCGATGATATATGGTTCTGGGCAATGCTTGTTCTTAATAATAAAAAGATTCGGATTGTTGATAATCCCATAAATGAAATTACATATATTAATCCTTTGAGAGAGATAAAACCTGATAGTGAAACTGCATTAGTTCATACTAACCTGACAGGCGGTAATGATATACAACTGAAAGCAGTGTTGTCTAAATATCCTGAAATACTTGAAAAATTAAGATGAATTTCGTGTTCGAATTTTATTAAAAAGGCCTCCGAAGAGGCAATTTGTTTAAATGGGGCAAGCAATGGGTTAAACTTCGAACCTTATTGTGTGAAGTTAGCACATCACTCACTACATGATGAACATGTTATAAACACAATTAAAAGGCTACTTCAACTCGAATAAATAACTATCACTTTTGATTAATTATCAAGCTATATCTAACTTTGAAGTTAATTCATTTTTACAATTAATTCTACATTAGAATAAATAGATTTATGGAATAAGTAGAATTATGAATTAATAGAATTATTTACAACAAATTAAAATAAATAGAACTAATTATATCTCAAAATAATTCTATTATTTCGTAATTCTTTGATAACTAGTTATCAAAGAAAAAAAGGAAGAAGGAGTTATTCCACCAGACCTTGAGATTATATTTTAAGTTGAAATATATAACTCTTGGTTGTTGATGAGGTGGAGTAAATATATATTCCACCTTAATTTATTTAAACCAAAGCAGTAGAGTTTATATTTTAGTTTATACAACACCAGTGAGGAATATATTATGACAACCAAAACATTTGAAGAAGAAGTATTATCAGTAACACGCAAGTTACAGGGACTTATTAATTCAGGTTTTGTTATTAAAGATAACATTGGAAAACCTATTACATCAGCACATCAAGCAGCGATAAAGCTAGTTAATTCTGCTTTAACTGTGTATACAATTACCATGCCAGATGACCATAAATGCTGTTGCATAAAATGGTCAAATATGGCAATTAAACTGATTAAACCTTACATCAAAAACAAATTCTTTATAGAGCAATGGTCATCTAATTCACATTATATGCTGGTCGATAGTTCAATAATTGAACAGTTACAGCAACTCCAACCTATTGATGATATAAAGGTGGTTGATACATTTGATTTAGAGTTCACAAAGTCAACTTTACCGACCTACACAAATAGAGCTTCGCTTTTTACTGTAAATACTGCACCAGTCTTGACTCCAAAAGAATTGAATAAAGTCTTATCTTTATCAGAGCGTATTTTAGTCAATCAAAATAACTATTTCCTATTATCAAATTCAATTACGCACACATACAATGCACCTATGACAATTATTCGCCTATTAGGTGAAAATGTGGTTTCATTAAATGCTCTAAATCTCTTGGAGTTAATACTTACATATGCAACAAATAGCTCTGCTGTCTTTGGAAATAAGACTGATGAACTTAAACCATTCATCATTAGATATGATTTCTTTAATAACAATGATTTTGAACTAAAACAATCTATTGATGATGTATTATCAGCCTTGTCTGAACTTCGAGCTATAACATTGATTAATAGCTATAAGTATAACTTTGAATTAGAAGCGTTTGAAATAGTATCAAATGTCATAAGTAAATCTATAAAGCAATACTCATATACACAACCTGTTGGATATTATAAATCTTTCAAATTACACCAGCAGGACTATTGTTATACCTTTATAAACTATTTGCAATATGTTTTAAATGTTAAATATACGACAACATCAAAAGTTGCTGATAATGTAGAAGATGAGAAAACAACGAAAGTGAAACAGTTGAAAATCTGTCTTAGTAGTCTTTTGTATAACCTAGAATTAGATGAGTATATTCATGACCATAATCGCATAGCACAGGTACTGAGTAATTTATATCAAGCAGGTTTAAAAGCTTTTTTGTTGAAACAAATATCCTTTGAGTTTAATAGTAGAGCAGTAAAAGATATGATAGCACATAAAGATAAATTGCATGAATACTTCGTGCTAGATATAGACCAAAATTCCAAAAGACAATTTGAAAAATGCAAAGATATAGTAACGCTAATAAATCTAGATATTAGTTCAGCAAAATGTAGAACTAATATAGTAAGACGGTAATACAAAAATAAAATGCCTATATTAGGCAAGGAGTTTTAAATGGAAGCTTATAAGCAAGAAGAGTACGATTTTATTGAAGATGATGAATTTCAAAGGTTCCTTAAAAGTAGACTAAACGGTAAATTTGTTCCTTTGAATAAATTCATGGCTATACTTAATAGTTGCAAAAGAGAATATATACGCTATCTCAATAATAAACATCTGTACAGGAATACACCATTATATTAAAAAGGATATATTAAATGGATAAGAAAGAATTAGCTAAAAAACTTAAAGCAAGAGCAAAAGCTCACAGTGAACAAATACTAAAAACTTCTGATACTCCAGAAGAATTAACACCTCTAGAGCGAGCTAAGTTCATGAGACGAAAAATGGCTAATAAATATGATAATTATATAGCTAAAAAACTGCTTTCAGGTTTAGACAAATAGTATATATAAATATTTAAATATGTCTATCATGCCAGATAAATCAGCCACATTATTGGCTGGACTTGGCACGTGTATGTAGAATAGAGTCTTATATTGATTTGTATCTTTGCTTTATTCATAACTGCACGTTTGATTTGTCTAGGATTTTGGAAATATTAACTTTGCTTGTTTTACATACACAAATAAATCATATATCTTAACATATTGGCTTGCCTATGTTTTTGTGTTACTATAAACATATGAAGAAGTATCAAGTTGGGGAACTATTTGCTGGTATAGGTGGAATTGGTCTCGGATTTCAAGGGGCTGGCTTTGAGCTGGCATGGGCTAATGAAATTGACGAAAAGGCTTGTATAACTTATGCAAATAACTTTAGTCATCTGCTTATAAATAAAGATATGACAGAGGTTGACCCTAATGAACTTCCTAAGATAGATGTGCTAACAGGAGGCTTTCCATGCCAAGCGTTTTCAATAGCAGGATATCGTAAAGGTTTTAAAGATGATAGGGGTAATTTGTTCTTTGACATTCTTAGATATATTGACATATTACAGCCTAAAGTTGTATTCCTAGAAAATGTTAAAAACCTTACAGCACATGATAATGGAAGAACATTCAATGTTATCCAAAAAGAATTAACTAAAGCTGGATATTATATTAAATCTAATGTGTTAAATACAGCACAATATTCTGATGTTCCACAGAACAGAGAACGAATTTATATTGTATGTTTCAAGAGTAAAGAGCAGGCTGACAAATTTAAATTTCCACAACCTGTGAATAAAGTACGTAGCATAAGAAGTTTACTTGATACAAATGTGTCTAATGAATATTCTTATAAAAATAGTAAGTATTACGAGCAATTAAAGTCTGAAATGACTAATCCTAATACAATATATCAGTGGAGACGTATTTACGTACGAGAAAACAAAAATAATTTATGTCCGACATTGACAGCTAATATGGGCACAGGTGGACATAATGTGCCATTAGTTATGGATAAAGATGACATACGAAAATTAACTCCTAGAGAATGTGCAAGATTTCAGGGTTTTCCTGATAACTATAAGTTGCCAGATAATTTGCCTAAATCTGCTTTATATAAGCAAATTGGTAATAGTGTGTCTGTCCCAGTAATAAAGGCTATTGCAAAGAATATCATGCAAGTTCTTGAGGAATGTGAATAATGTTCTTCAATAATCAAAGCAAAACCGAACAGGATAAGTATGAATTACTATTGCGTATAGTAGCTGCATTATCTAAGTTATCTGCTGATAGTTCTACTATACCTTACCTTTATTATCGTATGGCTGAGAATATATTTTGCAGAGCCTTTGAAGCCAAGAACCTTTCACGTTCAGATATATCAATAGACGCTAGTAAGTCTTCTTGTGGTATTGGACTAAAAACATTTTTACATAAGAACAGTCGTTGTTTAGAGAAAGTGGCTGAATTTAACAAAGAAAGACACTTATATGTAAATTCACTCAATAATGCAGATGAATTGATATTTAAAATAGCTAACTTTAGAAACAAACGCATTACCTCTACTTGTGGAATTTGTTCTGTTCCTACTGATAATTTAATTTATCATTGCGTTACTAGAGCTGATTCTGTGCTGTATTTACATGAAGAACCTATGCACCTTATTGATATTGATAATATAAAAATTTCATCAATTAAGGATAATACTATATCTTTTCATGATAGTTTAGAAGAATACTGTTTTAATGTGTCCAAAAGCACATTATTTAAAAGGTTTAATATTAGTCCTATTCACACTATTCCAGTAAAGATATTCGATGACCCATTTGATTTGCTAGAAAGATACTTATCAGATGAATTTCAAACCGATACTAGTAACCGTATTGTTGATACTATTTATTTACCTTTATATTCTTACGAAAGGAAAACACATAAGAAATATGTTCCTATGCAAAGTGGATTAAATCAATGGAATGCAGACGGTAGAAAAAGAGACCCAAATGAAGTTTATATAAGAATACCTGCTGAAATAAAACACCATAAACCTGATTTCTTCCCTCCGCGTAATGTTAGCTTTACTTTAAATTTGCCGAATGGCAGTTTTAAAATGGCTAAAGTTTGTCAAGAAAATGATAAAGCATTAATGAGTAATCCTAACGAAGATTTAGGAAAATGGATTTTGAGAGATGTTCTAAATCTAGCAGAAAATGAACTTGTTACTTATGAAAAGTTAGAGCAAATTGGAGTTGATACGGTTCAATTAAACAAGTTTGAAGATGGTACGTACGAGATAAACTTTAGAGAACTAGGCTCTTATGAACTGTATAAGCAACAAGAATGTATTTAGCTAGATAACATTTTTAATCTTTTCAAGAAGTTATACAAATTACCTGTAGTAGTTTTGTATTGTTTGGCAATTATAGTCTTTGGTACACCTAAAGCAACTAGACGTAGTATATCGTCTGAATATTTATCAAGACGTGATTTTCCTTTACCAGTAGGACGACCTAACTTAACTCCAGAAGCCTGTCTAGCATGCAATGCTTCTTTAGTACGTAATGAGATTAATTCTCTTTCTATTTGTGCTACGAGTGCGAATATAGTTTTTGTTACAGTTGAAGCAATAGAGTTATCCATATTACAGAAGTTTTCTTTTAGCGAATATAGTGTAATACCTTTATCCTGCGTTAATTGAATAACTTCTAATATTTGAATTGTAGAACGAGCTATTCTGGACAATTCCGGGACAATTAAAATATCACCAGATGTCATATTATCTAGCAACACACCGAGCTTCCGTTTCTTATAATCCTTAATGCCAGATATTTTTTCTTCTATGAACTCAACATTACCCAGCTTATGTGCGTTAGCAAACTGCAATATGTCCAGTCTATTTTTTTCAGTGTTTTGGTCAATAGTTGATACCCTGATAAAACCTTTTGTTGCCATGATATTCCTTCTTTTAATGTAAATGTCAATTCTGATGTTTTGTTGTATGAATGCAAATAATAATATATAACCGTTATCATTGTGCAGATTTGTGCAATATTGACGTTCGTTTTTAGTGTACGTTTACTAGTTCTTCCACCTCAACATAAATGTTATATAAGTTCTGTTCAATAGTATCTGCTAATGCTTTAAGTCCTGTTTGCAACTTTTTTTCTAGACTCAAATCCGCTAAATTGTTCTTCATAATTAATGCTAAACCGTATGTGTTCTTAATGTATTGTAGTAAGTCCATTGTTTCCATATCATTACACCTCATAAATAGCGTAGGCAGACCCTACGCTATAGTAAATTTTCTGTAGTTACTTTGTTTAATGAATGCATTGTACAATTCTAAATACTTCTTCTTAAAGGCACTTGTATTAAAGCTGTTTCTAACAATATTTGTGAAGCGTACTGTAAATGCACCAATCATCATTTCTTCTACACCAGCAGCGTCAAGCACTGACTTAATAAGAGCTTCCTTTTCCTGTTTCATTTCATTAAGCTCATTGATTTTAGCTTCCAATGCTCTGATATCTTTGATTTCATTTTCAAGATTTGCAGTGATTACTAATGTTTTCATATTGTTATCTCCTATTAGTTAACTGTTACATAAACATTATAAACGATATAATGTACATTGTCAAGCATTTGGTTTATTATTTTGTAATATTTCTTTACTAATCAGTTGACTAAGTTTACGATTTCGTGTATACTGTTAATATGGTCATAAGGACAAGAAGGAAATAAATATGACTGAACAATTAAATACGGATACTTTCAGGCGTGAACAGGACAGCATTGATGAACTTCGCAGAGAAGTAAAAGGAATGATTGTAGCGAAAGGCTATACTATGGACAAGCTTGCAGAAGAATTAAATGCTCGTTATGGAACAAAAGAAAGTAAGGCAAATCTATCTAACAAGTTAAAGCGTGGCTCGTTAAGATACATAGACATGCAACGTATTTGTGATGTACTTGGTTATTATATAGACATCAAACAACACAGAGTTGATAGATAGAAGCCTCGCATAATAGCAGTAGTTAAATTAGTTAAATATGTCATAGAACTTTTGTAGTTTGTGGCAAACTTTTTGCTGTGCAGAATAATCATAGTTAGCAATAATTAAGGAGACCTTAAATGGTGAGTAAATGCAAAGATTTAGAGATAAAGATTAAGGTATGTTATGTAGCATACAAGCCTAGTATTACAGAAGCTGATGTTGATGATTTGGTTAGCTTTATTGTAATAGTCGCACAAGAAGGATTTAAAACAATTAAAGTGGCATAGCCAGAAAGGTATATTATTATGAATAAAGCAATTATTTATGTTAGAGTTTCGACAGAAGAACAGAAAAAGAAAGGGTATAGCATTGCTGGACAAGTTCAAGAGTGTACAATCTTTGCACAACGTATGGGGTATGAAGTAGCGAATATCTTTACAGATGAAGGTAGAAGTGCTAAAGACCTCAATCGTCCAGAATTACAAAGAATGTTAAAGTACATTAAAGATAATCACAAATCTATAAATGCACTTATATTCTGGAAATGGGATAGGCTTTCTAGAGGAGAAGACAGTGACTATATCGAGTTAGAAAAGATTTTTAAGAAATACAATGTTATTCCATTGTCCACGATGGAAAATAATGACGATACACCAGAAGCTGACTTAACCAGAGGAATTACAAGAGTTACAAGTAAGTATGAATTAAAGAAAGACTCACAACGTACAAAAATGGGAATGAAGCGTAAAGCTAACGAAGGACACTTTCCAGGAAAAGCACCTATTGGTTATATTAACGTTAGGGATGAAGATGACAGAGGGTATATCATAGTTGATGAAAAAATGAAACCTCTTATTAAAAACATCTTTAAGTACTACGCTTCTGGACAGTATTCATTTGAAAGTCTTGGAAACAAGATGTATCTTGAAGGATTTAAGAATAAATATGGCAAACCATACCCAGCCAGAAAGTTCGAAGAAATCTTAAAAAATGTATTCTATGTTGGTAAATTTAAATGGGCAGGTGAACTATATGATGGTAAACACGAAGCTATTGTTGATAATAAACTATTTTATAGAGTACAAGATATGTTTAAAAAGACAGATAAACCAGTACAGAATGACAAGAATTTCACTTATAGCAAATTAATAAGATGTGCAGATTGTGGACGTGTTTTAACCGCAGAAACACAACGTGGTGGACACAACAGTGGCAACTATGTATATTATCACTGTGGCAACAAAAAGTATCATAAAACTCTAAAAGGAATGAGCGTACGTGAAGAAGCGATTGACATTGCAGTACAAACAATAATTGGAGCAATAGAAATACCTGCTGGTATTGTACGCAGGTTAAAACAAAAAATATTAGATTGTCTTGATGAATTATACTTTGTTGAGAATAGATTGATAAATTCTAGAAATCAAAGACTTAAAGAACTTGAACAACTTATAAAAAAGAGTTATGAAGACAAGATACTAGGTAAACTACCAGCTTCATTTACTGATGAAATGTTTAATCAACAATATGAGGCTTGGATTAAAGAACGTGATTTGATTACTATAGAAATTAAAGAAAGCAATGACATTAACCGTACAATCTACAAGAATATTGACCTTATTATTGACTTCTGTAATCATATTCCAGAATTATATATTAAATCAGATTTGGACAATAAACGCACAATGTTACGCTTGCTTATTGAAGAAATTCTATATAATCACATTGACAAAGAATTATCTGTGAAATTAAAACCAATTTTTGAAGCTTTAAGAATGATTAAAGACGCTTATAGTGCAGATAAAAAAGTTCGAACCCTTGAAAAGCCTATTACATCAGAGGTTTGGGAATATCTAGAAGAACAAGTAGAACAATTAGTAAATAGTAAAGTTCGAACCCTGAAAACCCTTATTGTTCCTAACAAAAAAGGAGCCGAAGCTCCTAATTTGATAAATGGGGCGGATGATGGGATTCGAACCCATGTATATCGGAACCACAATCCGAGGTCTTAACCACTTGACGACACCCGCCACGTTCTTGATTATTTAGTTTTTTAAGTTTTTTGCGTGGTTCCGTCTCGGAACCATAATCTATAACAGCGAGGTCTTAACCACTTGACGACACCCGCCACAATTGTGCTAAAGCAAATATATCAACAAAAAAAAAGTTTTTCAAGTCTTTTATCAAAAATATTATTCTTAACTTTTATGTAATGATACTTTACAGCTAACATACCCCAAAAGGATTGAGGTTTAACTCAATCCTTTTGGGGTGGCTGCACTCGCTGTCTGATTAATTTGTTTTTAGATTTACACCTACTCTGTGGGGTTCATTGATTTCTGCAACAAAGTTGCTTGAATCCGGGGTTTGGAATATTACAGTTGCTTTGTATTTTTCTGCACAACGTGTTAGTACAGCTTTCATCCATTCTGTAACTTTAAATTCTGTATCCTTTGAAACAAGCTTGTCCATACCTTTTACTTCTATCAGGGTTCTGTTTCCTGTTTCATCGAATTTTTCTTTTGCATTTTTTAGTGCGTCATAAAAGTCTTTTTGCATTTTTGCGGTTTTGTCTTCGTTTACTGTTGCAAAGTATACACCGGATTGCTTTCTTGCAAAGTCTACAAACTGTTCGCCTTGTTCTTTGTTACTGCCTTCTATCATAATTGCGTTTGGTATGACTGTATCAATACCTTGTCTTTCGTCTTCTATACAGTTAATGAATCCTTTTTGCAATTTATCCAGATTTTTGTATTGCTCGAGTTCTCTTTCTTGTTTGTTCATTATTTTTTTAAGCTTATTTAATTGTGTTTCTTGAAATTCTTCTTCTTTAGCTCTTTTCATATCGCAAATCAGTGTAGCAACACGTGCAGTTTTAGCATCTATTTTGCCGTTTTGTCTGGCTTTTCTTATGTAGGCTTCTGTAGCACTTATAGGCGAGTTTGCCAATTCCCATAGTCCCAGTGTACATGCATCCAGTAATATTCTCATGAATTCTGCGCCTTCTTTATTATCTATATAATTTTCTGAATCTAAATTACATAATTTTCCTAGCGGCGCTAAGAGCCAATTCAAGCCGTGAGATTCCATATAAAGGTCGCCATATTTATCACCCTTTTCATCTTTGTACATTTTTCTCCATTCATCGCCGGTCTGGTTGATAAAACGCTTTGCCAATTCTATTTCATCATCTTCATAATAACCGGACGGAAATTGTTGTCCTTTAAAATTTGGGCTTGAATATTTGTTTTGTTGTCTGTTGACCATAGGTGTTGAGATACTGTTTATTCTCATACTTTTCTCCCTTCTGTTTGTTAATCTGTATTGTGTATTTTATTTTTTATTCTCTTTATTGTTATTTCCAATCTGTTCAAAGAATTTTTTAATCTTATCTTTGCCAGCAACAAATATTCCGATAATAGCTACTAATATCGAGCCGAGTTTGAATTTTTTATTTTTAAATAATTTTGACTTACCTAAGTTTTTACTTGTTTCTTTTATTGTGTCTTTAGCCTCATTTTTGATATGTTCAGTTTTTTGGGTAACATTTTTAGTAGTTTCTGTCAGCTTATCTTTTGTTTCGTTGAGGGCTGTTTCAGCTTTTTTGCCTGTTTCTTTAGCTGTTTCTTTTATTGCGGGTGCAATTTCTTCTATTTCATCAGCCACATAGGGTAGTTTTGTTAGAACATTAACACCAATTCTATGTGGTTCTATAATTTCTTCGATAAACTTTCCGGAGTCTTTTGTTTTGAAAATAATTGTAGCTTTATATTTGTCTGCACAACGTGTTGTTACAGCTTTCATCCATTCTGTAACTTTAAATTCTGCTTGCTTATCAACCAGTTTGCAAAAATCATCGAGTTCAATTAGAGTTCTTTTACCTGTTTTTTCAAAATTTTGCAAAGACTCTTGAAGTGCGTAGTACAGACCTCTTTGAGCATCCGGGATAGTAGGCTGCTTGGGCACATGTTTATAATTCATACCTCCTTCCATATCTTTTACACTTTTAGCAAAATTAATGATATCGTCAGCAACTTTGCCGGAAGGGTCTTCAACCATAACACAATTGGGTATAATTGTATCGATACCCTTATGTTCGTCTAAAACCGGAAATATAAAACCGCTCAATATATTTTTAAACCCCGGTTCGATATGTTTTTTAAGCATATTATTATCCATATCTTTCAAGCTTGGATATTCATCTAATAAAAGAGGTATTTCACAACCCCGAATCTGTATTTTCAAGGTTCTCCTCGCAGAAGAAAACTCATCAAATGAAGCTGATTTAAAAGACGGTGCTGTGTTGTTAGATGTAGTTTGTGTTCTGGTTCTGTAAGTTGTGGTGTTGTGGATGGGCTTGATAGTTATTGGCATATATTGCTCCTTATGTTGTTATTGATTTGTTAATTTTTGATGAATCTGATGTAATCTTCTTTGTAATTTTTTATGAGTTCTTCATTCAATAGCTTTCTTTTATCAAAATCATTTTTAAGAAAATTTAATATATCTTTTTCTGTGTATAGTGTTAAATTTCTTTGAGATAATGAATCAATAATGGTTCTTACATGTGAATTGTTTAATGTACCATTTTCACTTTTCGCCCATTTTCGCATTTCATCAGCCAATCGGCTATAGTTTATAGGCTCTGCTTCACGCCCGTTTACATAATATTTGAGCACTTGAATCATATCTGTTTTTGACGGAGGGTCAAAAGAAACAAATACAGGGTTGATTTCTTTTATTTCTTCACCGGCTTTGCTGAGGTGATTGGTTGTACCGAAGAAGGTGCATTTGTATTTTTGAGAACAGTCTTTCAAAAAGTTGAGCATTTTTTCTTTTATGCCCGTTTCCGGTGCCATATATGTAGTGAATTCATCTGAAAATAAGATGGTTCTTCCTTTTTCATTGAATTTGTTTTTTGTGTCTTCTGCAATTTTTAAAATTCTATTGAAAAATTCCTCAGGTGTTTCTGCAAAATCTAAATATTCAATCTCTGAAATATTACATCCCGTTTCTTCTGCTATGGCTAATGTTGATGTGGTTTTGCCGTTGCCTTTTGGTCCAAAGAAAAAGAAGGCACTCGGGATATCAACATTTTTACCTTCTTTTTCCAGCTTTATTTTTGATATAAAATATTCGTTTAAGATATTTTTCGTTTCATCATATCCTGCTATTTTCCCCATACCAAAACCTTTTACTGGTACAAAATGCGATTTGCTTGAGAGATTTTTATTCGCTTGTTCAATAGTGCGACTATTGTTTTGGAGAGTAGCATCATTAACCGCTGCAAAAATTTCTTTGCTGAGATTTTTTAATTTTTCCATTAGAGCAGTTCTGGCTTGTTGTTGTAAGTCACCCTTTATTGCTGCAATTTTTTCAAATTGAGAATTTATCCTGTCAATTTTTTCTTGAAATACAGGGAGTAATGCTTTATTATGTGCAAGCATTTCCGATAAATCTTTTAATGCTTTCCCTGAGTCATTCCCCAGACCTCTTACTGCTTTAAAAGACGGCGTGGACTGATATGATAAATTAGTTTTATTTTTTTTGTATTGTAAGCTGCTTTGATTAATAGAGACGGCTTTTAGATGCATTGAGAATCCCTTTCAATGTTTCGGATTTTCCATATTAGTATATGATGTAATTGAAAATTATTCAATGGAAAACGACTAATTTTGAAGTATTATTAAAATCGTAAATAACAGAGTATATATTCAGAAAAGATAATTCAGCCAATATAGTAGTGTAAAATTTTACAAAAAATGATATACTATTCTCACAGGTAATACAATAAGGAGACATTATGTCAAAAGAGGATAATTCTATAAGCTTTGGTATGGGGCTTTTAGCAGGTATTTTAGGCGGTGTTGTTGCTGCTATCCTGTATGCGCCAAAATCAGGTGAAGAAACAAGAGAAGATATAAAAAATTATGTCAATGACTTTGCTCAGAAGCACGCACCTGAGATAAAAGAAGCGAAAAAACAGGCTCTTGAGTCACTGGATATGATGAAGTATAAACTCGAAAAGCAGTATAACAAGATTAACGAACATATTAAAGCGAAACAAATGGCAAAAGCCCGAGAAATGGAAGATAAGTCCTACGACTTTAACTAGAAAGATTCAGGTGAAATATTATGTCTACAGCATTGACAGCCAGCCTTATACTGCTGGTATTTGTAATTATGGGGGCAATTATTGCCACAACCGTATATTTTGTTAAATTTTTAATACAGCTTACACTTCTTACTAAAAATCTTGATGATACAACTACCGTTGTAAAAGATGAATTAAAACCGATACTTGGTGAATTTAAGGAAACAATGGTTCATGTAAATAGCTTTGCTAAAAATGCTGATAACCAGATGTCGACAATAAAAAAAATTATCGCTACAATAATCGGCTTTTTTACGATGTTTGCAGGAAAGTTTAAGTTTTTACAGAGCAGCTTCTTTAAGGGCTTTTTATCTTCATTCAATCTTTTCAGAAGAAAATAATTAATATTTGTAAATATTGTACAATATACACCTGTCTTAGAGATTAGACAGATGAAAATCAGGGTACTTAATATAAATAATGTAGTAAATATTCGAGAATAATCGAGTTAGTCCAAAGGAGAATGAATATGTCAACAGGAAAATTTTTAGCAGGTTTCATAGTAGGCGGTGTGGTTGGAGCAGTAATGGGGCTTTTATTGGCACCTCAATCAGGTGAAGAAACGCGTGAAATGCTTGCAAGAAACTCTGAAGAACTGAAAAATAAAGCAGAAAAAACTGTTAAAGAAATTCAGGGAAAAGCCGAAGATATTGTTTCCGATATGCAAAAAAAAGGTGACGATATCATGGAAAAAATTCAAACAATGATTAATTCCAAAAAAGAAGAAGCTTAATCAAAAAATTGATTCGTAAAAAGAAGCCCGAATTATAACTAATTCGGGCTTCTTTTATCTAAATATTGGACGGAATTATCTGCTGCAGATTATCCTTGCTGCGTGTACACCGGATGCAGAGGCTTGAATAAGTCCTCTTGTGACACCTGCTCCGTCACCAATGGTGAAGAGATTTTTAACCTGTTCTGTTTCGAGTTCTTTAGTTAATTTTACACGTCCTGAGTAGAATTTAACCTCAATACCGTATAGAAGAGTGTATCTTGATGCTACACCGGGCGCAATTTTGTCTAATGCCTGAAGCATTTCAATAATTGCTGTCATCTGGCGGTAAGGCAAAACAAGACTCAAGTCGCCGGGAGTGGCACATTGCAGCGTGGGTGTAATGATGCTGGATTTAATTCTGTCAGGCGTAGAACGTCTTCCGTCTAATAAGTCTCCAAATCTTTGTACAAGAATACCGCCGGAAAGCATATTGGCAAGTCTTGCTACATGCTGACCGTATGCAATAGGCTCTTTGAAAGGTTCTGTAAACCTTTCGCTTACAAGAAGCGCAAAGTTTGTATTTTGGGTTCTTTTTTCAGCATAACTGTGACCGTTTACCGTCGCTATACCGCTGTAATTTTCTGCAACAACTTCACCGTACGGGTTCATACAGAATGTTCTGACTTCATCGCCGAAAGTTTTTGAATGATAAACAAGCTTGGACTCATATAGTTTATCTGTAATATGAGAGAATACGGGTGCCGGCAGTTCAACTCTTACACCCACATCTACCGCATTGTTTACCATACCGATTTTATTTTTGGCAAACTCTTTTGTAAGCCAGTCTGCACCTTCTCTTCCCGGTGCAATAATCAGGTATTCTGCACGGATTTCGTCTCCATCCGAGGTTATAAAACCTTTTACCTGCTCATTTTCAACAATAAGGCTTGCCGCAGTTTTTTTATTTAAAATAGTTACATTTTTGCTTAAATAGTCCTGCATATTTTTTAATACACCAAGACTTCTTTCTGTACCGAGGTGTCTTACCGGTGAATGAACGAGTTTTAATTCTGCAAGGGTAGCTGCGCGTTCAATATCAGCAAAATCGTCTTTATTTGTACCAAATACTTCTTCTGTTGCACCGAATTTAAGATAAATATCATCAGTATATTTTACGAGGTCTTCAACTTCCTGTCTTGACATGTAATCAAGAAGGTGTCCGCCCACATCCGGTGTGAGAGTGAGTTTCCCGTCAGAAAAAGCGCCTGCTCCGCCCCATCCGCATAAAAGACCGCATGTTCTGCAATTCATGCATTTTGGGACACCTTCTCTAAGAGGGCATTTTCTTTCTTCTATTTTTAATCCTTTTTCAACAATAATGACTTTCCAGTCAGGCTTGAGTTTCATAATTTCCAGAGCCGCAAAAATACCGGCAGGACCTGCACCTATGATAGCAACATTGTAGTTAGAAACAATATTCATCAAAACTTTCCTTATTTTTCCATACAAAAAAATTTTACCTTAAACATTAAAAATTTAATATTATTTGATACAGATATAAAGAAAATATTTACATCTTAAGAAATTCAGAAAAAATTGTGATATAATTTTTCACAAAAAAGCATAAAACAATATAACGTCAAGGAGTTAACAATGGAATATTTACAAGATGTTTTAGAAAAACTTAAAACAAAAAATAATGGTGAACCGGAATTTTTACAGGCTGCATATGAAGTTTTGACTACTTTAAAACCTGTTATAGAAAAGCATCCTGAATTTAAGCAATCAGCACTTCTTGAAAGAATTACCGAACCGGAAAGATTGATTTCGTTTAGAGTTTCCTGGATTGACGACAATGGTCAGGTTCAGGTAAACAGAGGCTATCGTGTTCAGTTTAACGGTGCAATCGGACCTTATAAAGGCGGTTTAAGATTCCATCCCAGTGTAAATCAGAGTATTATGAAATTTTTGGCTTTTGAGCAGTGCTTTAAAAATGCACTTACAGGTCTGCCGATTGGCGGCGGTAAAGGCGGAAGCGACTTTGACCCCAAAGGCAAATCAGATAATGAAATTATGCGTTTTTGTCAGAGTTTTATGAATGAACTCTACAGACACATAGGTCAGGATGTTGACGTTCCTGCCGGAGACATAGGTGTTGGTGCAAGAGAAATCGGTTATCTTTTCGGACAGTACAGAAAAATCAGAAATGCATACGAAGCAGGGGTGCTAACAGGTAAAGGGCTTGAATACGGCGGTTCTCTTGCAAGAAAAGAAGCTACCGGCTACGGCTTGATTTATTTTATGAGAGAAATGTTAAAGGCTAATGCTGATACTATTAACGGTAAAACCGTAATAATTTCAGGTTCCGGAAATGTTGCAATATATGCCTGTGAAAAGGCTCAGCAATATGGTGCTAAAGTTGTTGCAATGAGTGATTCTAACGGAAGTATATATGACCCTGAAGGAATTAAATTGGATGTAATAAAACAAATCAAAGAAGTAGAACGAGGCAGAATAAAAGAATATGCAAATCGTGTGAAAGGTGCTGTCTATACGGAAGATAAAGATACAAGAAGCATTTGGAACATAAAGGCTGATATTGCACTGCCATGTGCAACCCAAAATGAAATTAATCTTGAAGATGCAAAAAAACTTGCTGCAAACGGAGTTAAAGCTGTCGGAGAAGGTGCTAATATGCCGACAGACCTTGAAGCGATTGAATATTTCTTGAAAAACGGAATTCTTCTTGCACCTGCAAAAGCTGCAAATGCAGGCGGCGTTGCAACTTCTGCTCTTGAAATGAGCCAGAACTCTATGAGATACAGCTGGACTTTTGAAGAAGTAGATAAAAAATTAGATAATATTATGTCAAATATTTTCGCTGCGTGTGACAAAGCAGCAAAAGAATACGGTATGGAAAAAAATTATGTTGCAGGTGCTAATATAGCTGCTTTTGATAAGATTTCAAAAGCAATGATTGCACAGGGAATTATTTAAGTTCCAGATCCATATTTTCGTCCGTAATAGGATTTATAAATACAATTCTCATAGAGGGTGCATGCCTGTGAAGCGCCATAGTTTTCAGGCTAATTTCTTCATGCGGGTTTAAAGTAACCTGTTCAGTCTGCATTTTATCGTATCGTTTAGATTCCTGATTTGCTCCGATATTTCCAATCTGGTTTCCGACTATGATGAAAGGTACTGCAACTGCTGCTCCGACAACAGAAAGACAAAGTGTCGGAAGAGCAAGTCCGATTCCTGCACCCATTGTTTCTGCAGCCGCTCTCAGGCCGGTTCTTTTTACGGAAAGGTATGCAACTTTTCCTGATGCATTGTCCCATATACTGATGCTTTGTATTGTTACAGGGGTTTTATATATGTTTTTTATTGTATAATCGTAACCGCTATAGTCTTTAGACAGTCTGCTGTGAAGATGTCTTGTAGTTCTATTTATTTTTATATAATCATTTTCTTCTGTTTTTGTTTTTGCCGTTACAGGCAGTATGGAATTTATACATAGTATAAATATAAACATTACGGATAAGAGTTTTTTCATGCAGAATCCTTTATTTATTAAATTGTGACAAACGCTGTGTCAGTGTATTTATTTTTGTTTGAATTTCGTTTACTTTGGACGAATCATTCTGTGTTTTTATTAATATATTATAAATGTGCAGCAGCATTTGAGCAATCGGTGCAAGATATATTTTCAAATCTGTCTTTTGTGCAATGTCAAAAGCCTGCTGTGCACAAAACAGCGCCTGTTCAGGATTTTTATTAAGCTTTAGCAAAAATTCAGCAGAAATCATTTTAAAAAGCATAATGAATATCGGGCTGATATTCGGATTGCTTTCAATATTCAATACAGAGTTGTTTAACAGACCGAAAGCCATTTCTTCGTTATCATCCGTAAATTCGGTTTTAGAAATAATATACCAGCATGTATAAGTAATATTTTTCAGACCTTTTTCTTCAGAAAGATTTAATATGTCGTAAAAAATTTGTTTGGCTTTTTTAATGTTGCCGAGATTCCTGTAGGCAAGCCCGATCATAAGGTCACAGAAGTATTCTGCCTGATGCAGCTGCAAAATTGAAGCTTTTATTTTTGCATTATAAATATTGTTGCCAAAATTGACCCAGTCTTGATTTTTCCAGGCAATAAAACCCTCGATAACAGGCAGAAGTATTTTTGAATATTTATCGTTCAACCCATCATTAACAATCTGTTTAAGATTTTGAGTTACATCATCGCCGTGTAAAAATTGCTGCAAAATAATCAACAGCTTAAGACAGGCGTATTTTTGAGGTATACGGTTTATAAGTGCGGTTATTTTTTCAACCGCATCTGATTTTTGCTGTATTACCTGTGATGCGCAAACAAAAAATACCGCATCAAGAAGTGCATCATCAAACTGTTTTTTTGAAAAACCTTCGGGCAGTATTACCTCTGAGGCATTAGAAAAGTCTATATACCGGAATAACTCTTCACCAAGGTCAATACACTCGTTGAGTCTGCCGAGGTTAAAGTATATTTCAAGTGTAACAAGATTAACCAGAAAATAGTTCAGGTTGAAATCTTTGTCTTGAGGATTAAAACTGCTTCTCTTTGTTCGCGAGAGTATTTTACCCGCATATTCCAGTGCATTATTGTAATTACCGCTTATAAGGCAGCTTTGTACGAGTTTATTTGCTACTTCTTTAATTTTTTTATCGTCATTTTGTTCTTCAAGATTTTCAAGAAGTGTCTGTAAAAAATTCAGAATTTTATCAGGATAATATTTGTACATCATAGAGGCAAGTTCTGCATATACATCAAGTTTAACCTGCTCAACTGTTTTATCAGTATCAGTATCTATTACGTTATCCACAAGCGAGAGAAATTTGTTTGTGCAATTGAGATATGCGCTAAAATCGCCTATTTGTCCTGATACCATTGCCAGAGCGTGCCAGTGAGAAAATGCTTCTTTTTTCAATTTTGCATATTCCAGAAGCATTGCTTTTGTTGTATTTGAAATTGGAATGTTAATATAGATTTTTTCAAGAAGATTTTTTGAAATCTCTTCAAGTTTTTCTTTTTCGCATACGGCAATAAAGCAATCTTTGTACAAATTGTAGTTATTTATAATAATTTCTTTGTCGTTTATTATTCTTATAAACTCTTGTTTTTCCATATATTTGAGGAGTTTTATTCCGTCTTTTATTTCTGTTTGAGCAACTGTGCTGACCGGAAGTTTTTCTCCCGTTAAAAGCAGTGAACCATATAGTTCAAATGCATTTTGTTTTGTCTGCAGCCGTTGTATCCTTCTTTGAATCAATTCATTTAAATCCTGTGGAATAACAATCATTTTTTCTGCAGAAATAGTGTATCTTCCGTCTTTTATTTCAAGTACATTATCATTGGTCAAATACTTTAGCGCCTGTTCAAAATAAAAGTAAGAGCCTTTTGTATTTTCCAGAACTTTTTCAATAAAGAAGGAATCTTTTACCTCTTTTAGCTTTTCAATATTTTCAGTAAGAATACTTTTATTGGAGGAAGGTTTCAACTCTATTTCCAGGTAGTTTGCAGAGGTCATTAGCTTGTATATTCTGCGGTGCAGTGCGTAATCTTCCGAACATGAAATTACAAAGCCGACATTTGATAAAGATTTGTTATCGCAAAGGTATTTTATAATATCAAGTGAACCTTCATCCGTATTTTCAAAGTCATCAATTATAAAAAGCGTTTTTTGAGGAATTGCACTGATAAATTTTGTAAAAGCTTCAAAATACGTATAGCGTAAATCCTCGGGGTGAACTTTTGCTTCTATATGCATTTGGAATAAATCCCGTACTGCTTCGTCACCGGAAACGGAGTCAATAAGCTCAGGATTAGTCAATATACTGATTTCATCAAGTCCCCTGTATGCAAGAATCATTTGTTTGAACAGACCGAAGGCAATATATTTGTTGTTTTTCGGACAGGAGAATCTGACTGCATTGTAATCAGGGAAAATCCTTTGTATTTCTTCTTTTGAAATAAGAGAAAGCTTGCCGAGTCTTTCCTCGCTTCTTATAGATACTATCGGATTCTGTATGTTTTTTGCTGCAAACTTCTCTATTTCTTTGATTAGAGCGGATTGTTTTACACGTCTGAATGTACAGTTAAGACTGGAAAAATTAATCAACTGTTCATCTTCGATTTCTTCATCAGGTTCAAAGTCGATGTTTTTTGGCAGTTTTATATTATTTGACTCAGGTAATTCTTCCTGCTCTGGTTTAATAATTTGATGAAGTACGAGTTCAAAAAACATAACCATCTGATTCTTTACATAAACCGCACTTAATGACTGGAACGGATATTGCAGTTTTAGTACCTGATATATGTATGAATCGACTACCACTTCCGTATTGTGGAATCTGTGGGCATTTGCATTTGATGAATACACAACATTAATGTTCAGACCGGACTTGTACTCCGAGGGTTTAGAATATACATCACGCTTTTGCACTGCCATTTGTACTTTGAGTTCTATGCCTTTGGCGTCAAAAAGTTTTTTATTTATTTCACTTACTGTCTGAGCAATGTATATGGAAAAATCCAGGGCTGATTTTGCAGATTCCAAAAAACTGTAATCCTTGCAGAATCTTATTATAAAAGTATCCTGTAAAAACTGTACCCGCAGCTTTTTCTGCATTGCAGTCTTTTTTATCATCTCGTAGAGATTTTTTTTGAACTTTTGAGTGAGTTTATCACTTTTTAGGGCATTTTTTAACTCTTCAAAGTTAGTTATTTCAATGGTTAGTGCAGCAAACTCTTCTATAAACGATTCACGAAGCCCTATACTTGCATTTATATCCATTCCGCATTTTGGACATGTATCTTGTGCTGTAGAGTTTAGTTTTCCGCATTTGTAGCACTTGTTTATGATAACGGAGCCGCATTTTTCGCACACTGTATTTTTGGTTACTGCACCGCAAACAGGACACTTAAGCCTCAGAACCTTTTTACATTCCGGGCAGACTAAATCATTTTCTCCTATTTTTGTATTACATCTGGGGCAATTCATGGGGTACTTTCGTGCACTATTCCTATATTTTATTATAATATCCGCATAAAAAAAGTAATCATCTTAATTACCTAGAATATTTGCGAAAAAATAATCAAAAAAGAAGCCGCCTGATTGACTCATCAGCCGGCAAAGTTTTCATCATGGAGAAAAGGAGTGGAAGAGAAAGTATAAAGAGAATTGGCTACATTAATATAATTCCCTGTATTTGATTTACAAAACATATACAAAATATATATTTACATATTTTAACAAACATTATAAATCTCATCTATTACTATGATTCATATTTTGCAGACTTTCCTTATACTTTAGTTATAGAATGCCTGAAAGCATACCATATTAGAAAACTGAGGGATATATGGCACTTAAAAAATCAAACCTTAAAACAAAAACCAAAGTTACACAAACCCCTGATTTAAAAGTTGTAACTAAACCAAAAACTTTAACAAAACCATATAACGATATTGATTTGAATAACTGGAAAGACTACTCGCATGTTCTGACAGATACTTTGTGGGAATTTCATTCAAGAGAAAAAGGAAACGGTCACTCTTATGACTACCACGGCAACTATATTCCTCAAATTGCTCAACAGTTGTATGAAAGATTTACAAAAAAAGGTGATATTGTCTTAGATATGTTCTTTGGCTCCGGTACATCGGGTATTGAAGCGGTGAATATGGGCAGACGTTGCATAGGTGTTGAATTAAAACAGGAAATGGTTGACTATGTAAGTCAAAAATTTGACCCTAAAACACTTGTTACTGATGTAAACATTATTTGCGGAGACAGTGCATCTTCTGACATTGGCTGTAAAATTCAGGACAGGCTTGCTGTAATGGGGCAGGAAAAGGCTCAATTTCTTGTTCTGCATCCGCCGTATGATGATATTATTAAATTTTCGGATAAAAAAGAAGATCTTTCTAACTGCGAATCAACAGAAGAATTCTATGATTTGTTTGAAGAAGTTGCTAGAAACGGCTATGAAAAACTGGAAAACGGCAGATTTGCCGCTCTTATTATCGGTGATAAATATGCAAAAGGTGAATATTATCCGTTAAGTTTTGGCTGCATGGAGAGAATGAACCGTGCAGGTTTTATTACAAAAGCAATTATTGTGAAAAACATCGAAGGTAATGAAAAAGCTAAGGGAAAGCAGGCAAATCTCTGGAGATACCGTGCTTTATACGGCGGATTTTATATATTCAAACACGAGTATATTATGGTTTTTCAAAAACCGTTGAAAACTCCAAAAATTTCTAAGAAAAAGGCTTAAAATAAAGGTCAAAATACTCTTCAAAACCTGCTTTTAAAGAATTGGACAGTCCCTCAAGAGAAACTTGAGGGGCTGATTCTTTTATTGTTGTAATTTTGTCTTCAAGCGGTGCTTCACCAAAAATGTTTTTGATTTTTTCTTTATCATAATCAAACATAATCGAGCCGTGCTGCAAAATATAACCCTGTTTTCGAAACTGTGCAGAGCCTGCAATTTTTTTGCCCTTAAAGCTTAAATCCGCTCCGGTTGATAAGGACATACAGTATTCAAATTTTGTTGAAGCTTTTTTTTCTTCCGGCATATACGCGGCAATGCCTGCTTTTTTTAGTCCTGTTGCAAGTGCACCTGAAATTTCTTTGTACGAATGTATAATTGTTTCTCCGTTTTTTAAAAAATTAACGGGACATACAAAAGAATAGGTCAGTTCATTGTCGTGTAAAAGCGCTCTGCCTCCTGTTAATCGTCTGACAATATCTATATTATTTTCATTGCAAAAGTCTTTGTTTATATGCGAGTCATCCTGGTTTCTGCCAAGCGATACACACGCGGGAGACCACCCGTACAGCCTGAGGGTCGGTGTTTCTTTTTTTTCGCTTACAGCAATATTGAGCAGCTTTTCGTCAAAGTCCATATTAAACTTACCGCTGTTAACAGAATAAGGTATAAAAAATGCATGTCCTGTCATAATCAGGACTCCAATAAGAATTTAATTGCGCGTGGTATGTAATCAATCTGGTCTGTTGCAAGAACACTGTATTGTGTTAAGTCTTTTGCTGCAAGTTCTCCGCATAATCCGTGAAGATATACACCAAGGCAGGATGCATCTTTTACGGTAAGCCCCTGTGAAATAAAACCGGAAATTAAGCCTGTTAAGACATCACCGCTTCCGGCTTTTGCAAGTGCGGAATTACCGCTTGTATTTACAAATACTTGCAAATCCTTTGTGCAAATCACTGTTTTATTACCTTTTAAAACCACATTACAGCCAAATTTTTCTGCTGTATAGCGTGCATAATGTATTCGATTGGATTGTATTTCTTCTAACGATGTTTTAATAAGCCTTGATAATTCCATCGGGTGAGGAGTGATTACAGTGTTGGGCGGTAATGATGTTAAATCTGATTCTGCAATTACATTTATTGCATCTGCATCAATGACAGCCTTTTTTTCTGAAATTTTCAAATACTTTATCAAATCATCAATAAACGCACTTATTGGCGGTGCTGTTGATAAACCGGGACCTGCGGAAATAACATTGTATTTGTCTATAATATCTTTCATATCTGCGAAAGCATCAGATGCAATGCATTTTTTGTAATAGTCTCTTAATGGATAAAATGTTACCCATGGACAGTTTGAAGCCAGATTATTTATAACATTTTCTATTGTTGCAAGCGTGACAAGCCCTGCACCTGCTTTTAAAGGTGCAACGGATGATAACCATGCAGCGCCCTGATACTCAAGACATCCTGCAATGTTTAAGACTTTGCCAAAGCTTCCTTTGTTGCTTTGCAGCGGTCTTTCCGGCAGAAGTGATTTTGCTTTTTGTGCTGTTATTTCAGTGTAGTCCATTTTTTATCCGTTAATCTGTCGTAACGCTTCATAAACAACTATAGCAACCGAGTTGGAAAGGTTCAAGCTTCTCTGCCCGTCTTGCATTGGTATGGTTATAGAGTGTTTACCTTTTGAAAAAAGTAAATCTTCCGGTATTCCTCGAGATTCCGGTCCAAAAACAAGAAAGTCTCCGTCTTTGAATTTGATATCCGTATAATAATTCTCGGTCTTTGTTGTAAGATAATAAAAATCTCTGTCGGGAAATTCCTGCCATAAATCTTCTATTTTTTCTATACGGCGTATATTTACGTCATCCCAGTAATCAAGCCCTGCTCGTTTTAGATGTCTGCTGTCAATAGAAAACCCGAGTTTTCCCACAAGGTAAACATCACTGTTTGTGCAAGCTGCAAGACGTACTATATTACCTGTATTTTGAGGTATTTCTGGTTCATATAAAACTATATTGAGTTTGGCTGTTATTTTCATACAACCTTATTATCTGCTTTCTTTGCCTTTTTTGCAACAAGATAGTCTTTGATTTTTACCGAAGCATAAGAAGCTGCACCAAGGCTTAGAACTCCTATAATATATGACAGATATGCTACTTTATTGCCTTTTGATACAATTTTTGCCATATCTTTTGATAATAATTTGTTTGCGAGTTTTTGACCTTTGCAGGTAGCCATGCCCTCTTCCCAAAGTATAGGAAGCATTGCTGCTATAGATAATTTGCCTGCATTATTTCTTACAAAGTTTTTAAATTTTTGTCCTTTAGTAAGTTCTTTACCGTCTTCCGTTTTCCTGTTTTGAGTAAATGCGCCGTATAATGCAATAGCGCCGGCAAGTCCCATTAGAGGATTTCTCATATGCTGTAATATTTTTCCGAATTTGGAAAAATTATAATTTAATGCATGCCCAATTTCATGGAATGCAGCAAATGATATGTCTCTTTTTGGCATTAGAATTGTATTTTTTGGGAAAATAACTTTTTTTGTTATGAAATTTTTCAAATCTTTATTAACAAAAGCTGCATTTTTGCCGTCTTTTATCTGTTCAATGGGATTTAGTATCCTTAAATATTTGGGCAGTTTAAAGTCTTGCTTGTTGCGTTCTAAATATTGTATTTTAGCGCCTTTATTGCTTAGACCTGTATCAATCAATGCTTTTTCTGCTGCATTGTGCATAATCTCAATTTTATCTTGAGGCAGACTTCCGATTTTTTTCATAGTGTTTATTACTGCCAAACTTAATGGCACAGATGCGGTTTGAACAACACTGCCAAGAAATGATGCCCCAATAGATGCACCGACATTTCTGCTTTTCTTTTTGTTTTTATTAATAGCAGTATTTTGTTGATTGTTAACTTTAGATATATTCATTGCTTACCTTACATTACATTACATTTTTTACCTGCATTATTTGTAAAAAGTATGAAGAAATTTTTTTGCTATAGTATGATTGTATTTTTACAAAATTTAAAAAGAAAACTCCTTTATTAAAAGGAGTTTTCTTTAATGGTTTTTTATTTTTTGTCTTCAACAAAGAATCTTTTGCTTTCGATAAGAACCGGTAACCCTCTTAATACACAGAATGCAACAGCTGCATATACACAAAAGTGTGCAAACGGACATATAGCAATGCAGATATTGTGGAAGGTGTTCCAGGCAGATACTGCCTGTGCTGATAAAGCAGGATCACCGCCCTGCAAGAAAAGGTTCATTGTTGCAAACGGGAAGTTGCAGAGTATCATCAAAGCAAATGCGAGAGCCTTTGTAACCGCATATGAGCCTCTTGAAAAGTTTGACGCAACAAGGAAGTGACCCAGCTTTGTTTTCATCATCGTAGTAGAGCCGAACGCTGTAAATCCCTGCTCTAATGCGATACTTCTTACTCCGTCTGTTAAAATACCTCTTGTTACAACAATCAGCGGAACCCATACAGGAATCCATCCGAGTACCGCAAAAACAATCCAGTAGATGTTTTCTACAACTCTGTCGCCTAAAATATCAAGCACTGCACCGAATTTTGAACTTTCGTTTAGAAGCCTTGCAACAAAACCGTCCAATCCGTCAAACCATATAGCAATTATTGTAAGGATAAATGCTGTGATGTAGCATGCAGGTGTTTGATAAAATAAAAGACATATTGCAATAAAAGCAATAATCATACGTACTATTGTAATAAAATTAGCCATCTTATAATACTCCTCGTGATTTTCTGTAAAAATTATTTTTGTTTGCTTCTTGATGATGCAAAGTTGTGCTGTTCTAAAAGTGCAAGTTTGTCACCCAGCATCATTTTTTCCGCATCTTCAAGTATTTTTACGACAAAGTAGCCGTTTTCTCCGTCGCTTCTTGCTTTTTTACCGTTTTCAATACATTTTACAAAGTGCTCGCATTCAAGCTTTAACGGTTCGATTTCAATGTAATCAAGTGCTATGTTGCTGCCGGAATTAGGCTTGTCGTTTTTGAATACCTGAAGCTTATTTTCTGTCAGCGTATCATCAAACATCGCAGAGCCTTTTGTTCCTCTAAGCATAAGGTTAACGCGTTTTTGAGGGTGAATCCAGCTGTCGGATATGTGAGCAACAGCACCGGACTCGTATTCGATTTCAACGTGGGTAATATCCATGATTTCGTTGCTTTCAGAACTTACACCCATTGCAGAGATTACTCTTTTGGGTTCTTCTCCTAAAATATAGCTTACCATTGATACATCGTGAGGCGCCAAGTCCCACATAACGCTTCTGTCGTTTTTAAAGTAGTTTATATTCAATCTGTCTGATTGAACGTATTTGATATCACCGAGTTCGCCGGATTCAACAATCATCTTTAGCCTGTTAACCGCAGGATGGTACAAGAGCAGGTGTCCGACCATTAAAACAAGGTTTTTGGATTCTGCTATTTCTTTCAAAATCAACGCTTCTTCGCTTGCGGTTGCAATAGGTTTTTCTACATATACGTGTTTACCTGCTTCAAGAGCCATTTTTACAAGTTTAAAGTGAGTGTGGCTCGGTGTAGCAATGACAACCGCATTGATTTCTTTATTATTTAATACTTCGTTAAAATCAGGTGTAGTATGGATTTCAGGGTAATCGTTGTTGACCCTTTTTCTGTTTTCTTCATCCATATCACAGACTGTATGAAGATAATTCAAATTATAAAAATTACGAACTAAATTTTTACCCCAGATACCTGCGCCCAATACCGCGACTTTTGTCGTCATATTAATTCCCCTGTTTACGTAAACTTTATCTATTCAATTATATCAACGGTGATAAACAAAAATCAAATAAATAATATATTAAGATTACATTTTATTACTCTAAAGCATTAAAGTTTAACATTAGAGTTTAGTCGAATGAAAATACACTCAAAGCGGGCTATAGTAACTAAGTAAATCCTCAACTCTTCTGATTGCTTGTACTTAGTGCTCACCTCTTGCGTCTTTTATTTGCGTAAGAGGTTTTTTTTCTTCAAGATTTGAGTTTTTTTACAAACTTATCTATCCTTGAAATTGCTTCTTTGAGATTATCTATGGAGTATGCATAGGATATCCTCAAATATCCTTCGCCGCAATCGCCGAAGGCTGTACCGGGAACTACCGCAACTTTTTCTTCCATAAGCAGCTTTGTTGCAAATTCTTCTGATGTCATATTGAACTCTTTTATGCAGGGGAATACATAAAATGCGCCGTACGGCTCAAAACATTCAATCCCCATCTCTTTAAAAGAATTCATCAGGAATCTTCTTCGCTGATTGTAGGATTTTCTCATTTCTTCAACAGCATCATCGCCTTTTCTTAGAGCTTCCACTGCTGCATACTGGCTTGTTGTAGGAGCACACATTATTGCAAACTGATGGATTTTGGTCATCTGTTTGATTATATCTTTGGGACCGCAGGCATACCCCAGACGCCATCCTGTCATTGCATAGGCTTTTGAAAAACCGTTTATAAGAATCGTGCGTTCTTTCATCCCTTCTATTGAGGCTATAGAGACGTGTTTTCCTTTGTATGTAAGAGCCGAATAAATCTCATCAGACATTACAAGCAGGTCTTTTTCAACTGCAATTTTGGCAATTTTTTCAAGGTCTTCTTTTTCCATAATCGCACCTGTAGGGTTGTTTGGAAAAGGAAGAATAAGAACTTTTGTTCTGTCCGTAATAGCATTTAGAAGTTCTTCGGGTGTCAATCTGAATTCATTTTCCGCTTTTAGATTAATGATAACAGGCTTTGCATTTGCAAGAATCGCACATGGTTCATAAGACACATAAGAAGGCTGAGGAATAATTACTTCATCATGAGGGTTTATTACAGCGCGAAGTCCTATGTCTATTGCTTCTGAACCGCCCACAGTTACAATGATTTCATTGTCAGGGTCATAGTCAATATTTTGTGTTCTTTTGATGTAGTTTGAAATTTCTTTGCGCAGGTCTTTTAAGCCTGAATTGGATGTATAAAAAGTCCGTCCTTTTTCAAGAGAGTATATGCCTTCGTCTCTGATGAACCAAGGTGTATCAAAGTCAGGTTCTCCTACGCCTAAAGAGATTGCATCTTTCATCTCGCTTACAATATCAAAAAATTTTCTTATTCCTGACGGTTTGATACCTGTTACTTTATCTGAAAGGAAATTTCTCATGGAGTGAACATCTCTCTTTCGTCTTTGCCTGTTTTATTTATTATTGTTCCGTGATCTTTATATTTTTTCAGTATAAAGTGTGTTGCTGTACTTAAAATACTGTCAAGCGGCGACAGTTTGTCTGATACAAAAGCTGCTATTTCTTTCAAAGATTTTTCTTCTAAAGTAACAAGAAGGTCATATCCGCCGGAGATAAGGTATACGGATTTAACCTCAGGGTAATTGTAGATTCTTTCTGCTATATGGTCAAAACCCTGACCTCTCTGAGGTGTTACTTTTACTTCAATGAGGGCGCTTACTTTTTCTATATCTGTTTTTTCCCAGTTAATCAATGTGTGGTATGCACATATTATATTTTCTTTTTCAAGTCTCGAAATTTCTTGAAGCAACTGTTCTTCTGTTGCACCAAGCATAACAGCGAGTTCTTTAAAGTCTATTCTGCTGTTTTTTTCCAGTATGGAAAGTAGTTCGTCTCTCATAATATTTCTCCTGAACTGATTTTTATAAATTATATTATACAGCTTTACAATTGTAAAATATTTGTCCTGCTTGAAAATATAAGATATCCTTTTTACTAAGGATATTGTGAGTATATGTATAAGAATAAAAAAATTATAGCTGTAGATGATGATTCAATATTGTTGTCAACATTAAAGATGCTTCTTTCTCTGGAGGGATTTGACAATGTTGAGTATTTTGATAATCCTAAAAAAGCACTTGAAAGCATTGATAAAGAAAAGCCTGCACTTATTCTTTCCGATTTTATGATGCCTGATATGAACGGTATAGAGTTTTTGTTCGAGGCAAAAAAACTATGTCCGGAGACAAGCATGATTCTTTTGACAGGTTATGCAGACAAAGAAAATGCTATCAAGGCAATTAACGAAGTAGGTATTTATAAATATATTGAAAAACCATGGGATAACGAGGATTTGCTTATCAATATCCGTAACGGACTTGAGAGAAGCGGACTTATTTCAGAGTTAAACAACAAGATTGAAGAACTGTCGCAGGCAAAGGCTCAGCTTGAAAAATACTCGCATTCTCTTGAAGAAATAGTAATGCAAAAAACAGCCGATCTGGTTGAATCTAACGTTAAATTGAGTGCTATTATTAATTACTGTGCAGACGGCATAGTTATTGTGGGGCCGGACGCTGCAATTGTTCAGGCTAATCCTGCGTTTGAAAACTTAACCGGTCTTGATAGTCATCTTCTTGAAGGGAAAAGTCTTCGTGACTTGATTGTTACGGATGAAAATAAACTTCAAAAAATTACCAATGATAAAAAAGAAGTAATGCTCAGAGATGCTGCAATCAAGAACTGTATCAATGACAAAAAAATCCCCGTAGAAATAAATTTTGCTCCTATTCCGGCAGACGGCAAGGAAGAATCAGAGATAAACTATGTGGGAGTAGTAAGAAACGTCAGTCTTCAAAAAGAGATGGAACGATTAAGGGATGACTTTATTGCAACATTGACTCATGACTTGAGAACCCCTTTGCTGGCTGCAATACAGACCTTGCAGTTTTTCCTTGACGGAACTCTGGGTGAAATCGGCGAAAAACAAAAGACTTTGCTTGATACAATGAAAAAGAGCAATGAAGATATGCTCGGGCTTGTTAATGCACTTCTTGAGGTATACAAGTATGAGTCCGGCAAACTTAACCTGTGCAAGACAACTTTTTCTTTGAAGAGTTTTGTAGAAGAAGGTATCGCGCAGTTAAAAGCACTTGCAGATAAGAAAGGCATAAAACTTACCGTTGTGTACGATGGCTGCGAGGCTGCTGATATTACGGCGGACAGAAACGAACTTCGCAGGGTGCTTCTCAATCTTTGCGGAAATGCACTAAATCATACAAAATCAGGCGGTGAAATAGAAATCACTGCTTCTGACAAAAATGGTGATTTAATTCTTAATGTAAAAGATAACGGAATTGGTATTCCAAAAGAAGATATGAAAAAACTCTTCAAAAGATTTTCACAGGGTACAAGTCAGAAACGTTCCGCTGGAACAGGGCTTGGACTATACCTTTCAAGGCAGATTGTTGAAGCGCATAACGGTAAAATATGGGTTGAAAGTGAAGTGTCAAAGGGCAGTGTTTTTTCTGTCCTGATACCGGATTCATTGAATGTAAAGGAAAAAGTATAATGGCTGAAGATATAAAGGTGCTTCTTGTAGAAGACCATATGATGATTAGAATGGGCACTGCTCTTGTTATAGAGAAAACAGACGGGATAACACTTCTTGCCGAGGCAGAAGACGGACAGCAGGGTGTTGAGATGGCAAAAGAACTTCTGCCTGATGTTATTCTTATGGATATAGGTCTTCCTGTCATTGACGGTATAGAAGCAACAAGACAGATTAAGGAAATGAACCTTGATTCCAAAATATTAATTTTTACCTCTCGAGACAGTGATGATGATGTTTTTGCCGCTCTTGCCGCAGGTGCTGACGGCTATATTATGAAAGGAGCAACCGCTCAGCAGCTTACAGCAGCAATTACGGCTGTAAATGAAGGTACTGCGTGGCTTGATCCTGCAATTGCAAGGCTTGTTTTATCTAATGTTCAAAGGCAAAAATCAGAAGAATCTGCTACTGATTCAATAAATTATAAAGCTGGCAAAAATACGTTTGGACTGACTGAAAGAGAAATGGAAGTTCTTGCTTTAATTGTGGACGGGCTCTCTAATCCTGAAATCGCGGAAAAATTATTCATAACAAGAGCCACGGCAAAAGCGCATGTGCATAGTATCCTGCAAAAATTATATGTTGATGACAGAACTCAGGCTGCTGTTACTGCGATGAGAGAGGGGCTTGTGTAAATGTTTAAAGCATTTGTAAGAATTTTTGCAATATGCTTATGCTTTTTTAT
The DNA here is from genome assembly GCA_944322725.1 of Candidatus Gastranaerophilales bacterium. GTDB lineage: Bacteria > Cyanobacteriota > Vampirovibrionia > Gastranaerophilales > Gastranaerophilaceae > Limenecus. The sequence goes on from CALUPU010000004.1 coordinate 131,035, forward strand.
TTTGAATTCGGCTTATTCTTTTGATTTTCAAAGGGATGTCTCCTCAAAGTGCTTTTGGACAAACAGTTATAAAAAAGCACATCCGCAGCCTGTAAATAATATGCCAAAAACAATGCAGGAATATTATAGAGAAGTTAATAAAGCCGCTGCAAAAAAGGAAAACATACCGTCTCCAAATTTTGAAAAAGACACAAAACTTGTGGATTTGCCCAATCCTTCCGTGATTTTAAGAAAATATAACAATCCTCCGGGTACGTATGAAATAAATCTCAACAGCCTGAAAAAGAAACGACAAATTAACTCAATCGGCGTTGTTTCTCCAGGATTCGATAAAATGGTTTACTCCACTGTTTTTTATTACCCTTCAACCAAAACAGCGTCTTCTGAACTTTATCTTATGAATCTTGATACTTCTAAAAGCGTGAAACAGAGAATCGAAGATGCTCATGTAAATCATGGAAAAAATACAATACACAGGGTGGAGATGGACGCGCTTGACCTGGATTTGCAAAGAACATTGACTGTGGTTGACTGGTCATCTGACGGCAAAAAAATCGCAATAAAAGAAAAAATTGCAAACAATGCTGACGGTTTATGGAAAACTAATCTTCTTGTATTTAATCTGGAAACGGGAAAAGTTAAAAATCTGAGTGAAATAAGAGGTGCAATAGAGTATTACTGGAGAAATAACGGACTGAACTTAAAAGATTACAGATGGGACATTTATCCTATAGGATGGGATTCGATAAACCCTGACAGAATTATAGTTTTTGCTTATGCTGCAACTGGTGAAAAACCAAAATATCTTGGTGCATGGTCAGTAGATTACTACGGTGACAGAGCAATGCTCATCTCTTTGACAAAGACTGATTTTGAGGTATCGTTAAACGGTTCGTGTTTAAAAACCGAATTGCAAAACTGAGGAGAAAAATGTATAAATATTATAAAAAATACGTGCCCTATCTTTTTCTGCTTCCTGCAGCAGTGATACTTGTATTGTTCTTTTTTATACCGTTTTTTGAAACCATTATTTTGAGTTTTTTTGATTATAATTCAAATATTTATCATCCTGCATTTGTTTCTCTGGATAATTATATTACTCTGTTAAAAAGCCCTGTTTTTTATAAGGTTTTGTTAAACACCTTTATCTATCTTATTGCTGCTGTTCCTTTTCTTGTTGTTTTTCCTTTGATTATTGCAATTTTAATAAATCAAAAAATAAGAGGGATTACGCTGTATAAGATTTTGATTTATCTTCCTGTAATTGTATCTATAGTCGTTGCTGCTATTGCTTTCAAGTGGCTTTATGCTCAACAGGGGATTTTAAATTATGTTATGGATTTGTTTCATATTCCTCCTGTGGGCTGGCTGACAGACCCTAATGCCGCGCTTTATTCAGTTATACTTGTGACAGTATGGAAAGGTATCGGGTATTATATGATGATATATCTTTCCGCATTAATGGGGGTTCCGAAAGATTTATACGAAGCGTGTGATGTGGACGGTGCTAATCCGATAACCAAACATTTAACGGTAACGCTTCCTCATCTGATGCCTACAATAGGTCTTGTTACAATGATTTCTTCAATCTCCGCAATGAAAGTCTTTGTTGAAATTTATGTTATGACTAAAGGCGGACCTCTGGATTCGAGCAAAACAATTGTGTATTACATTTATGAGCGTGCCTTTGAAAATCTTGATTTGGGAATAGCTTCGGCGGCATCTGTTATATTGCTTGTAATAGTACTGGTTATGTCAATATTGAATTTTACACTGTTTGAAAACAAACAGTATCAGTTGTGAGGAGAAAACAGTGAAAAATTTTAAAAGTATATCAAGAGGATTTTTTATACACGCATCATTGATAACGGTTTCTTTGTTATCAATATTTCCTTTTATCTGGCTTATGTCTACGGCGATGAAAGGTCCTGATGAAAATATTTTTCAATACCCTCCGGTATTTTTCCCGGAGCAGCCTACGTGGGCAAATTTCAAAGGGGTGTGGCATCAGATACCTTTTATGCTTTATTTCTTAAACAGTATGGTTGTTGCGGGTTTTACGGTTGTTTTGAATTTGATTTTGTCCGCACTTGCCGCATATCCGCTTGCAAGAATGGAATTTGCCGGTAAAAAGACTGTCTTTTATGCAACACTTGCAACAATTATGATACCTTTTCAAGCTATTATGCTTCCTGTATATTTGATTGTTTTGAAGCTGAATATGGTGGATTCCGTTAATTCCGTAATGGGCTATCTCGGGCTTATTTTGCCTTTTGCAGTGAATGCTTTTGGTATATTTTTGATGAGGCAGGCTTTTCTAGCTATTCCGAAAGAAATGGAAGAAGCTGCTTTTGTGGACGGATGCAGCGTGTTTCAAATCTGGTGGAAAGTTCTTCTTCCTATGGTTAAACCTACGCTTGCAGTGCTTGCCATATTTACTTTTATCGGTTCTTGGGGAGAATTTTTATGGCCGAGTATTGTTTTGACCCAAAAGGCATTATACACATTGCCTGTAGGTGTTAATGATTTACAGGGCATGTTCAGTGCAAACTGGAGATTTATCGCTGCGGGTTCTATTATTGCTACAATACCTATTCTTGTTTTCTTTATTGCTATGCAAAGATATTTTATCTCCGGTGAGAATGACGGAGCCGTTAAAGGTTAATAAAACACAATATAAAATGTTACAAATTTGAAACAGCATTATAATGTTTCAAAAATTTGAATTTTTCTCGATATTTCATACCTTTACAAAGGTATACATAACCTGTTACAATACTTAAAATTGTAAAAATTTTTAATCGTCAATTGTAAAAAATGGCAAATTTTTCAGATTAGGATTTTTATAGCATTATATCAGGAAGGTCTTACATTGGATTTTAATAATTTTCATAACTTGAAAAATATGGCTGAAAACGTTTCGTCTGATGCAAAGTTGGATGCCGATAGCAAGGGTAAAGATTCAAAACAGTCTAACCCTATAATTCCGAGCGGTCTTATTTCAAAAATTAATTCAATAAACAGCAGAACAACCGCTAATAAAATGTATGCCGGTTATAATACCAAAAATTGGAGAATTTCCGAAAATATTGATTATCAAGAGGTAATTAAATTTATAAATGAAATTATGCAGGGAAAAGAAACACAGGGTGAACTTTTTTATTCGCTGCACAATATTTTTACAAACAAATTAAACTCTTCTTTTTCTGCGTTCGGTTTATACTGTGAGCAGTCAAACTGTATAAACTTTAAAATAATTGATAAAATAGGTTCTACTTTTACAAGCCGTGTCCTGATAAACGGCTCTGAAAATCCTGTAGAGAAGGCTTTCACCACAAGAACATGCCAGTTCGTGTCAAGCAGCAGCTTTTTGAATGTGCATTATTTGAATGACTCCGCTGCTGCAATATTGCCTCTTTGTTCCATAGATGATTGCATAGGGGTAATGATTGTAGGGGATAACAACTATGAGTCATCTTGTGAAATATACAAACTTATGGCAAGATATCTGGCTCTGTTTATTCAGAATAAAGACCTTTCAACAAAGGTATTGATGAATACAGATACGGATTCTTTGACCGGATTGAATAACCACAGAAAATTTCAGGAAATTCTTGCCGGAGAAATTGATAAGGCTAAAAGAACAGAAACTCAAACCTCAATTGTTATTTTTGATATAAACAATATCTCGCAGATAAATAAAGACTTTGGTGCTGCAAAAGGTGATGAAATAATCAAACTTGTTGCGGATAAAATTAAGCAGGGAATAAGAAATAACGACTCGGCTGCCAGATACGGAGGCGATGAAGTTGCAATTGTCCTGCCAGAAACTAATTCTGCGGAAGCCAAATATCTTGCCGAATATTTGACATATTCGCTATCCTGCTGTCTTGTGGATGACGTAGGTCCTATTAAGGTTTCTGTTGGTATTGCTACATATCCGAATTCTACGCAGGATCTTGAAAAATTGTTAATTCTTGCGGAGCAGGCAATGTATATCTCCAAAAGCAAGGGCTATAAAAACGGTATGTCGACTATTGTATGCTCTGATGATTTTGATTTTTGGGATGATACTGCGCTCAGCTCTTTTGCATCAGTTATTGCAAAAAGACACGCTTCTATCGGTATAAACTTTGACGAGGAACTGGTGAACAAATTCCATTCTGAAGAAATTATTAACCAGGGGCATTTAATTGAAGTTGTTACTTCTCTGGCAAGTGCCATAGATGCAAAAGATGAATACACAAAAGGTCACTCTTCTTCTGTTTCCAGATACTCCGAGGCTCTTGCAAGAGCACTGAACCTGCCGGAAAAAGATGTTGAACGTATTAAACTCGGGGCTTTGCTTCATGATATTGGCAAAATCGGTATCCCCGAGCATGTTCTTAAAAAACCGTCTAAACTTACTGATGAAGAATGGGAAATTATGAAGCAGCATCCGACAATCGGTGCTGAAAAAGTTCTTTTGCCAAATGAATCTTTGCATGACCTTATACCGATTGTAAAATACCATCATGAGCACTGGGACGGCTCAGGGTATCCGGAAAAACTTAAAGGCGAAGATATTCCGCTTGCAGCAAGAATTGTTTCTGTTGCAGATGCTTACCACGCATTGATTTCCGACAGACCGTACCGTAAAGGTATGTCTAATGAAAAAGCCTGTGAAATCCTCAGAGTCGGTGCAGGTATTCAATGGGATAAAAATCTTGTAAGAGAATTTATTAATATTTCTGAATCTCTTTATACAAAAATTTAATAAAAAAAAGACCCGAAAAGAATTTTTCTTTTAAGGTCTGAAATTTAAATAAGAAGAGAGAGCTTTCATACTTATATAAAGTATCGGGCTCTCTTTTTATTGCCTTAATGTTACATTTATTTATAATTTTACAAGATGCGGCTCTGCATCAATTTCCATAAAGATTTTTGCATTTTGTTTAAAGCTTTCAGGCTCGCTGCTTGCAAAATATTGAATATGACCTGATATTTGAGGATTAAGCAGGTTATTTTTATCTAAATCTTCTTTAATATAATTTGCAAATATTTGAGCCGGGTTTATAAAAAGTTCTTTTGGTGCATATTTTGAAAGCTTGTCCAATAAATAAGGATAATGTGTACATCCGAGTATAATTTTTTGAGGATTAAACTCCAGCACCTTGTTGAGATAGCCTGTTATTGCTTCTTTTTCATCGGAACAGGTTATTTGTTTTTCAACTATAGGAACCCACAGCGGACATGCCTGCTCAAATACTTTGATTTTGGGGTTATTTTTATTAAATTCCTGTGTATATTTCTTTGAATTAACTGTTGCCTGTGTTGCCATAACGCCTATTCTTGTAAAATCGTTATCTTTTGACACGCATTTTGCAACTGTTTGTATAAGCGGATAAATTTTAAAGCTGTACTTATCTTTCAACTCTTCGTATGCTGTTGCCGAGGTAGTGTTACAGGCAAGAACAACTGCCTTGACACTCTGCGTTTCAAAAAAATCGAATATTTCTTTTACTATTTCTATGAGTTCTTCTTTTGATTTTTCTCCGTAGGGAAGATTTTTTGTATCACCGAAATAAAGATAATCTTCGTTCGGGCAGATTTTTAAAAGCTGCTTCAGTACGGTCAAACCGCCAACGCCGGAATCCATTACTCCGATAGCTTTGTTGTTATTCTTTATATCCATTTAGTCTTTACCCAAATATTTTAATATACCTTTGGCTACCGCTTCGGCTGTTTTTTGTTTTCTTGCGGTCGTGAGCAATTCCTTTCGCTCTTCTGGATTTGAGATAAATCCTGTTTCAACAAGAATTGACGGGCAGGTAGTATGATTAATAACATAAAACTTGGACTTAAACAATCCTCTGTCTTTTGATTTGATTGCAGAAGCAAACTCTTTGTGAACAATCTGTGCAAAATCATAAGACTGCGGTGTGTAATAGTGTGTTTCCAGCCCGTATCCTTCAGGTGTAACGCTTGAATTTACGTGAATGCTTACGAACAAATCAGCCTTGTTTTCTTCCGCAAAAATAACTCTATCCTGTAATGAAACATAATCATCTTTTGTTCTGACCATTAATACATTGAGCCCTTTTTTCTTAAGGATAGTTTCAAGTCTTTTGGACATATCAAGAGTCAAATCTTTTTCATAAATTCCTTCTCTTGTGGCGCCGACATCAGAACCGCCGTGTCCTGCGTCGATTACGACTGTTTTTACATTAGGATTTTTGGTGATAACTGAAGGCGCAGGCTTTGCTGCTTTTATTTCTTCTTCTTTTGGTGTTGTAAGTATCAGTCTTAATTCTTTGTTATTAAAGCTTTCCTGATAATCAACGGAGGTCGTTTTTTTAACAGGTATGATTACTTTAATACCTGCTGGTTTAAGTGCTTCCGTACGCAATTTCGACAGAACTTCAGAATTTAAGTTCTTTTTGTAAGCTTCATGATTAAATCCCGATGAATTATACAGGTTCAGTTCAACTCTGTTTGTGAATTTTTTAATAGAGTGAATTATCGGCTCCGTAAAAATAAATTGAAGTGCATCTTTTGTATCGTCTATTTTCTTTGCAGCATAAGAATAAGTCGCCGAGGTTTTATCATACAGCTTCATTCCGAGTATTCTGTCATCGTGTGCAAGAAAAATACTCTGTGAGTCGTATGAGTATATTGGTCGAAATTTTTCAGCGTCTTCACTTGTTACGACAACACGCGCTTTGGTCGGTTCAAATTGTCCTATTTTGATTGTTTCGTTTTCGGAGAGAACATACTCTTTGTTCCTTATTTCCGGTGCCACGTAAGTATTTGGCATATCAAATACAAATCTTGTTGGATTTGAAACGATAAACGGGCTTTCAACAGAAATGGAACCGATACCCCGGATAAGTGCATTGCCTCGTTTTATATCTATCCTGTTTACGTTAAAGTTTGATTTTAACTTTTGTTCTTTTTGTTCTGATGAAGGAATCTGTATGTTATCTTTTTTTATCAACTGCCCGTTAGCATTGAATGCTTTTTGTATTTGCACTGCTTCCGGAGAGCGTACGTAATTTAAATTATTTTGCACAGGAGCAGATGTTTTTGTGTCTTCTGATATTGTTGTGTATTCGTAATAATTTTGTTTTGATTTTTCATCATTGTATACAGAACGAAGGTTGCCCTGTGTAAAAACATTTTTGTCATATAAAAAGACAAGATTATTGTCTATCCTGTATAATTTCAGTTTATTTACATTAAATCCTTTATCATAGGTAATGACCATCCTGACAACATTTGGATTGGTAGTAAACTGGGACAGCCTGACCTGTTTTAAGCCGCTGTTTTTTAATGTCCAGCTTGCATTTGGTCTTGTTAATATTGCATTGTCTATATCAAAAGAAATTCTGTCAGGATTAGACAATTTCATTGATTTGACATTTATATACATTACCTTGCTTGAAGACGCAAGAAAAATCATATTGTCAGAGTTGTCAAAAGTTATTGAGTTTATCTTTAATACTTCTTCGGCTTGTGCAAGGCTGAACAGGTTTATTATAAATATAAAAAATATCAGTACGAATTTTTTCAGCATACTAATATTTTACAATAAATGCTGATTCTGACTAATCTTTAACATTAGTTAATCGAGTTAATTCTTCTGTATAAAAAAAGAACCTTTAAGAAGGTTCTTTTTTTATTATTTATTGCCGCCGGCAATGAAATTTACAATATCAAATAAAGAATCTTTAACAAATTCTACTGCGAGTTCCTGAACAGGTCTTTTATCGATGTAATCGAACGCTATATAAAGCGGGTCTCTTGAGTTTTTAAATCTCATTCTTATATCTTTTTTGTCAAGGATAGCAAGATTTGCCTGGAGTCTGTTTTCACTCTGGGCTTTTCTAAGGAGAGGTCTGAATTGACCGTTGCCGCCTCTGTTATTTTGAGCATCTCCTGCGGGATTGATTGCCATTTTGTTCTCCTTGTTTTTATATCCTATGTATATATAAACGTATATACTTTTCTAAAATTGCGTATATACTCCTGTTTTGTTACAAAATATTTACAAATGTTTAATATTAAATATTTATAAATTATTTTGTAATTTGGCTGTGATAGTATTAAAATAAGACAATATATTTTGTCCGAGAAAAATTCGTGATAAGGTGTAAAATGATGTGAACGAATTTTTTGAGTGACCAATTGAAAAGGTGAGTCTTTGAGCTTCGAAGGCTCGAAGCGAAAAAGACGACACTAGATTAGATTTAAGGAGTGAGAATTAGAAGATGAGAACTTACAAAATAGAGGAAATTTCAGAAATAGTTGGCGGTATTCTTACAAAGAATACGGAAGCTTCAATTGATAAATTAAGACCTCCGCTTCTGGCTGATGAAACTTCACTTGCACTTGCACTTTCCGAAGAAGAAATTGAAAATCTTGCAAGGACACAGGCAAAAGTTGCACTTGTTCCTCTTGGCGTAAACTTTGAACATATTTCTACAATTGAGGTCGAAAGACCTAGATTGGCAATGATGAAATTGCTTCATCTTTTCTACGATGCACCTGATGCTCCTGTTGGAATTCACCCGAGTGCTGTTATTCATCCGGATGCAAAAATAGGTGAGAATGTTTCAATAGGACCGAATGTTGTAATTTCCAGAAACACTGTCATCGGAAATAATACAAAACTTCTTGCAAATATTTATATAGGCAAAAATTGTACTGTGGGTGAAAACTGTTTGTTCCACCCCGGTGTAAATATAGGAGATTGTTCACAAATCGGCAACAGAGTCGTTCTGCAGCATGGTGTAAGTATCGGTGCTGACGGATTCAGCTTTGTAACTGAAAATCCTGATGTAATTGAGCAGGCAAGAAAAGAAGGTTCTGTAAAAGAAGCAAATACAAAACAAAAAGTATATAAAATTCCGTCAATAGGCGGTGTTGTTATTTCTGATGACGTTGAAATCGGTGCAAATACCTGCATAGACAGAGGTACTATTGAAAATACGTTCATAGGACCTCAAACAAAAATTGATAACCTTGTTCAAATAGGACACAACTGCAAAGTAGGCGGCGCTTGTATGATAGTTTCACAGGTCGGTCTTGCAGGCAGCTGTAAAATCGGCGACAGAGTTGTTATTGCAGGTCAGGCAGGGCTTGCTGACCATCTTGAAATCGGCTCTGATTCTATTGTTATGGCTCAGGCAGGTGTTACAAAATCTTTCCCTGAAAAGTCAATTATCATCGGTGCTCCGGCTGTGCCTCGTAAAGACTTTATTAAACAGTTAAAAATGCTTAAATCCGCAGAAGAAGCTGTTGCTAAGTTCAAAAAATATGAACATCTTCTGGAATCTTTTGAACAAGGGGAACAATAATGAATATGACTGCGCTGAATACTATTTTAAAAGAAGCGGAAGTTACTTCAAAAGGTCTGATGACAGGTGTAGATTGTACGGCAAGACTTGTTCCTTCAGATAAAAAAGGCATTCGCTTTCATCTCGGTGACAAAACAATCGAAGCACATGTGGACAATGTTGTATCTACAGAGCATTGCACGGTAATAGGTAATCAGGATATTAAGGTAATGCTCATAGAACACTTTATGGCTGCCTGTGCAATATGTCATATAGAAGCGATTGATGTTTATCTTACACATTTTGAAATGCCTATTCTTGGGGGAGGTTCAGCCGAGTGGGTTGAGATTTTTAAGCAGGCAGGCAACAGTGCTTCTGAAAGTTATGTTTTAACTGAGCCTGTAAGCTATATAAACGGTAAAACTCATTTGATTGTTCTTCCGTCTGACGAATTTAAGGTAACATACAGTGTTAACTTTAATCACCCCGAGTTAAATCACAGATGGGTTTCTCTTGACAAAGAAAAAATGAACGAAATCATTGAGGCAAGAACTTTCGGGTATTTAAAAGAACTTGAAATGCTTCAGGCTGCAGGTTATGCAAGAGGGGTAAGCCTTGAAAATACTGTTGGTATGACAGAAACAGGATATACTACCGAGTTAAAAAGTGATTTTGAGCCGGTAAAACATAAAATTCTTGATTTAATCGGTGATTTTTACCTTACAGGTTTTAATCCGCTTGATTTAAAAGCAGAGGTTATTGTAAAAGAGGCAGGACATGCCGTGCATGTTAAGGTCGCAAGAATTTTAAAAGATAAAATACAGAGAGAACAAAAGTAATAGATTTAAAGAGGAGTTAATAAATGACTGAACAAAATACAACAGAACAAACTTTACAGTTTGATGTTATGCAGATTATGAGTATGATTCCGCACCGTTATCCTTTCTTACTGGTAGATAGAATAACAGAATGTGTACCGGGTAAATATTCTAAAGGTTACAAAAATCTTACATTTAATGAACCTTTCTTTCAGGGACATTTTCCTAACAATCCGATTATGCCAGGAGTACTTCAGGCAGAAGCTCTTGCACAGCTTGGTGCAGGTATTTTGATGACTATGGAAGAATACAAAGGCAAGCTGGTTGTATATGCAGGTATTGACAATTGCAGATTCAAAAGAATTGTTCGCCCCGGTGACAGACTTGATATGGAAGTAGAACTTGTTAAAGTTAAAGGACCTATTATAAAAGCTCAGGGTAAAGCAATGGTTGACGGGCAGCTTGCAATGTCAGCAGATATGATATTTTCTGTTGTATAGGAGAGTTTTATGATTGATAAAAGAGCGATAATAGCTGATGATGCAATTATCGGACAAAATGTTACCATAGGTGCAAATGCAATAATCGGTAATGGTGTTAAAATCGGAGATAATGTAACAATTATGCCGAATGCATATCTTGAATACTGCGAAATTGGAGACGGAACCTTGATTTCTCCTTTTGCAAGTATTGGTACTGCACCTCAGGATTTGGGTTACAAAAATGAACCCACAAAATCCATAATCGGTAAAAACTGCATAATTAAAGAGTATGCAACGGTTAACAGAGCGGCAACTGAAGGTGATGCAACTATTGTCGGAGACAGATGTCTTCTTATGACATCAACACATGTTGCCCATAACTGCGTTCTTGAAGACGAAGTTATTATGGCGAACCTTGCTACACTCGGCGGTCATTGCCATGTCGGAAAAGGCGCATTTTTAGGCGGTATGAGCGTATTTCATCAGAACGTAAGAATCGGTGAAATGTGTATAATAAGCGGATTTTCTGCAGCAAGAATGGATTGCCTGCCCTACGTAAAAGGTGAAGGCAGACCACCGATTCCTCACGGCATTAATGCTATCGGGCTGAAAAGAAGAGGTATACCTGCTGAAGTAAGAGAACATCTTAAAGAAGCATTAAAGATACTTAAATCTGAAAAATATCTTATTTCTAAGGCTTGTGATGTTATTGAACAGGAAATACCGCAGGATGAATATGTTAAAAAATTCGTTCAGTTCATACGAGAATCAAAACGCGGTATTACTTTAAGAAAAGCAGAAAATACAATGTGTTAAAAAAAAACGGGCTTTAAGCCCGTTTTTTATACCTTAACCATTCGGTATCCAATTCCTATATGGGTTTTAATATAGTCAGGCGATTTAAGTTTTTTTCTGAGGTTTGTTACAAATACCCTGAGTGAAAGCTGAGAGTCGCAGCCGTTGTCATCAAGCCAGATTTCTTTTTTTATGTAGTTATGAGTCAAAACCTTACCTGTGTTTTTGGACAGCAGGCAAAGAAGTTTGTATTCAATTGCCGTGAGATGGATTTCTTCGTCGTCTACATACACACAACCATTAGCGTAGTCAATTTTTAAGTTGCCGTTAGTGAAGATACTGGATTGTTCATCTTTTTCGGCATTGTAGCTTTTGTGACGCAGGGCAACTCTTATACGGGCAAGAAGTTCTTGTGTGTTAAACGGCTTTGTCAAATAGTCGTCAGCACCTTCATCAAGAGCATTTATTTTATCTTCGTTATCTGTTCTTGCACTTACAACAATAATCGGTACACCGGAAAAAGTACGCACCTTTTTTATAACTTCAATACCGTCTTTATCAGGAAGCCCTAAATCTAGAATCACAACATCAGGATTGTGGGAAGTGAATTTCATTATGCCTTCAGCATAGCTTGATGCTGTCTGGTATGCATAATCATTTATTTCAAGAGTTGTTGCAATAAGGTTTTGTATTGCTCTGTCGTCTTCTATTACAAGTATTGTTGATTTATTCATAAAAATCACCTTTTATGCTGAATTCAAATATTGTTCCGCAGGGTGTGTTGTTACGAACTGATATTTTTCCGTCATGTGCTTTGACAACAGCCTTGCATAATGCCAGCCCCAGTCCGAGTCCTCTTCTGGAGTCAGATGTTGAGTTATTAACAGTATAAAACATATCAAAAATTTTTTTCTTATCTTTGTCACTTATTCCTTTGCCTTCGTCTGCAACGGAAATTTTGATATTACCGCTGTCAGCTCTTGCAGATATTGTTATATTTGTTCCTGCAGGTGAATATTTCATCGCATTGTCCGTAAGGTTAAATATAACCTGAGAAATCAAGCGTGCATCCATTTTTGCCGACAGAGTTTCATCTTCTATATCTGTTTTAATATTAAAATTTTCTTTTTTTCTGCCAAGATGAGATATTGTTTCACTGATAACATCTGATATAAAGTCAGATTCTTTTTTTATTTGAATTTTCTGCTTATCAAAACGTGTTATGGAAAGCAGATTTTCAACAAGGTTCAACAGCCATATCGAGTCATCATAAATATCTGTGTATATTTCATGTTTTTTTTCTTCACCAAGTACTGCTGCATTATCCATCAGTATCTGTGCATTACCTGATATACCTGTCAAAGGTGTTCTTAAATCATGTGAGATAGTTCTTAATAATGTTGAACGCAATTCTTCCTGCTTATGTTTTATTAAAAGTTCATTTTTTGCAAGAGTTGCAAGTTCTTTTTCATAAACCAGAGCAGATTCTCTCAGCATTGCAATGAGAAGATTTTTTTCAAATTCACCGGTTTTTTTGTATGCATCTTTAGAAATTGCTACTATAGAGTATACAGTATTTCTGTTTCTCACCGGAAAACTTATAAAGTTTGATTCATCAAATTTTTCTTCCGGTTTGAAAAGAGATACATCTTCTCCAATAAGCTTTTTTATCTGTTCAATGGTAATATTGTCAATTTCTTCAATATTTGATGCCTGCTGCAGCTTCTGGCTCATATCAAGCATAATCTGAGTGCTGTATGCCTTTAAAGATGATTGTTTAGCCTGTTCTTTTGTTTTCTTTGTAATACTGCCTGCAAGAAAAGCAACTATAAACATTATGAGAAATGTTATAGGATAACCTGAATCCATTGATACTATTGATAGATATGGATGCGTAAATAAAAAATTAAATATAAATACAGCAAATAACGATGATATCAGGCTGTAAATTTTGCTTTCCGTGACATATGCCGTAATAAGAACACCTAGAATATAAACCATTATGATGTTGGATTCATTAATATTGAGTTTGTTAAATACAATACCGGCTATTGTTGCAAGCATAAAAACAATAAGCGTTTTTAATGTGTCTTTTAGAGACAGTGCCGGAAATTTAAACGGTTCTTTTGTATGCTTTTGACCGAAATATATGGTTTGAACTTTGTCCGGTATCACATAGATTTCTGCTTCCGGGGTTTGTTGTATTAACTTATCGATAAAATTAGGCGGTGTAAAAAAACGGTTTGCCCTGTATCCTGAACGTCCGATTACAATTTTTGTCACTCCGCTTGTTTTGGAATACAGGGAAACCTGATAAGCAATATCATCACCGCTGAGGGTTACTATTTTGGCGCCGTTTTGTTTTGCTAACTCTGTATTTTCTTCAAGGCGTCTTTTATTTTCTTTTGATAATTTTTTTGAGCCTGATGTTTCAATATATAACGCACTGAACTCAGCATCAAAAACTTTTGCCATTTTAGAAGCAGTTAAAATTACTTTAGGATTTGAAGGAGAACTTGATAAACAAACAAGAATATGTTCCTTAATCAGCTGCTGTGACACGGTTTTTTCCTTTCATAAACAGATTATATCATCCTCAATATCAATTTAAAATTAAGCTTTTTTTGTTCACGTTAAGACGGCGTTAAGATTTGATTTTTTGTATTGAAATCGAAAAAATTGGTGTTTAAAATGTATTTGCGGTTGAAAAAATCAACTGTGGGGACTATATCATATCGAAGTCGAAAGTTTAAAAAATATATGAAAATAAATAATATAAATTCTAATATTACATTTGACAGAAAAAACATTAATAACAACAATAAAGCTAAAACATCTACAAAGATAGCTGCACTTGCAGGCAGTACTATAGGTGTTACAGCTGCAGTTGCAATGATTTCATGCTCACATGGCGTAAAAATACTCTCAATATTAAAAAATCCTAATGCTCTATTAAATATATTAAAAAATATAGAACTTAAAGAAAAAGATGTTATTGCAATTGCTTCTTCTTCTATTGCCGGCGGTCTTGCCGGCGGGCTTGCCACAGACAGAAAAAATGCAAAAGCAAAACTAAAAGAAGGTGTTGTTCAATTAATAGGCAACTATGTTGTACCGACAATTGCAGTTGGCGGCGGTATAAAATTAAATAAAGCTTTAAATAAAAAGTACAACTTCCCCCCGATTACAAGACCTATTCAGTTTTTGTTCGGTATGGCAAGCTTGATTGTTGGTGTAATTGCAGGCAATAAAATTTCAAGAACCATGAATGCAGGCATGTTTAAAGAAGATGACTATAGAAAACTTAACTGGAAAGACTGGGCTGTACAGTTTGATAATGTATGTCTGGTTACATCAATCTCAAATACCGGAACCCAGCTTGCAAAAATGGCATCAAGATTTATTCCTTTTGCTCATATTGCACCTGGTTATCAAGTTGGAGTGAAACAAACAGATTTAAACATTAATGCATAATGGTATACATTTTTAGTTTAGGTCATTCTTTTCGGTTTAATGCAGCTTGATTCTATAGGATATATGACACTTACTTTTTTCTGATACTGTATACTATTGTTATAGAATGAACAGGAACAATATTGCTTGGTATTGAATTTTCAAACATTGGATTAGATAAATCACTGTGGTTTGCACTTTTCATTCTGTTTCAGCTTTTTGACAGCTATAGTTTTATGGAATTGTTTTTCGAAACTACATCGGCACTTGCTACAGTAGGGTTAAGTATTGGAATAACTGCTGATTTGAGCACAATTTGCAAAGTTATTCTGTCAATTACAATGTTCTTAGGCCGAATAGGTGCATTAACGCTCGGAATCGCTTTTTTCAGGGTAAAAGAAAGCAATATAGTCAGACCACAGTCTGACCTTGTCGTATAGAAAAGTGTGTATTTACCTGTACTTGCCCGCGTATTATAATGTATTAACAATATAAAATAGAGGAAAGTTTATGAATACATTATGGGAAAAATACGCCAAGGTACTTGTTGATTACTCAACAAAAGTAAAAAAAAGAGACCTTGTAATAATCAGGGCAACAAGCCATGAGGCACAGCCGCTTGTTAAAGAGATATACAAACAGGTGCTTTTAAAAGGCGCGAATCCTGTTGTCAAAACAGCTATGGACGGGCTTGCAGAAACTTTTATCAAATACGCTGACGATGAACAGTTAGGCTACATTGACCCTATGACAGAAATTGAATATGAAAAAGCAGATGTACTTATTTCAATAGGCGCACCACTTAACACAAAATCTATGGCTAAAGCTGACTCTAAAAAAATGGCGGTGCGCTCTGCAGCAACAAGAGAACTCTCAAATAAAATGCTTAAACGTTCTGCTGAAGGTTCTCTTAGATGGGTAATAGCGGATTTTCCGACAAATGCTCTGGCTCAAGAAGCAAATATGTCATTAGACGAATATACAGAATTTTTAATAAAAGCCTGCTATTTGCATTTGGATAATCCAATTGAAAAGTGGAAAGAAATCGATAAAGAACAGCAAAGGCTCGCTGATTACCTAAACAAAACCACAAAACTCCACATAATCGGCGAAGAAACCGACATAACTTTTGACACAACAGGCAGAAAATGGCTTAACTGTTCCGGACAATGCAATTTTCCTGATGGAGAGATTTACACATCTCCTGTTGAAGACAGTGCTAACGGAACAATTTATTTTGACTTCCCTCAAATTTACAGAGGCAACGAAGCGCAAAAAGTAAAAGTACGCCTTGAAAATGGCAAAGTTGTAGAAGCAAGTGCCGAAAAAGGCGAAGAGTTTTTCCTCAACATGATAAATATGGATGAAGGAGCAAAATTCGTAGGCGAAATTGCAATCGGAACCAACAATATGATCCAGGACATCACTGGAAATATTTTGTTTGACGAAAAAATCGGAGGCGCAATCCACATGGCACTTGGTGCTTCGTACCCCGAAGCAGGAGGAAAGAATGTTTCAGGTCTGCACTGGGACTTAATCAAAAACATGAAAAACGACTCCGAAATTTATGCAGACGATGTTTTAATATACAAAGACGGAAAGTTTGTAATATAAAATGAAAACGGAAAAAGACAGATGGATAGAAAAAGATTTAAAATACGTGTGGCACCCTGATACACAGATGAAACAGTATGAGGGAAATAACTATAAACCAACACTGATTGAACACGGTGAAGGAATATACGTATATGATGCTGATGGCAACAAATATATTGATGCAGTAGCCTCCTGGTGGGTAAACACACTCGGACACTCTGTACCAAGACTCAATAAAGTACTTTATGAACAGGCAAGCAAAATTGAGCATATACTTCTTGCTGATTTCACACACAAGCCGGCAATTGAACTTGCTCAAAGGCTTGTAAAACTAGCCGGAGAACCTTTTTCTAAAGTATTTTACTCAGATGACGGGTCTACTGCCGTAGAAGTTGCCATAAAAATGGCTTATCAATACTGGTATCAGAAAGGTCAGCCGCAAAAAAAATACTTTGTCTCCATGACAGATTCTTATCACGGGGATACACTGGGGTCTGTATCTGTCGGAGGAATTGATATTTACAAAGAAGTATTCAACCCGCTTGTGTTTGAAACACTTAAAGTCTGTGCTCCATATTGTTACAGATGCCCAAAGGGCTGTAATCAAAATGATTGCAACATAGACTGCATTGAAGATGTAGTCAAACTGTTTAAGGAACGACACAATGAAATTGCGGCAATAATTGTTGAGCCGTTAGTGCAGGGTGCTGCGGGTATGAGAATGTACCCCGCAGAATACCTGAACAGGTTAAGAATTCTTTGTGACGAGTACGATATTTTGCTTATTGATGACGAAGTAGCAATGGCTTTTGGCAGAACAGGCAAATATTTTGCATTTGAACATGCCGGAATAAAACCGGATATTTTCTGCGTTGCTAAAGGCATCACAGCAGGCTATGTGCCTCTTGCTGCAACAATCACAACGGACAAAATATACAATGCATTTTACGATGATTTTTCAAAACTCAAAACTTTTTACCACGGTCACAGCTTTACGGGCAATCCTATAGCCTGTGCTGTTGCAAATGAAACATTGAAAATAATGGAAGAAGAAAAAATCGTAGAACATCTCCCTGCAAAAAGCTGTGCTTTTAAACAAGCGCTTAAAAAGTTTGAACAGTTAAAACATGTCGGAGATATCCGTCATATCGGTATGATAGGCGCAATTGAACTTGTAAAAAACAAAGAAACTAAGGAACCGTATGTATTTAATGAAAGAATTGGTCATAGAGTATTTTTAGAAGCAATGAAAAGAGGTGCAATTCTTCGTCCGATAGGAAATGTGATATATTTTATGCCTCCGTTAATAATAACAGAGGCACAAATAGAAGAATTAACACAAATTGCTTATGACTCAATAAAAACCGTCACAGAGTGCTAATATTTTTTTATGATTTTTTGAATAGCACTTTCTGCTGTATCAAGTATCTGGTACAGTTCTTGTTTTGTAAACGGATTTCCTTCGGCTGTTGTTTGAAACTCAATAATTTTACCGTTTTGGGTCATTACTACATTTGAGTCAACCTGTGCATGAGAGTCCTCAGAGTAATCGAGGTCAAGTTTTACTTCTCCGTCGATAATGCCGATAGACACTGCTGCAATGGGCTCGAGTATAGGGTTTTGTGCAAGTTTACCTTCTTCCATAAGTTTTTTTACCGCATCTTCAAGAACAATATAACCGCCGCAAATGCTTGCACATCTTGTTCCGCCGTCTGCCTGGATTACATCTGCATCTATTGTAATTGTAAGTCCTGTCATTTTTTCTAAATCCACGCAAGAACGCAGGCTTCTGCCAATCAGTCTTTGGATTTCCTGCGTACGTCCTGAAATTTTTGAACGCTCTCTCTGGCATCTTGTGTGAGTTGAAGTAGGAAGCAAGGAGTATTCCGCTGTTACCCAGCCTCTCGGGTCATCTTTTTCCATCCATTTTGGTACTTTTTCATCTACCGAGGCCGTTACAATCACCTTTGTGTCGCCAAATTCTACAAGTACAGAACTTAATGCATGTTTTGTATAATTTTTTATAAAATTAATTTCTCTTAATTCATCATTTTTTCGACCGTTTAAACGTTCAGACATTTTATGGCTCCTTTATTCTCTAAGCATTTTGTGTTACTTTTATCTTAGCAAATAAGATAAAAGTGGGATAGATTATGACAAAATTTTACTTAACTACGGCTATTGACTATGTGAATGGTGCTCCTCATATAGGGCACGCATATGAAAAAATACAAACAGATGTTATTGCACGTCATTTTCGTCAAAGAATTGACGATGTATACTTCTTAACAGGCACAGACGAGCACGGTATTAAAATCCAAAAAACAGCTGCGTCAATGGGTATTACACCAAAAGAATTGTGTGACCAAAATGCAAACAAATTTAAAGAATGCTGGGCTGGTCTTGATATTTCTTACAACAAACTAATCCGCACCACTGATGAAGAACACGAAAAAATTGTTCAAAAAATATTTAAAAAATTGCAGGATAACGGAGATATTTACAAACATTCTTACACAGGCTTGTACTGCTCCGGATGCGAGTCATTCCTTAATCCGCGTGATTTGACAGAAGACGGGCTTTGTCCCGACCATCTTAAAAAGCCGGAAGAAGTAAAAGAAGAAAACTATTTCTTTAAACTTTCAAAATACAAAGACAGAATAATTGAACACATCAAAAAGAACCCTGATTTTATTCAACCGGAATTCAGAGCAAACGAAGTTTTAAACCAGCTTGAACACATCGAAGATATTTCCGTATCCCGCTCAAAAGAATCCGTAAGCTGGGGTATCCCTGTTCTTGGTGATGATTCACAAATCATTTATGTATGGATTGACGCACTGTCAAACTATATCACAGCACTTGGCTATGACCCTGAAACTCCGTCTGATATGTTTAAAACCTACTGGCCTGCTGATGTTCAGGTAATTGGCAAGGATATTTTGAAATTCCACGCTATATACTGGCCGGCATTCTTGATGGCATTGGATATTCCTTTGCCAAAAACAATCCTTGCTCACGGATGGATTACAATTGACCAGACAAAAATGTCAAAATCTCTGGGCAACGTTATTGCGCCAAAAGATGTAATGGAAACATTTGAGCTAACACATCCTGATGCATTCAGATACTTTATGATGGTTACTGCTCCTACAGGCAGAGACGGCAACTACTCTGATGTGGACTTTAAAGAAAGAGTTAATGCTGACCTTGCAAACAACATCGGAAACCTCTTAAACAGAACGCTTAATATGCAGGTAAAATACTTTGACGGAGAAATCAAACCGGAATTTATAACAGATTCGGATAATGAAATTGCAAAAGAAGCTTTAAAAACCGTACAGCTTGTTAAAAACCGTTTTGACAAATACGAGGTAGCAGAAGCAGCACAGGAGATTGTAAACTTCTCAAATACCATAAACAAATATGTAAACGACACTGCTCCCTGGAGCCTTGCTAAAGAAGGCAAAATGGAAGAATGTGCCAAAGTTTTGTATAACGTGCTTGAATCTATGAGATTTATTGCAGCACTTCTTGCGCCTTATACTCCTAATATTTCGCAAGATGTTTATGAACAGCTAAACAGGAGTGAAAAAGCTGTAGAAGTAAAACTTGATGAGCTCAAGTGGGGAGACATTCCTGCAGGCAAAATTACAGAAAAAGAAAAAATTAAACCTGTTTTCTTAAGGCTGGATTCTGAAATTGCAGGTGCTTCTAAAAAAGGATAAAAATGATAGATATTGAACAAAAACAAAAGTTAGAAGATTTGGCTTTGAAAATAAACAAAGCGAAGGAGTGTCTTTGACCTTGCTAAAGTAAAAGCAAAGGCAAATGAACTTGATTCAAAACTTCAGAACGAAGATATCTGGTCTGACCCTCAAGGTGCTGCAAAGTTATCTCAAGAGATGACAGAGTGTAAAAATACACTTCAAAAGGCAGAAAATTGGGATAAATGCATTGATGACTGCAATGTTCTTATCGAACTGTACAACGAAACAGAAGACGAATCACTGTGGGAAGAACTGCAAAATACTCTCGATAATCTTGAAAAAGAAATGAATGAGTGGGAAATTCAGATGACGCTGTCCGGCGAATATGATGCTTATGATGCTATTTTGACGGTTAATGCAGGTGCTGGCGGTACAGATGCGCAGGACTGGGCACAGATGCTTCTTCGAATGTACACACGCTGGGCTGAATCTAAAGGCTGGAAAGTCGAACTTCTGGATAAATCCGATGGTGATGAGGCAGGTATAAAATCTGCAACAGTAAAAGTAACCGGCAAATATGCCTTCGGACTTGCTAAGGCAGAAAGAGGCGTGCACAGGCTTGTTCGTATTTCTCCGTTTAATGCTAACGGCAAACGACAGACAAGCTTTGCATCGCTTGAGGTAAGCCCAGTAATAGAAGATTTTGAAAAAGCAATACATATCCCGCCTGAAGATTTGGAAGTTGACACAATGCGCTCAGGAGGTGCAGGCGGGCAAAACGTAAACAAGGTAGAAACCGCAGTCAGGATTTTGCATAAACCTACTGGAATTGTTGTAAAATGCCAGCAGCAGCGCTCACAATTGCAAAATAAAGAAACGGCAATGCAGATGCTTGCGTCAAAACTTCTTGCTATAAAACAGGCTGAACATGACAAGAAGCTTGCAGAACTAAAAGGAGAAAATTTTGATATAAACTTTGGTTCACAAATTCGCTCATACGTTTTTCACCCGTACAAAATGGTTAAAGACCACAGAACAGGATACGAAGTCGGCAATGTTGATGCTGTTATGGATGGTGAAATTGACGGGTTTATTGAGGCTTATTTAAAACAGAATATTGTTTAAAACTTTTTTTCAATCATTGCTTTGCTTAATATTTTTTCTTGTAAATCAGGTTTTATGTCTGCTGTCTTTTTGTTTTTATTTTCAAAATTAAGTTGAATTTCCGTAGGATAGGTTAAAAGGTAGTTTGTCATATAGACTTTACCGTTTGCATCGATTATTGCGTTGAAACGACTCGATTCTACAGCAGATTCCGGTATATCATATTCTTCTAAAATCATTTTGCGTCTTTGAAAAAGTATGTCATCTTTATCAACAAGATTTACTGCTCTGCCCTGTGCAAGTCTCAATGTATCAATTGATTCCGCTTTATTCTTTATGGTTTCCATGATGCTTTTCATATGTTCCATGTTTTTGACATATTTAAGATTACCGCATTTGATATCCTCAATATATTTATTTTCCAACTTAACGAGAATTTCATCAATGAGTTCTTTCAGAGCCTGTTCCGTGTATCCGCCGGCATGTGTATTGTCAAAAGCACGTGATATAAATTCAAATTTATTATTCCGGATAATCGGTGTCAGAGTGTATAATACATTTGCCATACGGTCTGTATATATATTACGATACTTCATTGCCTTTTGAGGGTCAGACTCAATATATTTTACATAACGGGCATTTGTTGAATGAAAAGGGTTCAATGATACATTGAAAAAACAAAACTTTTCACTGTTGCCATCTTGTAGAAAATATTGAACCAACTTTTCCATTTTTTGCTGGACTTTTTTATCTTTAGGATTCCATCCTGATGTATCAAAAACCTGTGGAAGTTGAGTGGCTTCATACATTATATCAACAAGTTCCGTAAAGTCATGTTCATTGCCTTGCTTGTCCTTTATTGATATATCAGAACAATCTGCGTCATGGAAAAGTGCCAGATAAAGTTCTCTTTCTTCGAATAACAGTCCTTTGAGTCTTTTGTCGAGTTCTTTAAAACCTTCAGCCAGTGCACAATAATCTTCATAACTCATTTGATTGATTTTTTCACTTTTGTCTTTTTCTGTTTTTAACAGTAATGGAGGTTTTGCCTCTGCATAACAATGGACACACATATTGTGACAACCTCTGTGTACAGCTATTTCTTTTAGGTAGTGAGTTAAGAAATATATTTCTTTCATTGTCATACCTTTAAACACAGGTATGCCTTCCTGTATACCATCCAGTGTATCCAGGTTATAAGCGGATAAATAATTACGATTCCAGCGTTTTTTATTATCCTCAAGTTCATCATATTTTTTATTGAAATATTCTTTTGCCTTTTGGAACTTGTTATCGGAAGCATTAAACCATCTTGCATTAAATGACGGCGTAAAAGGTCTATAATAAGGCAGATATGCTAAATTGCACATATTGTCTTTGTCTTGTACATGATTTACAGCAGAGGGATTTTTATTATTCTCTCTGAACGATGTGCTAAATTCAAAGTTGTTGATTCTAAGCATATACGAATAAAATCTCAACAAAATATTTTTTGCTATTGCAAATATCCGGGCGGGACAAAACAATATCTGGGCTTTTTATCAAGCTGCATTTGAGCCATGGTAATAGACCTGAGGGCATCTGCACATTCTTTGCTTACGGGAGATGTCTGTATAGGCGAAGGTCTTAAATTTTGTATAGGATTTTCGGATGCCTGCTCAATTTTGTTTGAGTGCCTGTTAGCAGGCACTATATTGCCATGAGCAACAGCATTGTACATGTTTTCCATTTTTCACACACTATGATTCACTACCTTATTTATATAAAAACATTTTGTTATAAGAAATTGCGCTGCTATTATATTTTTTTTACAATTGTATTATGTTCGAAACAATGGATTTACAAATACAGTATCTGCTTTTGCTCCAGCAGTTTAGACAAGCTACACACGGAGCATTGGACGGATTTTTTATGGGGGCAACGTGGCTTGGCGAAGTTATTATCCCGTTGAGTTTTATTTCCATAATTTATTGGGGTATCAATAAAAAAGCAGGTACTTTTTTGTTGTTTAACCTTGGGCTTACGCTATATGTAAATGTATTTCTTAAAATGACAGCGTGCATAAAAAGACCATGGCTCATTGACTCAAGAGTGTGTCCGCTGGAAAAAGCCATGCCTGCTGCAGACGGGTATTCTTTCCCGAGCGGGCATACAGCAGGCGCAACTGCTGTGTGGGGTTCTTCTGCTTTCTGGTGGTGGAATAACAAAATTGTGCGCTACACTATGATAACATTTGTTTTACTTGTTGCTTTTTCCAGAAATTATGTTGGTGTCCACACTCCGCAGGATGTAATAGTTTCAATACTTATTGGAATATGCCTGATGTTTGGAATTGACAGGCTGTTAAAATGGATTGATGCAAAAGACGGAAGGGATTTAATTTTTTATTCCGTGTTATTGCTTATGACAGCTTTTTTATGTATCTATCTTCATTTGAAGTGCTGCATGCAGATGGAGATATACGACAGTTTAAAAGATGTGGTAAATCCACTGGAGATGAAACACGGTGTATACGGCAAAATAGGATTTATGCTAGGCATATTTACTGGATGGATTATGGAGAGACGTTTTATAAAATTTGATATACAAGATGGTATCAATTTAAAAAAAGTGCTTTCTGTCATTTCCGGTATCGTTATTTTATACATTTTAATGATGTGTTTGAATAAAATTTTTGTAATCTTTATTGCAAAACATATAACAGCAGCAATAATAGCGTTTTTAACAGCTTTTTATATTACATTTTTATACCCGCTTGTGCTAAAAAGGTTGTAAATCGTTAACATATCTCAAAATATCAATCCCTGTATCTTCAATTTTTGTATAGTCTTGACCGATAGAGAATTTTTTATTAGAGCAAATTAAAATGATGTTTGTGATATCAATCACCCTCTCATCAATATTAAAAAATGACTTGTAATATACTCTGTCCGATTCATTGCCTTTGAACACATTTACCTGTTTAAAGCAGGTGTTATAAGTTTCGATAAGTGAATGGAAGAATGTGTTTTCTTTGTTTTGCAAGTCTGCACTGGAGCACAAGTTCGATACAAAAAGTCCGTTTGAGGCAAGTGATTTTTTAATCAATTTAAAGTAATCATCACTTAAAAACCTGTCGTCTATACCGTCATCAGAAGCAACATCGACGACAATGAGGTCATATTTTTTCTTATTCTCTCGGAGGTAAACAAGCCCATCTTGCAAATAGAAATTGACTTTATCAGATTTTTTAAAACCAAAATAATCTGACGCAATGTCAAAAATATTTTCTTCAATATCAACTACATCGATTGATTCAATGTTATCAAAAAGTTTTTCCCAGTCATTGACTATTTTACCTGTGCCAAAGCCGATTAAAAGAATATTTTTTATAACAGGATTAATAAGATACGGAATAGTAAAATAATTGATATACGGCAGGTTTCCTTTGTAAAAAGGTGTATTTATAAAACCGGCTTGATAAGTATCTTTGTAGTGCAAAAAACGTCCTATTTCGTTTTCTATCACTTTTATATCGTGAAAATCAGACTGCTTTTCATACAAAACTGTGTCATTGAAAGTTTTATTATTGATTATTTCAAGCAATTCTTCTTTTGGTTCATGTATTGCAAGGTATTCAGGTATTATTATCATGTTTTTTATTGTATCATACAACTTATGAGTGATTATTTTTTAAGGGCAAAATTATTTAAAACTAAAAAACGCCTCGGTCAAAACTTTCTTGTGGACGAAGGCGTGATTGAACGTATTGTTGAAGAAGTTAATCCTGACGATACAGTGCTTGAAATCGGCCCGGGTGCAGGATTTGTTACTGAAAATATTGTTAACAAAGCAAAAAAGGTCTACGCTGTTGAAATAGATGAAGACGCAATTGAAGCGCTGCAGCATATAAAAACGGATAAGTTTAAACTTATTCACAACGACATTTTAAAAACACAGCTAAAAGACCTTGAAGACACGACCTTTAAGGTAATAGCAAACATACCATATTACATTACAAGCCCTATCCTCGCACATTTGCTTGGTGAAATTGACGACTTAAACAACGATAACAGAAACAGAATAACAGAAATTGTACTTATGGTTCAGTGGGAAGTTGCACAAAGACTTGTTGCAAACGAAAAAGCACCGTCCAAACAATACGGACTCCTCTCTATTTTGACACAATTTAACGCAGATGTAGAATTAATTCAAAAAGTTGGCAGAAAATCGTTTTATCCGGCACCAAAAGTGGATTCTGCACTTGTTAAAATTACAATAAACAAAGAGCCAAGAGTAAAAGTAGATGATTATTCGTATTTAAGACGCGTTGTAAAAGCATGCTTTGCTACACGCAGGAAAAATCTTAAAAACTCTTTGATGAATGCAGGGTTTAATAAATATGCAGTGTCAAAAACACTGGAGACTCTGCAATGGGATGAAAATGTCAGAGGCGAAACCCTCTCTATAGAAAAACTGGCGCAGCTTTCTGAGGAGTTAAAAAAGAATAATGCTTAAGATAAAAGTAGCAGCACCTGCAAAAATAAATCTTACACTTGAAGTTTTAGATAAAAGAGAAGACGGTTTTCACAACATAAAAAGTATTATGCAGGCAATCAGCCTCTATGATTACTTAACTTTTAATGTTGAAGATGCTGATTCAACACGAATCATATTAAGCGGAAACTGTGACAAAATACCTTATGATAACAAAAATCTTGTTTACAAAGCTATTGAAAAATTTCTTGAGAAATCAGACATAAATAACAAAAAAATTGAAGTATTTATTGAGAAAAACATACCTGTAGAAGCCGGTCTTGCCGGCGGCAGTACAGATGCGGCAGCAGCATTTTTTGCAATGAATAAATTATTTAATAAACCTCTTTCTGATGCTCAAATTGAAGAATTGTGTGCATCTCTGGGTTCTGATTTAAACTTTTGTCTGCATGGCGGAACTTCTCTTTGTACAGGCAGGGGGGAAAATACAACAAAAATTCAAACACACGACAGCTATGTTACGCTGATAAAACCACTTGGTTTTGGTATTTCTGCTAAAGAAGCTTATGCCAAATTTGCACAGATGCAAGATAAAAGCGTACCTGATAATACAGACAAATTGTTGGAAAATTTTAATAAAAATCTTCTTTATAACAGCCTTGAAAAGGCAGTAATCAATGATTATAATGAACTTTTAGAAATAAAAGCCTCAATACCTGATTCAATGATGTCGGGTTCAGGTCCTACTTTTTTTACTCTCAAAAAGCAATCGCCAATAAAATTTGATCAAACTAAATATCTTGTAATAGAAAACCTGCATTTTATTACTGACGGAGTCAGAATTGTTAACTAATGTAAAATTAGAAATTTAAATTATAAAGTTTATCTGCATGAAAGCCGATATATTTTATGTAAGCTGATAGGGATAAGCCGAAAAGGAGATTTATAATGCAGGTAAACAGGTTGAGTTTAAGATTACAGGATGAACTGAAACAGGCAACTAACTATAATGATAAACGCACTGAAGATGCATTGTTTGCTAATCAACAGCAGCCGCAGGTTCAAGCAAGACAACAGTCTGATTTTGCACAGAAAGACCTTTCTGATTTACCGATAACACCTGCAATAATCGGTAATTTATTGAGTTCTTTTGCTGATGAGATTATTAGTGTCTTTGGCAAAGATGCTCCTGTTCAATCTTCTGAAACCCCGCCTGAGAATAACCCTGATGAACGTGTCACTTCTTCTTCTGGAACAAATTTTGTTGCCTGATAAATAAAATAAGAAAAAAGCCCTTTTTAAAAGGGCTTTTTATATTATTAGTCAAATTACTTACATTGAGTATGTAATAAGTGCTTTTACCGAGCGAGCCGTATCTTTAACTTCTGATTTTTCTGCGCTGTTCATTGTATCTTCCAATATTTTCAAAACTTCTGTTTTGTCGTTTAATGAAAGAATTTCATTAATAGAACTCATTGCCACTCTTGCAGACAGGTCGTTGATGCCTTTACCTGCAGAAGCGATAACAACTCTTAATGATTCCGGGCAATTTTTTCTGATTAATGCCTGAGCTGTTTTTTCTCTGATTTCATCGATTTCTGAGTTTGTACCGATTTCTTCAAGAATTTCAATTGATTTGGGGTCTTCGTGTCTGCCCAGTGCTTCGATTATATTGTCTATTCTGTTTGTTTTCATCTTCACACCTACGCTTTCAAGCTTTCTTTGTATGCGGCATGTTCAATTGCAAACATAGTATGTAGGTCATCCACAGGGCGTTTTAAAAGATTGTTAACGCTGTAGCTGTTATCAAATTTTGATGAAATAGATTCAGCAAGACCTTTGAAATCAAATGTGATTTCTGTATTTTTTGCTTTTTCCCAAGAGTTTGCAATGTTATCTCTTATTTGTCTGCCAAAAGAAATAATCGAATTGATTCTGGAACGAAATGCTTCGTTAAATGAATTCATACCGCCAACAAATGCACTTGCTACCATTTTTGATTTGTTTGTAAGTTTTGTAAACGGTTCAAAAGGATTTGTTGAAGCTGCAGCTTCTTTTGCTTTTGTAGATTCAAAAACATCTGATGTTAATACATTGCCTTTGAAGTTGATTCCAAACGGATTCGAATGTACTTCCTGTCTTTCTTCTTTAGACATAGGCTTGAACATTGAAAAATTTGTGTGAGAGATTTTCATCTTAATCTTGCCTTCCTTATTTACTTGATACTCATATTTCTAATTTTGAATACCTTTCTAAAGTACCATCATAAGGAATGTGTATAATCATCTTTATGGAGGATTTATTGCTTGTTTCTCTATAACTTTAGTATAAATCTAGCCTGCGCTCAAACCCGCACAAAGACTGATTGATTGACCTGTCATGCCTTTGGCATCTTCTGAAACCATGTATTTAACAAGGTTTGCAATCTCCTCCGGACAGATGAATCTTCTTTGCGGAATCATATCCAATTCTTCTTCATAGGTAAAATCACTGTCATTGACTGCATTTTGAGCAAGTTCTGTCTCTACCCAGCCGGGATTAATTGTATTTACGGTAATATTATACTGAGCGAGTTCCAGAGCAAGCGATTTTGAAAGACCTGTTAATGCCGATTTCGTCATAGAATACAGGGAAGCATTTGCTTCTCCGACTATTCCGCTTATAGAACCAATGTTGACAATTCTTCCCCATTTTTGCTGTTTCATATAAGGTACTGCCAGTTTTATAAGTTTGTACGGAGTTTCGATGTTTAGTTTGATGAGTTTTTCTATGTCTTTGTCTGATGTCTTTTCTACAGGTGAGTAAACATAATCTCCTGCATTATTTATCAATATGTCAAAATTATAAGACATAAGCTTTTTAAGACAGGAATCATCTGTTAAATCACATATTTCATATCCTGAAGCATTTATCTCAAGTGCTGTTTTTGCAAGTAATTCTTTATTTCTTGCACAGATAATGACATTGTAGCCTTCAGAAGAAAGTATTTTTGCAATACTTTTGCCTATACCTTTTGATGCGCCTGTTACAAGTACTTTTTTATTAGCTTTATTCATTGTGTTCTGCCAGAATTTGTACTATAGATTCCATTAACAGAGATATTATTTCTTTTCTCTGCTCGGAGTCAAGATTTTTTATAATTTCTATTGCCGAGTGAAGTGATATGTTTTTGTCATACCATCTTCTGTACTCTACAATTTTATTATCGCTAAGCTGTGAAATTTCGCCGTCTTTATTTGTTTTGATTTCGCTCAGTATAATCTGAATGAGGTCCTGTGCAATTTCGTCTCGAATATCTTCTGAGAGGTTTTCAATAAAAGCCATTAAACGGCTCAAGTCAGGATCTTTGTCATACCAGCGTACATAGTTCATAACATACATAAAATAGCATATTTTTTAAGCAGGGTAAAGAACAAATTAGGCAATCAGCCATTTTCTTACTTCATCTGCTACATATGCAAATGTCGGCAAAACTCCGAGATTTTTTGGTTCAAAGGATTTTGACTTTGAATAAACAAGCAAAGGCACCTGCTCACGTGTGTGGTCAGTGCCCGGAACTGTCGGATCACAGCCATGGTCTGCTGTGATAAAGAGTATGTCATCTTCTGTCATTTTATCCATAATTTTAGGTAAAAATTCATCGATTTCTTCTATTGCTTTTCCGTATCCTTTCCAGTCGTTTCTATGCCCGAAAAGCATATCCGTATCAACGAGGTTTGTAAAAATCAACTCAGATTTTGGAGGTTCTTTTGTTTGAGCAATTTGTATTTTATCAAGTTCAAGGCTGCCTTCTACAGCTTTGAGCGTCAACTCCAGACCTTCTTTGTTAGAGCCTGTGTGAATTGCATGAGATACACCTGATTTTACGTAAATATCTTCAATTTTGCCGATACCGACAACTCTGCCGCTATTTTTGAGAATTTCATTTAATACAGTAGGTTTTGGAGGTTCTACAGAGTAGTCTCTTCTGTCTTTTGAAATTCTGGTCGGTTTTCCGTCTATAATATGGTAAGGGCGCGCAATTACACGGGATACATTGTGCTCTCCTACCAGTATTTCACGTGCGATTCTGCACATTCTGTATAACTCTTCTAAAGGAATCACATCAACATCAACAGCAATTTGAAAAACGCTGTCAGCAGAGGTGTAAACAATCGGAAATTTTGTTTTATGATGTTCTTCGTTTAAATCTTCAATAATTTTTGTGCCGGAAGCGGGATAGTTGCCAAGGATTCCGCCGCAGCCGGTTTTTTCTATAAACTTGTCAATAACATCAGCAGGAAATCCGTCAGGGTAAACTCTAAAAGGTTCTTCCAGCACAAGCCCTGCAATTTCCCAGTGTCCTGTTGTTGTGTCTTTGCCTTTTGAAACTTCTTTCATTATGCCGTATTGGGCGATTGTCTCTTTTTCCGGCGCCGCTCCCATAACATTGCCGAGATTTCCTATACCCATTTTTTGCATGGTAGGAATATTTAGTCCTCCGTTTGCTTTTGCAACATTACAAAGTGTGTTGCATTCGGGGATGTCCTTGTAGTCTGCGCAGTCAGGCATTGCTCCGCATCCCATTGAATCTATAACTAAAATTATTGCTCGTTTCATGATTTTTTCCTTTTAGGCATTTTACAATGCTATTATACATTATACGAGCAAGTTGTGCATTGGTTTTAATTTTTAGATGAGGATATATAAGGCTGGGTTTGTAATAATGGAGTTATAGAGAGTTTTGACACTATATCAAGCCTTTTCGTGATTTTATGTAATCAGTAAGTGCAGCTATACCTGTGGTTAGTATTAATCCAATAATTGCAAATTTGAATGGCTGCGGTCTTTTAAGCCTTCTTGCAAGTGCAAATTTACGACCCGCTTTATTCGCAACCGGAGAAGCATCTCTGGGGATATATGCAACACCGACACCTGCAGCTGCTCCTATAATACCTGCTGTAGTATATTTAATAATTCGTTTTTTAAAATCTTTAACTGGTTGTGATGCAGTATTAATCGGGTTAATCATAGTTAGACTCCAATTTGTTTTTGTAATATTCAATTTCTGATTGTGTTAAAGATGCTCTGGTTAAAGAAATGGCTTTTAATATATGTTCTGTAGAAATAGGTTTTCTTTCTTTTAGAGCAAAACGCGCCGCTTCATCTACAATACAATTGATGTCTGATGAAATATAATTTTCTGTTTTTTTACTTATCAATTTATAATCAATATCTTTGTCTGTCAATCTGTTAGACAATTCCATTTTAAATATTTCTTCACGTGTTTTTTCATCAGGTACACCAACATAAATTCTTTTATCCAGCCTGCCAGACCGCCTAATAGCAGAATCAATATTTTGTGGTTCATTTGAAGCACAAATAATAAAAATATTCTTGTCTTTACAATTGTTCATTAAGGTAAGAAGTTCAGTAACTCTTTCGCTAATTTCGTGATTGTCTCCATATAATGAATCACGTTGTGGAGCAAGTGTTTCTATTTCATCAAGAAAAACTATAGAAGGTGCGTGTCGTTCTGCTTCATTGAATTTATTCCGTAGATTTTTTATTGTTGCATTTTGATAGTAAGAAGAAATATCGCTCAATTTCACCTCAACAAAATATCTTCCTGCTTCTTCCGCAAGAGCATTTGCAATATATGTCTTACCGCAGCCGGGCGGTCCATATAAAAGGCAGCCGTTTATCGGTTTTAAGCCGTATTGCTTGTAAAGTTCCGGCTTAGTAAGAGGCTCTATTACGGACGTATAGAGTGTTTCTTTCAGGTCAGTCATGCCGGCGACTTTGGCAAAGCCTTTAGGTTTTGTAATAACTGCAGTATCTCCGTTATCTAAAATTTGATAAATTTTGCCGTTTATTACCTGATTACTTTTCAACACAGGGATTTTACCTGTATCAGGATCTTTTTTGAGATATACTTTACCTTCTTCACCTATAAATTCAATTTTGCCGGTGACAGAAGCATTACCCATCAACGTTACTGATGCTTTATCTTCCGTTGCTTTAATATTGCCGATTACTGCTTTATCTTTTGCAGTCAAGGAACCTGATAAGTCAATATTTTTTACTACTGCTTTATTTTTTATTAAAGCTGTATTTGTTTTCAGATTTTCTATTTCCGGGCTACAATCTCCCAAAATAATTTTTTCACATTCTAAATTTTTAATCTTGGCATATCCATAAACCAGAGCTTCTTTTGCCTTGCCGCTTTCAACGTAATTGTGCCCATTTAATGTAACTATGTTTGTATCAAAAGAACCAGCTCTTGCATTATGTGTAAATGAGATATATGATGCGTTTTCAATTTTTTGAATAAAAGAATTTCCATGTAAATCAATATGTGCACCTGCCGTTTTGCCTTTAAAATATTTTACCTTAGCATTATCTTTTAAAATTGCTGAAACACATTCTAATGTATCTATATTTACATTATCAATTGCATTTACAAATTCATATTTCCCTTCAACTTTATCTTTTATGTGTGTATTCACAATAACATAACATCATTGTAAAACCCGTGTGTTTTTCGTAGGATTAGAATAAGAATTACACAAAAAGAGGACATAAAATTGCTAAGAGCAGGGATTGTAGGGCTTCCAAACGTAGGAAAATCAACTTTATTTAACGCATTGACATCAACGGCAAATGCGCAGAGCGCAAATTATCCGTTTTGTACTATTGAGCCGAACGTAGGTGTTGTCACAGTGCCTGACGAAAGACTTTATGTACTCCAAAAGCTGGTAAAAACAGATAAAGTCGTGCCTACTGCCATTGAGTTTGTGGACATTGCCGGTCTTGTAAAAGGTGCCAGTAAAGGTGAGGGGTTGGGCAATCAGTTTCTTGCTAACATCAGAGAAACAGACGCTATTATTGAGGTTGTAAGATGTTTTGATGACCCCAATACAATCCACGTTACAGGCAAAGTTGACCCGATTGATGATATCGAAACAATTAATACAGAACTTGCTTTAGCTGATATGGCTAGTCTTGAAAAACGTCAGCAGCGCCTTTCAAAGGTAGCAAAAACAGGTGATAAAGATGCTGTTGCAGAACTTGCAATTGTAGAAAAGCTTCTGAAGCTGCTTGAGGACGGAAAGTTTATTAATGTAAAAGACCATTTTAACGAAGATGAACTGCCTTATATCAAGCTTATGCATCTTATGACAACAAAACCTGTTATTTATGCTGCAAACGTATCTGAAACAGACCTTGCAACGGGTAATGCCTATGTAGAAAAGGTTAAAGAATACGCAAAAACACACAATGCCGATGTTGTTGTGATTTCTGCGAAAATAGAGGCAGAACTCTCTGAACTCGGAGACGAAGAAAAAAAAGATTATTTAGCAGAGTTGGGTGTTGAAAATTCAGGCATAGAAAGAATGATTAAATCCGTGTATCATCTGCTTGACCTTAGAACTTATATTACAGCAGGTGAAATAGAAGTGCGTGCGTGGACTATTCCAGCCGGAGCAAAAGCACCGCAGGCAGCAGGGGTAATTCATACTGACTTTGAAAAAGGTTTTATCCGTGCTGAAGTTACCAGCTATGATGATTTTGTAAAATGCGGTTCTTATACGGCAGCAAAAGAAAAAGGCTTAACCCGTCTTGAGGGTAAAGATTACGTTGTACAAGACGGTGATATTGTTCATTTCAGATTTGCTGTTTAAGCTTCTTTTTGTTTCAAAATTTCTTCATCACAGTATTTTAAGTCATCAAGAAGCTGCTTGTGGTCATCAAGCTTGCCGCCTTCTGTGATAATCTTTGCTGTTACTGCTCTGAACAGACTTTCAGGCATGTTTATCGGGATATTAAAAACTCCTTTGTCGCCCGGCTGCCAGGTAAGTTTTTCGTAGTAATCTTTTTGATAATCTTTTTTTAGACGCAATTTCCAGTTGTTCTTATTTTGTGTTCCGCCGGCATTATAAGTCTTATCCAGACCGAAAAAATCCATAAATGTAAATTGGATTTTTTTGCCGAAACGAAGCAGTTCTTCATATTTTGATTGGACTCTTAGGCGCCTGTCCCAGTTCATATCTTCAATTAGTTTTTGTCTTTCTTCATTTGAGATTTCAGGATATAAGTTTCCCAAAAGGTAGTACGGATTCATTATATCTCTATGTCCGGATTTCTGTCTGTAAAAATCATCCGTACAGATTTGTGAAAACGGTCCGTGGTCATGCGAACCTATCATCATCCAGTCTTTTTCCGGTCTGTATTGTAGCTGATACTGGTATGAAGAACTTATGTCAGGCAAAGGTCTATCCTGCTTTTTATAAATTTCATCAAATTTATCGGTATTACACCCGAGACTTTCCCAGACAATATTTTCTACAGGTATGTTTTTTTCTTTAAATAACGGTAATAGTATGTAGTCAAGAATTTTTGCATAATCGCCATCAGGGTCAACATCAGGCATATTTGCTATTTCTTTGTTTATTTCCTGTGTAGTATACCAATCCCAGCCTTTTTGGTTTGCATCGTAGGCATTTTTCTTGCCCATAATGCTTATATTGGCACCGTGTGCATTTTTGTAGATTATGTGCTCGGGTGTATCCGGTCTTTCATGTTCATATCTGCCGTGCCGTACTTCTACGTTGTTAACATTGTATATCCACGGGTCAATCAGTCCGATAGCGTGGTCTATTCTTATGTTTTGATAAGTATCAAGAAGTTTTTCAAACTTATTTTTTAAAAGTTTTCCTGCAATACCAAGTCCCGTTATATTCCCTTGTTCGTCTCTGATAAATAGTTTCTTAGGGTCTAATACGGGAATATCCCATGTTTGATTCTCTCCCCATATAGTTCCGTTGCCTATGTTTCTGCCTTCACCTCCGTACGGGGTGCCTACTCTGTAGTCTTTTAAGAAGGCATCTTGATTTGACCAGTAATCAGCAAGAGAGAACCCGATAATTGCATCAGAGATATAGTTTAATTTATCAGGATTTTCTTTGATAAATTCTCTTTCCTGCTTATCCAGAATAAACTGTTTGAATTTATATATATCCAGTTCTTTTCCGTGTTTTTCATTAATATTTTTTATATAATCAAGTGCATCTTCATGATATGGGGAGTTTTTATCATTTTTATAGACAATAAGGTTTTTGCTCATATCAGGCCATTCAAAGAAATCGTCATCCATTGAGAATTTCTTTTTAAAATGTTCAAATAATGCATCATTATCAAGCCAATCTGATTCGTTTTCTTTA
The DNA here is from genome assembly GCA_944322725.1 of Candidatus Gastranaerophilales bacterium. Taxonomy (GTDB): domain Bacteria; phylum Cyanobacteriota; class Vampirovibrionia; order Gastranaerophilales; family Gastranaerophilaceae; genus Limenecus. The sequence goes on from CALUPU010000004.1 coordinate 165,989, forward strand.
AATATTTCGAATTCTTCGTATAGTTTAACTGCATCCTTATCTTTTAAATTAACTTTTTCTGTAAAATTTTTGTATGCAACAGAAAAAAGTTTGTCATATACATAAAATGCTCTGTTAAAATGTGTTTGGTCAGAAAATTTTTCGTAAAGACGATTGGTATCGATGCTGTCAATAACTGACTTTATATCCTCATTTGAAAGTATTTTGGCATATGCAGGTGTTGTAAGCTTTTCCATATCCGTGTAAAGATAATTTTTTGAATTTACACCGGAATTATAAGGCGAAAGTCTGGTCAATCCCGGAGGCCCCAGTTGTATTGAGTCAAATCCGTGGAGTTTTAAAAATTTATTTGTTTCCACTGCTTTGGCATCTATATGAGAGCCGATAAACAGGTCGTTGTTTTTTATCGGAAAGCTTGACTGATGCAAAATTAAAGCCAAATCTGTTATGCCTAAGAAATGTTTAGCTTCTTTAATAGTATCAGAGTAATACTCTTCTTCCGTGCGTCCGTCAGGCATGGTTATTTCAGGGCTCGGTGCTCTTTTAAATGTTAAAGAGTTTTTATTATATATTTGATTATAAACGATGTTTTTATATGCAGTAATTTTCATAAATTTAATACCAGACTATAATTAATGTACCATCAATATAGCATTGCGGCTGTTTTTTTACATAAATTTTACAGAATTTTTAATAAAATTAAAAATAATACTGGAATTTTTATATTGTTCTGGTAAAATTTCTATATAACAAGTAAATTTAAGCTGTTGTGATGAACTGACCGTAGCGAAGCGGAGAAAACTCCAATTAAAAACTACCAATTTCATCACAAATGAATTAAAAATTGAATACAAACATGCCGTTGTGATGAAATTGGTAGACGTGCTAGACTCAAAATCTTGTGTGGGCAACCACGTGCCGGTTCGACTCCGGCCAACGGCACCATTTAAAAGACTTCGTAAGAGGTCTTTTTTTTGTCCGGAGTCGAACCTGTTTCCGTTTCTACCTCTCGTAAAACCTGACATTTAGTCAGCTTTTACTCGGCAGAGTGGCCAACGGCA